>JBMOMD010000001.1:0-209726 GCA_049325295.1 Nitrospirota bacterium
GTATCTGGCGGGTTCGGGGTGGAAGGAGTACCGCGCGAGCGGCACGGTGTGCGGCCAGCCGCTGCCGTCGGGGCTCAAAGAAGCCGACCGACTCCCGCAGCCCATCTTCACGCCCTCGACCAAGGCGGTCGGCGGGCACGACGAGAACATCTCATTCGAGCGCATGGAGTCCTTGATCGGCGCGGATCTCGCGCGGGTGATCCGGCAGTGCAGTCTCACGATCTATCAGCGGGCCGCCGCCCACGCCGAGCGGTTGGGCATCATTATCGCGGACACGAAGATGGAGTTTGGTCTCGAGCCGACCACCAATCAGCCGTATCTGATCGACGAGGTCCTGACCCCGGACTCGTCCCGGTTCTGGCCTCGAGATCAATACAAGCCGGGCAGTTCGCCGCCGAGCTTCGACAAGCAGTACGTGCGGGATTACCTGGATTCGATCGGCTGGAACCATCAACCTCCGGCTCCCAAGTTGCCGGCCGACGTCATCCGCAAGACGAGCGAGAAATACGCGGAAGCGCTGTCGCGGCTCGCGCAGACCGACCCATAGGTCACGACCAGGAGCAGGCATGGAACGGAAGTTGAGTGAGGAAGTGAATACGTTTGCCGCGTCTGACGGCCAACGCCACCTGGTGATGGGGTTCGACGCGCGTCAAAATTGGCTGCCCATGGCCAACTGGTGGCCCCAGAACGGCCCGTTCCTGTATCTGCTGCGCGAGAGCGTGGAACGACCCGCCTCGGTGGATAAGAACATTTGGAGCTCGGTGTGCGCGGCGCTCGCGGATCTGGCGCGTCCCGATGACGCGGGGCCGTTGCCGCCGCTGTGGAACGACTTCGACCGCCTGCGCCGTCACGTGGAGGCCAAAGAAGGGATGCAGGACCGGCGGTACAGCATGATTGCCGTAACGCTCGCGGTGGATTCGCTTGCCCCAGAAGCATCCGAGTGGTTGCCGTTGCTCGGGCCGGATGCCCCGGATCTTGGGACGCTGGATCAGGGTTGGCGGCTCATGGGGTACGACGTGGCGAACCCGAAATTGTACAGCGGATTGACCGACGCGCCGTATCACACCGAGCACGAGAACGTCGCCGCCCTTCAGGCGCGCTGGGCGAGCCGTCTGAACGACCGACACCTTTTTACCAGCTTCGAGGAAGCCGTGAACTTTCTCCCCATCGCCGAACAGCGGGCGAGACGCCTCGCGCCGTTCGGCGTGTTCGGCCTGTGGGAGCGCGCATAACGGTCGTCGGACCGCATCCCGACGCGGACCGCGGCGTACCCACGCGGCGGCTGGCCGTCCTCGTCGCGATCATGACTCTCCTCGCCGCCTGCGGCGGCCGCCCCATTACCCCCACGCCGGGCGGGCATTTCACGGCCGTGGCCTCCTGGTACGGCGAACCGTTCCACGGCCGCCTGACCGCGTCCGGCGAACGCTACGACATGCACGGCTTCACGGCGGCGCATCGTTCGCTGCCGTTCGGGACGCGCTTAAAAGTGACCAATCCCGAGTCGGGGCAAGCCAGTCTGGTCACCGTCACGGACCGCGGACCCTTTGTGCGCGGGCGGCACCTGGATTTGTCCTATGGGGCGGCGAAACAGATCGGTCTCATCGGTCAGGGGGTGGGGCGCGTGAAGGTTGAGGTGATGGATCGCGACCTTCGGTACGTCAAACGGGTCACGGAAGCGCCGATGACGGTCGGTCGGAATAGCGTATTCAACATTCAATTCGGGGCCTTTCAAGACCTCGACAACGCCGTGCGACTGAAACAGGCGCTCGAACTCGAAGCGCACGGGGTGAGCATCACGCAGGTGACGGTGGACGGCGTGACCTACCACCGCGTCCGCCTTGGCCCGTTCGCGTCGCGCGACGAAGCCCGTTCTCGCGCCCGTGCATTTGCCGAAGCAGGGTACGAGGCCATGATTGTCACGCGGTAAGAGATCGTTAACGAGTTGAGAACGGTTGTCCGTCTCGCCGACAAACCGCGAGGGATTGGCGGTACGGTCGTCCGATCGGGAGGGGTAAAAGCGTCACCCCAGGCGTGAGGCACTGCCTGGGGTGACGAAGGCGTGGTCCTTTTTGGTGAGCGAACGTCAGACCGCCGGCCGCATTCCCATGATGAGGATCTTGGGCCCGTCCTTGAACGTGACTTGCATCTTGTCCTTGGCGGTCAGCATCGTGACAATGCCGATACCGAAGTGGCTGTGGTCGATGACGTCGTCGATCTGGTACGCGCCGGCCGGGGTGTAGGTGGTCCGCTGTTTAGTCGACGCGGACTCCAGGCGGCGGCTCCAGGTTTCCTCCGTTGTCACTTTCGAGACTTTGCGACGCGGCGCCGGGACCGGGCTCCCCGGTTTAATGTAGCGGTGCGTGCTACCGCACGTTTTACAGCGAACTTTCCCAATCTTCTCGCCGACTCGGGACGTCACAGTGTGTTCTCGTTCGATCCGGCATTTGGTGCACATTGAAGCAATATCGGTGCCCACGGTCTCGCTGGCTACGGTGGTCATGGATTCCTTTCGGTGAAAGTGTAGCTATAGTGTACTACAAATTGCCGACATCTGCAGGCGCACTGCGTCGGGTTCCTGGTCCGGGCGTGTGGGTGGGGAGAGGCCCGTGTGATTCGGACCTCCCCGGTTCTCGGGTGTTCCGGTGCTATACTGTCGCCGTGCCGTCATTCACGCGGCCGGGCGATGTTCCGGTCGCATCCCTCCACGCGAACGGCGTGGAGGGATGGCGGCGACCTGACGTACAGGCGGGCATGGGAATTGCCCGAGACATTTCACAAGGGACGGTGATATGGACCTGTTCGGTATTCGACGGCGAGTGATCAGTGCGTCTATCTTGCGTGCCTACCGCAAGGCCATGCCCTCGATGTCTCAAACCGAGCGCGAGGCGTTGGAAGCCGGGACCGTGTGGTGGGACGCGGAACTGTTCAGCGGGAAGCCGAACTGGGCGCGGTTGTTGTCGGAAGCCGAACCCAAACTGACGGCCGAAGAACGCGCGTTCCTGGACGGTCCGGTCCACGAACTGTGCGGCATGCTCGATGATTGGCGCATCACGGAGGAATGGCGCGACCTCCCACCCGAGGTGTGGCGGTTCATCAGGGAGCAACGATTCTTCGGGATGATCATTCCGAAGCGGTACGGCGGGTTGGAATTCTCCGCGTTGGCCCACTCGTGCGTGGTGATGAAGCTCGCCAGCCGAAGCATTACCGGCGCGGTCACCGTGATGGTTCCGAACTCGCTCGGCCCCGCGGAATTGTTGTTGCACTATGGGACCGAAGAGCAGAAGAATTTTTATTTGCCGCGATTGGCGCGCGGGGAAGAGGTGCCCTGTTTTGCATTGACCGGGCCCGAGTCCGGCAGCGACGCGGCGTCGATGCCCGATACCGGCGTGATTTGCCGGGGCACGTATAAAGGCCAGTCGAACGTGCTCGGCGTCCGCTTGAACTGGAACAAGCGGTACATCACGCTGGCGCCGGTGGCGAGCGTGTTGGGGCTCGCGTTCAAGTGCTCCGACCCCGACCATCTGATCGGCGAGAAGTCGGACCTGGGCATCACGGTGGCGTTGATCCCCACCAATACGCCGGGGATCACCATCGGTCGTCGCCACGTGCCCATCGATATCCCGTTCCAAAACGGTCCGACCCAGGGCAAGGATGTGTTCGTGCCCATGGACGCGATCATCGGCGGGCAAGCCCGAATCGGCCAAGGGTGGCGCATGTTGATGGAATGTCTGGCGGCGGGGCGGGCCATTTCGCTGCCCGCGCTGGCCACCGGCGCGTGTAAGCTCGCGTCGCGATCGACCGGCGCGTATGCGCGGGTGCGGAAGCAATTCAAAACGCCGATCGGCCGCTTCGAGGGCGTGGAGGAGGCGCTGGCTCGGATCGCGGGATCGACCTACGCCACGGACGCGGCGCGCGTGATGACGCTCGGCGCGGTGGATCGCGGGGAGAAGCCCTCCGTGATCTCGGCGATGATCAAGTATCACTTGACCGAACTGATGCGCCGTGCGGTCAACGACGCGATGGACGTGCACGGCGGCTCGGGGATCGTGCTCGGGCCGCGCAACTTCATGGCGCGCGTGTATCAGGCGGTGCCCATCAGCATCACGGTGGAGGGCGCGAACATCATGACGCGCAGCTTGATCATCTTCGGCCAAGGCGCGATTCGGTGCCATCCCTACGTGTTGAAGGAACTGCGCGCGGCCAGCGACGCCGACCAGGCGCGCGGCCTGCGCGAGTTCGACCGCGCGTTCTTCGGCCACCTCGCTCACATTGCGAAGAATGCGTGGCGGGCATGGTTTCATGGTCTGACCGGCGCGCGGTTCGCGTCCGCGCCGACCAACGGCCCGACCCGACGATACTTCCAACGCGTGTCGCGCATGAGCGCATGCCTCGCGCTGGCTTCCGACGTGGCGATGATCGTGGTGGGCGCCGCGCTCAAGCGCAAGGAATCCTTGTCCGCGCGCCTGGGCGACGTGTTGAGCCATCTGTACCTTGCGTCCGCCTCGCTCAAGCGGTTCGAAGACCAGGGCCGGCCCGAAGCGGACCTGCCGTTGGTGCGCTGGGCGTGCGAGGAGAGTCTGTGGACCATCGAGGACCGCTTGGACGCGGTGATCAAAAATTTCCCCAATCGCGTCGCCGCGGGAATCCTCCGCATGACGATTTTTCCATGGGGGCGACGCGCCAAGCGCCCCAATGACCGGTTGGCGCACCAGGCCGCGAGCGTGTTGTTGGAGCCGTCCGCTGCGCGTGACCGGCTGACCGAGGGCGTGTACGCCCCGCAGAGTCCGTCCGAAGCGGTGAGGCGACTGGATCTCGCGTTGGAGAAGGTCGTGGCCGCGGACGCGGTGGAGAAGACGCTGCGAGCCGCGACGCAGGCCGGAACGCTCCGGTCAGCCGACGAGACGACGCTCGCGCGCGACGCGGTCGCGCGCGGCGTCATCACGCAGCAAGAGGCCGACACGCTGTCCGAAGCGTCCGCGTTGCGCCGCGAGGTCATTCAAGTCGACGACTTCGCCTCGGACTACGGGGTTCAAGGCCAACTCGGTCCGGCGCGGAAGACCGCGAACAGCTAGAGCTCCTCGCGTCACCACGGGGGCGTGGGTTCCAGTCTCCGCGGGAATGACGGCCGGTTCCGTCATCACCCCAATCCGTCGAATGCCCGTTGATTTCGCCGCGTCACCCGCCTATCATCGCCTTCCTGTAAGCTGATGCGCGGGCGCACGAACGTGTGCCCCGGTGTCGCACACTACGCGAGGGGTTCCGTATGCGATTGGTTGATCGAACCGCACTGGTCACGGGCGGGGGCACGGGCATCGGGTTGGCCATCGCTAGGGCGTACCTCGCGGAAGGGGGACGGGTGGCGATCGCCTCGCGGAACGTGGACCGGCTGCGCGCCGCGGCGGCGCAGTTGGACGCCTCCGGATCCCGCGTGATCGCGCTTGAGATGAACGTGACGGACCGCGCCTCGGTCACGCGGGGCGTGGCGGAGGTCGTCGCCCGATGGGGCGGGATCGACATCCTGGTCAACAACGCGGGGGTGGCGGGCATCACCGGGCTTCGAGACCCCGACGAATCGCTGTGGAACCGAATCATCGCCACCAATCTGACCGGAATGTATGTGGTGACCAAAGCCGTTGCTCCGCACATGAAAGACCACGCCCACGGCCGCGTCATCAACATGTCGTCGGTGTTGGGACGGTTCGGGGTGCCGGGTTACGCCGCGTACTGCGCGTCCAAACACGGCGTCATCGGTCTGACCCGATCACTGGCCCTGGAACTCGCGCCGCGCGGCATTACGGTGAACGCGCTCTGTCCGGGTTGGGTGGACACCGCCATGGCGCACGAGGGCGTCGCCAACGGCGCGCGCGCGATGGGGATCAGCGAGGCGGAATTCCGCCGCCAAGCCGAAGCTGCGGTGCCGCTCAAACGGTTCATGCGGCCCGACGAGATCGGAGACCTGGCCGCGTACGTGGCATCGGACGTCGCGGACGGAATGACGGGCCAGGCCCTGAACTTGTGCGGCGGCGCTACGATGGATTGAGCGAGGGCTCGGTCGATGCGCGTCGCGGGGAGGCAGGGATGGCGTCGAAGGGGTTCCGGGGAAACGGGAAGTCGTCGAACATGACGATCGACCTGGGTCGTGATCTCTGCGGCGATCTCGCCGTCTCGGAATCCCGCGAGTGGCTCGTCACCAATGGGATCGGCGGGTATGCGTCCGGAACCGTCGCGGGGTTATTGACCAGGCGCTACCACGGGATCCTGATGGCCGCGCTGGCGCCGCCGCTTGGCCGCACCCTGCTCGTGGCCAAGTTGGACGAGACCGCTGTGTACGACGGCATCGACTATCCGTTGTTTGCGAACCGCTGGGGCGACGGGACGGTCGAGCCGCACGGATACCGATACATCGAACGCTTCACGCTCGAAGGCGCTATTCCCACGTGGCGGTTCGCGTGCGCGGACGCGATTATCGAGAAGCGCGTGTGGATGCAGCACGGCGCCAACACCACGTACGTGCGGTATGACCTGGCGCGCGGGTCCGTACCGGTGGCGCTGACCATCAAAGCCCTTGTCAACGCTCGGCAAGACCACGGGACGACGCGTGGAAATGAGTGGACCATGCGCGTGGAGAGCGTGGCGCACGGGGTTCGGGTCACGCCGTACCACGGCGCGAGGCCGATCGTCATCGCGGCGCGGGGTGCGTCCGTGGAGCCGGCCCACACATGGCATGTGGGATTCGACCTCTCGGCCGAACGCCTACGCGGGCTCGATCATCGCGACGACCACTTGCACGCGGCCACGTTCCGCGCGACACTCGACCACGGCGAGGCACTCACCATTACGGCCAGTGCCGAACCGAGGCCGCGGTCAAACGCCCGTTCGGCGTTGGCGGCGCAACGGGCGTATGAACGAACGGTGCAAGAGTGCCGACGGGCAGTCAAGCCCCGCGGCGCCGAGCCGGTTCCCGATTGGATCGCGCGGTTGACGCTTGCCGCGGATCAGTTCATTGTCCGACGCGCGACACGCGGTGACCCCGACGGTCGCAGCGTGATCGCCGGGTATCCCTGGTTCGGCGACTGGGGACGCGACACCATGATCGCGTTGCCGGGACTGACGCTCGTGACCGGCCGCCCCGACGTCGCGCGCGCGGTCCTGACAACGTTCGCGCGCCATATCGACCAAGGCTTGCTGCCCAATCGTTTCGACGACGCGGGCGGGGGGGCTGACTACAACGCGGTGGACGCGGCATTGTGGTACATCGAAGCCATACGTGCCTATCACGCCGCCACCCGCGACGACGCCACGCTGGGCGCCCTGTTCCCGGTCGCGGAAGACATCGTATGGTGGTACACGAAAGGGACGCGGTACGGGATCGGCATGGCCGCCGCTGACGGGTTGCTCGCCGCGGGGGAGCCGGGCGCGCAGCTCACGTGGATGGACGCGAAGGTCGGCGACCGCGTCATCACGCCCCGCATTGGTAAGCCAGTGGAGGTCAACGCCTTGTGGTACAACGCCCTCCGTACGATGGCTGCGTTCGCGCGTCGGCTGCGTCGCGACCCGCGAGTCTATGCCGAAATGGCCGAACGGACGCGGGCCGGATTCTCGCGGTTCTGGAACTCCGATAGCGGCTGTTGTTATGACGTGTTGGACGGCCCTGATGGCCGCGACGCGTCGGTTCGTCCCAATCAGGTGTTCGCGGTCTCGTTGCCCGAGAGCCCTCTCACCAAGGAGCAACAGCGCGGGGTCGTCGACGTGTGCGGCCGAAAGCTGCTCACGTCGCACGGATTAAGGAGTGTGGCTCCCGATGATCCCCGATACATCGGAAGGTATCAGGGCGACGTCAACGCTCGCGACGCGGCGTACCATCAAGGGACGGTGTGGGGTTGGCTGGTGGGGCCGTTCGCCCTGGCGCATCTGCGGGTGCATCGCGATCCCGGGGCCGCGAGATCGTTGCTGGAGCCGATGGCTCACCATCTGTCCGCCGCGGGGGTCGGCAGTTTGAGCGAAATCTTCGACGGCGATCCGGCGTTTGAACCGCGTGGGTGCATCGCCCAGGCGTGGACCGTGGCCGAGGTGCTTCGCGCGTGGACCGAGATCAACGCCGTTCGTCACGGATCGGGTGGCGTCACCGGGAGGCGGTCATAGCTCCGCCGTCACATCAGGACGAACCCAACCGCGGCTCCCGTCCCGGCGGGGTCGAGACTCGTCTGCCGATCGGGAAGATCGTGCTTGTCGCGGCCGCGGTCTGCGCGGTGGCGGCGTTCATCGGGTTTGATCTGGGGCGATATCTGACGCTCGCGTCGCTTAAGGCCAACAAGGACTTGTTGCGGGCGTACACCGATTCGCATTACGCCGCATCGGTCATCATTTTTATCGTCGCGTATTGCGTGCAGACCGCGTTGTCACTCCCCGGGGCGGTGATTTTCACGCTCACCGGCGGGTTCTTGTTCGGGACGGCGCTGGGCACGCTGTATGTGAACGTCGGTGCGACCTCGGGCGCGGTGCTCGCGTTCTTGGTTGCGCGCTATCTGTTCCGGGACGCGGTGGAGCGCCGATTCGGCGCGAGATTGGAAACGATCCACCGCGGGTTCGGTCGGAACGCATTCAACTATTTGCTGACGCTGCGGTTGATTCCGTTGTTTCCGTTTTTCCTGGTCAACCTCGCGTCGGGGCTGACGCGTATACCGTTGCCGACGTACGCCACGGCGACCGCCATCGGGATCATTCCCGCGAGCATCGTGTATGCCAACGCGGGGAGTCAACTGGGGAAAATCGACTCGCTCAAAGACGTCGCGTCCCCCGAGGTGGTGAGTGCGTTCGTTTTATTGGGGTTGTTGGCGTTGGTTCCGGTCGCGTACCACCGTTGGCGCGGCCGGTTGTCGCCATGACGCGACACGCGTGGCGGGTCGCGCTCGCGGTGGTCGTATTGATCCCGATGTTCCGTGTCGCGGTGGTTGGCGCTGAATCGGCAGACTCGATTGTCGTCGGAGCGTTTGCATCCGCGACCGAGGGCGGGACTCCGGCGCCGGGATGGAAACCGCTGACGTTTAAGAAGATCCCGAAAATTACCGACTACACCACGGTGCGAGACGGGGAGACAGTCGTGGTGCGGGCCGAGAGTCGGGCGGGCGCCTCGGGCCTGACCCGGGAGGTGTCGATCGATCTCAAGGAGTATCCGGTTGTCGCGTGGCGGTGGAAGGTCAGCAACGTGATCGCCGGGGGTGACCTCACGAAAAAGCAGGGCGACGATTACGCGGCGCGCTTGTACATCACGTTCGCCTACGAGGCCGACAAGGTGCGATGGTCCCGCAAGGCCAAGTACCAGGCCGGACGCTTGTTGTTCGGCGAGATCCCGATCGCCGCCATCAACTACATCTGGGACCGCGCCGCACCGGTCGGAACCGTGGCGCCCAACGCGTATACGGACTTCGTACGAATGATCGTGGTGGAATCAGGCGCGGGGAATATCGGACGGTGGATGGATGAAGAGCGAAACCTTTATGACGACTACCGAAGGGCGTTCGGCGGAGAACCGCCCAAGGTCAACGGCGTGGCGATCATGACGGACACGGACAACACGGGCGAGACCGCCACCGCGTATTACGGCGACATCGTGTTCAAGCGGGCGAAGTGATGACGAGCGAGAAACAACCTCCGATGGTCCTGCCCGACGATGATCACAACCGGCGGTTGGTGGACAACGTCCACCCTCCGGGTTGGGTCAACCCCACGCCCACCGGCCGATACAACCTGGTGGTGATCGGTGCCGGGACCGCGGGGTTGGTGACCGCCGCGATCGCGGCGGGGTTGGGCGCCACGGTCGCGTTGATCGAGCGCCACCTTATGGGCGGGGACTGCCTGAACGTCGGCTGCGTGCCGTCCAAGGCGCTGATCGCCGCCGCGCGCGCGTGGTCGGCGGTTCGCCGGAGCGCGGAGTTCGGAGTGGGCGGCCTCGATGGGACCACGCACGATTTCGGGATCGCGATGGCGCGGATGCGGCGACTGCGCGCGCGAATCAGCCCGAATGATTCGGCGCGCCGGTTCGCGAAGCTGGGCGTGGATGTCTTCATCGGCGACGGCCGATTCGCGGGACCCGGAGTCGCGGAGGTGGCCGGAACGCGGCTGGAATTCGTGAAGGCCGTCATTTGCACCGGCGCGCGGCCGACCGTGCCGTTGATTCCGGGCTTGGCGGAAGCGGGGTATCTGACGAACCAGACGATTTTTTCCATCACGGACTTGCCGCGTCGAATGGCCGTGATCGGCGCGGGACCGATTGGATGCGAGATGGCGCAAACGTTTGCCCGCTTCGGCAGCCGCGTGCATCTCTTCGATCGGCTGGAGCGCATCCTCGATCGGGAGGACGCGGACGCGGCGGCGGTCGTCCACGCGCGGATGGCGCGGGACGGCGTGACGTTCGCGCTCGGATCGCAGGTGCGACGCGTGGAGCGGCGAGGTCAAGAGAAGGTCGTGGTGTACGAGATAAACGGAGCCACGCACGAATCGGTGGTCGATGATCTTTTGGTCGCGGTCGGTCGCACACCGAATGTCGAGCATCTCGGACTGGACGCCGTGAATGTCGGGTACGACAAATCCTCGGGGGTGACCGTCGACGATCATCTCCAAACCACGAACGCACGAATCTTCGCCGCGGGCGACGTGTGTTCGCGGTATCAGTTTACGCACGTGGCCGACGCCCATGCGCAGATCGTGATACAAAACGCCCTGTTCCCGCATCCGTTCGGACTGGGCCTGGCCCGCGCCAGTTCACTGGTGATTCCACGGGTGACGTACACGGAGCCGGAAGTGGCGCACGTGGGTATGACGGACAGTGAGGCGCGGGCCGCGGGGATCGCGTACGAAACATATGCGTTTAAGCTAAACGAGATCGACCGCGCGATTCTGGACGGCGAGGACGAGGGATTCGCGCGCGTGCGCGTCAAAAAGGGGACCGACGCGATTCTGGGCGTAACCATCGTCTCGGCGCGGGCGGGTGATCTCCTCAGCGAGGCGACGGTCGCCATGCGTAACGGGCTGGGGCTTTCCGCGATCGCGGGCACGATCCACTCCTACCCCACGCAGTCCGAGGTGCTCAAGCGAGCGGCGAACGTGTGGAGGAAGTCGACGTTTACCGACCAGAAACAGCGGATCCTGCGGCGATGGTTCGAATGGACGCGGTGACGGGCGAGTGGACGGCGGCTACGCGGCGCGCGCGTCCGTCACCTGCTTCATGACCTCGGCGACCTTGGTCTGATCGAAGGGTTTGAGGAGGTAGTGCGCGGCGCCGGCCTTCACGCACTCCGTAACCGACTCGCGGTCGGCCATCGACGACACCATCACGACCACCACGTTGGGGTCGACCGACTTGAGCAGTTTGAGCCCTTGGAGTCCCCCCATCTGGGGCATGATGATGTCGAGCGTGACGATGTCGGGTTTGAGGTCGCGAAACTTCGCGACTGCCTCGACGCCGTTTTCAGCCATGCCTACCACGGCGTAGCCCAGCTTCTCCAGGATGGCCTTCAGCGACGTTCGCATGAAGCTGGAGTCGTCCACAACCAATATTTTAGTCGGCGTCTGTCCCATGGCTCCTATCCTTTGCTGACGCGGAGGACTTCCTCCACGGTGGTGAGTCCGGCAACCATCTTCTTGAGGCCATCGATGCGCATGTCGACGAAACCTTGTTGCGCCGCGTAGTCCGTGAGCGTGGCCTGGGAAACTTTTTCGCTGATCATCTGCCGCATGGTTTCGTCGATAATCAGAATTTCGTGAATGGCCGTCCGGCCGCGGTACCCGCGGTGCTGGCAATGCGTGCATCCTTTCGCGCGGGCGAAGCGTAGATCGCCCTGCAGTCCGTCCAGGCCGAGTCGGTCCAGTTCCGCGGGCCGGGGTTCGTACAGCTCGCGGCACTGTGGACACACCTTGCGGACCAACCGCTGCGCGACCACGCCGAGGATCGAGGGCGCGAGCAGAAACGGCTCGATGCCCATTTCAATCAACCGGGTCACGGCCCCTCCGGCGTCGTTGGTGTGGAGTGTCGAAAAGACGAGATGCCCGGTGAGCGCCGCCTCGGTGGCCATGGCCCCGGTCTCCGGGTCGCGGATTTCACCCACCATGATGATATCAGGGTCCTGCCGCAACACCGAGCGCAACACGCTGGCAAACGTCAACTCGCGCTTTGCGTTGACTTGGACCTGGTTGATGCCGGGGATCTGGTACTCGACGGGATCTTCTACCGTGACGATGTTCACTTCGGGGGTTTTGATCGCGTTCAGGGCCGCATAGAGGGTGGTGCTCTTCCCGCTGCCGGTCGGACCGGTGACGAGGACGATGCCGTAGGGTTGATGGATCAGGTGATTAAGACGTTCCAGGTTGCTGGGCGTCAGTCCCAAATCCTTCAAGCCGATGAGAACGTTGGCTCGATCCAAAATACGGATCACGATCTTTTCCCCGTGGCGCATCGGCAGCGTGGACACGCGCAGATCGAGGTTGTGCGTCGAGAGCTGGATTCGTCCGTCCTGCGGCTTCCGGCGCTCGGCGATATCGAGCTCGGACAGGATTTTGATCCGCGACGTGATGGCGGCGCACAGAAGGGTTGAAAACGAGGTCACTTCGCGCAGCATCCCGTCGACGCGGAAGCGAACCTGGAGCTTGGTGTCGCCGGGCTCGATGTGGATGTCGCTGGCGCCCTCGGCCACCGCGCGGGCGAAAATCTGATCCACGATTTTCACAATCGGAATTTCTTTGCCGACCGCTCTGAGTCGCTCGACTTCGCCGGGACCGCCGTGGTCCACGTCAAACCGCTGGAGCGCTTCCGTGTCCAGCGATTGCAGCGTGGTTTCCGCGGTGTAGAAGCGGTCGTGCGCCGAAATGATTTGGCGGCGCGGCGCCAGTACGGGCTGGATCACGCAGCGGGTCTCTCGAGCGAGAAAATCGATGATATCGATCTCCGTGGGGTCCGCAAGGGCGACCGTCAGCTCTTTGTCGACCAAAAAAATCGGGACCACGCACAACTTGCGCGCGAGCGGCTCCGGGATGATCCGGAGCACGTCCTCGGAGACCGTGATCACCGTGAGATCCACGGCCGGCAGATTAAACTGCAGTCCCACCGCCTGCGCGACGTCGACCTCGTTCGCGAATCCCAGCTCGACGAAAATAGTGCCGAGCTGCTTGCCAGGTTCTTTGCCTCGTTGGTGCTCGATTGCCGCGGCCAATTGTTCCGGCGTGAGCCGGCCTTGGTCCACGAGAATCTGGCCGAGTTTGGCCTGAAGAACGCGATTAAGCGGCACGGAGTTCCACTCAGCCGTTACCGCCGAAAGAGTGTGTCGATGTCATCTTGCGATACGGGCGCCTGGCGTTGGTTTTGGCTGTCCGCTTCCGCCTGCTCCTTGAGAAACTGCTGGATCTCTTCTTTGATGACGGCCTTGCGGCCGGTGGGTTGCGAGGCCACGGGCTCGTCCGACGCCTCAGCGGGCGCGCGGGATGCCCCGCCTCCTGTCTGCGGCACGCCGCAGCCTCCGCAGTGTTGTTCGATCCGGTGGTTGAAGAACGTGCACCGGGGGCAGGCCCAACCCAAGATGACGCCACACCGGGAACAGAATCGCCGGACATCCCGATTCGAGGTTGTACAGTACGGACACTTCATCACAGCCCTTCCTTGGCCGATATCGCCTGCAATGGATGTTCGTGAACGCGCGCAAGCGTCAAGCATAGCAGATCAGCCGATCACGGCCAGTAACGACGACCAAGCGGATGCCCCGATACGGGGTCAATCGAAAATCGGACGAGGCAAACGGCTTGACTCTCGTTGATCGCTGTATACTATAGGCGCATCGCGAGACGCGGGCAGGGACGCTGAAGGCTCGAATCTCACTACACACGATCCGGCGACTCTCGGGTTCGCCACGACCGCGGAAGGTCGCTGGGGGGACATGGTTTGGACGCGTCAAGCGCACGAGCGCCGCGGAGGGCCTGGGTTGGCCGAGTACCTGCACTCCCTCAGGTCACGCGCCCTCCGGCGCGGGAATCCGCGTCACCTTCGGTTGTCCGGTAAGCGGCGAGGAGGCTTGAGGAACCGGTTCCGTCCAATGGAGACGGCGGAAAGGATTTGGGATGGACGTCGGATTCGTGGGGCTCGGGAAAATGGGCTTGAACATGGTGACCCGGCTGGCTCAGGGCGGGCACCGAGTGGTGGCGTTCGATCGCGACGCCGATAAAGTCGCCGACGCGGTGCGGTCCGGGTGTGCGGCTGCGGCCTCGCTCGACGAGTTGGTCGCGAAACTTCCGGCGCCGCGGGTGGTCTGGATCATGGTTCCGGCGGGAGCGCCGACGGAGGATACCGTGCGCGACGTGGCGGCGCGTCTGAGCGCGGGTGATACCGTGATCGACGGCGGCAACACCCACTTTCACGACGACGTGCGGCGCGCCGAGGCGCTGAAGCCCCGCGGCATCCACTACGTGGACGCGGGCACCAGCGGGGGCGTGTGGGGGCTGAAGCTGGGGTACTGTCTCATGATCGGCGGCGCGGACGACGTGGTGAGTCGGCTCGCGCCAATCATGACCACGCTCGCACCGGAGAACGGGTGGATGCATGTGGGCGGGCCGGGAGCCGGCCACTACGTGAAGATGGTGCACAACGGGATCGAATACGGCCTGATGCAGGCGTACGCAGAGGGATTTGAGTTGCTTTCCAAGAGCGAGTATCGTCTGGATCTGGCGCGCATCGCCGACTTGTGGATGCACGGCAGCGTGGTGCGGTCGTGGCTCTTGGAGCTGACGGCGGGCGCGCTGGCCGGTGATCCGAAATTGGAGCGGCTCAAGGGGCATGTGGCGGATTCGGGCGAAGGACGCTGGATGATCGCGGACGCGTTGGAGAAGAACGTCCCGGTGCCCACGTTGACCGCGGCGATCTTTACGCGGTTTCGCTCGCGGCAGGAGGAGTCGTTCGCGGAGAAACTGTTGGCGGCGCTGCGCAATGCGTTCGGCGGGCACGCGGTCACGTCGGCGCGTCGGTAGGAAGGGGAGGGAGTCATGTCGGACACGGCGGTCATGAACGAAGCGGCGGCTGACACCAAACGAGGACCGACCGCGCAACCCTGCACGCTGGTGATCTTCGGGGGATCGGGAGACCTTGCGCGGCGCAAGCTGATCCCCGCGCTCTATAACCTGTTACTCGACGGCGTGCTCCCGCAGGAGTTCGCGGTGTTGGGCGTGGGGCGGACCGTGCTGGACGATGCGGGGTTTCGCGCCATGGCGCGTGAAGGGATTCAGACGCACTCGCGGCAGGCCCTTGATCCGGCCAAATGGGACGCATTCGAGCGGCGTCTGTTCTATTCATCCGGCGAGGTGGATGATCCCGCCACGTATCAGACGATTCGTTCGCGCGCGGAAACGATCGAATCGCAACTCGGACTTCCCGGGAACCGCATCTTCTATTTGGCGATCCCGCCGACGTCGTTCGCGAGCGCGGCGCAAGGCCTGCGCGGAGCCGGGCTCACGCAGGCGCCGGAGCCGAACGGTCCGTTCTCGCGCGTGATCGTCGAGAAGCCTATCGGGCGCGATTTGGCGTCGGCCCGGCAGATCAATGAAATCTTGAGCCGCGCGTTCGACGAATCGCAGATCTTCCGGATCGATCATTATCTGGGTAAAGAGACGGTGCAGAATCTCCTCGTGCTGCGGTTCGCCAACGGCCTGTTCGAGCCGCTGTGGAACCACAAATACATCGACCACGTGCAGATCTCGGTGGCGGAAGAGGGGGGCATCGGCTCGCGGGCGACATACTACGAAGAGGCCGGCGCGCTGCGCGACATGGTGCAAAACCATATTCTCCAATTGTTGTGCCTCGTCGCGATGGAGCCCCCGTGGTCGTTGGATCCGGACGTAGTCCGCAACGCACGGCTGGAGGTGCTGCGCTCGCTGCGGCCGATCACGGGCCATGGGGTCAACGACGTGACGGTGCGCGGTCAATACAGCCCGGGCATGGTCGGTGGGGCGGAGGTTCCGGGGTATCGGCGTGAACCCGACGTGAAACCGGACTCCACCACCGAGACCTACGTGGGCCTGAAGGTATTCGTGGACAATTGGCGGTGGGCGGGCGTGCCGTTTTATCTCCGGACCGGCAAGCGGATGACCAAACGTGCGACCGAGATCGCAGTGCAGTTCAAAGAGGTCCCTCCGGTCTTGTTCAACGCGAACCCGGCGACGCCGTTAGAACCCAACGTGTTGGCGCTCCGTATTCAGCCCGAAGAGGGTTTTTCACTGCATATCAACTCGAAGCAGCCGGGCTCGCGGGTCCGGATCGAACCCGTGGCCATGGATTTTCGGTACGGCGCGGCGTTCGGCGGGGCCTCGCCTGAAGCGTACGAGCGTCTCCTGCTCGACGTGATGGCGGGCGACGCCACGTTGTTCATGCGACGCGACGCCGTGGAAGCCGCGTGGGAATGGGTGACGGCGATTTTGGACGGTTGGCGCGAGCACGGGACAAAGTGGCTGCCCGAGTACCAAGCCGGCACGTGCGGTCCGGTGGAGGCCGATCGGTTGATCGAACGCGATGGCCGACGCTGGCGCACGCTCTGACGCCCGCGTTTCACACCCATGATCTTAATCGGGGACATCGGTGGCACGAAAACGGTGCTCGCGATCGTTCGCCCGACCGCGTCGGGACGCGACGTGGTCCGTGAGACCGTATTCGCGAGCCGCGAGCATGCGCGGTTCGACGACCTGCTGGCGGCGTTTCTGAAAGAAGGCGGGGAGCGGCCCGAGGCGATCTGCCTCGGCGTGGCCGGACCGGTTCGAGACGGGCGGTGTCAGACCACCAATTTGCCGTGGTTGTTGGATGAACGCGACTTAGGTCGCGCGTTCGGAGTCCGTGCCGTGAAGTTGCTCAACGACGTGGAAGCCGCCGCGTGCGGCGTACTCGCGCTCCATGACGATGAGGTCGTCCCGCTCAATACGGGCCGCCGCTCCGTCGGCAACATCGCCGTGATCGCGGCCGGGACCGGGCTCGGCGAAGCCATGCTCGCGTGGGACGGGAAGCGATATGTTCCGGTGCCGTCCGAGGGAGGGCACGCCGACTTCGCGCCGCGGACCGACCGGGAGATTGAGTTGTTGCGCTTCTTGCGCGCCGAATTCGGCCGCGTGAGCTGTGAACGCGTGATCTCGGGTCCGGGCCAGCACAACATCTATCGATTTCTCCGGGACGCCGGAACGGTCGAGGAGCCGGAGTGGCTGCGAGCCGAGCTGGCCGCAGGGGATCCCTCGGCGGTTATTACGCGCGTCGGACTGGCGAATCGGCACCCGCTCTGCGTGGAAGCGGTTGATCTCTTCGTCTCCCTGTACGGAGCGGAAGCGGGGAACCTGGCGCTCAAATCGTTCGCGGTCGGCGGGGTATTCGTCGCGGGCGGGATTGCTCCGAAGATGATCGACAAGCTCCGCGACGGCGGCTTCATGGCGGCGTTGACGGCCAAGGGACGGTACCGGTCGTTTATGGAATCCATACCCGTGAACGTGTCGATAAATCCGCGGACGCCGCTCCTCGGCGCCGCGCGCTACGCGATCGAACACCTCGTTCCCGCCCACGCGGCGTAACCGCGCTCGGTCTTCCTTCCTCGACGCTCCGGCGGTGCGCCGATCTGCTTGACAAGGTGGGTGGATTTCTTTAAGATCCCGGCCGCATTGAAAGGTAATAAACCAGTCTCTGTTGGGTGCGGTATGTCGTGGGTGTTCCGGTTGGGGTGGGTACTCATCCTCGCGGTTCCGACGGCGCTCATGGCCGCTGAGCGCGATCCCCTTCTACCCCGTGTGCCCAAGGATCAAATGGAGGCCGCGAAGGCCGTGACGAACCCCTTCGCGATGAATCCGGAAAACGTGGCCATTGGAGAGGGGCTGTACCGCGGTAAAGGCACGTGTTTCGTCTGTCATGGCGAGAAGGGGTTGGGCGATGGGCCCGCGGCGGTGGGTTTTGATCCGACCCCGAGAAACTTTGCCAACCCGGCGTTTCATCAAGCGCGAACCGACGGCGAATTAATGTGGGTGCTCAAGAACGGGAGCCCCGGAACCGCCATGGTTCCGTTGGTGGGCAGCGTCATCAATGAAGATGAAGGGTGGATGATCATCTTGTACGAACGCAGCCTGGCTCAGCCGGGGAAATGACAGTCCGCCAGGCCGTGAATATTTCGTTCCGACGTCCGTCTGCTGAGGCGACGATCGCGTGAGGAGTGGGCGCGTGGCGCGGCGGGCTTGGAGCGGGCTATCAGCCGCGGCGCTTGGGATCGTGTGGATGGCGGCGACGGTCGCCGTCGTGCGAGCGGGGGATGGGACGGTCACGGTGGTCTCGCCGAAGCCGAACGCGGTGGTCGGGAGCGAAGTGACCGTGACGTGGGTACAGGAAAAGGCTGGGCGAGCCGATCACGTGCATGTGTTCGTCGACGGCGGTCAGATGAAACCGGTGACAACCGGCGCCTCGACGGTGCTCAAGGGATTGTCGAAGGGAGTACACGAAATCACGGTCCAGGCGTACAGCAGCGATCATGAGCCGCTCGATGCCAAGGCGTCGGTCACCGTGAAGGTCGAATAGACCGAGGCAGTCAGGGGCTCACTTTTATTCATCAGGAGGAGGAACGGTCCATGAGGAAGAGCACGGGAGTGTTGGTCGCGGGCGTGATCGGATTGGCCTTTGCGACGGGCGTAGCGGTCGCGGCGGAGAAGGACATCAAGATGCCTCGCGTGCCGGCCGGTGAGTTGCAGAAGGCGAAGGACACGAAGAGCCCGTTGAAGATGACGCCCGACGTCATCGCGAAGGGTAAGGCCGTCTATGAGGGCAAGGGCACCTGCTTTACCTGCCACGGTCAAACGGGCAAGGGCGACGGCCCTGCCGGCGCGGCGTTGGATCCGTCTCCGCGCAATTTCACGAACCCGGAGTTCGCCAAGATCCGGACCGAAGGTGAGATGTTCTGGGTGGTCAAGAACGGCAGCCCCGGCACCGGCATGATCGCCTACAATCCCGCCATGATCAATGACGAAGAGGCATGGCAGGCGATCGCGTACGTCCGCTCGCTCGGCGGCGCCAAATAACGCGGTTCGAAGTCTCGATTGGTAGTGGGAGGCCCGGAAACGGGCCTCCCTTTTTTCTATGCTATCGCGGAGACGTCGCGAGATAGCCGGATTGCCTAGCCCTTGCGCGCTTCTAGGACGCGGATACGTTCGGTAGCCCAGGAGCGGGCTTGAGCCTGATCGTTCGTCGCCAGATCGAGGAACCGGCGGTACGCCGCCAGCGCCTCGGAGCGACGTCCGGTTTGATCCAGGAGGCGTGCGACCTGGAGGTGTCCCTGCGGGCTGTTCGGCGCAAGGCGCAACGCCGCTTGAAACCACTCTATCGCAGCAAGTTTGTCATCGCGTACGAGGTAGATTTCTGCGAGCGCGAGGTGGGCGTCGAGGTGGTGGGCCTTTACCCGGATGGCCTCCTGAAATGAGCGGATGGCCTCATCCTCGTGCCCGAGATGGTGAAACACCTGCCCGATCCCATAATGGGCCGCAGCGAGGCCTGGATTGAGTTGCAACGCGGTCTCGTACTCCGTGCGGGCCGCCTCCCATCGGCCGGCGGCTTGATGTACCGCGCCGAGATTGTTGTGCGTCTCCTCCTCCTCCGGAGCCAGCACCAGAGAGGCCTCGTATTCCCGCCGGGCCTCATCCAGGCGACCAAGTTTGAAATAAACGAGACCGAGGTGATAGGCGTCCTCCGCGTTGTCGGGATCCAGCGCGCGCGCCCTGGTGAAGGCCTCCAGCGCGCCGTTTAGATCCGCTCGGGCGATCAGCGCGCTGCCGAGGTTCGCGTGCGCATCGTGGAAGTCGGGGTTGGCTCGGATCGCGGCTTGGAACGCCTCGTAAGCCTTGTCGGGCTCACCGCGATCGGTGTAGGCGACGCCTAAGAGTGTGAGCGCTCGGGGGTTGGCCGGCGCTTTGGCCGCCGTGTCGGCCCAGAGCGAGAATTCTGTCTTCCACATACGATTGCGGTCGACGGTCCACGCCGTCCACGTTAGTGCAAGCAAGACGCACGCGACCGTCGGCAGGAATCGGTACGCTCTCCTGGTCACCCGTTGCCTGAACGCTTCACCCGCGACGATTGCGAGCAGCGCCATGCCCATGGAGGGCAGGTACAGTCGGTGCTCAAATACCAGATCGAGAGGGATGATGCTGGATTCGATCGCAAGGTTAAGAAAGAACCAGAGCGTCCCAAATGCCGCGAGCGGCGCGTGAGATAGGGCCCAGACCGCCCAGGCGATGGCGGCGCCGATCACCGCCCACGAGATGAACGTCATTGGCGGATCTAGCCAGCCGTGCGAAACGGGAAACGCGTAGTCGAATGTGAGGCGGGCGGGGTGAGGGAGCAGCAGAAGGCTGATGTAGTGGATGATCACACGGCCTTCGGTCAACAGGTGTTCGGCTGTCGTGAACCATTGGGTGGACGATCGGTGGGCGGTGAGCTGGGTCCAAAACGAGCCCCCCGCTTCGTGTTGAGCCGCAAAGATCGCCACGATCACAATGGGCGCCGCCAGTACCGAGGTCCAGACGAGAACTGGCTGCCACCGGCGGTCCTGGAGGCCGCTGATCAGGCAGACCTCGATGAGCAGGACAGCGACTGGTAGCGTAGCGGCGTTTTCCTTGCTGCCCAGCGCGAGGGCCGCGCTCACGAGCGCGCCAGCCCACCAGATCCACCGGCGGGTATCCGTCGTAAGCCGACCCTTCACGTACGCGAACAATCCGAGGACGTAAAAGAGCGAGGCGAGGGTTGTCATACGCTGGACCACATAGGTCACGGCCTGCGTTTGAACCGGGTGGATCGCCCAGAGCAACGCGGCCGCCGATGCAGCCGTGGCTTCGCGGCCTTGAAACAGCGGTTGTGCTCGTGGCAGGGTGAGCAGGGTCAGCAGAAAGGCGTACCAGGCCAACGCCACGGCGGCATGGATGGCGATATTGACGATGTGGTAACCGCGCACGTCGTGTCCACCGAAGTAATAATTTAGGGCGAACGTCACGCTGGCGACCGGCCGTCGATGCCAGACGGCGCCGACGAGCGAATCGAGACTGAGGTTGGTCAGATGGAGGGTCGCGTCGTTTTTGAACGTCAGATCGTCGAGGTGAAACTCGCTGTTCACGTTATTCGTGTAGCCGACAGCGATGACTACCACGATTGCCAGCACCGCCACCGCGTGCCAATACCACGAGGACGAGGGGGATGGGGGAACAGTCCACTCTTGAAATCGTTTGGGATGTTTCCGGGATGAGCCGGAGGTAGATCGCGTCGCCAAATTGATCACTACGATAGCCAGCCTGACAAGGCCTCGTCAAGCTTCGATCCGGCTGGCGCTGGAATCGCCCCTGTTCCCGCCATGTTCAACGACGAAGAGGTATGGTGGGCGATCCGCCGATGTCCGTTCGCTCGGCGGCCCGAATTAGCGTATTTCCAAGCATTGAAGTAGCGGGAAGGCCTGGAAACGGGCCTCCCTTTTTTGTCCCTCATTATGTCCCGGCTGTTCTATTGTCGGGGCTCAGCCTGTTCTTTTATCAAACCCACCAGAATGTTTCGGCTCCCGTCTCGGTCTTAAGAAAGGGGCAGTTTGCCTATAACCCGTGGAAATCCGTATCAAAAATGGCCGACAGAGACTCTGGTCAGGCGGGAGGGGGATGCAAGACGACGATGAACTGTACAGGTGCCCCCGATCTTGCTTCCTTTTCGCCCAGCCGAACGTCTTTTCGTAACGTTTCCGTAATTGTGGCGGTACAGCGGGTGTTGCGCCCCGGGTCCGGTATCACGACGTTGCCGAACCGCGTAGGCGAGCCCGGATTCTGCATGGTGACGAGGTAAGCGACACAGCAGCCGGAGCAGGGCGGATCCGGTTAGGCGTCGACGTGCACAGGACGATACTCAAAGCACTCATTCCCCTCATCGGTCTTCTGATCGTCGCGATCTGCTCCCCGTCGCAGGCGCTCGGCGCTGTTATCCAGTCCACCAATGGCGTGCAGACCGGCACCGCCACAATCGCCGCCGGCGCCACGACCGGGACGGCGACGATCGGCACCGTGGTGCCGGCCCAGAGCATTCTCTGGTTCGAAGTCTCTCACAGCCAAAACTCCCCGAGCAACGGTTCGATCAGCGGACAAATCACGAACGGCACCACCCTCACGTTCCAGCGGACTGGCACGACCGGGACGGTAACGATCCGTTATCACGTGGCCTACTTCAGTTCAGGGGTCTCGGTGCAGCGTGGAGTGGCCAACAAGAACGGGGCGACCACCCTCAATGTAACGCTGCCCACCGCGGTCAACCTGGCGCAGTCATTCGTGTTGATCAGCGAGCGGCGGAGCGGTACGTCGTATGACGGCGTGGGTTTTGTCAGGGCGACGCTGACCAGCACGACCAACCTGCAACTGACATCGGTTGCCGCGTCGGCGATCACGCAGGCGGTGGAGTGGCAGGTGGTGCAGTTCACCTCGGGCGCGACGGTGCAGACCGGGACCGCCACCCTTGCAAGCGCGTCGGCTTCGACCACCGCCGCGATCACCGCGGTCAACCTCACGTCGTCGTTCTTGATCTTCAACTACCAATCGGCCACCGGGACCACGACGAACATCGGGCAGAAGATGGTGCGGGGGCAAATCACGTCCACGACCCAATTGACCTTCGATCGCCTCGCAACCGGCCAGCAGATCGACATCAGGTGGTACGTGGTGTCGTTTAGCGATGGAACGACAACCCAACGCGGTACGGCGAACGTTACCGCCGGCACCGCGACCGCGAACGCCACGCTCAGCCCCGCCGTGGTCTTGAACCGGACCGTGGCCTTCTCCGGGACCAACCTCAGTCACGTCGGGCCTTCAGCAGGTCGGTCGTCGTTCACGACCGACGACAATCCTGGGATGGCGTCCTTTACGCATACCTTGACCACTACGACGAATCTGCAGATGACGCGAGTTGGAACGAGCGGCTCGGCCGACGTCGGATGGTTCGTCGCGCAATTCGCGCCGTTACTCGCGCCAACGGGCGTGACTGCCGTCGATACACCGAGCGATAACGGGGGGGCGATCAATCTGACCTGGACGCCCTCGACGACGCTCGGCGTCACGCAACAGCGGGTCTATCGCTCGACCACGAGCGGCGGGCCGTATTCGCTGGTCACCACGTTTACGAACAACACCACCAATGCGTTTACCGATACGGGCCTCACCAACGGAACCACCTATTACTACGTAGTCCGCTCGTTCGACGGCGGCCAGGAATCCACGAACAGCAACGAAGCGTCGTTTGCGCCGCTGGACAACCTGGTGCCGGCGGCGCCGACGGGCGTGAACGCGGTGGACACGCCGAGTGACAACGGCGGCGCGCTCAACCTCGCCTGGACGCCTTCGACCGCGCCGGATGTGGCGCAGCAACGCGTCTACCGATCGACCACGGCTGGCGGGCCTTACACGCAGATCACAAGTTTTGCGAACAATACGACGAACACCTTCACCGACACGGGCCTGACGAACGGCACGACCTATTATTATGTAATCCGGGCCTTTGACGGGACGCAGGAATCACTGAACAGCAACGAAGCGTCGTTTGCGCCGCTGGACAACCTGGTGCCGGCGGCGCCGACGGGCGTGAGCGCGGTGGACACGCCGAGCGACAACGGCGGCGCCCTCAATCTGGCCTGGACGCCCTCCACGGCGCCGGACGTGGTGCAACAGCGCGTGTACCGCAGCACGACCAGCGGCGGTCCGTACTCGCAGGTCACGAGTTTCGCGAATAACACCACGAACACCTTCACCGACACGGGCCTGACGAACGGCACGACCTATTACTACGTGCTCCGGGCCTTTGACGGGACGCAGGAGTCGGTCAACTCGATAGAGGCCTCGGCTGCGCCGGCCGATAACATCGGTCCCGATCCGCCGTCCCTGTTGTCCGCGATCGACGTGGCGTCGGACAATGGCGGGTCGTTGGCGTTGAACTGGACGCCGTCCGCCGCGGGCGGGTCGATCGAACAACGCGTGTATCGAAGCCAGACGGCCGGAGGGCCGTATACGTTGGTCACGACGTTTGCGGACAACACCACCGCGACGTATGCCGATACCGGCCTTGCCAATGGGACGACCTATTACTACGTGGTCCGCGGATTCGATGGCCTGTTGGAGTCCCTGAACAGCAACGAGGCATCGGCCGCGCCGTTGGACAACCTCGTCCCGGCTGCGCCAACCACATTGAGCGCGGCGGATGTGCTGGCCGATAACGGCGGGGCGGTGAGTCTGTCCTGGACGCCGTCAACGGCGCCGGACGTGGCGCAGCAGCGCGTCTACCGGTCCACGACTACGGGCGGGCCATATACGCAGGTCACGAGTTTTGCCGATAACACGACCAATACGTATACCGATACCGGGCTTACCAACGGCACCACCTACTTCTACGTCCTCCGCGCATTCGACGGTACGCAAGAATCCGCGAACAGCAACGAGGCCGCGATCGCGCCGCTGGACAACTTAGTGCCGGCGGCGCCGACGGGGGTGAGCGCGGTGGACACGCCGGGCGACAACGGCGGCGCGCTCAATCTGGCCTGGACGCCTTCGACGGCGCCGGATGTGGCGCAGCAACGCGTCTACCGATCGACCACGTCGGGGGGGCCGTACACGCAGATCACGAGCTTTGCAGACAATACGACGAACACCTACACCGACACCGGGTTGACGGACGGCACGACCTATTACTACGTGGTCCGCGCATACGACGGCACGCAGGAGTCGGGCGACTCGAACCAGGCATCCGCGATCCCTTCAGACAACGTGGCTCCCGCGGCGCCGACCTCGGCGAGCGCCGCGGATGCCGTCGGCGACAACGGCGGCGCGGTTACGCTCAATTGGACGCCGTCGGCCGCAACCGATGTGACCGAGCAACGGGTGTATCGTAGTCTGACGTCCGGAGGCCCATATACACTTCTCACGACCTTTTTGAATAACACGACGGCCACGTATGCCGACAGCGGATTGTCCAACGGGACAACGTATTTCTACGTCATCCGAGCCTACGACGGCACGCAAGAGTCGGTGAACTCGAACGAGGCGTCCGCGGCCCCATTGGACGACACCGCGCCCGCCGCGCCCACGACGCTGAGCGCCGCCGACGTCGCGGGCGACCAGGGAGGAGCGATTGCGCTGTCGTGGACGCCGTCGATCTCCGGTGACGTCACGGTCCAGCGCGTGTATCGCGCGACCGTGTCGGGCGGGCCGTACAGCCTCGTCACGAGCTTTGCCGACAACACGACCGGTACATACACCGATACCGGCCTCACGAACGGCACCACCTATTACTACGTGGTGCGGGCGTTCGACGGAACGCTCGAATCCGCGAACTCGAATCAGGCCTCCGCCGCTCCGGTCGACAACACACCGCCGACCTCGCCGACCGCTCCGAGCGCCGGAGACGCGGGTGGAGACAACGGCGGAGCGGTCGCGTTGGCGTGGACGCCTTCCACGGCGCCGGACGTGACGGCACAACGCGTGTACCGTGCGACGACCGCCGGCGGGCCGTACACGCTAGTCGCGACGATTCCCAACAACACGACCAATACCTATACCGATACGGGGCTGACCAACGGGACCACCTATTACTATGTGATCCGCGCGTTTGACGGGACCCTGGAGTCTGCGGCGTCGCCCGAAATCTCGGCGGTGCCGCTGGACAACACCGCTCCGGCCGCGCCCACGGCGGTGAGCGCCGCCGACGTGGCTGGGGATAACGGCGGAGCACTCGCGCTGAACTGGACTCCGTCGACGGCCGGCGATGTAACCGAGCAACGGGTGTATCGTTCGCCGACCACGGGCGGGCCGTATACGCTGCTGACGAGCTTCGCCGACAACACGACCGCGACCTACACCGACACGGGCCTGACGAACGGGACGACGTATTACTATGTCGTCCGGGCCTTCGACGGGACCCAGGAGAGCGCCAACAGCAACGAAGCCAGCGCAAGCCCGCTGGACAACGTGGCCCCGGCGGCTCCCACTGCACTTGCGGCCGCCGACACGCCGTCCGACACTGGCGGATCCATCAACTTGACATGGACGCCGTCCGCTGCTGGAGACGTGACGGCGCAGCGAGTGTATCGGTCTACCACCAGCGGCGGGCCGTACACGCTGCTGACCAGCTTCGCGAACAACACCACCGCCGCGTATACGGACACGGGCCTGACCAACGGGACGACCTACTACTACGTGGTGCGGGCCTTTGATGGGACCCAGGAGTCGGCGAACAGCAATCAGGGTTCGGCTGCGCCGCTGGACAACTCGGCACCGGATGCACCGACGAGCCTGACTGCGGGCGATACGCCCGCCGACAACGGCGGGGCGATCAATCTGGCGTGGACCCCCTCGATTTCCGCGGGTGTCACCGAACAGCGGGTCTATCGGTCGCTCACGGCCGGCGGGCCTTACACGCAGATCACGAGTTTTGCGAACAACACGACCGCCGCGTACACCGATACGGGGCTGGCCAACGGAACGACCTACTACTATGTCATCAGGGCGTTCAACGGGTCACTCGAGTCCGGAGACAGCAATCAGGCCTCCGCGGCTCCGAGTGACAATGCCGCACCGGCGGCGCCGACGGGCGTCAGCGCCGCGGACGCGCCGACGGACAATGGCGGCGCAATCACCGTGACCTGGGCTCCATCAACCGCAACCGATGTGACGACGCAGCGCGTCTACCGCAGCACCACCACGGGCGGGCCGTACACGCTGGTGACGAGTTTCGCGAACAACACGACCACGACGTACACCGACACGGGGCTGACCAACGGGACGACCTATTACTACGTGGTCCGAGCGTTCGATGGCACGCAGGAGTCGGCCAACTCCAACGAGGCGAATGCCGCGCCCGCGGACAACGTGGCCCCGGCGGCGCCGACGGGCGTCAGCGCCGCGGACGCGCCGACGGACAATGGCGGCGCAATCACCGTGACCTGGGCCCCATCAACCGCAACCGATGTGACGACGCAGCGGGTCTACCGCGCGCCGACCACGGGCGGGCCGTACACGCTGATCACGAGTTTCGCGAACAACACGACCGCGACGTACACCGATACGGGGTTGACCAACGGGACGACGTACTTCTACGTGGTGCGGTCCTTCGACGGGACGCAAGAGTCGGCCAACAGCAACGAAGCGAGCGCCGTGCCGCTGGACAACCTCGCGCCGGTGGCCCCGACCACCGTGAGCGCGGCGGACGTGGCGGGCGATCAAGGTGGAGCCATTATAGTGACGTGGACGCCGTCGGTGAGCACCGACGTGACGCAGCAGCGGGTTTATCGGGGGACGACGACGGGCGGGCCGTACACGCTGGTGACGACGATCGCCAATAACACGACGACCACGTACACCGACACGGGGCTCACGAACGGGACCACCTACTACTATGTCGTGCGGTCCTTTGACGGGACGCAGGAATCGGCGAATTCAAACGAGTCCTCGGCCGCCCCCGCGGATAACGTGGCGCCGGCGGCGCCGACTGCGGTCAGTGCGGCCGACACGCCGGCTGACAACGGCGGGGCAATCACCGTGCTTTGGACCGTGTCGGCCTCGACGGATGTGACCCAACAGCGCGTGTATCGAAGTTTGACGACCGGTGGGCCTTATACGCTCATCACCACGCTCGCCAATAACACCACCGCGACCTACACCGACACGGGCCTGACCAACGGGACGACGTATTACTACGTGGTGCGGGCCTTTGACGCGACCCAAGAATCGGCCAACTCGAACGAAGCGAGCGCCGCGCCGGCGGATAACGCGGCGGCCGCGCCGCCGACCGGATTGAGCGCGGCGGATGTGGCCGCGGATCAGGGCGGAGCGATCGGCTTGACCTGGACGCCGTCCACGGACCTGGATGTGACGGCGCAGCGGGTGTATCGCGCCACAGTGAGCGGGGGACCGTACACACTGATCACCAGCTTTGCCAACAACACGACGACCACGTACACCGACACGGGGCTGACGAACGGGACCACGTACTACTACGTCGTGCGCGCCTTTGACGGGACCCAAGAATCGGCCAACTCGAACGAAGCATCGGTCGCGCCGGTCGATAATCTCGCGCCGGCCGCGCCGACCGCCCTGAGCGCGGCGGACGTGGCGGCGGATCAAGGGTTCGCCCTGAATTTGACCTGGACGCCGTCGGCGTCGATCGACGTCACCCAGCAGCGTGTGTATCGCGCCACGACAACGGGTGGGCCATACACCCTCGTCACGACGATCGCCGACAACACGACCGCGACGTATACGGACACGGGGCTGACCAACGGGACGACCTATTACTACGTGGTGCGGGCGTTCGACGCGACCCAGGAGTCGGCCAACTCGACCGAGGCGTCGGCGATCCCGGTGGACAACACGGCACCGGCCGCCCCGACCGCGGTGAGCGCGGCCGACACGCCGGCCGACAATGGCGGGGCGATCACCGCGACGTGGACGGTGTCGGCGTCGACGGATGTGACGGAACAGCGTGTATACCGGAGCCCGACCACGGGCGGGCCGTACACGCTGGTGACCACGATCGCCAACAACACGACCACGACCTATACCGACACGGGGCTGACCAACGGCACGACGTATTACTACGTGGTGCGGGCATTCGACGCGACCCAGGAGTCGGCCAACTCGAATGAGGCAAGCGCCGCGCCGGCGGACAACGCGGCGGCCGCGCCGCCGACCGGATTGAGCGCGGCGGACGTGCTCGCGGACCAGGGCGGTGCGATCAGTCTGGCGTGGACGGTGTCGGCATCCACGGACGTCACGCAGCAACGGGTCTATCGGGCGACCACGACGGGCGGGCCGTACACGCTCATCACCACGATCGCCAATAACACGACGACCACGTATACCGATACCGGGCTGACCAACGGCACGACGTATTACTACGTCGTCCGGGCGTTCGACGGGACGCAGGAGTCGGCCAACTCGAACGAGGCGTCGGCCGCGCCGATCGATAATCTGGCGCCGGCCGCACCCACGGCCTTCAGCGTCGCGGACGTGGCGGCGGATCAAGGTGGGGCGTTGGCCTTGAACTGGACGCCGTCCACGTCCACGGACGTGACGCAGCAACGGATCTATCGGAGCCCGACCACCGGCGGGCCGTACACGTTGGTCACCACGATCGCGAACAACACGACCACGAGCTACACCGATACCGGCTTGGCGAACTTCACCGCGTACTACTACGTGATCCGGGCGTTTGACGCGACCCAGGAGAGCGCGAACAGCACCGAGGCGAGTGCGACGCCGGTGGACAATCTGGCGCCGGCCGCGCCCACGGCACTGAGCGCGGTGGATCATCCGGCGGACCAAGGGTTTGCGATCGACCTAGCCTGGACGCCGTCGACCAGCACGGACGTCACGCAGCAGCGGGTGTACCGTGGCACGACCACGGGCGGGCCGTACACGTTGGTCACCACGATCGCCGACAACACGACCGCGGTCTACACCGACACCGGCCTGACCAACGGCACGACGTACTTCTACGTGGTGCGGGCCTTCGACGCCACCCAAGAGTCGGCCAACTCGAACGAAGCATCGGCGATCCCGCTCGACAACGCGCCGGCTCCGTCTCCGACCGCCCTGAGCGCGACGGATCATCCGGCGGACCAAGGGTTTGCGCTCGATCTGGTCTGGACGCCGTCGTCAGCCACCGACGTCGTAGAACAGCGTGTGTACCGGGCAACGACGGCGGGCGGGCCATATACGCTGGTCACGAGCTTCGCAAACAACACCACCGCGACGTATACGGATACAGGCCTCGCGAACTTTACCGCCTATTACTACATCGTGCGGGCGTTTGACGGCACGCAGGAGAGTCCGAACAGCAACGAGGCGAGCTCCATCCCGGTGGACAACCTGGCGCCGGCGTCGCCGACCGCGCTGAGTGCGGCCGACGTGGCGGCGGATCAAGGTTTCGCCCTGAATCTGACCTGGACACCGTCGACCTCGACCGATGTGACGCAGCAGCGGATCTACCGGAGCACGACCAGCGGCGGGCCGTACACGCTGGTCACCACGATTGCGAACAACACGACCGCGACGTATACCGATTCTGGGCTGGCGAACTTCACCACGTACTACTACGTGATCCGGGCGTTCGACGCCACGCAAGAGAGCGCCAACAGCGCGGAGGCGAGCGCCACGCCGGTGGACAACCTGGCGCCGACCGCCCCCACCGGTCTGAGCGCCGTGGATCATCCGGCCGACCAAGGGTTCGCGATCGATCTGACGTGGACGCCGTCGGCGAGTACGGACGTCACGCAGCAGCGGGTGTACCGTGGCACGACCACGGGCGGGCCGTACACGCTGATCACCACGATCGCCGATAACCTCACGACGACGTTTACCGACACGGGCCTGACCAACGGGACGACGTACTACTATATCGTGCGCGCCTTCGACGCGACGCAGGAGAGCGCCAACAGTACCGAAGCCAATGCGATTCCGGTGGACAATCTTCCCGCGGGCGCCCCAAGTGCGCTGACCGTGGTAGACCACCCGGCGGATCAAGGGTTTGCGGTGGATTTGTCGTGGACGCCGTCCACCGCGCTCGATGCCATCGAGCAACGGATCTATCGGGCGACGACGGTGGGCGGCCCGTACACGCTGATCACGAGTTTTCCCAACAACACGACCGCGACGTATACGGATACGGGCCTGGCGAACTTCACCACGTACTACTACGTCGTACGGGCCTTCGACGGGGCGCAAGAGAGTCCGGATAGCAACGAAGCGTCGGCCACGCCGATCGACAACATCGCCCCGGCCGCGCCGACGGCCTTCAGTGTGGTGGATCATCCGGCAGACCAGGGCTTTGCGTTGGATCTGGCGTGGACCGTGTCCACGTCGACCGACGTGACGCAACAGCGGATCTACCGGAGCACGACCAGCGGCGGGCCGTACACGCTGGTCACCACGATTGCCAACAACACGGCCACGACGTTCACGGATACGGGCCTGGCAAACTTCACGACGTACTACTACATCGTGCGCGCGTTCGACGCCACGCAGGAGAGCGCGGACAGCACGCAGGCCAGCGCGACGCCGATTGATAACCTGGCGGCCTCGGCGCCCACGGTATTAACGATCATCGACCACCCGGCGGATCAGGGCTTTGCGTTGGATCTGGCGTGGACCGTGTCCGCGTCGACCGACGTGACGCAACAGCGGATCTACCGGAGCACGACCGCGGGCGGCCCGTACACCTTGGTCACCACGATTCCGGACAACACGACCGCGACGTTCACGGATACGGGGCTGGCGAATTTCACCGCGTACTACTACGTGATCCGGGCGTACGATGCCACGCAGGAGAGCCCGAACAGCAATGAATCGAACGCGACGCCGGTGGACAACCTCGCGCCGGCCGCGCCGACGAGCTTGACCGCGGTCGATCATCCGGCCGACCAAGGGTTCGCCATTGATCTGGCGTGGACGCCGTCCACGAGCACGGACGTGACGCAACAACGTCTGTATCGCGCCACGACCGCAGGCGGACCATACACCCTGGTCACGACGTTCACCGACAACACCACGGCCGCGTTCACCGACACCGGGCTGACCAACGACACGACCTATTACTACGTGGTCCGCGCCTACGATGCGACCCAGGAGAGCGTGAACAGCAACGAGGCGAACGCCGCGCCGATCGACAATATCGCATCGCCCGCGCCCACGGCGCTCGCGGCGGTCGATCATCCGGCGGACCAGGGCTTCGCGCTGGACCTCAGTTGGACGCCGTCAGTGAGCATTGACGTCACGGAGCAGCGGATCTATCGAAGCACCACCGCGGGCGGGCCGTACACGTTGGTCACCACGATCCCGAACAACACGGCCACGACATACACGGACACGGGGTTGGCGAACTTCACCACGTACTACTACGTGGTGCGGGCCTTTGACGGTACGCAGGAAAGCCCGAACAGCAACGAGGCGAGTGCCACGCCGGTGGACAACCTCGCGCCGACCGCGCCGACGGCATTCAGTGTGGTGGATCATCCCGCGGACCAGGGCTTTGCGTTGGATCTGACGTGGACGCCGTCCGCGAGCACCGATGTGACCCAACAGCGGATCTACCGATCGACCACGTCGGGCGGGCCGTACACGCTGGTCACGACGATCCCGAACAACACGACCACGACGTTCACGGACACGGGCTTGGCGAACTTCACCACGTACTACTACGTGATCCGGGCGTTTGATGCCACGCAGGAGAGCGCCGACAGCCTGCAGACCAGTGCCGTACCAGTGGACAACTTGGCGCCCACCGCGCCGACGGCGCTGAGCGCGGCGGACCATCCGTTGGACGAAGGATTCGCCCTCGACCTCGTGTGGACGCCATCGAGCAGCACGGACGTGACGCAACAGCGGATCTACCGGTCGACCACGTCGGGCGGGCCGTACACGTTGATCACGACGTTCACCGACAACACCACGGCCGCCTACACCGACACGGGGCTGACCAACGGGACCACCTATTACTACGTGATCCGCGCGTACGACGCCACGCAAGAAAGCGCCGACAGCGTCCAGGCGAGCGCGATCCCCATCGACAACATCGCGTCCGCGGCGCCGACCGCACTGACCGCGGTCGATCATCCCGCGGATCAAGGGTTCGCCATCGACTTGGCCTGGACGCCGTCCACGTCGATCGACGCCGTTGGCCAGCGCGTCTATCGCGCCACCGCGGCGGGCGGGCCGTACACCTTGGTGGCCACGTTCGCGGACAACACGACCGCGACGTATACCGACACCGGGTTGGCGAACTTCACCACGTACTACTACGTCGTGCGGGCGTTCGACGGCACGCAGGAGAGCCCGGACAGCAACGAAGCGTCGGCGACCCCGGTGGACAACTTGGCGCCGGCCGCGCCGACGGCCTTCAGCGCGGTGGATCGTCCGGCGGATCAGGGCTTCGCCATTGACCTGGCATGGACCGTGTCCACGTCGACCGACGTGACGCAGCAACGGATCTACCGCGCGACGACGGCGGGCGGCCCGTACACCTTGGTCACCACGATTCCGAACAACACGACCGCGACGTTCACGGATACGGGCCTGGCAAACTTCACGACGTACTACTACATCGTGCGCGCGTTCGACGCCACGCAGGAGAGCGCCAATAGCAATGAGGCGAACGCGACGCCGGCGGACAACATCGCGCCCAACGCGCCAACGGCGTTCAGCGTGGTGGATCATCCGGCGGACCAGGGCTTCGCGCTGGATCTGGCCTGGACGCCGTCGATCGCGACCGACGTGACGCAACAGCGGATCTACCGGAGTACGACCAGCGGCGGGCCGTACACGCTGGTCACGACGATTCCGAACAACACGACCACGACGTTCACGGACACGGGCTTGGCGAACTTCACCGCGTACTACTACGTGATCCGGGCGTACGACGCCACGCAGGAGAGCGCCGACAGCCTGCAGGCGAGCGCGACGCCGGTGGACAACCTCGCGCCGACCGCGCCGACGAGTTTGACCGCGGCGGATCACCCGGCTGACCAGGGATTCGCGATTGATCTGGCCTGGACCGTATCGCCGAGCACGGATGTGACGCAACAGCGGATCTACCGGAGCACCACTGCGGGCGGGCCGTACACGTTGATCACGACGTTCACCGACAACACCACCGCCGCGTACATGGACACGGGGCTGGCCAACGGGACCACCTACTACTACATCGTGAGGGCGTTCGACGCGACACAGGAGAGCGCCGACAGCAACGAGGCCAGTGCGACGCCTCTGGACAACGTCGGTCCGGACGCGCCCACCGGCCTGGCCGTGGTGGATCATCCGGCGGACCAAGGGTTCGCGCTGGACCTGAGTTGGACGCCGTCGATTTCAGTCGATGCGGTTGCGCAGCGCGTCTATCGCAGTACGACCGCGGGCGGCCCCTACACGTTGGTGGCGACCATTGCGGACAACACCACGAGCACGTTCACGGATACGGGTCTGGCGAATTTCACGACGTACTACTACATCGTCCGGGCGTTCGACGGCGTGCAGGAGAGCGCGAACAGCACGGAGGCGAGCGCGATCCCCGTGGACAACATTCCACCGACGGCGCCGACCAGTCTGGTCGCGGTCGACCATCCGTTGGATCAAGGGTTTGCGCTGGATCTGACCTGGACCGCGTCGACGAGCACGGATGTGACGCAACAGCGGATCTACCGAAGCACCACCAGCGGCGGGCCCTACACGTTGGTCACCACGATCGCGAACAACACGACCACGACGTACACGGATACGGGGTTGGCGAATTTCACGACCTACTACTACGTGATCCGGGCGTTCGACGCGACCCAAGAGAGCGCCAACAGCGCGCAGACCAGCGCGATTCCGATCGATAACATTCCGCCGGACGCGCCCACGGCATTAACCGCGGCCGACCATCCGCTGGATCAGGGCTTTGCGTTGGATCTGACCTGGACGCCGTCGATCTCGACGGACGTGACCCAGCAACGGATCTACCGGAGCGCCACCAGCGGCGGGCCCTACACCTTGGTCACGACGTTCACCGACAACAGCACGTCCACGTATACGGACACGGGGCTCACCAACGGCACCACCTATTACTATGTGGTGCGGGCGTTCGACGCGACGCAGGAAAGCGCCAACAGCACCCAGGCGAGCGCGGTGCCGATCGACAATATCGGGCCTGAAGCGCCGACGAGTCTGACGGTCGTGGATCATCCCGCGGATCAGGGGTTTGCGCTCGACCTCGCGTGGACGCCATCGATCAGCGTGGACGCGGTGCAACAACGCATCTATCGGAGCACCACGGCGGGCGGGCCCTACACACTGGTCACGACGATTCCCAATAACACGACTGCGACATATACCGACACCGGGTTGACGAACTTCACCGCCTACTACTATGTCGTCCGCGCGGACGACGGGACTCAGGAAAGCGTCAACAGCAACGAGGCGGGGGCGACTCCGATCGACAACATTCCGCCCGACGCGCCGACCGGAGTGACCGCGGTTGATCGGCCCAACGATCAAGGCTTCGCGATCAATCTGACGTGGACGCCGTCCGCGAGCACCGATGTGACCCAACAGCGGATCTACCGATCGACCACGTCGGGCGGGCCGTACACGCTGGTCACGACGATCCCGAACAACACAACCACGACGTTCACGGACTTGGGGCTGGCCAACGGGACGACCTACTACTACGTCATCCGGGCGTTCGACGCCACGCAGGAGTCGGCGAACAGCGGACAGACGTCGGCGGTCCCGATCGACAACCTGGCCCCGTTGGGCCCGACCGGTCTGGTCGCGGGCGACGCGCCGTCCGACCAAGGCGGAGCCTTGGATCTCTCGTGGAATGTGAATGTTGAAGCCGACGTGGCCGGGTACATCCTCTATCGGTCGACCGTGAACGGCGGACCGTACACGCGCGTGAACGTCGCGTTGATCACCGGCACGACGTACCGCGACAGCGGACTGACCAACGGCACGATCTACTACTATGTGTTGACCGCGGTGGACGTCTCAGGAAACGAGGGCCCGCGGTCCAACCAGGCGAACGCGACCCCGCTCGACAACGTGGCGCCTGCGGCGCCGGTCGGCCTGGTCGCTGGCGATCATCCGGCTGATCAAGGCGACGCGATCGACCTGTCCTGGGTGGTCTCCGCGTCTTCGGACGTGACGCAGCACCGCGTGTATCGGGCGACCGTGTCCGGCGGACCCTATACGCTGGTGGCCACGTTGGGCGCCGCGACCGCGACATATACGGATTCCGGGCTGACCAAGGGGACTCCGTACTTCTACGTCGTGCGCGCGTTCGACGGCGCGCAAGAGTCCGCCGATTCGAATCAGGCCACGGCCGCGCCGCTCGACAACCTGGCTCCGCTCGCGCCGACCGCGCTCTCGGTGGTCGATCACCCGAACGACCAGGGTGCGGCGCTCGATCTGGCGTGGACGCCCTCGACCTCGGCCGACGTCATCCAGCAACGCGTGTATCGGGGCACGGCGGCGGGCGGACCGTACACGCTCGTGGCCACGCTCACGGGCAACACGCAGGCCTCGTACACCGACAATGGTCTGACCCCGGGTACGACGTACTACTACGTGGTGCGCGGGTGGGACGGCGCGAACGAGAGCGTCAATTCGAATCAAGCTTCGGGGGCCCCGCTCGATAACCTGGCGCCGGACGCACCGACCAACCTGACGGCGGTCGATCATCCGGCTGATCAAGGCGGCGCGATCGATTTGACGTGGACCGCGAACACCGAACCTGATCTGGCGGGGTACCACGTGTATCGGTCGACCGCCAGCGGTGGGCCGTACACCCAGATCACCCCGTTGGCCCTGACCTCCGCCGCGTACACGGATTCGGCCGCGACCACCGGCACCACGTACTTCTACGTGGTCCGCGCCGTGGACACGCGCAACAACGTGAGCGCGGATTCCACCCAGGCCGCGGCGATGGCTCTCGATAACCTCGCGCCTGCCGCGCCCACCGGAGTGGCCGTCGTTGATCGGCCGGCGGACCAAGGCGACGGTTTGATTCTGACGTGGTCGGCCAACGCCGAGTCGGATCTTGCCGGGTACCACGTGTTTCGGGCGACCGTTGCGGGAGGACCGTATGCCCGCGTGACGTCGATGCCGGTGACGGCGACCACCTACACCGACACCGGGTTATCTCCGGGCGTGACGTACTTCTACGTGGTGCACGCCATCGACGTGCACGCCAATCAGGGGCCGGCGTCGCTCGAAGCGAGCCTCGCGCCCATCGACAATCTCGCGCCGTCGGCGCCGACCGGTTTGACCGTGGCCGACCATCCCGGAGACCAGGGCACGGCGCTGGATTTGGCGTGGGCCGAGAACCCCGAGGCGGATCTTGCGGGCTACAACGTGTACCGGTCCAACGCGAGCGGCGGGCCGTACACGTTGCTCAACACCGCGGGATTGGTGACGGTCTCGACCTACACCGACGGCCCGTTGACCGTCAACGTGACGTATTACTACGTGATCCGCGCGGTCGATGTGCACGGCAACGAGGGCGCGGCCTCGCTCGAGGCTTCCGGGATTCCGCTGGACAACACCGCGCCTGTTGCGCCGACGAACGTACTGGCGGTCGATCATCCGGGTGATCAAGGCGGCGTGCTCGATTTGACCTGGACGCCGTCCGTGTCGGGCGACACCGTCGAACAACGGGTGTACCGCGCGACCGCGTCGGGCGGGCCCTACGCCTTGATCGCCACTCTGCTCAACAACACCGCCGCCGCGTACACCGACTCCGGGTTGATCAACGGGACCACGTACTACTACGTGGTCCGGGCCTTCGACGGGGCGAACGAGAGCGCGAACTCGAATCAGACGCAGGCGGTCCCGGTGGACAACCTGCCGCCGGCCGCGCCCACCGGCGTGACGGTCGCGGATCGGCCCGCGGATCAGGGCGACGCCTTGATCGTCTCGTGGACGGCCAACGCCGAGCCCGATCTTGCCGGCTACGCGGTGTACCGGAGCGGGTCCAGCGGCGGGCCGTTTACGCGGGTCAACGGCACGCTGATTCCGGCCGGCACGACCTCATTTACCGACACGGGGCTCACGCGCGGGGTGACCTATTACTACGTGACGCGCGCGGTGGACCAAGCCGGAAACGAAAGCGCGCCGTCGGCCGAGGTCTCCGCCGCACCGCAAGACAACGTGCCGCCGGCCGTGCCCACGGGCTTGACCGTCACCGATCATCCGTATGACGCGGGGACCGCATTGGACCTGGCGTGGACCGCGAATACGGAAGGAGATCTGGCGGGATACCACGTGTACCGCGCGCTCGCGTCCGGAGGCCCGTACACGCGTGTGACGACCGTGCCGGTGACGGGTCCGACGTATACCGACACGGGCCTAACGGTCAACACGACCTATTACTACCAAATCACGGCCGTGGACACGAGCCTCAACGAGAGCGCGCCGTCCAGCCCGCCGGTGTCCGGCGTGCCGCTGCCCGACGTGACGCCGCCGGCGCAAATCACGAACTTCGTCGCGTCCGACGGCGAACCCGCGCGCGTCACGCTGACGTGGACCCATCCGACTGATCCGGACCTCGCGCAAGTGGTCGTCAAACGCAAGGGCGGGTCGTACCCGACCTCGCACCTTGACGGAACGACCGTGTACGACAACCCCGCGGCCGTGCCGGGACGCAACGCGGCGTTCTCGGACGGGGGGCTGCGGGAGGGCACGTACTACTACGCCGTGTACTCGCGCGACGCGATCGGGAATTGGAACGATCTGACCACGCCGGGGGCCAACGCGGACACCGGGACCCCGGTGGCGGTGCCGTTCAGCCGGATCACGATCGAACTCGCGAGTCAGGCCGACGTGACCATGAACGGCGCGCTCAACGGGGATCAGAGCGGGTTCGCGGTGGCGAGCGACGGCGACATCAATACCGACACGATCGGCGACGTGGCCGTCGGCGCGGAAAATGCGGGTACGCCGGTCCCGTGTCCCACGGAGTTCGGCACCGCGACCGATTGTCCCCGCGGCGAAGTCCGGGTGGTGTTCGGGTCCGCCAGTCTTCCGGGCACGTTGGAGCTGTCGAACGCGGACGTGGTGATCACCGGCTCCAACCCCGGGGATCGGCTGGGCACGGCGGTCGCCAACGCGGGTGATTTGGACGGCGACGGGGTGGCGGATCTGGTCGTCGGCGCGCGCCAAGCCGACCGCGTGTACCCGCCGCCCACCAACACCGGGAACGAGGGCCGGGTGTACGTGTTCTTCAGCCGCGCGGCGTATGCCTCGCCGGTCACCGCCGACGACGCGGATCTGATCATCGCCGGGCCGTCGTTGGGCGGCGAGGCGGGATCCTACCTGTCCACGGAGGGCGACCTCAACGGCGACGGGATCAACGACCTGCTGATCGGCGCCCCCAAGGCCAACGGCGGTAACGGAGCCGCGTACATCGTGTTCGGTCGCGTCACGTGGGCGTCGTGCCGGACGGCCCCGTGCGCGCTCGACCTGTCGACCGACGCGGACGTGACGATCATCGGCTATCGGAACGCGCAGTTCGATCAGGCCGCGCCCGGCGCGGGTCGGGTGTCGACCGGCGGCGACCTGAACGGCGACGGATTCTCGGACGTGGTGATCGGCGCGTCCGGGTTCTCGCCGCTGTCGCGCGCCGCGGCCGGCGCCACCTTCGTGGTCTTGGGTCGCCCGACCTTCCCCTTGGTGATCGACCTCCAGACCGCGGCCGACATCAAGATCTACGGCGCGGCGGCGGGCGAGCAATTCGGCTCCGCGGTGGCGGTCTCGGGCGACGTGGACGGCGATGGACTGGCCGATCTCGCGATCGGCGCGCAACAGGCCGATCCGTCCGCCCGGACGAACGCGGGGCGGGTCTACGTGTTCAGGGGCAACGGCTCGTACACCGCGTGCCAGACGACGCCCTGCGTGATCGATCTGGCCGCCACGTCCGCGGACGTGGTGATCGAGGGCATCACGCCCGGCGACCAATTGGCCAAGGCGAACGCGCTCGACACCGCGGGCGACGTGGACGGCGACGGGTTGGACGACATCGTGATCGGCGCCCTGTCCGGCGATCCCGCCACGCGGACCAACGCGGGGCAAGCTTACGCCGTGTTCGGCCGCAATCCCATGCCGGCCACGATCGAGTTGGGGACCGAGGCCGACGTGACCATGAACGGTATCCTGTCCGGCGACGCGGCAGGCTACTCGGTGTCCAGCGGGGCGAGCATCAAGGGACGCGCCTGCGCGAGCGGGAGCGACATCGTGATCGGCGCGGACGGCGCGGACCCCGGCGGGCGGGTGGACGCGGGGCAGACCTACGCGGTTTACGGCCCGTTCGCCCAATTACCCCCGATTCTGACCGTGATCGGCGATCTGACCGTCAACGAGGGCGAAAGCGCGGTCGTCACGATCACCGCGTGCGACCCGAACAATGACCCGATCGCGTTTACGCTGGCTCCGTCGCTCACGTTTGCCTCGTTCCTCGACAACGGGGACGGGACGGCCACGCTCACCCTGACGCCGGGATTCGCGGATGCCGGGTTGTACACCGTCACCGTGACCGCATCCGACAACGGCGTGCCGCCGCTGGTGGACAGCGAGACGTTCACGATTCGGATCATCGACGTGAACCGGCCGCCGGTCCTCACGCCGGTCGGCGACCAGGCCGTCAACGAGGGAACCGTAACCGACGTGATCATCACCGCGACGGACGCGGACGGCGGCCCGCTCGTATTCGCCGCGCAGAACGTTCCGGCGTTCGCGACGTTTACCGACAACGGCAACGGGACCGCGCTCTTGCGACTTTCGCCGGGTTACGCGGATTCGGGCGTGTATCCGGGGGTCACGATCTCGGTGAGCGACTCCGCGTCGCCGCCCGCGTTCGACAGCGAAGTGTTCACCGTCACCGTGACCAACGTAAACCGCGTTCCCGTGTTGTCCCCGATCGCGAACCCGTCAATCGACGAGGGGATGATCGTGGATATTCCGATCACGGCCGGTGACCCCGACGGCGACGCACTGACCTTGTCCGCGACCAATTTGCCGCCGTTCGCGAGCCTGTCCACCACGGGCAACGGAACCGGGCTGCTGCACCTGGCGCCGAACTACACCCAGGCCGGCACCTATCCCAACGTGGTGATCACGGTCCAAGACAACGGGAGTCCGACGCTCTCCGCGAGTCTGACGATCACGATCACGGTCAACAACGTGAATCGGGCGCCGGTGTTGACGCCCATCGGCGACCTGACCGTCAACGAGGGAGCGACCACCGTGGTGGCGCTTACCGCGAGCGATCCCGACGGGAATACGGTCACGCTCTCCGCGTCGGGCCTTCCGGCGTTCGGCACGTTTGCCCCGACCGGCAACGGCACCGGGACCTTGACGTTGTCTCCGGCCTATGGCCAGGTCGGCGTGTACGTGGGCGCGACCGTCACGGCTACGGACAATGGAACGCCGGTGATGAATACGAGCGAGACGTTCCGGATCATCGTGGTTGACGTCCCGCCGGCGGCGCCGGTCGGGCTGACCGCGGCGGATCATCCCGCGGATCAGGGCGGCGCCATCGACCTGGCGTGGACCGCGAACGCCGAAGTGGATCTGTCCGGGTACCACGTGTATCGCCGGACGAGCGCGATCGCTCCGTTTATCCGGGTGACCGCGGCATACCTGACCGGGACGTCGTACACCGACACCGGGTTGACCAACGGCGTGGCGTACGAGTACGTGATCCGGGCGGTCGATCAAGCCAACCAGGAAGGCGCGGCCTCGGCGTCCGCGACCGCGACCCCGGTGGACAACGTGCCGCCCGCCGCGCCCACCGGGCTGTTGGCCGTTCCAGGGCCCGACCTTGCCGGCGGGAGCGCGGTCCTGTCGTGGAACGCGAATGGTGAACCCGACGTCGTGGGGTACAACGTGTACCGATCGCTGAACGTCGGCGGGCCGTTTGCGCAGGTGAACGTCGCGACGGTCACGGCCACCACCTACACCGACACCGGACTGACCAATGGCACGGTCTATTACTACCAGGTTCACGCCTTCGACGGGACCAATGAGGGCCCGGCGTCCAGCACCGCGTCCGTTACGCCGGTGGATCGCGTCCCGCCCGCGGCTCCGATCGGCGTGTCGGCGGTTGACCGACCGGCCGACGAGGGCGGCGCGATCAACGTGTCGTGGGCGGCGAACAGCGAACCGGATCTGGCGGGCTACCGCGTGTATCGCGCGCCGTCGAGCGGCGGGGTCTTCACGCTGCTGACGCCCACGCCGCTGACCGGCACGACCTATACCGACACGGGCCTCGTCAACGGCGTGCCGGTCTACTACGTCGTCCGATCCGTGGACACGAGCGGAAACGAGAGCGCGGATCCGGCCGAGGTCTCGGCGATCCCGATCGACAATATCGCGCCGGCCGCGCCGGCCGGACTGGTGGCGACGGATCATCCCGCGGACCAAGGCGGATCGCTCGACCTCGCGTGGACCGCGTCGGTGTCCACCGACGTGACCGGGTACAACGTGTATCGCGGGCTAGCGACCGGCGGGCCCTACACGCTGATCAATCCGGCGCCCGTGACCGTCACCTCGTACACGGACGTCGGGCTGACGAACGGGACGACCTACTTCTACGTGGTGCGCGCGCTGGACAGCGCGAACGAGAGCGGCAACTCCAACCAGGCGTCCGGCGTCCCGGCCGACAACGTCGGGCCGGCCGCGCCCACGGGCGTGGCCGCGGCGGATCGGCCGGCCGACCAGGGCGGGGCACTGGTCATCTCATGGTCCGCGAACGCCGAGTCCGATCTGGCCGGCTATCACGTCTACCGAAGCCTTGCGAGCGGCGGTCCCTTTACCCAAGTCAGCGGCGCGCTCGTGGTCGGACTCGCCTACACCGACACGGGGCTGACCAACGGGACGACCTATTACTACGCGGTTCGCGCGGTGGACACGTCGTCCAACCAGAGCGTGAATTCCGCCGTGGTCTCGGCCGCGCCCGTGGACGACGGGTTCCCGGTGGCCCCGATCAACGTGGTCGCGAGCGACCGCCCGGCTGACGAAGGCGGCGCGATCAACCTGACGTGGACGGCCAACGCCGAACCCGATCTCGCCGGATATAACCTCTATCGGAGTACGATCGCGGGCGGGCCGTACGTGCGGCTCAATACCGTCCCGCTTACCGGCACGTCGAGCGTGGATACCGCGGGGCTGTCGAACGGCACTCGGTACTACTACGTGCTCCGCGCGGTGGATACGTCGAGCAACGAAGGCGCGGCGTCCGGCGAGACGTCGGCCGTTCCGGTCGACGATCTGGCGCCGGTGGCGCCCACCGGGCTGACCGCGGCGGATCGGCCGGCGGACGCCGGCGGGGCCGTTGTCTTGTCGTGGTCGCCGTCTTCCTCGGCCGACGTGGTCGGTTACCAGGTGTGGCGCGGCACCGCGGCGGGCGGGCCGTACGGCGCGCTGACCCCGGCCGTGGCCGTCACCACCTTCACCGACACCGGCCTGACCGACGGGAGCACGTACTACTACCGCGTTCGCGCGCTGGACGCCACCAATCAGAGCCTGGAGTCCAATGAAGCCTCGGCGATTCCGGTCAATGATATCGGCGCTCCGGCCCGACCGGTCGGGCTCAATGCGGCGGATGTTCCGGCCGACAACGGCGGGGCCGTGGTCCTGACCTGGACCGCCAACACCGAACCGAATCTGGCGGGATACAACCTGTACCGCGGCACGAGCAACGGCGGGCCGTATCCGACCCTGGTCAACACCGGCCTGATCACCGGAACGACCTACACCGACACCGGGTTGGCCAACGGCGTGACCGTGTATTACGTGTTGACCGCGGTGAACACGGTCGCGAGCGAAAGCGCGCCGTCGGTCCAGGCCTCGGCCGCGCCGATCGACGACGTGGCGCCCGCTGCGCCCACCGGAGTCGCGGCGACCGACACGCCGGGCGATCAGGGAACCGCGCTGACGATCTCGTGGACCGCGTCGGCCTCGACCGACGTCACCGGGTACAACGTGTACCGCGCCGCGGTGAGCGGAGGGCCGTACACGCAGATCAACGCGACGTTGGTGTCGGCCACGACGTACGCCGACCAAGGATTGGTGCGCGACACCGCCTACTACTACGTGGTCCGGGCATTTGACGGCACCAACGAGGGCGGCAATTCGCTCGAGGCCGCGGGCATCCCGCTCGACAACCTGGCGCCTGCCGCGCCCACGAGCGTGGCCGCGGTGGATCAGCCGCTCGACCAAGGCGGCGCGATCAGCCTGACGTGGACGCCGTCGGGTTCCGCCGAGGCCGTGGCCCAACGCGTGTACCGGTCCACCACGTCGGGCGGCCCCTATACGCTGGTCACGAGTTTTCCAAACAACAGCACGACGAGCTTCACGGATACGGGCCTGACCAACGGCACGACCTATTACTACGTGGTCCGGGCGTATGACGGCGTGCAGGAGAGCCCGAACTCCAACCAGGCCTCGGCGGTTCCGGCCGATAACATGCCGCCGCCGCAGATCGTGAACTTCTCCGCTTCCGACAACGGGCCCATGCAGGCGACCCTGGCGTGGACGAATCCCGCGGTCTCGGATCTCGGCGAGGTGTTGGTCAAGCGCAAGACCGGCAGCTATCCGACCGGGCATCTCGACGCGACCGCAACCACGGTGTACGACAATACCAGCCCGGTCGCCGGAGGGAGCGTGTCGACCGTGGATACCGGGTTGACCGCGGGGGTCACGTATTACTACGCCGTGTTCAGCCGCGATCTGAGCGGGAACTGGAACGACGCGGTCTCGGCGGGCTTGAACGCGGACACCGGCACGCCGGCGTCCGCGCCCGACACCACGCCTCCGGCGGTGCCGACCGGCCTCACGGTCGTGGATCGACCGAGCGATCAGGGCGGCGTGATCAATTTGACGTGGACCGCCAACGCGGAACCGGATCTCGCGGGTTATCACGTGTATCGCGCGCTCGTGAGCGGCGGACCCTACACGCGGGTCACGCTCGCGCCGATCGCGAGCGCGTCGTTCACGGATTCGGGGTTGGTGAACGGGACGACCTATTTCTACGGCGTGACCGCGGTGGACACGGTGGGTAACGAGAGCGCCCGATCAACGCAGGCGTCGGCCGCGCCCATCGATAACCTTCCGCCGGCCGCGCCCACGGTCGTCAACGCGGTCGACCACTCCGCGGACCAAGGTGGAGCCGTCGATTTGACCTGGACCGTGTCGGTGTCGGCCGACGTGACCGCGCAGCGGGTGTATCGGAGCACGACCAGCGGGGGGCCGTACACCCTGGTGCTGACGTTCAACGACAACACCACCAACAGCGTGACCAATACGGGGTTGACCACCGGCGTCACGTATTACTACGTGCTCCGCGCCTTCGACGGGACCTCGGAGAGCGCCAATTCCGCGCAAACGTCGGCCGCGCCGCTCGACAACCTCGCGCCCTCGCAGGTCACCACGTTCGACGCGTCGGACGGGGAGTCCGGGCAGTCGACATTGTCCTGGACCAATCCCACGGCCGCGGATTTGGCCGAAGTATTGGTCAAGCGAATGACGGGATCGTATCCGACCGGGCACGCGGACGCGGCCGCGGCAACGGTCTACGACAACACCGCGCCGGTTGCGGGCGCGACCGTCGGGGTCGTGAACACCGGGTTGACCAACGGGACCGTGTATTTCTACGCGGTGTACGTGCGCGATCAGGCCGGGAATTGGAACGACGCCACCACCACGGGGCTCAACGCCGACACGGCATTGCCGCAGGGCGCCGGGGCCGCGCCGCTGCCGCCCACGGGGTTGGCCGGCGTGGACGTGCCGGGGGACAACGGCGGCGCGGTGACCCTCACCTGGACGCCGTCGACCTCCGCCACCGTGACCCAGCAGCGGGTGTATCGCTCGTTGACCTCGGGATTCTCGTACGTCTTGGTGCGCACGTTTACCGATCGTACGACGAGCGTGTTCACCGACTCCGGGTTGGTGAACGGGACCACGTATTACTACGTGGTGCGGGCGTTCGACGGCGCGCTGGAATCGCCAAATTCCAACGAAGCCGCGGTGACGCCGATCGACAATCTGCCGCCGTCGGCGCCGACCGCGGTCGGCGCCCAGGACCGCCCGGCCGATCTCGGCGGCGCGGTGACCGTCACGTGGACGTTGTCGTCCTCGCCCGACGTGAGCCAGCACCGCATCTATCGCGCCGCCGTGTCCGGCGGTCCCTACGCGATGGTCGGGACAGCCGCGGGGACGGCGACCGCGTTTATCGACGGCGGGCTGACCAACGGCACCACGTACTACTACGTGGTGCGCGCGTCCGACGGCACCTTTGAGAGTCCGAATTCCACCGAGGCGTCGGCCGCGCCGCGCTCCAACGCGATCGAGTTTCTCCATCAGGAGACGTCGGCGGTCGATTCCGCGTACCGCCGCCTCAAACAGGACGCCCCCGGGACCAACGGCGATCCGATCTCGTCCATCGCCTCGTATCAGACGATCAACCTGGCCAACGAGGTGCCGGGGGCGTTCTTCATCGAGGCGTTCGAGACGCAGACCGGCGACCCGGGCGGCGCGGTGACGATTCCCGCGGGCTCCGTGTTCCGCGTCACGCTGTACATGGATAAGACCACGGATCTGGCCGGGTCCGGAGTGCTCTACCCGCGGGCGTCGGTGTCGAAAGTGGACGCGGCGTCGGTTCGGACCACGGTCTGCGTGGCGGATGACGCGACGAATCCTGGTCTGCCCCCCCTGAGCGCGACCACGACCGCGGTGACGTTTAATTGCCTCACTCCGTCCGCGCTGACGTTGTCCGTCACCGATAGGTTGTGGCTGTGGACGGGGGTGCAGCTTTCGACTTCGCCCACGATCAATGTCAGCGCGCGTCTCTTCGTGGAAGGCACGACCGCGACCCCTCCGATCTACCAGTCGCTGCTGACGATCCCGTGGAACGAGACCACGCCGCCGTCGGCCCCGAGCGGGTTGACGGCCGCCGACCATCCAGACGACAACGGGGGCGCGGTGGATCTGGCGTGGACCGGCGCGGCGGATCCCGATGTCGCGGGATACGTCCTGTATCGGTCGACCACCAGCGGCGGGCCGTACACGAGAGTCAACACGTATCCGATCCTGGGCGGGACGTACACCGACCGCGGCGTGTCGGCGGGAACCCTGTATTACTACGTGGTGAGATCGTACGACACCAGCGGGAACGAGAGCGCCAATTCGCTCCAGGCGTCGGTGACCCCGTTGGATACGGTGCCGCCGTCGGCGGTGATCGATTTTGCCGCGGGCGACGGCGCGGACAGCGGTTCGCAACTGAGCTGGACCAATCCCATTGATCCGACGCTGGCCGAGGTCCTGGTCGCGCGCAAGACCGGCGACTATCCGACCGGGCATGCCGATCCGACCGCCACCGTGGTGTACGACTCGACCACGCCGGTCTCGGGTGGATCGGTCTCGTTCTCCGACACCGGGCTGACCAACGGCACGACGTACTACTACGCGGTCTATACGCGGGACGCGGCGGGCAACTGGAACGACACGACCACTCCGGCCGGCAACGCGGACACGGCCGTGCCGTCGAATCTGGCGCCGGCGGCGCCGACCGGCCTGAGCGCGGCCGATCGTTCGGCCGATCAAGGCGGGGCGATCGTCCTGTCATGGACGCCGTCGATCGCGCCGGGCATTCTCGATCAGCGGATCTTCCGGAGCACCACCAGCGGCGGGCCGTACACGCTGATCGCCACGCTGCCTGGCAACAGCACCACGTCGTACACCGACCTCGGTCTGGTGAACGGGATCACGTACTACTACGTGGCGCGGGCGTGGAACGGCGCGAGCGAGTCCGGCGATTCCAATCAGGCGTCGGCCGCTCCGGTGGATAATTTGACGCCCGCGGCGCCTTCGGCGTTGACCGCGAGCGATACGCCCGCCGACAACGGGACCGCGATCAACTTGACGTGGACGCCGTCGCCGTCGACCGATATCGTTCAGCAACGCGTGTACCGGGCGACCACCGCGGGCGGCCCGTATGGGTTGGTGCAGACGTTCCCGAACAACACCACGGGCTCGTACACGGACTCCGCGTTGACGACCGGTGTGACGTACTACTACGTGGTCCGCGCGTTCGACGGCACGCAGGAGAGCGCGGATTCGAACGAGGCGAGCGCCACGCCGTTTAACGACCTGTTCGTGGCGGCCCCGACCGGACTGACGGCGGCGGACGTTCCGTCGGACACCGGCCTGGCGTTGAGCCTGAGTTGGACGCCGTCGGTCACGGCCGGCGTGACCGAGCAGCGCTTGTACCGGTCCACGTCGCCGGGCGGGCCGTACGCGATCGTGGCGACGTTTGCCGACAACACGACCGGTTCGTACGTGGACACGGGGCTGACGCCCGGGACCACGTACTACTACGTGGTCCGGGCGTGGAACGGTGTGGCCGAGTCCGGCAACTCAACGGATGCGTCGTCGGTGCCGATCGACGATCGGGCGCCGACCAATGTGACGGCGGCCGACGCTCCGGGCGATCAGGGCGGGGTGTTGACGCTGACGTGGACGCCGTCGACCATGCCCGGACTGACCGAACAGCGGGTGTATCGGTCCATCACGGCCGGCGGGCCGTATACGCTCGTGCTGACGATTCCGAACAACACGACCAGCAGCGCCGCGAACGTGGGCCTCGTCACCGGAACCAGATACTACTACGTGCTCCGCACGTTCGACGGTTCGACCGAGTCGGCCAACAGCGTGGAGACGTCGGCGATCCCGTTGGACAATATCGCGCCCGTGGCGCCCACGGCGCCGGTCGTGGGCGATACCCCGGCGGACAACGGCGGCGCGCTGACGTTGTCGTGGACCGTGTCGGCCTCGGCCGACGTGACGGCGCAGCGGATCTATCGAAGCGTGACCACGGGCGGGCCCTATACGCTGGTCGCCGCGATCCCCAATAATACGACGGCGACGTACACGGACGTCGGCCTGATCAATGGGACGCCGTACTTCTACGTGGTGCGGGCGTTCGACGGGTCCCAGGAATCGCCGGATTCGACGCAAGTGACGGCGAGTCCGATCGACAACATCGCGCCCGCGGCCCCGACCGGCCTGAGCGCGATCGACGTGTCCTCGGACGACGGCGGCGCGCTCGCGCTGTCGTGGACGCCGTCGGCGTCCACGGACGTGACCGCTCAACGGATCTACCGCGGCACCGCGCCCGGCGGACCGTACGCCCTGATCGCCACGGTGCCCGACAACATCGGTTCCGGATACACGGACTCGGGGCTGACCAACGGGACGACCTATTACTACGTGGTGCGGGCGTTCGACGGGAGCCAGGAATCGCTCGACAGCAATGAAGCGTCGTCGAGCCCGATCGACAACATTGCGCCGGCGGCGCCGACCGGCGTGAGCGCGGCGGACACGCCGAGCGACAACGGCGGGGCGCTGACCGTGACGTGGACCGTGTCGAGCGCGACCGACGTGACCCAGCAACGGGTGTATCGGAGCACCGCCAGCGGCGGCCCGTACACGCTGGTCACGACGATCACCAACAACACCACGACGAGCTACACCGACACCGGGCTGACCACCGGGACGACCTATTACTACGTGATCCGCGCGTACGACGGCACGCAGGAATCGGTCGATTCCAATCAGGCCTCGGCCGTGCCGGCGGACAACGTGGCCCCGGCCGCGCCGACCGGGATAAGCGTCGTGGATCGCCCGGCGGATCAGGGCGACGCGCTGAATTTGTTCTGGACCGTCTCGACGGCCGGCGACGTGACCGAACAGCGGGTCTACCGCAGCCTGGCGAGCGGCGGGCCGTACACCCTGATCACGACGATCTCCAATAACACCACCACGACCTATACCGATACGGGCCTGACCCCGGGCACGACGTACTTCTACGTGCTGCGGGCGTTTGACGGAACCCAGGAGTCGGCCGACTCGGTTGCGGTCGGCAATACGCCGATCGACAACCTGGCGCCGACCGCGCCCACGGCGCTGAGCGCGGCGGATGTGCCGGCGGACAGCGGGGACGCCATTGCGCTGACGTGGACCGTCTCGAGCGCGACCGACGTGACCCAGCAACGGGTGTACCGGAGTACCACCAGCGGGGGGCCGTACACCGTGGTGACGACGTTTGCGAACAACACGACCACAAGCTACACGGATACGGGGCTGACCACCGGGACCACGTACTACTACGTGGTGCGGGCGTTCGACGGGACGCAAGAATCGGCCAACTCGACGCAAGCCTCGGCGGCGCCGATCAATAATCTCGTGCCCAACGCGCCGACCGGGCTGGCCGCGGTGGATACCCCGAGCGACAACGGCGGGGCGATCAACTTGAGTTGGACGCCCTCGACGTCCGGGACCGTGACGCAGCAACGCGTGTATCGGAGCCTGACGAGCGGAGGTCCGTACACGTTGGTGACGACGTTTACCAACAATACGACCGCGAGCTACACCGACACCGGCCTGACCAACGGGACGACGTACTACTACGTGGTGCGGGCGTTCGACGGCACGGCCGAGTCGGACAACAGCAATCAGGCCTCGGCTGCGCCGGCGGACAACGTGGCGCCGGCCGCGCCCACGGGCGTGAGCGCGGCGGATACCCCGAGCGACAACGGCGGATCGCTGACCGTGACGTGGACCGTCTCGAGTGCGACCGACGTGACCCAGCAGCGGGTGTACCGGAGCACCACCAGCGGCGGCCCGTACACGCTGGTGACGACGTTCGCGAACAATACGACCACGAGCTACACCGACACCGGGCTGACCACCGGGACGACCTACTACTATGTGGTGCGGGCCTTTGACGGCGTGCAGGAATCGGTCAACAGCACCCAAGCCTCGGCCGCGCCGGCGGACAACGTGGCGCCGGCCGCGCCCACGGCGGTGACCGCGACCGATGTGGCCGGGGATCAGGGCGGGGCCGTGACCGTGACGTGGACCGTCTCGAGCGCCACCGATGTCACGCAACAGCGCCTGTACCGGAGCACCACCAGTGGCGGGCCGTACACGCTGCTGACCACGTTTACCAACAACACCACGACCGGCTTCACGGATCTGGGCTTGACCAACGGGGCGACGTACTACTACGTGGTGCGGGCGTTCGACGGGACGCAGGAATCAGCCAACAGTAATCAAGCGGCGGCCGCGCCGGCGGACAACCTGGCGCCGGCGGCGCCCACGGGCTTGAGCGCGGCGGATGTGAGCCCGGACACTGGCGGGGCGCTGGTCTTGAACTGGACCGTGTCTACCGCGACCGACGTGACCCAGCAGCGGGTGTACCGGAGCACGACGTCGGGCGGGCCGTATACGCTGGTCACGACGATCGCGAACAACACGACCACGACGTACACGGATAGCGGCTTGACCAACGGGACCACATACTACTACGTGGTGCGGGCGTTCGACGGGACCCAGGAGTCGGCCAACAGCACGCAGGCGAGCGCGGTGCCGGTGGCCTCGACCTTGATCCGCCAGATCATCAAGGGGACGGGCACGACCGGGACCGGGGCGACCACGGTGATCAACTTTACCTCGGGCACGGGCGGGGTGGCGTTGCTGGATCTGACGCGGGCGTTCCACGTGGTCACGTACCGGACCACGGCTAGCAGCCAACATGCGGCGACATTCAAGTCCTCAGCCATCACGTCGACCACGCAGTTGACCATCTACGGGTCCACGGCGGTCACGAACAACGCGGTGCCGTTCGAGTACACGATCATCGAGTTCACGCCGACCAGTCCGACCGTGGTGCAACGGCGGACACTGGCCATTGCCGCGGGTCAAGGCGGGCCGGGCACCCCGGTGACCGACACCTTGCCGACGGCGGTGGTGCCGGGCCAGACCATGCTCTTACACCAAGGCCATAGCCACAACGCAAGCGAGACCACGATCGGCAATGAAGAATTGGATCGGGTGCGGTTGGTGAGCGGGACGAGCTGGGAAGTGGAGATCGGGGCGGCGCCGAACACCGGCCCGCAGAACAACCGGGCGGAGTTGGTGCAGTGGGATGCGAACTTCGTGGCCAACGTGCAGCGGGGCCTGGCCACGCTGGGCACCACCGCGACCACCCTGACCGTGACGCCGCCGACGGCGGTGGATCGCACGCGCACGCTGCTGCTGGTCTCCTTCCGGGAGGGCACGGGCAGCGCGGCCAGCGAGCCGCCGTCGCAGATCGGGTTGTTTGCCACGCTCAACGCGGCCAACCAGATCGTGTTTGCGCGGCAAGCGACCGGGCCGGCGCTGGAGATTGCCTGGGAGTTGGTGCAGTTCCAGCCCGGGACGGTGAGCGTGCAGCACGTGGAGCTGAACCTGACCGCGGGGGCGACCACGACCACGGCGACGATCGGAACGGTCACGCTGGCGCAGACCGTGGCGATGGGGACGGTCTCCACGCCGTTCGGGTACAGCGGGGCGCAGGCGTCGTCGACGACCAACGGGGCTATCAACACCGCGCAGTTCACGGTGACCTTGGACAACGCCACCACCGCACGCGTGACCCGCGGCACCGGCACCGGCACCGCCCGCATCGGCATCCAACTCTGGAGCTTCACACCATGACGACCGTCAATCCCGGTCAGCGGCTCATGAGTCGCAGTGTGCGTCGCGGGCGTGTGTTCGCGGGAGGCGTGGCGGTCGTGTGTAGCCTCCTGCTTGCGGCCTGCAGCGGAAACAGCGGTGGTGGCGGCGATGGTCCGGTGCCCACGGTGTTCATTACGCCGTCGACGGCCAACGTGCCCAAGGGGCAGTCGAAATCATTCACGGCCACCGTGGTGGACGCCGGTCCCGGTGTGACGTGGACCGTGGAGGGTGGCGTGCAGTACGGAACCATTACTGCGACCGGGCCGACTACCGCGTTGTATACCGCGCCGTCTGGTCTTCCGGCTGGTCCCATTACGATTCGTGCAACAAGCACCGACGACCCGAGAGGGGCGGCGACCGCGAGTGTACTCGTGGTTATTGGTTCGGACGTGGACCAGCTGACGGTCGGTGCTAACGTGGGGTTGAGTCCCACTGGTGCGATTGGCAATACGTATTCAGGGGGACAGCGAAGCGTCAGTGTCTCGGGATCACGCGTATTCACGGTGTGGAACGATAATCACACCGGCGATCAGGATGTGTATCTGGCGGTCAGCACGGATCGCGGGGCCACGTTCGGAAACCCGATTCGGGTCAATGATGACGCCACCACCGAAGCCCAATTAGCGCCGTCAGTCGCTGTTGACGCGACGGGACGCGTCGTCATCGCCTGGATTGACGCGCGATTGAATCTCGATATGGTTGATCCAATGTACGATGTATATGTCGCGACCGCGACAATTGACCAGGGGGGGATTGCCACGGTTGGGACGAATCAGCGCGTCACCACTCTCGGTACCCACGAGAGTCGCGACCCCTCCGTATCCCTGGCAATTGACGCTGCGGGGAACGTGTACGTGGCGTGGGGCGACGGCACCGTCACCGACACGGACGTCATGCTGACGAAAGGGGTTCGGCTTTCTTCGGGACTGCTCAACTTCGCGTCGCCGGTTCGGGTCCACGAAAACTTCGCTTCAGACCAATCGCGTCCGTCGGTGGCGGTTGATGCCGCGGGAAACGTCGTGGTGGCGTGGATGGACGAGCAAGGCGGGACCGGGTGGGATATTTATTGGCGACGAGGACTATTCACAGCGGCCGGAGCCGTGACGTGGACGACGGCGAACGAAATCCGAGTGAATATAGATACCGACGGAGATCAAGTGTCTCCAAGCGTGGGGATCGACCGACAGACCGGCGTTGCCTACGTGGCGTGGGGACAGCAGATTGGGTTGGAGCGGAGAAAACTCTACATTGCCAAGAGCGACAGCGCCGCCATGGCGGTCTCCGCCAACGTCGACGTGCTCCCAGCGGTGGACGCGGACCAGAACTTCCCGAGCCTAGTCATATCCGGGGATGATGTCACGATCGGATTCGCGGATAACCGCGAGTGTCCCGCGCCCTGTAGTCTCGATCCGCTGGATCAGAACGGAACCGGATCGACCGACGTCTACTTCGTGCGGAGTACCGGGCGCGACCAGGTCTCAAATCTCTTAATGTTGAATTTTGGTGGTAATCTTCGGGTCAACACCGATCAGGTCGGCACGGCCTCGCATGGCAGGGCGTCGGTTGCCGTGGATGACATCGGGCGCGCCTACGTGGTGTGGGCCGATAGTCGTGAGCAAGCGTCACCATTAGCGCGGGCCTTTTTCGCGAGGGTGGAGTAGCCGTGTTACGTCGGTGGTTGAGTCGGCTGAACGAGATGACGCTGAGAAGCAAGCTGATCGCCGCGTTCGTGGGGTGGACGTGTTTCGTGTTGGTGGTGACCGCGGGGTACGTGGTGGCCCGATTCGGGGCGCTGACGGACGTGCTCGCGTCCTTCGGCCAGATGCAGCCGCGCGAAGCGTTGAACGCGGTGGTGTGGTTGGCCGGCGTCTTGGCGCTCGCCACCATGGTGTTCGTGTGGGTCGTCTCGCGCGATATCTTGCGCCCGATCGCGGCATTGGCCTCCGCGGTGCGGGGGATGAAGCCGGGCTCGTCGCACATTCCGCTGCCGCCGCTCGTGACCCGCGACCGCGACTTGTGGGAGTTGACCCAGGCGTTCGATCACATGTCGTTCGCGCTCGCGGAGCGGGAGGCCACGGTCCAGCAGACGCTGCGTGATCGGGATCGGCAGTTGCACGAGCTGGCCATGATCGCCCGTTTCGTGGAGGGTTGCGCGCGCTTTCAGGAAGGCGACGAACTCTATCGGCACTTGACGACGCACATTGCCGAGGCGGTCGAGGCCGACATCTGTTTTCTCGTCCAATACGACAAACACACGAACGAGATGGCGGCGCAGCGCCCGGGACACGGGGTCCGAGACGATCAACTCGCGGCGGTGCGATATCCCGTGACCCCGGAAATCCGTTCGGCCTGGGACTTTAAAAGCCAGGGCGTCCTGTTGTGCAACGACCCGCAGTCGGATCAGCGGATATTGCGCGAGCTGATCCGTCCGCTCGGCCTCTACAACCTCGTGGCGGTCCCGTTCTCGTATCAAGGTCGAGTGAGCGGCCTGATCGTGGTGGCCAACAAACCGAAGTGGGTGACCCACGAGGACGGTCGGCTGTTGTCGGTGTTCGCCAACCATGCCGCGATGGCGATCGCGAATCTCAGCTTCTATCAGGAGATCCAGCAGTTGGCGATTCGCGACGGTCTCACCGGTCTCCACAACTACCGGTATTTCCGGCAACAGATCGCGCGGACCGTACAACACGCGCGCCGGTACGAATCGCCGTTGTCGTTGCTGATGATCGATCTGGACAACTTCAAGCGCTACAACGACGCCTACGGCCATCTCAAGGGCGATCACATTCTCAAGGAGGTCGCGGCCTTGCTGTTGGCGTACACGCGGTCGGCGGACCTGGTGGCCCGCTACGGCGGCGAAGAGTTCGTGGTGTTGTTGCCGGAGATCGACGAGGAGCAGGCTCACCGCGTGGCGGAAAAGATCCGCCAAGTCGTCGAAGCCCATCCGTTCACGCTGGCGGCCGGAGAACTCCCGCAGTCGCTGACCATCAGCGTGGGAGTGGCGTCGTCGATCGGCGAGTGGTCGGCCGACATGCTGATTCAAACCGCCGACGACGCGCTGTATCGGGCCAAGGCTTCCGGGAAAAACCGCGTGGTGGCGTCGAACGCCTCGTCCTCTTGATTCCGTAGTCCGTCCCCCCGTATAGTGGGGCGCCGTGTAACTGGCGACCCCGCAATGCCGCGACTCGGTCTTCGATACCAACTCCTCTTTTGGTTTATGGTGGTGGGCGTGACGCCCGCCGCCATCGGAATAGCGTTTCTCTACGGGCACTCACGGGCCGAACGCGCGCTGGAGTCGGACGCCGCGCTGCAGGCCCGCGTGGATGCCGCGGTCGAACGGTTCACTTCCGCCCTTGACCTCGCGCGACGTGAAATGGTTCTGGTCGCGGACCAGGCGCAACGGGCGCGCGAGCTCAGGCCGCGGCTGGAGTGGGACGGGGCGGCGGGGGTCTTGTCGACGTGGGGAGATCGGGCGCCCGTTCCCGTGAACTCGTTGGTCATCCATGACGCCGAGGGCGCCCTCCAAATCGGCTATCGGTGGCGCGCCTCGCCGGGTGCGTGGATCGACGCGGCAGGGGGGCGCGCGTTGTCGGCGCAGGCCGTGTCGGGCGGCCGCGTGGCGGTTGGGGAGGGCGGACGATCGGATCATGGCGAGTCGTCGGTGTTCGGGGTCGCCGTTCCATTGACCGGAGCCGAAGGCGCGGTGCTGGGCGCGTTGTACGGGGCGATCCCGACGGAATGGTTCGCGCAAACGCTCGCCGGGTCGCTCGACGGTGGTTCGCTGTGGATCACGGACGATGCGGGGAGAACGATGGTGGCCACGGCCGGGGGCGCGGAGGCGTCGCAGTCCTCGATCACGGTGTCGCGTCACGTGGATGTTCCCGGCGCGTCGACACCCTGGACGCTCTCGGTGGCGGTTCCGCAAGCCGCCGTCGCGGCCAAAGCCGAACTGCCCTTGCACCTGGCGTTGATCGGAACGGCGGTGGTCTTGGCGCTGGCGTTCGCGTGGGGAGTCAGCGGGACCATTGTGCGTCCCATCCGGACGATCGACGAGGGCACGCGCCGGATTGCGCAGGGCGACCTCGATTTTCAGATATCGACCAAAACGAGCAATGAACTGGAGCGGCTGACGGGTTCGTTCCAGCAGATGGCGTACGACCTCAAGCGCGCGCAGGAGCGGCTCACGAAAGCGGAACGGCTGGCGGCGATCGGGGAGGCCCGTTCGGATCTGCATCGCGCGGTGGCGGATCATCTCGCGCGGGCGGGGAGCGCGGGACAGCGTCTTCAAGGGCGGCCAGACCTCCCGAGTGAAGTGCGTGAACGGGTCAACGAAATGGTCGACGCGATCGCGGGCGCGCAGACGATGACGCAGCAGCTGGAGCAGGCTCCTGATCGAACGGTGGATCCGGCTCCTCGGTCCCGGGAGTCCGACGCGGCGATGCCACCCCGGGACCATCGCGCCGAAGGGGTCGCGTGAGCACACCCGCCCCGCTGAGCGGGGAACTGCGCGCACTGGTTTCGGACAGCCTGGAACGGGAGCGTCAACTGGCGCGCGTGTATCGGGTACACATGCAGGCGGCATCGAGCGCTCGTTTGCGGCGGCTGTGGGATGAGGGGTGGACGCTCAAGCGGGCGCACGACGACGTCTTGACCCCGGTCCTCGCCGCGGGCGGCCCGTCCGCCGATTCCGCCCACGCGGCACCGTCTTCCCCGCCGTCGCCGCGTGAAGCCCTGTCGTGGGCGTATGACCAGGAACGGCGATTGGAACTGCAGTACCAGGACGCCGTCCGCCTCGCCCAGGACGAGCAGACGCACCGGTTGTTGGCCCGTTTGGAAGAAGGGCAACGCGGCTGGATCGATCGGGTCCGGGCGACCTACCGCGACTATTCGACGTCCTAACGCGTGGTGAAGGCGATCGCTCCTGGTCCGGTTCCAACACCATCGATGAACCGCCGTTGTCTTGACAACCCGTCGCGATTTTCAGTAGAACGACCGCCGATCGTATGATCCAAGTCCGCGATTTGACCAAGCGCTACGGCCCGATTACGGCGATCGACCGCGTCGGGTTTGAGGTGGCGGACGGGGAAATCCTGGGTTTCCTCGGTCCCAACGGCGCGGGGAAAACCACCACGATGCGGATCGTGACCGGTTTTGTTCCGCCCACGAGCGGCTCGGTCGTGGTGGCGGGCTACGATGTCCTCGATCATCCGTTGGACGCCAAGCGGCGGATCGGGTATCTGCCCGAGACGCCTCCCATCTACCCCGAACTGACCGTCTCGGAATATCTGCGGTTCACCGCGCGGATCAAGGGCGTCTCACGCCGGAGCATCCCCGCCGCCTTGGACCGCGTGCTCGGGCAGTGTGGACTCGGCGACGTACGCGGCCGGCTGATCGGTAATTTATCCAAAGGATACCGGCAGCGCGTCGGGATCGCGCAGGCGTTGATTCACGACCCCCCCGTCTTGATCCTGGACGAGCCGACGGTGGGGCTCGATCCCAAACAGATCATCGAAGTCCGTGAGTTGATCCGCAGTTTGGGCGGCGCGCACACCATCGTCCTCTCCACGCACATCCTTCCGGAAGTGACGGCCACGTGCCAGCGGGTCGTGATCATTCACGAAGGCCGGATCGTGGCCGTGGACACGCACGAAGGGTTGGCCGCCCGACTCCGCCGATCGGAGAAAATTCGGGTGACCTTGCTGCGCCCCAGCCTCGACGTCGAAGCCGTCGTTCGTCAACTGCCGCGTGTGATCGGGGTGTCGCCCGATCGCTCGGATGGAGTGGGTGATCGGACCTGGCTGGTCGAGGCGGAGTTGGGACACGACGTGCGGGAAGCCGTGGCGCGTTGCGCGGTGACGCGTGATTGGGGCTTGGTGGAGTTGCGACCGATGACGATGAGCCTCGAGGACGTGTTCCTCAAGCTGACGGCGGAGGAGTCGGAATGAACGGGCTGCGTTCCGTTTTGGCAATGGCGGGCAAAGATATTCGCGTGGCGACCGCGTCGCCGATCTTGTACGTAGTGGCCGGGGTGTTCCTGGTGATCGTCGGATTATTCTTTTCGAACATCGTTAAATTCGCCAGCCTCCAGAGCCTCCAGATGATGCGATTTGAGGGCGCCTTGCCCCAGCTCAATTTGACCGCCCTTGTGTTCCAGCCGATGTTCGGGAACATCCACGTGATTTTGCTTCTCGTGATCCCGCTGCTGACCATGCGCCTGCTCAGCGAGGAGCGAAAGAACAAGACGGTCGAGCTGTTGATGACGTCGCCGATCACGTTGGCCCAACTGGTTGCGGGCAAGTACCTGGCCGTGTTGGCGCTGTACGTGGGCTTGTTGGCCGTGACGCTGTACATGGCCGTGCTGCTCGGGTTGTGGGGCGCGATCGACTGGCCCACGGTACTGTCGGGCTACTTGGGGTTGCTGTTAGTGGGCGCGGTGTACCTGGCGCTCGGGTTGCTCGCGTCGTCCTTCACGGAGAATCAGATCAGTGCCGGCGTCGTGGCGCTTGGGATGATTCTGGGATTCTGGGTGTTGGGCTGGGCCTCGATTACCACCGAAGGCCCCGTTCTCAAGCCGGTATTGGAGTATCTCGCGATTACCACTCACTTCAGCAACTTCACAAAAGGACTGTTGAGCCTTCCGAGCGTGGTGTATGTGGTGAGCTTGGTTGGCTTTGTACTGTTCTTGACCCACCGGGTGCTGGACGCAGGCCGATGGCGGGAATCCGGATAGCGCGCGCCCGATGCCAGCGAGATTGACGTGACGATCGGGCGGATTCTTGGGGCGGCCGTGATCGCGGCCGCGGCGACGAGCGTCGTCCTCGACTTTCGGTTTCCGGGGCGGTGGTACGCGTTGGTCGGATACGGAACGACCGCCGCGCTTGCCGTCGGCTGGGCGGTCGTGGCGCGCAGAAAACTCGGCGCGTGGGGCCGCCGTCGCTCGACTCGGATGGGCGCTCACAGCGCTGCCGTCGTGATATTGGTCTGCGCCGTGTTGGTGATGGTGAATGTTCTCGCCGTGCGACATCCGACGCGGCTCGATCTCTCTCAGACCGGGACGTTCACGTTGGCTCCGCAAAGCATCAAGGTGTTGGAGGGCTTGAAGGACGAGGTCAAGGTGACGGCCTTCGTTCAGAAGGGCAGCGAGACCGAGGCGAAGTTCAACGACCTGTTGGGGACCTATCGACACTATAGCCAGAAGATCTCGGGCGAAACCATTGATCCGGACACGCATCCTGCCTCGGCCAAACAGTACGGCATCACCCAATACGACACGATCGTCTTGGAGAGCGGGGGGCGCGAAAGCCGGCTTCGGGCCGTGAGCGAGCAGGACCTGACCAACGGGCTGATCCGGCTTGGAAAGACGAGCAAGAAACGGATTGCAGTGTTGGAGGGCCACGGCGAACCCAGCGTGACCGATCCGGACGTGAACGGGCTGTCGCAGGCCAAAGACGCGCTCGAACGGCAGGGCTACGAGGTCACGCCGTTGCTCTTGGCGCAGACGGGCGTCGTTGATCCCGCAACAACCGTGGTCGTGGTCGCGGATCCGCAGAAGCCGTTGCTGCGGCAGGAACTGGACGCGCTCGCGTCGTACCTTTCAAACGGGGGGCGTCTCTTGTTGATGCTCGGCCCGGGGCCCAAGACCGGGGTCGAAGAACTCGCGGCTCAATGGGGCGTCTCGTTTCGCGAGGATACGGTGGTCGACCCCATGTCGCGGTTGTTCGGAGGCGATTATACGACGCCGGTGATTCGCACGTACGGTGATCACGAGATCGTGAAGGATTTTCGTTTGGCGACGTTTTTCCCCCTGGCGCAGTCGCTGGCGTTTCAGCCGCCGACCGCCGTCGAGGTCGACTATCGCGTCGTAGCGTTGTCCAGCCCGGAAAGCTGGGGTGAGACCCGGATCGTCGGCGGCAAGGCCCGGTTCGACAGTGGCCAGGATGCTCAGGGACCGTTGGATCTCGTCGCGGCCGTCGTTTCAAGGTCGGGGTCGGGTCCCCATTCAGGTGACGGCGAGGCGGCGCAGTCCCCCGCGTGGCGCGCGGTCGTGTCGGGAAACGCGCGGTTTGCCGCCAACGGATTCTTCAATCTCTCGGGGAACGGCGACTTGTTGATCGCGTCGATCAACTGGTTGGCCGAAGACCAGGACTTGATCGCGATCCGTCCGAAGGAGGGCTCATCGAGTCCGTTGATTCTTACCGCCGGACAGCAACGGGTGGTGGCCTGGGTGCCGGTGGTGATTCTCCCCGGCGTGGTCGCGGCATATGGATTCGCCGTCTGGAGGCGGCGACGCCGGCTGTGACGCCATGAGGCGGTACTGGGGAACGCTGGTTCTGGCGATCATCGCCGTGCTCTTGGGCCTCTACGTCGCCTTCGTCGACAATCCGCGTGAACGCGCCCGCCTTGAAGCGCAAGACCGGGACAATCGGGTCCTCGCGTTGAAGGAAGAGGACGTCGTGGCCGTGGAGATCGAGGCCCCGTCCGATCATCTGGTGCTTGAGCGGACGGACGGCGGCGTCTGGCGCGTGACGAGTCCGATTACGGCTGACGCCGACGACGGCACGGTTCGGCGTCTTCTCACGCAAATCACCACGATGTCGGTGGTTCGCGCCATCGATCAGGTGGACGACGAAACCAACCTGGGTTTGGTCAATCCCGCGTTGCGCGTGACGGCGCGCCGGAGCGACGGCGGACGCGCCAACGTGGCGTTCGGCGACGCGAATCCGATCGGGGGCGACGTCTACGTGAAGCGAGACGACGGGAGGATCTTTCTGGTCGCGGCCGCGGCCAAATCGACGTTCGACGTCTCCCGCGACGAGGTGAGGCGGAAGGAATTCATCGCGTTTCGGCCGGAGTCGGTGACGGAAATCGCCATCACGCGACACAAACGCGTGGTTCGCCTTCGCCGAGACGGGGGGGAATGGCGGATGCTGAAGCCGGATCGCACGGCTGATCCGGAGACGGTGTCGTCGTTGATGAGCCGCCTGCGCGCGTTGCGGGCCACGGGGTTTGTGGACGTCGCGGAACAACGTCGGGCGCTTCGCCTGGACGGCGAGCCGCGCCTCGAAGTGACGCTGACGAGCAGCGAGCGAGCGGTGGCGATCGCGTTCTTCGGCGCGGCGGACGGGTCGCTCTATGTGCAAACCGACGGCGAGACGCTTTACCGCGTGAACGAGCGCGTGGTGCAGGAGATGCCGCTCGATGCGACCGCGTTTCGCGACATGCGGTTGGTCCGCGTCCCGTTTGATGACGTGCGGGCCGTCGAGGTGGAGCAAGGCGGGATCCCGTACCGCGCGACACGCGGTGCGACCGGATGGGAGATGGACGGTCGCCAAGTAGAGCCCGCCGCAGGGGAGTCGATCGACGCCATGATCCGGGCGTTCACGACGCTGCGGGGAGAAACCGTGGCGGCGGAGACCCTGGCATCCGCGCCGCCGTCGTTCGGGTTCGCGGTTCCTGCAGCCCGCGTCACCCTCCGAGGGGACGATGCGCGGGTGCTTTCGATCATCACCATCGGTGGCGCGATCGGAGACGGACGGTACGCGTATTCGGGCTCAAACGGCCCGGTTTTCGTGATTTCCTCCCACGCGCTGGAACAGGTGCCTCCCAAATCGAAGTTTGACGTGACGACGCCCCCGTCCGGTTAACCGAAACGAGAATGGGGTGGAAATGGTAGTTCTTTTCCTGTTTACTGACGTCGATTGCCGGTATTCTTGTATGAACGTTCGTCCAAAGATGGACAAGGATCCGACGCGTCGTGAAGTTTCGAATGGTTAGCTCGGGGCACGGGATCATGGTCTCCGCCTTGCAGCATAAAATCATGGTATATGAGCCGACGACCGGATACGCCTAACAGACCGTCTTACTCCCATCGCGTCTTTGTCCGGAGACGCGACGGACGGAGCGCTCAGCGTCTGGCCGTGATGGCATTGCCGGTTGCGTTGGCCGCGTTGTTCGCCGTGCTCGGCGCAGTCCTGGAGAGCGAAGCTCCGGGAGCGCAGGAACCGATACCGCATGAAATGTTCTGCTGCATCTCGCGCGCGGTCGACGCCTCGTCGAACGACTCGGGTGCGGCGTCGATCCCGTCCGCGTTTCGTGTGGTCTATACCAGAACAGAGTCTCGCGTGGTGCAGGTCGACCGCGTCCTCCAAGCGATCGGCTCAGACGATCTCGGCCCGTCGCAACGGCGACATCTCGGAGGCGTGCTTGCGGGGTTGAGCGATCATTATGGCTATGATCCGGCGTTGATCGTCGCGGTCATCATGACCGAGAGTTCGTTCGATCCGAGTTCGCGATCCCATAAGGGCGCCCTCGGCCTGATGCAGTTGTTGCCGAATACGGCCGAACAACTGGCCCAGGAAACCAATCGGCCGTGGTCTGGCGAACACGCCCTGTTCGATCCCACCTACAATATCAGCCTGGGGGTACGGTATTTGGCCCAGCTGCAGAAACGGTTCGGCTCGTTGGACGTGGCGCTCGCCGCCTACAACTACGGTCCCTATCGGGTCGAGGAGTTGATCCGACGCGGCAAACCGGTGCCGATGGACTACACGAAGCGGGTGCTCGCCCGCTACGAAGAGGTCCGAGCCGCGGAACGCCTCGCTCGTCTGTAGTCACGCCCCAGGGGTCGGTTCATCCTCGGGCGATCCCCGCTCGTTTGCGTCGGAGTGGGACTTCGGTTGGTTTGACACCCTTGGAGGCCTCCACTACACTTTGCCCCGTTGTTTGGGCGGTCGGCTGACTATCCTCTACTCACATTGAACCAACCGATGGCGGCAACGAAAAGCCCAGTCACGCATCCACTCGGGCGTTTGAAGCTCCCGCAAAAAGGCGTCGTCTTTTCAGGCAAGCGGTACGCGGACTCCTCGGTCAACCTGCTCTTTAACAAGATGCGGTCCCGAACCCCGCCGTTCCACGGGATCTTGGCGGTTGAGTCGGAGTCCAAGCGTTTTTATTTGGTGATCATCGACAACGAACCGTACGCGGCGGGACAGGAACAACAAGGCGTGTTTGTTCCGCTCTCGCTCCGCGGCGTGTTCAACGGACTGCGAAAGTTGCCGTCGGAGAGGACCGAGCTGTCGCTGGTGGGCACGGACCCCCCGTTCTTGAAGTCGGTCTTGACGATGATGCAGTGCGCGCCGACAACCGAAGGGACCACGGAGCTGTTGGAGATCGCCAGCGTGGTGGGACACATCAAGAAGGCCGCGCAGGACCAATTGTTGGTCGTCGGACATCGCGGCGAGTTGAGTCTGTTTTATTTCCGGGGCGGTGAACTGATCGCGGGATACTTCGCGGACCCCGCCTATGACGCGGGGGAAGACTCGATCGAAGAACGACTGTTGGCGTTCGTGTATCAGTATGCCGCGCAGGGCGCCTTGTCGCTTCATGTGTTTGCGAACATGTCGGCGCAGTGGGCCGATGACGGTGTGTTCGAACGCGGAGCGTGGCCGAACGAGCTCGTGCAACACTACACCCGTCCGGTGCCCGCGTTGTTGGTGCTCGGCGCGGACGGGGCCGCGCGTCGCTTCGAATTGACGGCGCCCTCCGTCAGTTTGGGACGAGGAGAGGATAACGATATCGTCGTTGACGACCCCGCGATTTCCCGGCGCCACCTGTTGTTCCGATCGGGCGCGTCCGGCGTCACCGTCGAAGACTGTGGGAGCCGCAACGGGACGATGTTCAACGGCGCGCCCTTGACGAAGACGGTGCTCTCTTACGGCGCGGAGTTGCAGATCGGCGAGTGCCTGATCCGTTTTCAGGGAGGAGCGTCGCCGGAGTCGACCCAGATGGATGAGCGCGGGGAGGAGACGATCTGTCGCCAGGCGACGGAACAATCTCCTCCGGCGCCTCCACCGCCCCAAGAGTCGGATGCGTCCACGTGGGGGTTGGATGTCGTTCGCGCCGACGGGGCCACCAACCGACTCGTGTTGAGCAATCCGGTGACCACCATCGGCCGGGTGAAAGCGGACTTGACGCTCAGCGACACCAAGGTTTCCAGACGACACGGCGAGCTGGAATTGAGTCCGGAAGGCGTGGTGTATCGCGATACCGGGAGCACCAACGGCAGTCTGCTGAACGGCCGGGCCGTGACGACCGCGCTGTTGAAGCCCGGCGACGTGCTGAAAATCGGAGAAACGTCTCTGACCGTGTTCCGCGAGGCGGCGTGATCGCCGACTTGGTCAACGGGTTGCTGGCGTTTGTGGGAGCCGTCGGGTCCGGCGCGCCGTTAGCCGTGGGGAGCGTGGTGCTGGGCCTGGTTTTGGTCGTCGTGCTTCTGCGCGCGCGAGGCAACGCCGGCGCGTCGTCTCGTCGGAGCCGATCGGTGCTTCAGCGCGAGGCCAAGGCGTTGCTGGCCCAGGGCGCGTATTTGGATGCGGGGCGCGCGTTCCAGGCCGTGGGAGACCACGACCAAGCCATCGCGCTGTACACGCGCGCGGGCGCCCATCGGGAACTGGGGCAACTCTTCGAGTATCTCAAACACTGGGACGCCGCGGCGCAAGCCTACGAGGCGGCCCAAGAGCCGGAGCGCGCCGCGACCATGCTGTTGCGGGTCGGAGAAACGCAGCGGGCCGCCGAGTTGCTGCGTCGCGCGGGGAAGGTGCTGGCGGCCGCCGAACTGTTCGAAAAAGTCGGCCAGGACGCGGTGGCGGCGTCGTTGTTCCAATCCGCGGGCCATTTGAAACGCGCGGCCTCGTTGTTCGAAAAAGCCGAACAATGGGCTCGCTCCGCGGAGCTGTTTGAACAGGACTATCAACAGGAGTATCGCAAGTGTCAAGAGCGGGGCGTTCCGCCGGCGGGGCAGGCCGCGCTCGCCGCCGCGGCCCAGCAGGCCGGCCGCTTGTGGGTGAAAGCCGGCGATCCGGAACGAGCGTCGGCGATTTTTCGACAACAAGGGTTGGTTGCGGACGCGGCGGACGCGTTGGCGCAATCCGGCGCCGAGCACAAGGCCGCCGATCTCTATCTGACCCAGGGGCAATATGACAAGGCCGCCGACATGTTCGACCGGCTCGGCGACCCGATCCGGCGCGATACGGCGCTGGCGGAGGCCAAGGTGCAATCCGGCGATTGGGCCGACGCGGCGGACCTGTTCGTCGCGGTCAACCAACCCATGCGCGCCGCGGAACTCTACGAACGGGCCGGAGCGCACAAGCGCGCCGCCGAGATGCACGCCGCGACCGGCGACTACAAGCGCGCGGCGGACCTGTACTTGGCCGCGGACTGTCCGGATGACTCGGCGAAGGCCCTCGAACAGGGCCGACGTTTTCGCGAGGCCGCGCAGTTGTATCTCAAGCTCGGGAAACTTGACCGCGCCGCCGCGTTGTTCGCTCAGGCGGGAGACCTCTTCGAGTCCGGGAAGATCTTTCACCAGATGGGGCGCTTGGATGAGGCGATCGAAACGCTCCAACGGTTGGATTCGCAGTCGCAAGAGTACTACCAAGGGTCGTTGATCTTGGGAAGTATATTCCTGGACCGCGGGATGTTGAGCGCGGTGAAGGATCGCTGCCAGAAGCTGCTGGCGCTCTACAAAGACGTTCCGGAGCGCGAAGTGGAACCGATGTACCAACTGGCGCGGGCGTACGAGGCCGAGCGTGATTTCGACAGCGCGCTCCGTCTGTATGAAAAGGTCCTGGCGCAGGATTTCGCGTTTCGGGACGCGCGCGAGCGGGCCGCGCAGGTCAAAGCCGCGAAAGCCGCTCCATCGTCGCCTCCGACGCCGCAGAAGACCTCCTCGTCCTCGACGCCGCGCACCGAGGCGCGGTACAAGATCCTCAAGCAGATCGGCCAAGGGGGGATGGGCGTGGTGTATCGCGCCGAGGACACCGTGCTGCACCGCATCGTGGCGTATAAGGTATTGCCGACGAGCGTCAAGGAGCAGCGCGCGGTGCTCGAGAACTTCCTCCAGGAGGCGCGCATCGCGGCGTCGATCAACCATCCGAATATCGTCACCATCTATGACACGGGCCATGATCCCGCGGGCGAGGTGTTCATCTCCATGGAGTTCGTCGACGGGCTCAGCCTGAAGGAGTTGTTGGATAAGATGGGCGCGCTTCCGCTGCCGCAGTTTCTGTCGATCGCCAAGCAGATTTGCGCGGGACTCGGCTATGCCCATGGTCGCCGCATCATTCACCGCGACATCAAACCGTCCAACATCATGTTGAGCCGAGACCGCATGGTGAAGATCATGGACTTCGGGTTGGCGAAAATCGTCAACGACGCGATCGCGGACCGCACCTCGGTCAAGGGCACGCCGCTGTACATGGCGCCGGAGCAGATCCTGGGCAAAGAGGTCGATCATCAATCCGACTTGTACTCGTTGGGTTGCACGCTCTATCGGATGGCGACGGGACGCCTGCCGTTTACCAAGGGAGATTTGTACTACCAACACCTGCACACCGTTCCGCAGCACCCCAAGGAACTCAACCCGAAGTTGCCGTCATCCCTGAACGCGCTGATCATGCGGTGTCTGGAGAAGGACAAGGCCAAGCGATACCAGCAGGTCGGCGACGTATTGGCGGACCTCGACCACATCAAGCTGGCGGCCTGATCAACGCATCCACGCGTTGGAGGGAGCCGAGCGCCCACCCCCGGGCATTCCTTGCCGCTCGCAACGCGGCGGTGATATACTCCATTTCCTTTTTCGTGAGGGAGAAATCACGGTGCCGACGCCGGTCGTGTTTTTGGTGAGCGGGGGACTCGATTCCGCGGTCTCTCTGGCGATGCTGCGCGCTGAGGGGCGGCTCGTACACGCTCTGACCGTGGATTACGGCCAACGCCACGCCGTCGAGTTGGAGCGGGCGCGAGCCGTCGCCGAGTATTACGAGGCGCCCCACCGCGTCGTCCGCGTGGATCTGCGGGCGTTCGGGGGGTCGGCGTTGACGGACGAGATGGCGGTGCCCAAGGATCGCGCGCCCGGGTCCGCCGGGATCCCGGTGACGTACGTGCCGGCCCGGAACACGATCCTCTTGTCGCTGGCGTTGGCTTGGGCCGAGGCGTTGGGGGCGGGGGCCATCGGGATCGGCGTCAACGCCGTGGACTACTCCGGTTATCCGGACTGTCGCCCCGAGTATCTCGCCGCGTTTCAAGACCTGACCCGGTTGGCCACGCGCGCGGGCGTGGAATCCGGGAAAGGCATCGCGGTGCTCGCGCCGTTGAGCGGTCTGAGCAAAGCGGACATCATCCGCCGGGGCGCGGCGCTTGGTGTCCCGTTCGACCTGACGCACAGCTGTTATGATCCGATCGGCCGTTTGGCGTGCGGGCGGTGCGAGAGCTGCCGGATTCGGCGAGAGGGATTCGTGGCGGCCGGGGTCCAAGATCCGACGCGGTACGTCGGGTCCGAGACGGGGGTGGCGTCGTGACGGAACGAGATCGAACGCGCGCGGCAAACACCCAACCGGGCGAAGCCCGGACGAAGGGCGGCGCGGCGCCGCACGTCGCGTCGAACGGTGACGACGCGCAGGCCGCTCGGGAGATAGAAGGCCTGGTCGTCACACTGCTGGCGCTGCTGGGGGAAGACCCGAAGCGCGATGGGTTGCTGAACACCCCGAAGCGGGTGGAACAGGCGTTTCGCCACTTCACGTCCGGCTATCACGCGGACGTGGACGACGTGCTCAACGGCGCCCTGTTCCCGATCGAATACAACGAGATGGTGATCGTCCGCGACATCGATTTCTACTCGTTGTGTGAACACCACCTGTTGCCGTTCTTCGGGAAATGCCACGTGGCGTATCTGCCGAACAAACAAATCATCGGACTCTCGAAGCTGCCGCGTCTGGTGGACATTTTCAGCCGCCGCCTCCAAGTGCAGGAGCGGTTGACGCAGCAGATCGCGGAGACGATCCAAGCGCGCATCGAGCCGCTCGGCGTGGCCGTGGTCATGGAAGGGCAACATCTCTGCATGATGATGCGGGGGGTGGAGAAACAAAACACGCTTGCGGTCACCAGCGCGATGCTGGGCGCGTTTAGAACCGACTACAAAGCGCGAGGGGAATTCCTCGATCTGATCCGCCGACGCACGTCGTGACCGACCGTCTCCTCATCTCCGGCTTGGCTGTGTTTACCCACTGTGGGATCAGCGAGGAAGAACGCGCGGTGGGCCAACGGGTGCTCGCCGACGTGGAGATGGCGATCGACCTGGACGAATCCGCGCGACGCGGCGGACTGGATGGTACGGTGGATTATTCCGACGTGTGTCGGCAGATCGTCGAGGTCGGAGAGAAGGCGCGATACGTGCTCCTTGAGTCCTTGGCGATCGAGGCGTGTGAAGCCGTGTTGGCCCGACCGCGGGTTCGTGAGGTCCGGGTTCGCATCACCAAACCCACGCCGCCGATCGCGCCGACGCTCGCGGCGTTCGCCGTGGACGTGGTGCGGCGCAAATCACCCGGCAACGGGGGGTGAGTTCGGCGTATGGCATTCTGGGGACTGGAACGGACGATCCGCATGCCGAAGCCCGATGAGGCGTTGCCGGGCCGATCGGAGACCATGCCGGTGCCCGCGCGACACGCGGTGTTGGGGCGGCCGCTTCAGCCTCCGTTTCCGGACGGGTACGAGCGGGCGATGTTCGGGATGGGGTGCTTTTGGGGCGCGGAGAAGCGGTTCTGGCACACCGCCGGCGTGTACACCACCGCGGTCGGGTACGCGGGCGGCCTTACGCGGAACCCGACGTACGAGGAGGTCTGCACCGGACTGACCGGCCACAATGAAGTGGTGTTGGTGGTGTTCGATCCCGCGGCGGTGAGCTACGAGCGTCTCCTGAAGGTGTTTTGGGAGGCGCACGATCCAACCCAAGGCATGCGTCAGGGCAACGACGTCGGGACGCAATATCGATCCGGGATTTACGTGTTCGGGAAGGAGCAAATGGCCTCGGCGTTGGCGTCGCGGGACGGTTATCAGGAGGCCTTGCGCGTCGGGGGATACGGCCGTATTACGACCGAGATCCTCGATGCCCCGTCGTTTTATTACGCCGAAGCCTATCACCAGCAATACCTGGCGAAGAATCCGGCCGGGTACTGCGGGCTGGGGGGGACGGGTGTCGCGTGCCCGACCGGTGTAACCACCGGGTGATCGCGCGAAGACCGTGTTCACCGATTGCGTCTGAATCCTCGCCGCCCGCAGCGTCGTGTCGCGTATTCTTGACGGCCTTTCCGCGGATCATTTATTCTGACTTCAATGCGTCAATCCATTCTCGGCGTGGCGTTCGCGCTCGGGTGGTGGTGCGCGGCGATCGCCGTCGCGGCCGCCGCTCCCCCGACGATCCGCGTCGCCCATTTCCCCAACATCACGCACGCTCAGGCCCTGGTTGGTCGGGCCGACGGCCGCTTCGAACAGGCGATGGCGCCGGACGCCCGGGTACAGTGGAAGACGTTCAGCGCCGGGCCGGCGGCCGTGCAGGCGTTGTTCGCCGGTGAACTCGACTTGGCGTATCTCGGGACCGGTCCGGCCATCGTCGGGTTCGTGAAGTCGCGGGGCGAGGCGCTCCGGGTGCTCTCGGGTTCGGCCGACGGCGGCGCCGCGCTCGTCGTGCGAAACGAAGCCGGTATACACGAACCGTCGGACTTTCGCGGCAAACGCGTCGCCTCGCCGCAGCTCGGCAACACCCAGGACGTGGTGCTCCGGGGGTGGCTCGTCGAACACGGCATGGACGTCATGGAGCGGGGAGGCGATGTGCGCGTCATTCCCATGCCCGGCGCGGACCAACTGGCCATGTTCCGCCGCGGCGAAATCGACGCGGCGTGGACCCCGGAGCCTTGGGCCTCACGGCTGGTCCACGAAGCCGGAGGCCGAGTGTTTCTCGACGAACGCGACGTGTGGACGGACCTCACCGGCGGGCACTTTGCCACCACGTTGCTGGTCGCGCATCCCCAATTCCTTGCCGAACATCCCGATCTGGTCGCGCGCTGGGTCGCGACCCACGCCGAGGTAACCCGGTGGATGGCGACCCATCCTGACGACGCCAAGCGGCTGGCCAACGACGAACTCAAACGGCGGACCGGTAAGCGCCTCGCCGACGCCATTCTCGACGAAGCGTGGGGCCGGGTGGCGTTTACCACCGATCCAATCCAGGCGTCGCTCGAACACGTGGCCCGCGTCGCGTTTGGGCAGGGGTTTCTCGGGCGCCGCGCGCCGGATCTCTCCCGTCTTGTGGACGGGCGGTGGTTGAGCGGTTTGACCATGGCCTCTGACAAGGGAGTGCGGCGGTGAATCCCCTCACGCCACACGCGGTCGTGGACGTCCGCCGACAGCAATGTCCCTATCCGTTGTTGATGATCAAGAAGGCGCTCGACGGATTGCGGGAAGGTCAGGTGTTGGAGGCGCAGACCGACCATCTGCCGACCGCGCGGGAAACCACGCCGCGATTCTGCCGGGACATGGGGTATGCGTTCCAGGTGATCGAGGAGCCCGGTCTGTGGCGACTGATCATCACCAAGGGGAACGAAGCGCCCAAGCCGGTCAGCGTCACGTTGGAGGGAGTCGGCAAGTGGTACCCCGCCAGCGGCGGTCGGGTCACGGCGTTGGAAGACATTAATCTGCAAATACTCGAGGGCGAATTCGTGTGCATCGTGGGACCGTCGGGCTGCGGCAAGTCCACGCTGCTGAATCTTGTCGCGGGGTTGGAGTTCCCGAACGCCGGGCGCGTGACCATCAAAGGTCATCCCGTGACCGGCGCGGGCTCGGATCGAGTAGTGGTCTTTCAGGACGGCGCGTTGTTCCCGTGGCTCACCGTACGACAGAACGTGGAATTCGGCCTCAAGATCAACGGCGTGGACTCCAAAGTGCGCCGGGATCTGGCCATGGACTATATCAAGATGGTGCATTTGACCCGGTTCGCGGATTCGTTGATCCACGAGCTCTCCGGCGGGATGCGCCAGCGCGTGGCCATCGCGCGCGGGTTGGCCATGGATCCGGACATCTTGCTGATGGACGAGCCGTTTGCCGCGCTGGACGCGCAGACCCGCGATCTGCTCCACGTCGAATTGCAGGAGATTTGGACCGCGACGAACAAGACGATCCTGTTTATCACCCACAACGTGCGCGAAGCCGTGTGTCTGGCGAGCCGGATCGCGGTGATGACCTACCGCCCCGGCCGGATCAAGGAGACGTTCGCGATCAATCACCACCGCCCGCGGCACCTGGAAGACCCGGGGTTGATCGACACGTCCGCCTTGATCCTCAAGGCCCTCCGCGCGGAAGTGGACAAGGCCGTGAAAGCCGAGCTGGGCGATGCGTGACAACGCGATCCGGGTGGGGTTCTTCGCGCTGCTGCTCGCGGTATGGGAGGGCGTGGTCCGGCTGCAGATCTGGCCCGATTACCTGTTTCCAGGACCGGTCCAAGTGTTCGACGCGCTCCGCTTCGGCATCGAAGACCGCACGTTTCTTTACGCGATCGCCACGAGCCTGCGGCGCTTCGTGATCGGGTTCAGCGCGGCCCTGCTGATCGGCATTGGGTTGGGGCTCGCGATCGGCAGTCTCCGAGTGGTTCGCGAAACGCTCGGCCCGCTGCTGATCGGGCTCCAGAGCCTGCCGAATATCGCGTGGCTGCCGATGGGCTTGCTGTGGTTCGGCCTCAACGACGGCGCGATTCTATTCGTGATCGTGATGGGCGTGGTCAACTCGGTCGCCATGTCCACCGCCGACGGCATCCGGAACGTCCCCCCGATCTACCGCCGCGCGGCGCGGACCATGGGTGCGGGAGGCGTGACCTTGTACGTGAACGTCGTGTTGCCCGCCGCGCTGCCGTCGATCATGACCGGCGTGAAAATCGGTTGGACGTTCGGGTGGCACGCGTTGATCGCCGGCGAAATGTTGTTTATGAGCCTGGGATTGGGCGAGGAACTGGTCAAGGGACGGGAGATCGCCGATATGCCCCACGTGATGGCCGTGATGTTCGTGATCGTCGCCCTTGGGTTGGCGATGGAGCGGCTGGTTTTCGCGCCGCTGGAGCACCGGGTCCGGCGGCGTTGGGGCCTGGAGCGCGCGTAGGACTCGAACGGTCTCTCCCCCGCGGTCCCCGCGGGCGTTCCCGCGCCGTTGACCGTTCTCCCGCGTCCTGGTATATACCACGTTGGAACCTTCCACCGAGGGAACATGGCGCGCGGTCGTCGATTCTGGTTAATGAAATCCGAACCCGACGTGTTTTCGATCGACGATCTACGACGGGCCAAGGGCCGGACCACGTGTTGGGACGGGGTTCGGAATTATCAGGCCCGCAACTTCCTGCGCGACGACATCAAGGCCGGCGACGGCGTCCTGTACTATCACAGCAATACGCAGCCCCCCGGGATCGCGGGTGAAGCCGTGGTCGTGCGGGACGGATATCCCGATTTCACCGCATTCGATCCGGATGACCCGCATTTCGATCCCAAGAGCGATCCGAGCCGTCCGACGTGGTATATGGTGGACGTGCGATTCGTTCGCGCGTGCAAGACGCTGATTGCGCTCGATCGTCTCAAGACGATTCCGGCCCTCAAGTCCATGTACGTGCTGCGGCGCGGGATGCGACTGTCCGTGCAACCCGTGACCGAACGGGAATGGAACGGCGTCGCCGCGCTCTCGGAGTGGGGGTGAAATGACCGGTCGCCCGTCGTCGTGGTTCGCCAAATGGGGCTTCCTGGCGGCGTTGGCCTCCGCCGCGGCGTGCGGGGTGGCGGGCTTCGGGGCCCGGGCCAATTTGTGGTCGTTCGGGGTGGGATTCCGCGTGCTGGGGTGGGCGGTGGTGGGCGCGCTGGTCGGGGCCGCGCTCTCAGTGATCGGGGTGCTGGCGACGCGCGGCGGCAAGAAACGGGGGCGCGTGGCCGCGATCGGCGGCGTGCTCATCGGACTCGCCGCGGCCGGTCTTCCCGCGTCGTATCTGGTCAAGGCGCGCAGTCTTCCCGCGATTCACGATATTACGACCGATCCGGAGAATCCGCCGGTGTTTTCCGCGGTGGTGCCGCTGCGGCGCGGCGCTCCCAACGGGGTGGAGTACGCGGGGGCGTCGGTGGCGGAGCAGCAACGGCGCGCGTATCCCGACATCAAGCCCTTGACGCTCGCACTGCCGGCGGATCAGGCGTTCGACCGCGCCTTGGAGCGCGCGCGAGAAATGGGCTGGGATATCGTGGATGCCAACCCCGCGCACGGTCGGATCGAGGCCACGGCCACCACGTTCTGGTTCGGGTTCAAGGACGACGTGGTCGTGCGCGTGTCCGGGGCCGACTCCGGCAGCCGGATCGACGTTCGGTCGCTCTCGCGCGTGGGCCGCAGCGACGTCGGCGCCAACGCGCGGCGCATCCGCGGCTATCTCGACGGATTGTCCGAGTCCGGCTGAACGCGGGCCGGTCGCCCCCCCGATCCGTCGATCCCTTTTTTCAACCGATCCAGAATATTCAGCGCCTCGATGGGGGTCAGATTCGCGATGTCGAGGCCGGCGATTTCCGCCACGGCGGGGTGAACGGGCGCGGCAAAGAGGTCCGGCTGCGCGTCGGGGATGGCCGGCGCCGCGGGGCGAGATCCGCGTTGTTCCAGGTCGCGCAAGATCTCGCGCGCGCGTCGGATGACGCTTTCCGGCAGACCGGCTAACCGCGCCACCTGGATGCCGTAGCTGCGATCGGCTCCGCCCTCCACGATCTTACGCATGAAGACGATCTCATCGTTCCACTCCCGCACCGCGGCCTTGTAATTCTTGAGGCCTGGCAGCGAGTCGGCGAGCGCGGTCAATTCGTGATAGTGGGTGGCGAACAAGGTGCGTGCGCCGATGCGCGTGTGCACGTCTTCCGCCACCGCCCAGGCAATGCTGATCCCGTCGAACGTGCTGGTCCCGCGGCCGATCTCGTCGAGCAGGATCAGGCTGCGCGGAGTCGCCCGCGCGAGAATCGCCGCGGTCTCGCTCATTTCCACCATAAACGTGCTGCGTCCGCCCGCGATGTCGTCCTGCGCGCCCACGCGCGCGAACAGACGGTCCACCAGTCCGATCACGGCCTCGTCCGCCGGCACGTACGATCCCATCTGCGCCATGATGACGATGAGCGCCACCTGACGCATGTAGGTGGATTTGCCCGCCATGTTGGGGCCCGTGAGCAGCGCCAGCCGCGTGGCGCCGCCGTCCATGTCCGCCTCGTTCGGGACGAACCGCTGGGCGGGCAGGCGGCGCTCGACCACCGGGTGACGGCTCTCGCGAAGCTGGAGCACGGGTTCCTCGACCATGCTCGGCCTGATCCAGCGATTACATGACGCGGCGTGGGCGAGCCCGGCGGCCACGTCGATCCCGGCAAGACGTCGGGCGTAGGTCTGGACGCCCGCGGCGTGTCCGACCACGGCCTCGCGCAATTCTTCGATCAGGCGGAGTTCCAGCGCGCGGCTTTTCTCGTCCGCACTCGTGACCTTGGACTCCAAATCCAGGAGTTCCGGGATCACGTACCGCTCCGCGTTGACCAAGGTTTGTCGGCGCTGATAATCGGGCGGCACGCGGCCGGCGTTAGCCTTGGTGACTTCCAGGTAGTAGCCGAACACCTGGTTGTGGCGAACCTTCAGCGAGTCGATCCCGGTCCTGGCCCGCTCGCGCGTTTCCAGTTGCACGAGCCACGCGGAGGCGTCGCGGCGCAGCGCCCGCAGCGCGTCGAGTTCCTGGTGGAACCCTTCCCGGATCACGCCGCCGTCGCGCGCGGTCGGAGGCGGCGAGGGCACGAGCGCCGCGGAGAGCCGGTCGATCAATCGGCCGAAGTCGGGCCAGTTCTCGCTCATGGCGCGTACGCGGGGCTCGGAGCTTGCGGCGAGGAGTTTGGCGATGCCGGCGCCGGCTTCCAACGAACGGCCCAGCATGGCGAGGTCCCGCGGGGTGGACGACCCCACCGCGGCGCGCGATACCGCCCGTTCCACGTCGCCGATCGTCCGGAGGCGCTCGCGCAGGACCGCGCGCGTCTCGGCGTCGGCCAGGAACGCCGCGACGTCGTCGAGTCGGGAGTCGATCGCGGGGATGGCGCAGAGCGGATGGAGCAGCCGATCGCGAAGCAACCGGCCGCCCATGGCGGTCACGGTTTCGTCGAGCACGGCCAAGAGGGAGTGGTGCCGAGACCCATCGCCGCCGCGGACCAGTTCCAAGGTGCGTTGCGCCGATTCGTCGATGTCGAGGGTGTCGCCCGCCGCGGAACGCGTCGGCGGCGAGAGCGCGGCGCCGCGGCCCTTGAGCGTGTGCCGCACGTATCGAATCAGGGCGCCGGCCGCGCGCCGTTCGATCGGGGACAACGCCGTCCACGCCTCGGCGTCGGGGAACTGTTCGCGTAACGCGCGATCGGCCTCGGACGGGTCGAACGCCTCCGGCGGGCAGGGTTGATACACGGCGCCGGGGCGAGGAGGGTCGGTCCATCCGGGACCGACCAAGACTTCGCGCGGGTCGGTCCGCGCCAATTCATCGGCCGACAGCGCGGCCGCCTGGGGCCCGCGCGACGAGGCCACGTCGAAATCTCCGGTGGACACGTCCACCCGCGCGATCGCGGACTCGTCGCCGTCTCGGATCACCGCCGCGAGATACGCGTGGTCGGACCCGGAGAGCAACGTGTCGTCGACCACCGTGCCCGGGGTGAGCACGCGCACCACGTCGCGCGCCACCAGGGCGCCGGGTTTCGGGTCCTCCATCTGTTCGGCCAACGCCACGCGTTTGCCCGCCGCGAGCAACTTGGCGATGTATCCGGAAGCCGCGTGGTACGGCACGCCGCAGAGCGGGATGCCGGTTTCCTTGTTCTTGTCGCGCGAGGTCAGCGCGATTTGCAGGATGGGGGCGGCGACGACCGCGTCGTCACCGAACAACTCGTAGAAGTCGCCGACCCGGAACAAGAGCAACGTCCCGGGATAATCGGCCTTGAGCGCGTCGTACTGGCGCATCAGCGGCGTGTGTTCGGCCATGGCGGCTTACGGCGCGTCGTCCGCGGTGGGCGGGGGGGCGCCGCGGGACGGTCGCGGCGATTCAACCGCGTCGAGTTCGCGGCGGAGGCGTCGCGCGCGCAACGAGGCGCGGATCCACGCGGGCGCCAACGCGATCGTCACCAGGATCGCGCCGGCCAACGCGCTGGCGATGATCACGGCCGCGACCGCGAACGGTCCGGCGCGGAATCCCAGCGGCAGTTCCACGACCATCAGTTGATGGCGATTCTCGCCCGCCACGAGCAGCAAGGCCGCGACGATGATCAGCGCGAGTACGGCCAGAATCACGGGCGCGGCTCCCGAAAGTGCGCGAGCAATCGATCGTACGTCGCGTCCAGGTGTTCGGGGATCACGCGGACCTCGGCGAACAGCGTCATGTAATTGGTATCGCCGTTCCAGCGGGGCACGATGTGAAAGTGCAAATGGTCGTCGATGCCGGCTCCCGCGGGTTTGCCGAGATTCAATCCCACGTTGAAGCCCTCGGGCTTGAGCGCGGCCCGCAATCGCTCCACGGCGCGGGCGAGCGTGAGGGTCAGGTCCAGCGCCGCGGCCTGATCCAACGCGGCCAGCCGGTCCACGTGCGCGTACGGCGAGACCATGAGGTGGGCGTTCGAGTAGGGGTAGAGGTTCATCATCACGAAGCTGTGCGCGGTACGCTCCAGGATGTAGGTCGCGCGGTCGTCGGACTCCCGGGGTTTCGCGCAGAGAATACAGGGGCCCGCCTTGGGGCCTTCGATGTAGCGCATTCGCCAAGGGGCCCAGAGCTGGTTCACGGTCAGGCTCCCCGGCCGCGGCTCGTCGGTGGAATCGGGCGGCCGAGTCGCGCCATGACCGCCTGCACGTCGCTCCACACGGTTTTTTTCTCGGCGGGGTTTCGCAACAGGTACGCGGGGTGGAACGTCGGCATCAACGGGATGTCGTGATACGCGTGCCAGCGTCCGCGCAGGCGTGAGATCGGGTCCTTGGTTTTGAGCAACGTCTGGGCCGCGAACGTGCCGAGCGCGCAAATGACCGTGGGCGCGATGATCTCGAGTTGCGCGATCAAGAACGGTTCGCACGACGCGATTTCGTCCGGCAACGGATTGCGGTTCCCGGGCGGGCGGCACTTGAGGATGTTGGCGATGTAGACGTCGTCGCGGCGCAGGCCCATGGCCTCGATGATCTTGGTCAACAATTGTCCCGCCGCGCCCACGAACGGCACGCCCTGCGCGTCTTCCTCGGCCCCGGGGGCTTCGCCCACGAACACCAGTTCCGCGCGCGGATTCCCCACGCCGAACACCAGGTTCGTGCGCGTGGGCGCGAGCCCGCACCGGCGGCAGTCCCCGATGGTGTCGGTGCGCAGGCACTCCAGCGCGGACGCGGGATCCCCGGCCGTTGCCGATGACGCGGATACGCGCGGCCCCGCGTCCGCCGGTGCCGGCGGGGGAGATTGTCGCGAGGGCACATTGCCGGCCGCGCGTCGGGGAGCGGTCGGCCGCTCCGGCATCGGGCGTCGGGTCAACGGCAGGTCCCGCACGCCCGATTCGCGCGCGTACAACAGATGTGCTTTCGCGTGGCGAAGGATCTCGCCGAGCGAGGCGGCGTGGTCCGGGCCGTCACCCGTCATGGGCGGCGCGCAACGCGGCCAGCGCGCGTTCGGCGCGCGGTCCGCGTGCGGTGAAGGTGAGGGAACGGTCGTCGGGGGCTGGGCCGGACGTCAACGCGATTTCCAGGCAATCGTCGGGGAGCGCGCCGGGCAACCGGTCGGCCCATTCAATGGCGACCACCGCGTCATCCGGCGCGTCCAACATGCCCAACCACTCGACCTCCGCGGTGTCGTGCAGACGGTAGAAGTCCAGGTGTAGGAAGGCGACGCGTCCCGCGTGGTCGTGGCGGATCGCGAAGGTCGGGCTCGACACCCGGAACGCGTCCACGCCGAGGCCCTCCGCGAGTCCTTGCACGAAACGGGTTTTGCCCGCGCCCAACTCGCCGATCAGCGCGAGCGTTTCGCCGCCGACCAGGCGCTCGCCGAGGCGACGCCCCCACGCGTGGGTGTCCGCTTCCGAGCGCGAGACGATGCGCCAGGCCGTGTCGGGTTCGTTGAGCGCGGCGCGGCTCACGCGACGGCTTCCATCTCCGCGGCGATCTTATCGAGCGCGCGAAACGCCTTAAGCGCCGACTCCGGGTGAGTATCCGCCGGGCTCTCAAAGGGTTTGCCGGCCACCAACAGGTCCGGCCCGAGCACCAGGCTGGGGAACGGCTCCAGCGCGTCCAGGTGGCTGCGGATGTCGCCGTGGCTGAACAGGCGGTTGGCCCGCGCCACGTCGGTGGTCCGCACTTCGTACCGGCCGTCCAACCCCGGCACCACCTCGCCCGCGTCGCGCGAGAGTTTGGTGGGATCGTTCACCGGCTTGTAATACTTGTCCTTGGACAAGAACAGCGCGGTTGCGGCCTTGGCCGAGAGCGTGTAGACCACGTAGATGATGCTGGCCTTGTCGCCTTTGGCCAGGTGGAAAAAGACCGCGGCCTCACGACCGTCGAAGCGGCCGTCGACCCGCGGGAACGAAAACACCGTGGGTTGCGACGTGCGTCCGCCGATGCGCTCCGAGAGCTTCCGAAAATCGGTGAGGATGCGGCGCTTGCCCACGATGGAGTGGATGATCATGGCCGAGCCGAGCGCGGCCAATAAGATGCTGAATGCCAGGGTGATGCCGAACAACGTCATGAGTCGCTCCTCGCAATGGATTCCGAACGTTTGAACAGACGGGGCAACGGTTGCGCGGGCGCGGGGGCGATCCGGTCCAACGCGGCCGGGAGTCGGTCCAGCAGATCCCCGGCCACCATGCCGCGCTCGCCCCGGTCTTCGGCCACCAGGTCGCCGGCCGCGCCGTGTACATACACGCCGAGCCGAGCCGCGTCGCCGAGCGCAAGGCCCTGCGCCGCGAGCGCGGCGATCACGCCGGTCAACACGTCTCCGGTGCCGGCCGTGGCCATGCCCGCGTTGCCGGTGGGATTGATGGTCACGCGCCCGTCCGGGCCCGCCACCACGGTCCGCGCGCCTTTGAGCGCCACCACGACCTGGTGGGTCTTGGCGAATTCCGCCGCGAGGTCGATCCGTCGCCGCTGCACCTCGCGCGAGCCCAATTTGGTGAGCCGTCCCATCTCGCCGGGGTGGGGCGTGAGTACCGTGGGCGGGTGGGGACGCTTGAACGGGTCCAAATGATCCGCGAGCGCGTTGAGCCCGTCCGCGTCGATCACCATCGGGATCGACAGTCGCGCGACCAACTCCCGGATCAGGGACTGGGTGTCGGGGTGCGTGGACAACCCCGGGCCGATCGCCACCACCGTGGCCTGTTTGGCCGCGGCCAGCAAGGAATCGAGCGCGGCGGACGCGAGCGTGTGGTCCGGCGTTTCCGGCAACGGCAGCGTCATGATCTCGGCGGGTTTGGCTTCACCCGCGCGCAACACGCTGTCCGGACACGCGAGCGTGGTCAATCCGGCCCCGGTGCGCAGCGCGGCGCGCGCGGTCAACATGGCGGCGCCGCTTTTGCCCATCGAGCCCGCCACCACGAGAACGTGGCCGAACGTGCCCTTGTGTCCCTCGCGCGGGCGAGCCGGCACGCAGGCCGCCGCGGCCGCCTCCGTGAACACGGAGACGGGAAGCGCGGCCTGGTCCACGGCGCGTTGCGGGATCCCGATGTCCACCACCCGTAATTCGCCGGTATGGTCGGATCCCGGAGGCAGAAAGTGGCCGCGCTTGGGTAAGGCGAACGTCACCGTCAGGGTCGCGCGCACGGCCGCGCCCAAGGCTTCGCCCGTGTCCGCGCTGATGCCGGAGGGGATGTCGACCGCGGTCACGGGTTTGCCGGACGCGTTCACATCCGCGATCAGTTCCGCGGCCAAGCCGGAGATCGGCGCGGTCAGGCCCGTGCCCACCAAGGCGTCGATCGCGAAGTCCGCGTCATCGAGCGCCGAACGGAACACCGCGCGATCGTACGACGACGGATCCAACAGGGTTCCGCCGATGTTGCGAAAGATGTGGGTCTGGAGCGTGGCTTCACCGCGGCTCGCGTCCGCGGGCGCGGTCAAAAACACGCGCACGTGCGCGCCGCGCTGCACGAGGTGCCGCGCGGCCACCAGGCCGTCGCCGCCGTTGTGGCCTTTGCCCGCGAGCACCACCACCGAACGGCCCCCGAGATCCCCGAACCGGCGCTCCATCTCGCGCACCACCCCCATGCCCGCTTGCTCCATCAGGATGGTCACCGGAATGGCGTATTCGGTGATCGCGGCGTCGTCGAGGCGACGCATTTCCTGCGCGGTGACGACGTTCATGGCGCGGAGAACGAGGCCGGCCCGCGGCTGAGGATGACTTGCGCCGCGGCGTAGTCCCCGTCGTGGGTCAGGCTGACGAACGCGGTGTCCGCCCCCAGGGTCGCCATGCGTTGGGCGGCCCGTCCGGACACACGCAGCACGGGCTGACCCGACGGCATGTTGACCACTTCGAACTCCCGCCACGACGCGCCGGCCCACCCCACGCCCAAAGCTTTCATGGCCGCTTCCTTGGCGGCAAATCGGGCCGCCACGTGGGGCGCGGGGTCGAGCCGGGTCCGACAATAGGTCGACTCGTCCTGCGACAACACGCGCGCGAGGAACCGGTCGGCCCAGCGGCCCAAGGTCTCGCGCACGCGCGAAATCCTCACCAAATCGATGCCGATGCCGACGATCGTCCCGCTGTTCATCGGGGCGGATTATGGCAGTCGCGCCATGACCAAATCAAGCCGGCTTGGTGAGGCTGTCGATGAGGGGGCATCTGCGGCGTTGCTGCTGCGCTTCCGGTGCTCACGTACACAGAGAGTACGCTGCGCGCCGGTTCTCGCAGCGCCTGGCATCTGCCCCGCTCCTCGACAGCCTCCGCTCTCCGTAATCACGGAGAGCGGAAAAAAAGAAACTGCTCGCGGGTTGTTATGGTGTGGCCGTCATTCCCGCGGAGGCGGGAATCCGGAATCTCTGTGCCTTAGAAGCTGATTTGCGCCTGTATAAGCGCCAGGTTGCCCACTCCGGGGTGGGCGGGGTCGCGGCGGTATTCGTAGTTGGCGGAGAAGGCGGCGGCTCCCCAGGCCGTGTACGTCAACCCGAGGGTGGTGCGCGCGACGGTGTCCGCGGCGGTGTTTCGATCCGGGTCCCAGCGTTCGGCGCGGACCATGGGCGTCCAGTGTTCGGCGATGGTGTAAGCGGCCAGCAGGTACCAGCCGCGGCGCGTGGTCTCGTCGTCGCGGCCGTCGATCAGTTCGCCGCGGATCAGCAGCGCTTTGAGGGGGTTCGGGTTGATCTCAAGGTCCCAACCCGTGCGCGTGCGGGGCTGATCCACGCCGCTGACGTCCGGCGAACGGCCGCGGTACCACGAGCCGCCGATTTGATATCCCGCGAGGCGCAACCCTACGCGGCCGACAACGTCTTTCGCGTCGTTCGAATCCGGCGCATTAGGGCCGGTTCCGTTGATCACGGCGAGCGCGTAGGACACGTTGAGCGGGCCGCTGATCGGTTCGCCCAACACTTCCAGCCCGCGATCCCATTCCTGCAACAATCCGGGGATTTCATCGGGCTGTTCGCCCAGGAACGTCATGAGCATCCGGTTGATCGCGGGGAGCTGGTGGGGCGGCAGTTGGGTCTCGATCCCGAACGGGAGGCGCAATTGGCCCGCGCGCAGGTGAATGATCGGGGCCGTGCCGATCTCGATGAATGCGTCGCGCAGCACGGGGGAAGCCACCAGATCCGCGACCACGAGATACCGCAGGCCGAACGGCGCGCCTCCGGTGACGCCCAATTCCGCGCGACGCACCAGCACGCCGCTGCGACCGAGGCCTGATCCCGAACCGATCGCGCGGCCGTCGGGAAGCTGATCGCCTTGATCGTAAAACGCCTGGATTTGAATCGCGCGCAGGCGGATCTGGACGCTCTGGGTCGGGCCGTCCAGCGTATCGTCCGGGTAGGGAGAAAATGACGTAGCAATGCCCTGGCGCGGCGCGCTGAACAGAATCAGGACAAAGAACGCGGCTGTCAGCCGCGGGTTCATGGAAGGCTTACGGGGTCTTTTTGGATGCGAGCTTGCGGATGCGTTTGCGCGATTCCTTTTCCTTGCGTTTGCGTTTCACGCTCGGCTTTTCGTAGTACTCGCGCTTTTTCATCTCTTTGAGCAGGCCCTCTTTAATGAGTTTCTTTTTGAGGACCCGCAGGGCCTTGTCGACCTGGTTATCGCTGACGACGATTTTCATTGCCTGAAGTCACAACCTCCGTGGTCGGCCTGTTGATTGGCCCCTCAAAGACGACGGCGCAGAATACCGGAACCTGCCCCCGGAAGTCAAGGCTTTTTTCATGGTTGTTTAGCGTCCACCGGGGTTCGGATGGCCATGATCAATCCAGCCGACGCAAGCAAGGCCAAGCCGGCGCCGAGACCGAACGCGGCCGCGGGGCTCACGCGCTCCCACACCAACCCCATCAACAGACTCGCGGGCAGGGCGGCCATGCCCACCGCGGCGTGATACAGGCCGTAGGTGGTCCCGCGGTGTTCGGCGGGCGCCAGGTCCGCCACATAGGCCTTTTCAACGCCTTCGGTCAATCCGAAAAAAAGCCCGTAGACCGCAAACAAGCCCCAGATCTGCCACGCGGCATCTGCCAGTCCGAATCCGGCGTACACCGCGGCATAGATCATCCACCCCGCCAGGATGAGGCGAGGCCGACCGATGCGATCCGACAGGGCGCCGGCGGGCGTGGAACTGGCGGCTTTGGTGACGTGCAGCAGGATCCACAACAATGGGATCCAGGCCGCGCTGATCCCCACGGCGTGCGCTTTGAGCAACAAGAACGCGTCGCTGGAGTTGCCCAAGGTGAAGAGCGTGATCGCGGCCAGCACGGCTTTCAAGCGCGGCGAGAACGGCGCGAGGCTGAGTCGGGCCGTTGATGTTGGCGCGGACGAACGCGTGACCGGGGGCTCTTCGCGTACGGCGAATATCAACACCGCCACCGCGAGCAATCCCGGGATCGCGGCCAGCGCAAACAGCACGCGCAGGTCGGTCAGGCCCCAGGCCAAGAGCGCCGTGGCGACCAGGGGGCCGATGATGGCGCCGGTATGGTCCATGGCTCGGTGAAAACCAAAGGCCTGGCCCCACGATCCGGGCGGGGTGGAGGCCGCCAGCAGCGCGTCGCGCGGGGCCGAGCGGACGCCCTTGCCCACCCGGTCGGTGAATCGAATCGCCAACACGTGCCACCCCGCCCCGGCCAGCGCCACCAACGGTCGCGCACAGGCCGACACGGTATATCCCGCCACCACGATGGCCTTGCGCCTGCCCAATCGATCCGACCACCAACCCGACGCGAGTTTGAGCAAACTGGCGGTGCTCTCGGCCACGCCCTCGATCAGCCCGATGAACGTGGCGCCGGCTCCGAGCGTCCCGGCCAAAAACAGGGGCAACAGGGGGTAGATCATCTCGCTGCTGGCGTCGGTCAACAGGCTCACCACGCCCAACATGACCACGGTACGGGGGAGCGATAACATCGAACGGCGGGGTTCACTCATGGGCGGCTGAGTATGACGGCGGGGGCGCCACCGAGTCAACGAACGGCGGGGGGGGAAGGCGGCGAGTCCGTTTCCCCTCGTGCCCGGTGAGAGGGCGTGATACAATGCCCGCCACCATGACGCCGATCTATTTGGATCATATCGCCGCGGCCAAGCCGCACCCCGAGGTGGTCGCGGCGATGTTGCCGTGGCTCACCGAGGAATTCGGAAACCCGATGTCGTTGCACCGGTTCGGCGAGCGCCCGCGCGCCGCGGTGGAGGAGGCGCGTGCTCTCGTCGCGTCGCTGCTGGGGAGCGATCCGCGCGAACTGACGTTCACCGGCAGCGGCACGGAGTCCAACACGCTGGCGTTACGAGGGTTGATGGCGCCCTTGGCCACGCGTGGTCGTCATCTCATCGTCTCCGCGATCGAACATTCCTCGGTGCTGGACACGGCGCGCCGGTTGGAACGCGAAGGCGCGGCGCTCACCATCGTGCCCGTGGATCGCCACGGCGTGGTGGACCCCGGCGCGGTGGCGGCGGCCATGCGGCGCGACACGGTGCTGGTGTCGATTCAAACCGCCAACCCCGAGATCGGCACGCTCCAACCGATCGCCGACATCGCGCGGCTCGTTCGCGAGCGCGGCGCGCTGATCCACACCGACGCGATCGCGGCCGCCGGACGGTGGCCGCTCGACGCGGGTTCGCTCGGGGTCGATGCGTTGAGCCTGTCGGCGAACCCGCTCTACGGGCCGCCCGGGGTCGCGGTCCTGTACGTGCGCCGCGGCGCGCGGTTGGACCCGCAGTTGGTCGGCGGCGCGCAGGAGAGCGGACGGCGGTCCGGCGGTCACAACGTGCCGGCGATCGTGGGGATGGGACGCGCGGCCGCGATCACGCGCGAGCACGGCGCCGCGTGGCACGCGTCGATGCGGGCGCTGCACCGGCGACTGGCCGACGGCCTCTCCAAAATCATGGGGGTCGTATTGACCGGACACCCCGACCAGCGAGTGGCCGGGCACGTCAGCGCGTGCGTCGAATACGTGGAGGGCGAGGCCTTGGTCCGGACGTTGGAACACGTCGGCATGGCCGCGGCCAGCGGCTCGGCGTGCAGCGACTTTACGGTGTCCTCGAAAGTCTCGCACGTGTTGACCGCGTTGGGGATCGAGACGACCCGGGCCCAAGGCTCCGTCGTCTTTTCGCTCGGACGCGAGACCACCGAGGCCGACGTCCACGAGACGCTGCGGGTCTTGCCTCCGATCATCGACCAACTCCGTCGCGTGTCGCCCCTGTATCGCGCCACTCCCTGACCCCCCGCGTGCGCCGGTGACCCAACGTTCGCGCCGCTCGCGCTCCGGCACTCCCACCACGCGACGGGGACTCGGCCGTGCCGTTGCCGACCGATTCACCTGCCCGGCCGAACCGCCCGCAGCATGGAGTCCGCTTTTACCCTGGTGGGCCTGGGGTCTGTTGCTGACGACCACGGTCGCGGTCTACGCGAACTCGTTGCCCAACGGCTTTCATTACGACGACGTGGCCATGGTGCTGCAGAACCCGGCGGTCCAACGGATCGAACGCCTCCCGGAGCATTTCTGGTCGGTCACGATCGGGAATCAAGAAGGCACCCCGTCATATCGACCCCTGGTAATGGTGACCTACGGCCTCAATTATTGGTGGGGCGGGACCAACCCGGTGGGGTATCACGTGGTCAACATCGGGCTTCACGCGGCGGCATCCGTCTTCGTGGTCCTGTTGCTATGGAATGTGTTCGGTCGCGCCGCGCCGGCGTTGTTTGCCGGGGCGGTGTTCGCCGTGCATCCGATCCAGACCGAGGCGGTCAACTACATCACGGCGCGCTCGTCCCTCTTGTACACCCTGTGGTCGCTGGTCGCGTTGTGGGCGTTCATCCGCTATCGCGCCGCCGGACGCGGCGTTGCGCTGGCTGGATCAGCCGCGGCGTATACCGCGGCATTGCTGGCGAAAGAGGCCGCGGTGGCGGTTCCCGTGCTGCTCGTGGGCTACGACGTGATCGTGCGACAGCGCGGGTGGCGCGACCTGTGGGGGTGGGCGCGTCCCCACCTGGCGTTCGCGGCGTTAACCGCCGCCTATCTCGCGCTCAGAGGCGTCATGATGGCGGAACTCCTGCCCCCCCCGACGCACGGGAACGCGCTCACCGCGGGCCTGACCTTTGCGGCGATCGTGGTCAAAACGCTGAGCGCGCAACTCGTCCCGATTCATCTGTCGATCGCGCATCCGTTTGCGCCGGTGCAGACGGTCACGGCGAGTTCCTTGGTCGCGGTCGTCCTGTGCGCGGGGCTCGCGGCGACCGCGGTGTTTGGGCGCCGCTCAGTCCCGGCGCTGGCGTACGCGGCATGGTGGTTCCCGGTGGCGTTGCTGCCGGTCGCGGCGTTGCCGCTGATCACCAAGCTGGCGTTGTACCAAGAGAACCGGGGGTACCTGTCGGCCGTCGCGTTGGCCATGGTGGCCGGCCCGCTGCTCGCGTGGTGCTGGGAAACGGATCCGGAGCGGCCCGCGCTCACCCGCGCGCGCCGCTCCGCCGTGCTCGTGCTCTTCGGCGTGATGGCGGTGGCGGTGGTGAGTCGAAACACGGTCTGGCGCGACGGGGTCCGGTTGTGGAGCCACGAACTGTCGCTGCGGCCGAACAGTCAGTTGGCGTACGTGAACCTCGGCGGCGCGCACCAGGCGAGGCGGGACTTCCCGGCGGCGGCGGAGGTGTATCGCCGCGCGCTCGAACGTTTTCCTGAAAACGGGCTGCTCCACAACAACTTGGGAGTGGTGTATCGGGCCGGCGGAGATCTCGACCGCGCCGCGGAAGAGTTCCGCGCCGCCATTCGCGTCCGCCCGATGTTCGCGCTGCCGTATTTCAATCTCGGGCTGATTCTGTACGACCGCGGCGCGCGTCACGAAGCGCTCGCGGCATTGGTCCGGTTTTTGGAACTCGCGCCGGGCCAGCCGGGGACCGGAGCCAACATCCCAATGGCCCGATCCCTGGTGAGGGAACTGCAGAGCGCCGTCACCGGGCCGGGGACCGACTCCGGGGACTCCCCCCGCGAATGACCAAACGGCGCGATGTTCCGTGTTATGCTGTCGGCAGGTGAATTGACAAAACCGTTGAGCATTTTCTATGATAACGTTTTCGGTAAAACTCCAGGAAAAATCAATGGAATTTGACACCATCGAGTCCGCCGTCGCGGAAATTGCCGCGGGGCGGATGGTCATTCTGATCGACGACGAGGATCGGGAAAACGAGGGCGATCTCGTGTTGGCGGCCGAGAAGGTGACGCCGGACGCCATCAATTTCATGGCGCGGTACGCGCGGGGGCTGATTTGCGTGGCGGTGACGCCGGAACGCGCCGAGGCCTTGCAGTTGACGCCGATGGCGTCCGAGAACACCGCGACGTTCGGCACCGCGTTTACCGTGTCGGTCGACGCGCGCGTGGGCGTGACCACCGGGATTTCGGCGAGCGACCGCGCGCGGACGATCCAAGCCTTGGTTGATCCCGGCACTCAACCGGAGGATTTGGCGCGGCCCGGACACATTTTCCCGATTCGCGCGCAACCCGGCGGGGTGCTCAAACGGGCCGGACAGACCGAGGGCTCCGTGGACCTCGCCCGGTTGGCCGGACTCACGCCGGCCGGCGTCATTTGCGAGATCATGAACGAAGACGGCAGCATGGCCCGGGTCCCCGAGTTGACGACGTTCGCGCGGCGGCACGGGCTCAAGATCGTGACGATCAAACACTTGATCGAGTACCGGATGCAGCGCGAGTCGTTCGTCCGCCGCGTCGCCGAGGCTGATTTGCCGACCCGCTACGGCGACTTCCGCGTCGTGGTGTATGAGAACACGATTGATCACGGGACCCACGTGGCGCTGGTCAAGGGGACGATCAGCGGAGCCTCCGGCACGTTGGTGCGGGTGCATTCGGGGTGCGTGACCGGGGACGTGTTCAGTTCCATGCGCTGCGACTGCGGCGAACAACTCCACGCCGCGATGGCGAAGATCCAGCAGGAGGGCGTGGGCGTCCTGTTGTATCTGAACCAAGAGGGGCGCGGGATCGGGTTGGTCAATAAACTCAAAGCCTACGCGCTCCAGGACCAGGGCCAGGATACCGTGGAGGCCAACCTGGCCTTGGGATTCAAAGCCGATCTGCGCGACTACGGGATCGGCGCCCAAATCCTGGTGGATCTCGGGGTCCGGCGGATCCGCCTGATGACGAACAATCCCAGGAAAGTGGTCGGCCTCGACGGCTACGGATTGACCGTGGCCGAACGGGTTCCCATCGAGACCGACCCGCACGAGAGCAACCGCGAGTACCTTCGGACTAAGAAGCAGAAACTCGGGCACATGTTGAACCAGGTATGACCGCTCGGCGCGCGGCGAAAGGCCCGGGGAGGCGGTCGCGGGCCGCGACCCGCGTGCCGACGAAGCTCGGCTTGCGCGTGGCGATCGCCGCCAGCCGGTTCAATGAATCCATCACGGCACGCCTCGTTCGCTCGGCGCGCGAGACGCTCAGGGCGGTCGGGGTGGATCGGCAAGCCCTGACCGTGGTGTACGTCCCGGGAGCGTTTGAGTTGCCGTTGGCGGCGCAGTGGTTGTGCCGCGCCGGACGGTACGACGCGGTGATCTGCCTCGGCGCAGTCATTCGGGGCGATACACCCCACTTCGAGTACATCTCGCGCGCCGTGTCACAGGGGATCATGGACGTGGGGTTGCGGGAAGGGCGTCCGGTGGTGTTCGGCGTGTTGACCACGGACACGATGGAGCAGGCCGAAGAACGGGCGGATCCGTCGCGGCGCAATTGCGGGAGCGAGTCGGCGCGAACCGCGGTTGAAATGGCGTTGTTGGCGAGACGGTTGAACGCGAAGGATTGATCACCGTGGGATTTCGTCGAAAAGGCCGGGAGTACGCGCTGCAGGTGCTGTTCGGGACCGATTTGACCGCCGCCGCGCCCGCCGCCGGCGCGCGTCGCGAGCGAGACATGGCGGAGTTTTGGGCGCAGCGCCGCGCGACTCCGGAAGTCCGGGCGTTCGCGGAGTCGCTGATTCGAGGCGTGGATCAGCATCGGGGAGACATCGACGCATTGGTGGCCCGTCATGCGACGCACTGGACGATGGATCGGATGGCGACCGTGGACCGCAACGTGCTCCGACTGGCCGTGTATGAATTGTTGTACGCGCTCGATGTGCCCGATCGCGTGGTGCTGAACGAGGCCATCGAAATCGCCAAAAAGTACGGCACCGACGAGTCGGGGGCCTTCGTCAACGGTATTTTGGACCACATCATCAAACACGATCCCGCGGTGCCGGTCCGACGGGGCGCCGAACGAACCCATGCGGTCGACGGTCCTCGCTGACCCCGCGCCGCGGGTGTGCGCCGACGTACTGGTGACGGGATTTTTTGAGGACGTGCGACCGCCGCAAGGCATGGCGGGGCAGGTGGACTGGCTGGCCGGCGGCAAGCTCTCGCGGCTGATCGTTCATCGCAACGTGAGCGGGCGCCTCGGGGAAACGGCGTTGTTGTCGGTGCCGACGTTTTCGACGCCGAGGGTCTTGTGCGTGGGGTTGGGGCGATCGTCCGACTACTCCTATCTGGTGCTGCATCAGGTCGCCGAAGGATTGCGGCCGGTGTTGCACGCATTGCAGGTCAAGGTCGCGGCCGTGGAATTGTTCGGGGCGCAAGCGGGCCACCTTGACCCCGTGATCGCGGCGCGGACGATTCTTAAGGCGTGGTATCAGGAGCCCTTGCACGAGGGGTTTGAGGTTACGTTTATGGCGCCGAAGGGGCACCAGCCGCAACAAATCGAGCAGCGTCTGCGGGAGATGGGCGTGTGAGTGACGGGGAGGCGGGAAGGTGATTGACCGGTATAGTCGGCCGGCGATGCGGGGGCTCTGGAGTTCATCGCACAAGTATGAGACGTGGTTGAAGGTGGAGCTCGCCGCCTGCGACGCGATGGCCGCTGAAGGTCGCATCCCCCAAGCCGCGGCCGACGTCATTCGGTCCAAGGCCAAGGTCGACGTGGCGCGGATCGACGAGTTGGAACGCACCACGCAACACGACGTGTTGGCGTTCGTGAACGCCGTGGCCGAAACCGTCGGTCCGGAAGGACGGTTCCTCCACGAAGGCCTCACGTCGTCCGACATCTTGGATACCGCGCTCGCGGTGACCTTGCGCGAGGCGACCGCCATTCTCCGGGAGGATCTGTCCCGTCTCAGCGCGGTATTGCGCGATCTCGCCCATCGCCATCGCAAGACCGTGATGATCGGTCGGTCCCACGGAGTACACGGTGAACCCATTACCTTCGGCCTCAAAATGGCGATCTGGTATGACGAGGTGGAACGGCACCGCAGGCGTCTGGACCGCGCCGAGGAGGAAATTCGCGTCGGGAAGCTGTCGGGAAGCATGGGGACCTTCGCCCATCTTCCGCCGACGATCGAGGCCCGCGTGTGCGAACGGCTCGGCCTGGCGCCGGACCCGGTTTCCAATCAGATCATCCAGCGCGACCGGCACGCCGCGTACATGACCGCGCTGGGGCTGATCGCCGCGAGCCTGGAAAAGTTCGCGGTGGAAGTTCGCCACCTCCAGCGGACCGAAGTGCTGGAAGCCGAGGAGTATTTTGCGGCGGGGCAAAAAGGATCGTCGAGCATGCCGCACAAGCGCAACCCGGTCGGGTCCGAGAACATCTCGGGGCTGGCGCGGGTGATCAAGGCCAACGTGCAAGCGGCGTTCGATAACGTGGCGTTGTGGCACGAGCGGGACATTTCGCATTCCTCGGTGGAACGGATCATATTGCCCGACTCCACGACGCTCCTCGATTACATGTTGGATCGTTTCGCCACGCTGCTCGAACGGCTGCAGGTGTATCCGGATCGGATGCGCCGCAACGTGGACCAGACCGGCGGCTTGGTGTACTCCCAACGGGTCATGTTGTCGTTGGTGGACGCCGGAATGGCCCGTGAGGAAGCCTACGCCGTCGTCCAACAGTTGGCGATGCGGGCGTGGAAGGGGGAGGGACGGTTCACGGAGTTGGTCGGCGCCGATCCCACCATCGCGTCACGACTCCGGCCCGACGCGGTCGCGGCGTGTTTTGACCCGGGGTATTTTATCCGGTACACCGACGAGATCTTTCAGCGGGTGTTTGGGCGCTCGGCGTGAGTGATCCGCGTGGTGCCGCGGAGAACGTCTTGCCGGTTGAGTGCGGGTACGATAGTATTAGCTGCGTTCTGCGCCGAGGCGATCGTCGGCCTTCCTCCGTGACAGACGCAACGCAAAGGGGGGCGACGTGAAGGCTCGGGTATACGTGACGTATCGACGGGGCATTTTGGATCCGCAAGGCGACGCCGTGGCGCGGTCGCTGGCCGGACTGGGGTTTGACGACGTGAGCGGCGTGCGCATCGGAAAATTGATCGACATCGAGTTGCGCACGGCGGACCGGTCCGTCGCGGAGCGGCGGGTTGAGGACATGTGCCAACGACTGCTGGCCAATCCCGTCATCGAAGACTATCGCTATGAGGTGCTCGACGGCGCCGAGACCTCCAAACACTCCACGCCCCAGAGGCTATGAGCCTTGAGGGTCGTCTCGAAGACCTCGGTTTACCGGATATCTTCCAAATCATCAACCTGAGCAAACGCTCGGGTGTTCTGACCCTCATCAAAAAAGACGGGATGGGGCGCGTGGTCTTCAATCAGGGCAACGTGACCTACGCGAGTTCCGACAACAAGAGTCGGTTCGGGTACGTGCTCGTCCAGAAGAACTTGATCACGCGATCCGACCTCGAACGCGCCCTGAGCATTCAAAAAGCCCGAACCGTGAAGAAACCCATCGGGACGATTTTGGTCGAGATGGGGGTGATGAGTGAGGACCGCCTGGAGAACGAGCTTCGCCTCCATATCATCGACGTGGTGCGAGATCTCCTCGGCTGGAGGACCGGGACATTCCAATTCACATTGGGGAAGTTTTCCGAGGACGGCGTGTTGATGTGCGGGGGAATCAGCGCGGAATTCCTGCTGCTGGAGGGTGCGCGGCTCGAAGACGAATCCGATGGCGCAACGGGCGGCGAACTGGTGCTCGACCACGCGTCCTCCGCCGAGGCCTCGTTCGCGAACCTTGACGAATCCACGCCGATGTCGCACCCGGTGATCGAGGCGCAGGCCCCGGAAAGCCTCGCGGGCCTGGTATCCGACGACGCGCTGGGGGAGGCGGTCCTTGGCGATCGAGCCCGGGTGTCGCGAAAAGACCTGGCGTTGTTGCCGGCGATGATCGAAGAACTCTCCGGCGTCGTATCTGGCCACGATGTCTTTTTGATGATGTTGCGTTTTGCCGGCGAGCTGATGAACCGGTCCGTCATTTTCTTGGTGCGGGGCGATACCGTGAGCGGGTGGGGGCAGTTCGGCGTTGACGTGGCCGATGGGTCGCCCGATGAGGTGGTCCGTTCGATCGTCGTCCCGTTGTCCGACTCCTCTTCGTTTCAAGCGGTGGCCGACGCTCGCGCCGCGCTGAAAGGGAAATGGCCGGAGCTCTCCGGGAACCAGGTCGTCGTGGAGCGACTCGGCGGGCTTTGGCCCGTGGAAAGTTTTCTCGCGCCCATCGTCAGCGCCGAGCGGGTGGTCGCGTTCTTGTACGGGGACAATCTCCCCGATCAGACGCTAATCGGCGAGACGGAAGGGTTGGAGGCTTTTCTCCGCGTCGCGGCCGTGTCGCTCGGCAAAACGCTGCTGCAACAACAAATCCAGCGGACAGGAACGGGCGATTCCTGAACGCTATGCTATACTCACCCGCGTGCCAAAACCCGCCGCCATGAAACGCGTCTTGGTCGTGGACGATTCCCCGACCACGCGAGCGCTGATCGTCGCCGCCATTGACGAGATGGACGGGTTCGAGACGATCGAAGCGCCGAACGGGTTCGAGGCGCTCAAACGCATCCCGCAACAATCGTTCGATCTCATCGTCACGGACATCAATATGCCGGACATCAACGGGTTGGAAATCGTCCATTTCGTCAAACATCACCCCGAATACCGGACGATCCCGATGGTGATCGTGTCCACGGAGGGCAGCGATGAGGATGTGAGGCGGGGGCTCAATCTCGGCGCGGCCGCCTACGTCAAGAAACCATTCGAACCGGAACATCTCCGGTCCACGATCCGACGGGTGATCGGGTCTTCGTAATGGATCGTCGTACCAAGGACGATACGCTCAGAGAATTTCTCGCGGAGTCCGACGAACTCCTCGACACCCTGCGTCGTCACCTTGATCGGATCGAGCAGGCGCCTGATTCGATCAGTCCGGAATCGCTCAATGCGTTGTTTCGCGCGGCGCATACCTTAAAGGGGATGTCCGGCGTGATGGGCTTAACCGCGGTCGCGGATCTCGCCCATTCGCTGGAAGATGTGATGGACCGGCTCCGGATGGGCAAGCTTGGGATGAGTCGGGGACTCGTGGAGCTTTTGGGCGACGGCGTCGACGCATTGGGCCAGTTGATCGCGGCGGCCTCATCCGGCGAGGTGCCCCCGGACACATCGGCCCTTGTGCGGCGACTTCGCGACGCCATGAACGACGTCCAAGCCGCGGAGCCGCCTGTCGCGAGATCCGGGGTTGATCCGGAGATCCTCCAGGTCCTCACCGAATACGAACAGCACCGGCTTCAGGAGAACATCAAGGCGAAACATCGATTGTTCGAGGTGCGGGTTCGGTTTCGATTCGAAGATTTCGACAAAGCCCTTTCGAGTCTGACGGCCAAACTGCAAAACATCGGGGAAGTGATCACGACATTGCCCAGCTCCGGGGTGTCGCCGGAGGCCGGGATCGCGTTTACGCTCTTGGTCGGCTCTTCGCACGATCGCGACGCGCTGACGCAATTGTTGGCGGGAGACGGCGCCGAGATCGTGCTTCTGGGTGGAGACGAAGGGGCTCAGCCGAAGGTCGCGCCGGCCTCAGAATCTGAATCGCCGTCGACCCGGAGTCTCAGTCAAACGATCCGAGTGGATATTGCCAAGCTCGACGCCTTGCTCAATATGCTCGGAGAGCTGGTACTCTCCAAGTCGGTCATCGTCCAAATCGCGAGAGACTTGCTTCAAAGCGGAGGACTGGTCGGTCCCGCGATGGAATTGCACAAAGCCGCCCAAGCCCTTGAACATCGGGTGTCGGGGCTTCAGGAAGGCTTGATTGAGATCCGGATGATTCCCGTCGCGCAGTTGTTCGACCGGTCGATCCGCGCCATTAAGAAGATTTCTCGGGATCTGGGGAAGGAAATTCAGGTCACGACGTCGGGCGAGGAAACCAAGCTCGATAAGTCCATGGTCGAGGCGATCGCCGATCCGCTGCTGCATTTGATCCGCAACGCCCTGGATCACGGGATTGAGCCGACGGACGACCGCCGACGCCTTGGGAAACCCGACGTCGGCACAATCCATTTGAGCGCGGCCCAGAAGGGGCACACGGTGACCATCACGGTCGCGGACGACGGAGCCGGGATCAATCTGGCGAAAGTGCGTGAGCTGGCGATTGCCAGGAGCATCGCCGTGACGGATAAGGAGTATACGAACAAAGAGATCATCGATTTTTTGTTCCAGCCCGGGTTTTCCACGGCCGAGTCCGTGACCGAAATTTCCGGACGAGGCGTGGGACTCGATGTGGTGGCTCGTCATATCGCGAAGCTCAACGGGATCGTCGAAGTCAATACGGAGCTTGGCCAAGGAACGAGTTTCGTGCTGACGCTTCCGATCACCCTGGTGATCATCAAGGCGTTGATCGTGGGGGTCGGCACTCAGACGTACGCCATCCCGATCAGCTCGGTGTCCGAGAGCGTCATGATCGATCCCAAGCAAGTGGTCACCATCGGCGGCCGGCCGGTGATCCATTTGCGGGACCACACCTTGTCGCTGTTGCGGCTCAGCGATCTCTTCGGCGTCGCTCCAGCGCACAACGGCGATGGTCGCTTGTACATCATCGTGGTGGGATTGGCTGAGAAGCGTCTCGGTCTGGTTGTCGACACGATTTCCGGGCAGCAGGAGATCGTGATCAAATCCATCGGGTCCTTGCTGCAAGGGATACCCGGGATCGCCGGCGCCACCGAACTCGGAAATCGCAAGACCATCCTCGTCCTCGACGTCGGAGCCCTTATCGACGAAGCCGTCTGCCGACGATCAACAGTCCTTCCCTTGGCGGCCTAACGCCGCTCGATCTTCGACGGGGGGACGGACTCGCCCCCCCCGTCGGTTTCACTGCAAGCCCGATCCTCCTCGATTCTCGGCGCGCCAATTTTTGACACGCGGCGGGTGACGTCTTACCCAGTGAGGACATGTCATCCGTTTTGTTCACGCGAAAACCGTGGTCTCCGTCGCCTTGAGGCGATCGTCACCAGGCACGGTCCTTGCTGCTTCTTGCCGCGTTATCCCACATTCCTGTGGGATGTGATGGAGTCTCCGATGCGCACGTCGTTATACGGTCCCAATGAGGTCTGTCGCAGGGTCGGTTTGTCGCCGCGTCAACTCGAGTATTGGGTCTTGATCGGGGTGGTGACCCCGGTGATCGAGCGCCATGGCACGAAATTGTTCCGCCGATTTACCGACCAGGAAGTTCGCCTCCTCAAGCGGGTCAAGGCGCTGACCGATGAAGGATTTCTGGTCAGCCGCGCGGCTGAAAAGGTGCGACAGGAGGCGGCGTGAAGCGATCCGGTAAACCCAAGGCGGCTTCTCGGCGTAGAACGCCCGTCAACACGAAACGGGTCGTCAAGGAAACGACGGCCGAGACCGCACCGTCGACCGATGAGACGGGACATCCCCCGTCTTCCGCGCCCATCGCTCAGGTTGTTGATGCCAGCCACGCTGTTCCGGTTGCCCCGCCGTCCGATCAGTCCGAGGAGCAACCGGGAACGCACGCGAAGGCGGAGGCTCCCACTCCCGCTCCGGTGGGCCCTCCGCCGCCCGAGGCGGCCGCCGGAGAGCCGGACGCGCGAAGCGAAGAGTTTCTGGGGTTCAGCCTGGACACGGAGGAATACTGCATGTGGATTCGTTCGGTGCGGGAGATCATCCGCCCGACGGATATTACCCCGATTCCACGGGGTCCGGTTGACATCATGGGCATTATCTCGTTGCGCGGCTCGATTGTGCCGGTTTTCGACATCCGTCGACGATTGTCCATGCCGCCTCGGGAGCCTGACCCGAGGTCCCGGATCGTGGTGGTCATGATTGACGGGGCGCCCGTGGGGATGGTGGTGGACCACGTGACGGAGGTCATCGGCGCCGAACCCGGTTCGCTGGGCCCTCCGCCCACGACCATGGGGGAGCGTGAGGCGGGGTTCGTGACCGCGACGTTGCGGCACCGGGAGCGGTTGATCGGCGTGTTGCATTTGGAGCGGCTTGTGGCCGTCGACCCCGCGTTGCCGCGGGCCGCGGCGTAACGGGATGAGCGCGTAGGGGGGAGAGCATGCTGGAGCGACGAAATATGCGGTTCGGGTTGCGGTTCAAGTTTGTCATCATCACGAGTCTCCTCTTGCTGAGCGTGTCCGTGGTGTTGACGGTGGTGTCGCTGGCCAGGACGCGCCTGTATTTAGAAGACGCGCTGGTCAAGCGCGGGGTGTCGTTGGCCAATAATCTGGCCCACAACAGCACGTACGGCATCTCGATCGGCGATTCATCCAGTCTGGTCAGTTACATCAAGGGGGTCATGACCGAGACCGACGTCGCCTACGTGAAGATTCTCGACGGCCGCGGCATTGTCTGGGTCCACAGCGATCCCAATTTCAACAAGGAAGTCGACAATGATCCCATCGCCACGAAGGCGGTTCAGTCGAGCGAAGGGTTCGTCGAGCGGGTTGAGAAAGACGGAAGAACGTTGTTGATGGTGATTGAGCCGGTGCTGTTTGGAACCGGGGTATCCGGAGCGGATGCCTCCGGGGGGCAGTCCCGCATCGGAACCGTGGTCATGGCCTTGTCGCCCCGGGAATTGGAAGAAAAGCTTTCGAGCATCGTGTGGTGGAGCGTACTGATCACGGTGCTCACGGTGGGCGCCGGCATTGTCGTCATGCTCTATTTCGTGCGCAAGAATATGGCCCCGATCGAGCGGATGGCGTCGGTGGTCACGCGCGTAGCGGACGGGGATTTTACGCAAACCATCGAGGTGACCTCGCATGATGAGATCGGCGTGCTGGCGAGCGGATTCAATCAAATGGCCTCGAGCCTCAAAGGCATGATCCGAAAGGTTCAAGAGGCGGCGAACGCGGTGACCTCGGCGTCGGAACATATCGCCGGTAACAGCCGAAAGGTCACGGAGGGCGCCAACATCCAGTCGATTTCGACGGAGAAGACGTCCTCGTCGCTGGTGCAGATGAATGCCTCGCTCCGGGAAGTCGGCGACGGCATCGAAGTGCTCTCCTCCGCGTCGGAAGCCACGTCGTCCTCGATTTTGGAGATGAGCGCGGCGATCAGCGAAGTGGCGACCAATACCGCGGATCTCACGAAATCGGTCGAGGAGACGTCGTCGGCCATCATTCAAATGTCGGCGTCGATCAAGCAGGTGGCCGGCAACGTGGTGCTGCTCTCGACGGCGTCGTCCGAGACCGCGTCCGCGGTGACCGAAATCAACGCGTCGGTCAAGGAAGTTGAGCAGAACGCGAAGGAATCGGCGGCATTGGCCGAACGTGTGACGCGCGAAGCGTCGGACATCGGCATGATGTCGGTGACCAAGACGATCGCGAGCATGGAAAAAATCAGTGAAACCGTGAAAAAGACGACCGACGTCATTCATCAGCTCGGGCAACGGTCGGATCAGATCGGGAAGATCCTGACCGTCATCGACGAAGTGACGAAGCAAACCAACCTGTTGGCGCTCAACGCCGCGATTTTAGCGGCCCAGGCCGGTGAACAAGGCAAGGGGTTCGCCGTGGTGGCCGATGAGATCAAAAACCTGGCCGACCGGACCTCCGTGTCGACCAAGGAAATCTCTCAGCTCATCGGCGCGGTCCAGGGCGAGTCGCGCGACGCGGTGACGGCGATTCAGGACGGATACGTCCGTGTCGAGGAAGGCATGAAGATGGCGCTGGAGGCCGGGGAGGCGCTGAAGAAAATCCTGGAGAGCTCCACGCAGGCGAGCAACATGGCGCGCGGCATCGAGTTGGCCACGATTGAGCAGGTCAAGGGCATCCGACAGGTCACGGAGTCCATGCGGCAGATCACCCAAATGGTCGATCAGATTTCGCACGCGACCCAAGAGCAGAGCAAGGGGTCGGAACAGATCCGGGAGGCCGCGGAACGGATGCGGGACATCACTCGCCAGGTTCGGCTGTCCACGGAGGAACAGGCCAAGGGCAGCAAGCAAATCACCCAGGCCGTCGAACACGTCACCGACCGCGTGCAACATATCGCCGCGGCGGTCCGAGAACAGCGGCGCGGCAGCGAGATCATCATGAAGTCGGCGGAGGAAATTCAGATGGTCTCGAAGGGCAGCGCGGTGGTCGCGGAGCAGATGAGCGAGGTGGTGGGCGGGTTGGTCCGCCAGGCGGAGACGCTGCGGTCGGAGGTTAATCGTTTCAAGGTGGCGTGATGGCGGGACGGCTGGCGGCGCTTCACACTCGGCGTAAGCTCCTTCGCCTGGAGATCGGCGAACGCCCGTATGTGACCGAGATCGAACGGATTCGGGAAATTCTGTTCTATCGTACGCCGGTCCCCGTTCCTCACGCGCCCGCATTTCTCGACGGGCTGATGGACCTCCGAGGGACCACGCTCCCGCTCATTGATCTGCGGGAACGTTTCGGCGTTCCCGCGGAAGCCCGCACGCGCCCGACGCACATCTTGGTGGTGCGACTGGGCGATCGGGTCCTCGGCTTCGTCGTGGATCGCGTGTCGGATGTGTTGGACGTGGATGCCGAGAGTCTTCAGGCGCGGGAGTCCGGCGCCGAAGGGGGGACCATGTGTCGCGGGGTCTGTCGAGTGACGGATGCGCTGTTGTTGGTCGTTGATTTGGACGCCGTATTGGGACCGGATGAATACGCGACGCTGTCGGAGGTCGCCTAATGGGGTCGGAAAAATCCTCCGGTCGGCGGCTCTCGTCGAAGGTCATCCTTACCGTGTTGGCGACGTTGGCGGTGGGTTTCTCCGCGATCTTCGTGCTCCTCCAAACCAAGATGCGGCACGACCTGATCAATCATGAACGGGAAAAGGCGGCGCTGCTGGCCGCCTCGATCCATCTCAGTTTCGACAAGGACATGGTGGCGTTCCGGGCGGACATGGCGCGGCATTTGATCGAGGACCTCAAGGAGTTGCCTGATATCGTCCGTATTCAGGTCGTCCGAGGGAAAGACGGTCTGGGGATCGAGCAAGGGTTCATGGACCTCAAAACCATCGACGAGGTCAAAACGCGCGTGCCCATTCGTCCCGAATGGGTGGTGGATCATCCCAACGTGACGCCGAATCGCGCGACAGGAGTCGACGTGCCGGAGTTCCGGGAGGCGTTTAAGCGTATCCTGGCGGATCCGCTCAATGCGAAAGACGAGTACTACTTTGAGCGCATCAACGACCGGGAGGTGTTGACCTATTTGAGGCCCCTCCCGAATTTCCAGCGATGTTATCTGTGCCATGGCGGAGACCATCAGTTGCGAGGCGTGCTGATGATCTCCACGGCCACCGATCAGTTGTGGAACGAAGTCGGCACGAACCGGCGACACATGGCGTGGGGCGCGTTCGGGACCATCGCGGTCGTGGGATTGTTGCTGCGGGTCTCGCTTCGGCGCGGCGTGTTCGGCCCGCTCCATCGAGTCGTGGAGCGGATCAACGACGTGAGCGACGGGGAAGGCGACCTGACCCGCCGACTGGAGTTGGCCTCGCGCGACGAGATCGGCGACCTGGCGGGAGGGTTTAATCGTTTCGTGGACAAGTTGGAGGTGATAATTCGGAAGGTGTCCGACGTCAGTCGGACGGTGGGGGTTTCCGGACGCGACTTGGCGCGGGACGCCGCCGTGGTGCAAAGCGGGATCGAATCGCAGGCCATTCACGTGGAGGCGACCCTGCAATCCACCACCGAGCTGCATGAAGCGATCAAGGAGCTCGGCGCCGGGATGGAAGGACTCTCGACGATGATCGAGGAGAGCACCGCGGCGACGGCGCAGATGACGGCGTCGACCGAGGAAATCGCCCGGGACGCCGAGGCGTTCGCGCAGGCGGCTTCGGGCACCCAGCACTCGGTCAAGACCTTGGCCGACTCGATCCGGCAGGCGGAGGCGGCATTGGGCGTGCTCTCAAGGGCCGCGGAGGACACCGCGTCATCGGCGGATTCGATCGAGCAGTCCACGACGCAGATCCGGGCCGAGATCCACACGACCGTGGAGCTTGCCCACCGCGTCGGTGATGACGCTCGACACGGGCAGGAATGCGTGGCGCAGACGATCGACGGCATTCATCGCATCAAGGCGTTTTCCGACGACGCGTCGGCGGTGATCCTGCGGCTTCAACAGCGGACCGAGTCGATCGGGAGCATTCTGGGCGTGATTGATGACGTGGCCGAACAGACGAATCTCTTGGCCCTCAACGCGGCGATCATCGCCGCGCAGGCGGGCGAACACGGCAAGGGATTCGCGGTGGTCGCCGGCGAGATCAAGGAGCTGGCGGAACGGACGGCGACGTCGACCAAGGAGATTCACGACATCATCGCGGCGTTGCAGATCGAGGGCGCGGGGGCGGTCCGGGCGATCGCGGACAGTTCGAGTCGCGTCGAGGAAGGCGTGCGCCTGTCGGGAGCCGCCAGGGCGGCTTTGGACAAGATTTTGGACGGCGCGAAGGATTCCGCGACGCGGATTTTGGAGATCGCGCGGGAAACGGATCAACAAATGACGGGCGTGCAGCGGGTCAATGCCGAGATGCACACCGTGACCGCGCAAGTGGCGAACCTGATCGAGGTGGCGCGCACGCAGTCGCGGATGCTTGAGGACGTGGAGCGCGTCAGCGAGGAGACCCGCACGATGTCGCAACGAGTGACCCGCGCGGCGACCGAGCACGCGAAGGGGAACCGGCAAGTGAGCGACGTCATTGAATCCGCCAACCAGCGGGTGAAGACGGTTCAAGAGTTCGTTCGGCAACGACGAACCGAAAGCGAGGCCATCGTCGAGGCCGTGTCATCGATCGGGCGCGTGGGCCATAAAAATCGGGACGCCATGAATCGGACGACCGCCGCGGTCGACGGCCTGCTGGCCGCGGCGAGGGAACTGGAGGCGCAAGTATCCAGATTTAAACTCACGAAGGAGATCCCATGAACATCGTATGCGCACAATGCGGCGCGGGCGTCGGTTACGGGCTCCCGTCCCTGGCCGATCAGACGGTCGTGGTATGCCCCGGATGTCGGAGCGGCCTGCGCGTCAGGGTCGAGGCGTTTTCGATACCGGCCGCGGTCACCGAGACCGCGCCGTCGGCGGCGTCGCCGGCGGGCGAACAACGTCATCGCGCGGTGGTCGCTCTTCAAGGAGAAGCGACGCGTGAGTTGATCGGAGAACTGCTCTCGGGAGAGGGATTCGAAGTCCTCGAGGCCACCACCGGCGCGGAGGCGCTCGCTCGCGTGAGTGAGACGCGGCCCGCATTGGTCCTGGTGGACGTGGGGTTATCGGACATCATGGGGTTTCAGGTGTGCGAGACCATTCGGAAGGATGCCGCGAACGCGGGCGTCAAGATCATTTTGGTCGCGGCGATCCACAATAAGGATCGGTACCGGCGCCAACCCGATCACCTGTTCGGCGCGGACGACTACATTGAGCGTCACCAGATCGAAACGGATTTGGTGACGAAGGTCAAAGCGTTCAGTGCAGGCACGGCATCGCCCACCGCCACGGCCGCGTCTGATCTCGGTGGTGTTTCCGATATGGCGTCGCGCGGCAGCGAGCCGAGTCAGCCCCCGGCGCAGGCCGCGGGCGGTTCAGGCGGCCCGTCGTCCGCAAAGATCGCGGCGAAGGCGCCTGCGGCTTCTGCGTCGTCCGCCCCGCCCCGAGTGTCGCCTCCGGTGACTGCGTCGGCACCGCCGCCCCCGCCGCCGGTCGCGGTGAAACCTCCGGTCGCCAAGGAGCCGTCGGTCCCTCCCGTGGCGCCGCCAGCGGCCGCGGCTCCGAAGGCCGATGATCCGGTCCAGGAGGCCGCGCGGCGTCTGGCCAGGATCATCGTGTCTGATATCGCATTGTACAACGCCAAGAAGGTCGATGAAGGCGTATTGAAGGGGACGTTTTTCGATCTGCTGCGAACGGAAATTGACGAGGGACGAAGACTCTACGAAGAACGACAGGATCCCTCGTTACAGGGAACGGCGGACTTGTTTCAGCAGACCTTGGAACAATTCGTCGCGACGCGACGAGAGCTGCTCAATCGGAGTCGTCCGGCAGCCGCGTAGTCGGGAAGGGGGAGCACGATGGCCGAGGAGCATCAGTCAGGCATTCACGCCTACCGCGCGCGACTGGTAAGCGGCGACATGGAGGAACGCGTGGCCGCGGTCACCCAACTCGCCGGATGTGGGCCTGAGGCCGTTCCCGATCTGCTGACCGCGCTTGGCGACGCGGAGTGGCGAGTCCGAAAATCGGCGGTCGAGGCCCTTCTCGGGATGGGGTGGCGCACCGAGATGGCGAACCATCTGATCACGGGGGTGGCCTCGCCGGATAACGCGGCGCTGAGAAACGCGGCCGCCGAAGTGTTTGTTCGGTTCGGCCCCGCGGCGGTTCCGGCGCTCCTTGAGTCGGTCCCCGACGCCGCGCCGGACGTTCAGAAGTTCGTGGTCGATATCTTGGGCGACATCGGTGATCGGCGCGCGACCATGGTGTTGGTGCGGTTGGTGGGGCAAACCGATGAAAACGTGGCCATGGCGGCGGTCGAAGCGCTTGGGAAACTCCGTGACCCCAGGGCCGTGGAGCCGTTGGGCGACCTCTTGCGGCACGGACGGCCGTTGCTCCAATTTTCGGCGGTGAAGGCGTTGCAGGAAATCGGCGACGGCCGCGCGGTCGAACCGTTGATCGGGTGCCTGGGGAGGCAACCGCTCGAGCGCGCGGCGTTGGAGGCGCTTGGACGGATCGGCGACCTGCGGGTGATCAATCCGTTGGCGCAGGCGATCCGGCTGGGTTCCTCGAAGGTCCGGCACGTCGCGATTCGGGCGGTGATCGACTTGTACGGGCGGATGCCGCCCGACGTGAAGACCAAGATCATTTGTCGCATCCGCGAAGTCTATGACGCGTCGGTGAGCCGGTACCTTCGGGAAAGCCTCACGAGCGGGGATGTGCCGATCAAGCGCAACGCGATCACCGTGCTGGGGTGGATGGGTGACGTGCAGGCCATCGACGCGCTGGCCGCCGTCTACGATGAGTCGAGCAAAGAAGAACTGGTTACGGCGTTCATTCGGATGCAGCGAGAAGGGGTCTCGAAACTGCTGACCGTCCTTGCGCGGGCGTCCGGCGGCCTTCGGGAGAGTATTGCCAGGTCTCTCGGGGAGATCGGCGACCGGAAAGCCGTCCACGGCCTCGCCGAGCTGTCGACTGATCCCGATGGGCACGTTCGTCAGGCGACGGCGGTGGCGTTGGGCCAGTTGGCGGACCCGATGGGGGTTCGCCCGTTACTGCACTTGCTCGAAGATCCCTACCCGAATGTACAAGACGCCGCCTATCGCGCGTTGACCCGACTCAAGAGCCCAGGGCTCGTGACGCGGTTGTTGGAACTCATGGATAGCCCCACCGCGGGGCTACACTGTTACGCCGCCAAGCTGCTCGGGCTCTTCCAGGCCACGGAGGCGTCCGGCCGCCTCATGTTGGACTTGAAGGACCCGGACCCCATGATTCGGCGGACCGGGCTGGCGGCCCTGGAGTCGCTGGGCGGCGATTTGACTGCCGTGGCCCACGTCGCCTTGAGCGACGAAGATCCGACCGTGCGACTCGAGATGATCCGCATTTTGGCGAAGCGACGCGACGCGGTGATCGATGACCTGATTCGGCCGTTGTTGCACGATCCCGACATGTGGATACGCGCCGAAGTCATTCGACTCCTCGGCGAGCGGGGCGCCCGGGGGATCGAGGACGCCCTGTTGCTGTTGGTGAATGATCCGATCGGCCTGATTCAAATCGCCGTCTGCGGGGCGGTCGGGAGCCTCAAAGTTCGAGGCGCGCTTCCGGCGATGATCCGACTGTTTGCGTCATCCGATCCGGACGTCAAACAGGCGGCGATCGCCGCGGCGGGCGAGATCGGCGGTGAACATATCGCGGAGCAGGTGATACCCATGTTGGACGATCCGCATTGGGGCGTTCGTGCCGCGTCGGCCGTGGCGCTTGGGCGGGCACGGATCGCCCAAGCGGTGCCTCGTCTGCGAGAGCTGGCGACGCACGATCCGGATCAACTCGTTCGAGAGTCCGCCCACTTCGCGGTGGAGCAATTGACGATGACGTTGGACGAGGCGTCATAACGACCGGCGCCGGTAGGACCACGGGGGGCACCATCGAACAACCAGCGATTCCGCTCAACGCCGAGGTCTTCAAGCTCTTCCGCGATATGCTGTACGAGTACTGCGGCGTGCGGCTTGACGACCAATCCAAGTTCTTCGTCGAGAACCGTTTGCAGGAAACGCTCCGACGGCTTCGGTTGTCCGGATTCCGGGACCTCTATTATTTCCTCAAGTACGACGCACGGCGGGCCGAGGAATTCGCGGTGATCGTGGATCTGTTGACGATTCACGAAACGTATTTTTTCCGGGAAGATCATCAACTACACGCGCTCCGCCACGAGATTCTCCCGGATCTCATGAAGCGCCGAACGGATCGGACGTTGAGGATTTGGAGCGCCGGATCGTCGACCGGGGAGGAGCCGTACTCCATCGCCATGATGTTGGCGAACCAACCTCAATACGCGGATTGGCACGTCGAGATTGTCGGGAGCGACATCAGCCAGCGCGTGTTGGAGGTGGCGCGACGCGGGGTATACTCGGCGTCGTCGTTTCGAGCGACGCCGCCGGAGTATCGCGAACGGTACTTTCATGCCGAGGGTTCCGGGTTCCGAATCGACGACTCGATCAAACGCATGGTCAGTTTCTTCGCGTTCAACCTTGCCGAGGTGGATCGGGCGGCGTTGGTGCCCAGGGTGGACGTGATCCTGTGCCGCAACGTCATCATTTACTTCGATCTGCCGGTTAAAAAGCGGGTGATCGAAATGTTTTGGAGCCGACTGCGTCCGGGCGGGTACCTGCTCTTGGGGCACTCGGAATCGTTGATCAACGTCAGCACGGCGTTTAATCTGCGTCATCTCAGCCGCGACATCGTCTACCAAAAAGAGGAGCGGGTCAATGCCGCAGCATAACGCCACCCCGACGCGTGTGCTCGTGGTCGACGACTCCGCGTTCTACCGGCAGGCCATCGTCATGATGCTGAAGGAGATTCCCGGCGTCGAGGTGGTGGGGACCGCCACGGACGGCTTGGAGGCGATTCAGGCCGTGGGAAAGTATCGGCCGACCGTGATTACCCTCGATCTTGAGATGCCGCGGATGGACGGGTTTGGGTTTCTCCGGTGGCTGATGCGCACCATGCCCACGCCGGTGTTGGTGGTGAGCGCGGCGTCCGAGGCGTCCAACGTCTTTCATGCGTTGGAGTTGGGGGCCGCGGATTTTATCGCCAAACCCACCCACTTGGCCTCGTGGGAAGTCTTAAAGGTGCGTGACGAACTGGAGTCGAAGTTGCGTGCGATCGTGGCCGCGTCGCCGGTGCGACTTTGCGAACGCGTGGCCAAGGCTGCGGCGGTTCGCACCGCCGAGCCGATTCTCATCAAGCCGGCCGTTGGGGCGCCCGAACGGCTCAAGCTGGTCGCCATCGGGTCATCGACCGGCGGGCCCGCCGCGCTTCAGGCCCTGGTGTCGGCGTTGCCGAAGGACCTCCCGTGCGCGGTCGCGGTGGCGCAACATATGCCAGCCGGTTTCACGGCGTCATTTGCCGAGCGACTGAATCGACTCTCCGCGTGGGACATCTCGGAGGCGAGCGCCGAGCAGTGGTGTCGGCCGGGACAGATCCTCATTTGTCCCGGCGGCCAACATCTCTCGTTTGTCCGGCACGGCGACCGGGTGAAAGTCGTCCTGAACCCGGCCGGCGCCGAGGACCGATACGTGCCGTCCGTCGATCAACTGATGACGTCGGCGGCCGACGTGTTTGGTTCGGATCTCGTCGGCGTGATCCTGACGGGAATGGGGCACGACGGGCGCCGTGGAATGGCGAAGATCAAACGAGGGGGAGGAACGACCATCGCGGAGTCCGAGGAAACTGCGGTGGTATTCGGGATGCCGCAGGAAGCGATACTCGAGGGCGCGGTCGACGTCGTGGCTCCGCTCCACGCGATCGCGCAACAGATCGCCAAACACGTCACGGCGGGGGTTCGTCGATAATCGGGCGATAAATCGGCGTCTTGCGGGTGCCAACAGCCCGGTGCTATACTCCGGGCCCGTGAAAGGATGACGGCATGGAGAAGGACAAGGAAAACGAGCCAGAAATCTTTCGCCGAGCGGACGAGTTCCTCGGGGTGTTTCACAAGGGGATCGAGTTTACCAGCGATCTGCTCAAGGAAAATGAGCGCTTGCGTTTCGCGGTCGCGCAACTGACCGAACAGGCCAAGGCGGCGCAGAAAGCGGCGCCGTCGGCGGAGCTCTCCAAGCTTCGTCAGCAACTCGACGAGTTGGCGGCCGAGCGAGAAGCCATCCTCAATCGGTACAAGGTCGTCGAGGAGGAGAACAAAGATTTCGCCAGTCGGTACGTGGAGGTTGAAGAAGAAAACAACAATTTGGCGAACCTGTACGTGGCGAGTTACCAGCTGCACTCCACGATGGACCTCAAAGAGGTCTTGCGGATCGTCAGCGAGATCATCTTGAACCTGATCGGATCCGACCATTTTGCGATTTTGACGCGGAACGACGAAGAGCCGACGCTCAACGTGGTCGCGGCGGAGACCATGGATCCGAGCATCAAGAAAATCAAACTCGGCGAGGGCATGATCGGTCGCGTGGCCCAGACCGGCGAGCCATTCATCGAGGAAAATCTGGAGCAGTTCACGGTGTCGTCTCCGGACCGTCCGATCGTGTGTATTCCGCTGAAGATTCACGACGGCGTGATCGGGGTGATCGCCATCTTCGATTTGTTTGAACAGAAGAAGAAGCGGTTAACCCGGGTCGATCACGAGTTGTTTTCCATGTTGGCCGGTCACGCGGCGACCGCGATCTTCAGCGCCATATTGTACTCGCGATCGCAGCGGTCGTTGTCGACCATCAAGGGCTTTTTGGGGTTGATGACCAACAAGGCGGCGTGAGCGGTTCGTCGAGCGGGACTGACGTTTGCGGCGCGGGTGAGAGGAAGGAGACGGTTATGGCTGAATACGCGTTTCTCGTCGTGGAAGATTCACCGACGATGCGTCAACTCGTCTCATTTGGCCTCAAGCGCATCAAGGGCGCGAAGATCGTGGAGGCGACGGACGGCGTCGACGCGTTGAAGAAACTGTCCGAGCAGCCGTTTCATCTGATTGTCGCGGACATCAATATGCCGCTGATGGACGGACTGAAACTCCTCAGCATTGTCCGCAAAGAACCGTCGTATAGCCATATTCCCGTGATCATCGTCACGACCGAAGGTGCGGACGCGGATCGAGAGAAGGGGATGCAATTGGGCGCCAACGCCTACATTCCCAAGCCGATCCAGACCAACGCCTTGTTGAAAACGGTGCGCGATTTATTGAAAATCACCGAGTGAGTCCGGTGTCGTGAAAGCGGCGGTCGTCGTGTTCCCCGGATCGAATTGCGATCGGGACTGCGAATACGTGCTCGCGGACGTGATCGGCGCCTCCGTGCGAATGGTGTGGCACCGCGACGTGGACCTGCCAGCCGTGGACCTGGTGGTGATCCCCGGCGGATTTTCCTACGGCGACTACCTGCGGACGGGAGCGTTGGCGGCCTGTTCCCCGATCATGGACGCGGTGAGGACGCACGCGGCCCGCGGCGGGTTGACCCTGGGAATCTGTAATGGCTTCCAGATTTTGGTAGAATCCGGGTTGTTGCCGGGCGCCCTGTTGCGCAACGCGTCGCTCAAGTTTCTCTGTCGTACCGTGGGAGTTCGCGTCGAGCGAACCGACACGCCCTTCACGGCGCGGTATGCCGGGGGACAACTGTTGCGCTTGCCGATCGCGCACGCGGACGGTGCGTACTGGGCCGACCCCGACACATTGGCCCGTCTCCGCGATCGAGGTCAAATCGTCTTCCGGTACGCGCCGCTGGAGGACGGGGTGGCCAACCCCAACGGCTCGATCGACGCGATCGCGGGCGTCTGCAACGACGCGCGGAACGTGCTGGGAATGATGCCGCACCCGGAGCGGGCGTCCGAGCCGGCGCTCGGAGGCAACGACGGGCGCGCATTGTTCGAATCAGCGCTCGGCGCGCTTTCCGCAACCGCCTAACGCCACGCGAAGTCCGATGCCTCTCGACGCGCTGCTCGCCGAACCGATCGACCCCGCGTTGTTATCGCGGCACGGATTGACCGCCGAGGAATATGGCCGGTTTCGCGCGCGCTTGGGGCGCGCGCCGACATTGGTCGAACTCGGCGTCGTCTCCGTGATGTGGAGCGAGCACTGCAGCTACAAGAGCTCCCGGGTGCACCTCAAGCGCCTTCCCACGACCGGGGACGATGTGGTGCAGGGGCCTGGTGAAAACGCGGGCGCCGTGGACATCGGCGACGGTTTGGCCGCGGTGTTCAAGATCGAAAGCCACAATCATCCGTCGTTCATCGAGCCGTACCAAGGCGCCGCCACCGGCGTGGGCGGCATTCTCCGCGACGTGTTCACCATGGGCGCGCGGCCCATTGCGCTGTTGGACTCGCTGCGGTTCGGCCCCATCGACGAACCGCGCACGCGGTACCTCTTCGAGCGGGTGGTGGCCGGCATCGCCGGCTACGGCAACTGCGTCGGCGTGCCCACGGTCGGCGGCGAAGTGGCGATTCAAGACCTGTACCGATCCAACCCGCTGGTGAACGTCTTCTGCCTCGGCCTGGCGCGGAAGGATCGGCTGTTCAGAGGTCGAGCGGCGGGAGTGGGCAATCCGGTGATCTACTTCGGCGCGAAGACCGGGCGCGACGGCATCCATGGCGCAACCATGGCCTCCGAGGCCTTTGGAGACGGGGCGTCGGAAAAACGGCCGATGGTCCAGGTCGGCGATCCGTTCATGGAGAAGCTGCTGATCGAAGCGTGTTTGGAACTCATGGCCGCCGACCTGATCATCGGCATCCAAGACATGGGCGCCGCGGGGCTGACCAGTTCCTCGTGTGAAATGGCGGGTCGCGCCGGCACCGGAGTGGATATCGACGTGTCGCTCGTACCCACGAGAGAATCGGGCATGACGCCGTACGAGATCATGTTGTCGGAATCTCAGGAGCGAATGCTCCTGGTCGCGAAGCCCGGATGCGAATCCGCCGTCCGGACGGTCTGCGAGAAGTGGGGGCTCGACGTCGCGGTGATCGGACGGGTCACGGACACCGGCCGGTTGGTGGTGCGCCAGGGACCCGACATTGTCGCGGAATTGCCGATCGACCTGGTGACCGACGACGCGCCGAAGTACGAGCGTCCGATCGCGCCGCCGCCGTACCTCGAGAGCCTCCAAGGGCTGTCGCTCGAGTCGCTTCCCGAACCAAAGTCGTACCGGGACGCCTTACTCGACGTGTTGGCGTCACCCACGGTCGCGAGTAAGGCGTGGGTCTACCGGCAATACGACCACATGGTGGGGACCAACACCATCGTGCTCCCTGGCTCCGACGCCGCGGTGCTCAGGGTCAAGGGAACCGACACGGCGGTGGCGGTCAGCGTGGACGGCAACAGCCGCTATTGCATGCTCAATCCCTACGTCGGCGGCATGATCGCGATCGCCGAAGCGTGCCGCAACGTCGTGTGCAGTGGGGCGCGACCGTTGGGCGCCAGCGATTGTCTCAATTTCGGCAATCCCGAGCGACCCGAGGTGATGTGGCAATTCGCGTTGGTCGTGGACGGCATGGCCGACGCGTGTCGCGCGTTCGGGGTACCGGTGGTCAGCGGCAATGTGAGTTTCTACAACGAAACGCGCGGCATCGGGATCTATCCTACCCCCATCATCGGCGTGGTGGGCAAGGCGCCGATTTCGCAGGTCGTGACCCAAGCCTTTCGATCGTCCGGTCGCGCGATCGTGTTGCTCGGAGAGACCAAGGAAGAGCTGGGGGGCACCCAGTACCTGTCCGTGGTGCATCACCGCGAGCAAGGCCTTCCTCCGGAATTGGTCTTGGAGGCGGAAACCGCGTTGTACCGGTGCGTGTTGGAGTTGACGGGGGCCGGGCTGGTCGACTCCGCGCACGATTGCTCCGACGGCGGGTTGGCGGTGGCGTTGGCCGAGTGCTGCATGTCGTCGGACACGTCAGTGGGCGCCGTGATTACGGTGGCCAATCCCCACGGGATCCGCCGCGACGCGGTGTTGTTCGGGGAGAGTCAGTCGCGCGTGGTGCTATCGATCAAGCCCGAAGCCGCTGGCCGGGTGTTGGAGGTGGCCGCCCGGTGGAGGGTTCCCGCGGCGCAAATCGGAGAAACTGGAGGCGATCGGCTGACGATCACGGTGGCGGGTGATACCTTGGTCGACGTGGAAGTAACCGCCGTCCGCGCCGCGTGGTCGGCTGGATTGCCCAGCCAATTGGGGAGCTCCGCGTGCGCATCGATCTGACGCCGTTCGATAAACTGCACGAGGAGTGCGGGATCTTCGGGGTGTACGGTCACCCCGAGGCCGCGAACCTCACGTACTTGGGGCTCCACGCGTTACAGCACCGCGGACAGGAAGGCAGCGGCATCGTGTCGTCCGACGGCCGCGACTACTACCAGGAGCGAGGCCCGGGGCTGGTGCTGGAAGTGTTCGACAAGACGCGGCTGGCCCGTCTGCCGGGACGGATGGCGATCGGCCACAACCGGTACTCCACAGCCGGGGGATCCCATGAGAAGAATCTGCAACCCTTCTTGATCAACTTCGCGCGCGGGCACCTGGCGTTGGCGCACAATGGGAATCTGGTCAACGCGCAGGCCCTGCGCGATGAACTGGAAGCATACGGCGCGATTTTCCAGTCCTCGGCGGACACCGAGGTGATCATTCATTTGATCGCCCATTCGCGCCAGGATTCGGTTATCTCGAGGATCATCGACGCGTTGGGCAAAGTCCGCGGCGCGTTCAGTCTCTTATTGCTGTGCGCCGACGGGCTGGTTGCGGTGCGCGATCCGTTCGGGGTTCGGCCGCTGTCGTTGGGCCGGCTCCGGGAAGGCTGGGTCGTCTCGTCCGAGTCCGTGGCGTTCAACTTGGTCGAGGCCGATTACGTGCGGGATCTCGAACCCGGCGAGTTGGTGGTGATCAACGACCGGGGCGTGACGTCGTATCACCCGTTTGCGCCGACCCGTCAGGCGCAGTGCGTGTTCGAACACGTGTATTTCTCGCGCCCGGACAGCCGGGTCTTCGGCCACAACGTGTACACCGTGCGGAAGCGAAACGGCATCCGGTTGGCGCAGGAAGCTCCGGTGGCGGCGGACGTGGTCATTCCGGTCCCGGACTCCGGTATTCCCGCGGCATTGGGGTTCGCGGAGGGCGCGGGGGTGCCATTCGAGGAAGGGCTGGTGCGGAGCCACTACATCGGCCGGACGTTCATCGAACCGCAGGACTCCATCCGCCACTTCGGCGTGCGCATCAAACTCAGCCCGATTCGGGAGGTGCTGGAAGGGCGGAGGGTGGTGGTGGTGGATGATTCGCTGGTCCGCGGCACGACGAGCCGCAAACTGCTCAAGATGCTCCGCGGGGCCGGCGCCAAGGAGGTGCATCTTCGGATTGCGTCGCCGCCAATCATCTCGCCGTGTTTCTACGGGATCGATACGCCCACGCGACAGGAATTGATCGCCACGTCGCACACGGTGGAAGAGACCCGCAAGTACATCGGGGCCGACAGCCTGGCGTACCTCAGTCGCGAAGGTCTGTTCGCGGCGTTTGGAGATCAGGAGGCGGACGGGGCCTTGTTCTGCGACGCGTGTTTTACCGGCTCGTATCCGGTTCCGTTTACAAAAGAAGAGCTCGTTCAGCTCGGGCTGTTCTGATTCGCCGATCCGGCGAACCACTCAAAAGTCGTCGAAGTTGTGTCGCTCCTTGACAGCCGCGAGCGCTCTTGATTAAGATGGGCGCACTCAAGACGCACGTCGAGAGGGTCTCATGGCCGTTGAAACCCGATACTTCCACAGCGGACAAGTCCGGGACATCGTTGGGCTGAGCCGTCGTCAGATGCAGTATTGGGACCGGACCGGTCTCGTGACGCCGTCGATTCGAACCAACGGCGGGCATGCGCGGTATACATTTGAAGACTTGGTCGCGTACAAGACGGCCAAGAAGCTGCTCGACGCGGGGGTCTCGCTGCAGCGGATTCGTCGAGTGATGGTCAGAATCCGTGAGATCCTCCCCACGATCAAGCGTCCCCTGGTGGAACTGACCTTGGTGGCAACCGGCGACGTCGTGTTGGTCTTTTACGAGCGGACCGTGTTCGAAGCCATCACGGGCCAAGAATGGTTGCTCGACATCGCGGACGTGCAGCGCGACGTGGACCGATGGCAGCGAAACGTCGGCGCCATCCGTCGCGTCCGCCGGCGCCTGACAGACGATCCGTCGCTCTCCCCTGACACCGCCGCCCACCAACTCTGACAACGCGGTCCATGCCCCGCCGGCTTGAAGATGTCTCTCATGTGTTTTTGGGAGACGCGAGACCGGGTACACGGCCGACTACGGTCTCCAGAATCCCGGAGCCTCGCCCGTCACGCGCCGGTCCGCTGACGGTGTGTCTCGTCAGTCAGCGCGATCATGTTCCCGCCGCGATGGTGGTGGCCGGCTGCGCCGGCATGCTGGCCCGTCGTGGACGTCGTGTCTTGGTCGGGCAAACACACGAGCAATTGTTCGGTCTGGTGTTCGGCCTGCGGGGCTATCGGGAGGGCGACCAATCCAAAGTGCTCGTCAAGACCGAGGTCGGCGCCTGGATCGCTCGCGAGCCGTTGATCGGGAAGATGCGTCCCGGAATGTTCCGCGATCCGGAATTACGACGGAGATGGGACGCCCGATGCGACGACGCGGATGTCGTGCTGGTTCACGTGAATGCGGACGGTGACGGCGCATGGGGCACAGACGGCCCGCGTCTCGACGAACTGGTGCTGCTGGCCGGTGAGGCCTCCTATGAGTCGGTCATTCACGCGTATCAGGCGGTCAAACACGCGGTCGCCCGCAATCCTCACGCGTCCATTTGGGTGATGTTCTTGAAGTCTGACGAGACCGACAACGCCCGGTGGCTCAACCTCGTTCAGGCCGCGGATACGTTTATGGGAAAACCGTGCGCGTTGATCGGACCCGTCGCGCGCGTCGAGGAGTTGACCGACGCATTTCTCTCCGACCGACAGTGGGATCGGGGACAGGATCTGCTGGGCAGTCTGGTCGCACCATTGGTCGACCGATGGACGCAGGGCGTGCCTCCGACGAAGGGTGCACGGCGTGTTCAAGGAGTCTCCGCGCCATCGGCGGGGGGCGAGATGTCGGGCGGGGCGGACCCGTGTCGATAAGGCCCGCCGCGGCGGCGCGCTCCGTGGCGCCCGGCGTTGGTGACCTGGTCCGCATGGCCGCTGAGCAGAACCCGTTTCTCCCACGCGCCGTGGTGCTCGAGAGGACAATCGTGTCGGAACGGATCGGGCTCCTGGTCGGTGACGCGCCGGACGGCATGACCATGCTCTACCTGTGGACCCATGAAGACCCCGGAGGACTGCCCTGGTTGGTTCACCTTGCTCGGTGGAGAAGCGATTACCCCGCCTGGCGGTCTGCCCATGGGTTGCCGCCGTGCGCGCGCCCGCTGCGAGTGATCGTGGCCGTCCCCGGGACGATAATTGGCGTGCGTGACGCGGTTCGATTGTTGATCGGTTCGATCGCGGTGGTGCCCTACCGCTGCGTCGATATCGAGGGCAACCTCGTTTTGGGGTGGGACGCGGTCAGCCTGACGGAGGACCAGAGCGGCGGCGATCGCGTGGTTGAACAAGCCGTGGTACGGACGATCGACGGGGTCTGGTCAAGTTCGTCGGACACGCTCACGCCCGAAGAATGGGCGTTCTTCGCACCACTCAAGAACCGATAAGACCGCGTTGTCGGTGACGCTGGGGTGGGGTCAGCTCGGGGGGACCGCGGTCTGATTGCCTCCCTGGGATCGCGCCAAGGCCAACATTTCATCGGCCCGCGACAGCAGCGTGATCGCATCGTTTCCGTGCGTGGGAAAGCAGGCGCCGCCGATGCTCGTCGTCAACTGAATCGGCGCGTGTTCATTTGAAAATGTTTGTTCGGCGACGCGATTTCGCACCCGTTCGGCGACCACATAAGCGCCTTGGATCTCGGTGTTCAGGAGGAGGACGGACAGCGTCCGGTCATTCGCGAATCCGATGAGGTCGGTTTCACGAATGGTTTGCCGAACGATGTCGGCCACGGAACGGACCATCGCGTGGGTGTTCGTGCCGTCTTGGTCGATGCCCAGGTGACAGAGGGAAAAGAAATGGGAATACCGGATGGATCGGACGGTTTCCATCTCCAGAAAGTACTGATAGATTCCCGGATCAAGAGGAGCAGTCGGCGCAAACATGGTGGTTCCTCCGTGATCTCACCAGGTATCCCTAGCCGTCTTGGGGGTGCGCTCAGCCATCGTTGTTCAGATTGTATTTCTTGATCTTATACAGGAGTGCCTTGTAACTGATCTGGAGAATTTCCGCCGCGCGTTTCCGATTCCAGTGGGTTTGGTAGAGGATATTGCGAATGAGGTCGCGTTCGGCTTGGCTGGCCGCTTCTTTCCCCACGCTCTTGAGCGAGTAGCTTGATACCGGAGGTGTCGGCTCAGGTGTTGGGGCGGGCTGACTGCTTGGGAGGGCATGAACGGCCGCTGGCGGTTCCTCCTTTCCCATGGACATGGCGAAAACCACATCCTCGTTATCCAGTACCACGATCCGTTTGACGATATTCTCGAGTTCGCGAATGTTCCCGGGCCAGTCGTATTGGAGAAACCGTTGGAGGGTGTGTTCCGCCAGTCTGGGATAGTGTTTATTGTATTGATAATTGAACTTTTCAAGGAAGTACTCGATCAGATAGGGAATCTCTTCTTTTCGTTCTCTGAGCGGCGGCAGGTGAACGGAGACCACGTTAATGCGATAGAACAGGTCTTCCCGAAAGGCGCCCTCCGCGACGGCCTTCTCCAAGTTCTTGTTTGTGGCCGCGAGCACTCGCGTATCCACTTTGACGTCCGTTTCTCCGCCGACCCGCGAAAATTCCCCGTCCTGCAGGACCTGAAGGAGTTTGGCCTGCAACCCCGGGCTGATTTCGCCGATTTCATCGAGGAAAATCGTTCCATGGTTGGCGAACTCAAATTTCCCCGGCTTTCGGCGCAGCGCACCGGTGAACGCGCCTTTTTCATAGCCGAATAACTCACTCTCCAATAATCCTTCCGGGAGTGCCGCACACAGGACCTTGATGAACGGCTTATCCTTTCGTAGGGATCGTGCATACAAGGTCCGGGCCACCAATTCCTTCCCGGTCCCGCTTTCGCCGCGGATGAGCACCTTGATGTTGGTCGGGGCGACCTGATTGATGATCATCATGGTCTCTTTCATCTTTGGGCTCAGACCCAGGAGATGCCCGTAATCGCTCTGATTGCGGAAATCATCTGGTCCCATGGAACGATCGATGGGGCTGGAGAGCCCCGTGGCTTCGAGGAGTCGTTGACTCAATACTGTTAAATCAAGGGGTTCGGTGAGAACCTTCAATTTGGGCGAGACTGCGATCAGTTTCTGAAGATGGAGGTGCTGCGGCGGCAGCACGATGATGATCGCAAGATCGTCTTGAAGTCTGGTGAGGCTGGTACACAGTTCCGGCAACCCATTCGGCTTCTTGGTGCTGTGGATAATGGCGAGAACTGGGTGGGTATGGCGGACTTGTTGCGCTAAATCATGGTCATCCGTGGCTCGTGCGAGTGCAATGTTCAGTGGAGCCACGAGGCTCTGGACAAGGCTGATGACATCGTCGTCAGCCAGGATACAAGCATGTCCGAGGTGTGTTTGGTCAATCATCGCTTGAGCGGCATGAAATCATGGGGAAATCAGAGTAGGATCAGTCCAATCCTTGCGACGATTAGGGGAATTTTGGGAACCGCAGTGTTACTTTTTGAACCTAGCAGAGCGAAAAGTGCGTTGTCAAGGAAAACATTCTTAAAAAAAAGCGAGGGCCCTTGGGCGGTTGTATGCCCAAGGGCCCTCAGTGAGGAGGGATTAGGGGATTATCCTCCGATATTGACCATGGCTTTCAGCATCTTTTCTTCCGAAAACTTATCCAAGTCGTGCGCCTGAGGTTTGATCCCCAACACTTGATCGTAAAGGGAATCGATGTCCTCATCGCTGCACTGGTTGCGGAGCGCGTCGAGGAAGTCGACCTCGATGGCCGAGAATAAACACGGCCGGATCTTTCCATCGGCGGTTAACCGCACGCGGTTGCACTTCTCGCAGAAGTGGTTGTCGCTGATCGCGGTGATGAATCCGACCACTCCTTTGGCGCCTTCCAAGCGGAAGTTCTTCGACGGACCGTCGGATTCAGATTCCTTGACCGGGATGAGCTCGCCTAGTTCGCGAGCAATGCGGTCCTTGATGTCGGCGACCGGGATGTACTTGCTCTTCCAGTCCTCATAGTCGTTGACCGGCATATATTCGATGAAGCGAATCTCGTACGGCTTGTCGATAGTCATCTTGGCGAAGTCAACGGCTTCCATATCATTGACGCCGTTTTGGAGCACGATGTTGATCTTCAGCGGGTTGAGCCCCACGCGCTCGGCTTCTTCGATCCCTTCCCAGACTTTCCAGAACACGTGGCCCCGGGTAATCTCCTCGAACTTCTTCGGATCGAGGGAGTCGAGACTGATGTTGACCCGGTCGAGTCCCGCGTTTTTCAGGCCTTGCGCGTATTTCTTGAGCAGCACCGCGTTCGTGGTCAGCGCAATCTCCCGGATGCCGTTGATGGCTTTGAGCCCGGCGACGAAGTCCACCACGCCGTCCCGCACCAACGGTTCTCCGCCCGTGACCCGGACTTTGTACAGGCCGCGTTTGGCCGCCACGCCCACCAGCCGATGAATTTCATCGTAGCTGAGCAGACTGTTCCGGTCCATCCATTCGAAGCCCCACGCCGGCATGCAATAGGTACAGCGAAGGTTACAGCGATCGGTGATGGAGATCCGCATATAGCTGATCTTGCGGTTGAAGTTATCTTTTAGAATCGAAAATTCCTGTTCGGACCCCACGACCTGTGACTGTGCGACCGCCTTTTCGATCATGATTCCCCCCTCGCTTGGGACCCCCGGTGCCGGTACGGCCCGGCCGGTCAATCTTCTGTGCTCGTCCGGAGACGAGCCGTCGTGAGTAACTCGTTGCCCCCCCGCGTTACGGATGTTCAACGACCCACACTTCGCCTTGGGTGGTTTCCTCGCGTTTCCAAATCGGGGTGATGCGTTTTAGCTCGTCAATGCACCATTCACACGCGCGAAATGCATCCTTGCGGTGCTCCGCCCCGACCAGGATCAGGACGATGTTCTCGCCGGTTTCGATGCGACCGACACGATGGATGATGCTCACTTCGATGATGTCGTAATCCTGCAAGGCGCGTTCGCGGATTTCGTTCAGCCGCTTCTCCGCCATCCCCGGGTAGTACTCGAAGTCGATGCGGTTGATGTCCCGGCCCTTCGAGAAATCACGCGCGGTTCCCAGAAACGTGACGATGCCGCCGATCCGCTTGGAGCGTTCTTTGATTCGGTTGGTTTCTTCTTCGACCGAGAAGTCGTCTTCTTGGATCCTGATCCACTCCAGCGTCGACCCGGTTTCTTGCGGCATCATGAGCGTCACCTCGCCTCGGGTTAGAGTTGTCCACCGGCAAACGGTGGGAGAAACGCGACTTCATCGCCGTCTGCAATGAGCGTGTCCTCCTGCGCGGTTTCTTGATTAACGGCGATCAGGGTTCGTCCCTCCCGGAGCGTGCTCCGGAACGACGGAATTTCTTTGTCCAACCGATCGAGTAGATCTTTCAATGTCATGTGACCGCTGGCGGCCTCCACCTGCATGACCTCGCGACCGACGAGTTTTTTCAACACGGCAAAAAATCTCACTGTGATCACTCGACCCTCGCTCTCAAGTTTTTAATTATTTAAGCAAGTACAGTGCCATTTATGTCTACTGAAGAAACTCTTCGGAATCCAATAGTTAAGACCATCAGTTCAGGCAAGAAATTTCCTCAATCGAGAAAAAGGGGAAAAAGTATTCCTCGCTTTCCCAAGTGAGAACTGCTGACGGTTGACGACGTAAACTTCATTGACTGCTCCTTGAAGGACTGCTATAACCGACGAGCGATTTTCCATAGACACTGAATAAACGATTCACGTCGTCGGTATAGCACTTAAACCGTTACGGAACAGATTTATTCCGAAATTCCGGGTCACAAGTCAAGCGCGGTGATGGTGATGATGATCTGTGAGCGCTTGTTACGGACAATATATGGCGTGGTGACGATCGAATTTAGGTGTAGATCTTGCACAGTTTTAGCGCGCTGCGCTGGTTCCTCCTTCGGACTGCACGGCGTTCAGGCGACCCTTCAATTCACGTGAGGAGCAGACATGGCCGAGAATGATTTGACGCATTTCAACGCCGACGGGCGCGCCCGCATGGTCGACGTGAGCGAGAAGTCCGAGACCGACCGGACGGCGATCGCCGAAGGCACGGTGTACATGCTGCAGGCTACGTTCGAGCGCATTCGCGCGGGCCAGATCAAGAAGGGCGACGTGCTCGCCGTGGCGCAGGTCGCGGGCATCATGGGGGCCAAGCGCACGTCCGACGTGATTCCCATGTGTCATCCGCTGTTGCTGACCGGCGTGGACATTGCGTTCACCGAACACCAGACTCCCAACGCCGACGGCCAGTGCGCCATCACGGTCACCGCGACCGTCAAGGTGCACGGGCAAACCGGCGTGGAAATGGAGGCCCTGACCGCCGTATCGATCGCGCTGTTGACGATCTACGATATGTGTAAAGCCATCGACAAGGGCATGACGTTCGGCCAGGTCGGCCTGTTGAAGAAAACCGGGGGGAAGTCGGGCACGTTCATCGCGCCGTCGCGTGGTGAGCGCGCGCACGCGGCGCGGTAAGCATGTCGTCCCCCATCATTCACGCCGAGGCGTTGTCCAAGGTCTATCCGGGCGGACACACGGCCCTGTCCGGGATGAGTTTGGCCGTGTCCGAAGGCGAAATTCTCGGGTTCTTGGGGCCGAACGGCGCTGGGAAAACGTCGACGATCAAAATTCTGACCACGCTGAGTCGTCCGTCGAGCGGTACGGCGTCGGTGGCGGGTTTCGACGTCGTGCGGGAGTCTGCGGCGGTCCGTCGCGTGATCGGGTACGTGGCGCAAGAAGCGGGGGTGGATTACTTCCTGACCGGCCGCGAAAACCTGGTGCTGCAGGGTCGGCTGTATCATTTGGACGCCCGTATCATCGCGGAGCGTACGAAGGAACTGTTGGCGTTGTTCGACATCGAGTCCGTTGCCGACCAACTGGTCTCGTCCTATTCCGGCGGCACCAAACGCAAGTTGGACATCGCCACCGCCTTGTTGCACCGGCCGAAAGTGTTGTTCCTCGATGAACCGACGTTGGGGCTGGATCTCCAGTCCCGCCATGCGTTGTGGGACTATATTCGGCGACTCAACGCGTCCGATGGGATGACGATTTTTCTGACCACGCATTATCTGGAAGAGGCCGATAAGCTGGCCCACCGGGTCGCCATCGTGGACCAGGGCGGGGTCAAGGCCGTGGGCACCCCCGAGGCGCTCAAGGATGGGGTCGGCGGCGACGCGATCCGCCTGACGTTCGAGGGCGGGGCGCCGGGGCCGTCCGTCTGGCAAATTCTCAAGAGTCATCCGTTGGTCAACGACGTGGTGGCCGACGGCGACAGTCTGCACGTGGTCGTGAAAGAAGGGCGCGAAGCGCTCCCCAAGCTGTTGCCCGCGCTCGATGCCGCGCAGGCCGGCATTCGTTCGATCACCCTGTCGCGCCCCAGTCTCGACGACGTCTTTCTGAAGCATACCGGTAAAGCGTTCTCGTCCGAGAGCGCGTCGTCCGGGGGCGAGGCGTGGTGGACCAAGTGGCAGAAGGGGAGCGGCGGCTCATGGGGTAATAAGCAGTGGTCGGAGTCAGCGACAGAAAAACAGGGATCGGCTGGCCCCGGACCAACAACCGAGAAGGCCGCAGCGCCCGAAACAGAGCGTACGAACGGTTCCGGTGCGCCGGAGTGGAAACAATGGTCGGGCGAATCGAGCGAGAAGGGGGCGGGGAACTGGAACGGCGCCGGGAACGGGCAGGGCTCCGGTGCCGGATCGTGGCCGCAACAAACCTGGGACAAGGACAAAGGACGGTAAGTCGCGATGAGCGTGGCCCTCGCTGATACCTGGCACCTGTTCGTCAAATATTCACGCATTACGCTTCGCATGCCGATGTGGACCTTGTTCGGTCTGGTCCAACCGTTGATCTGGCTGGTCATCTTCGGGCAATTGTTCGCGCACTTTGCGCGGATGGCCGGGTTTCCGTCGGACAGCTACTTGGATTTTTTGGCCCCAGGCATCGTGGTTATGACCGTGTTGTTCGGGTCCTCGTGGGCCGGCGTGAACCTGCTGCGGGAGATCACGTACGGCACGATCGAAAAAATGATGGTCACCGCGGTGAACCGGCCGGCGATCGTGTTGAGCCGCGTGTTGCACAACGGGGTCCTGGTGGTGTTGCAGGTCACCATCGTGCTGCTGGTGGCCGCCATGCTGGGCGCGAAAATTCAGGTCGGCGCATCCGGGCTGGTTCTGTTGTTCGTCACGGTGTTCGGCATGGGCATCGGGTTCTCCAGTCTGTCCAACGGCATCGCGTTGAAACTGCGACGCGAAGAGCCGTTAGTGGTCGCGGGCAATATGATGACCCTCCCCTTGATGTTTTTTACGTCGGCGTTTATCCCGAAAGTGTTCATGCCGGGCTGGATCGCCGCGATCGCCTCGGTCAACCCCGTGCACTACAGCGTTGAGGCGACGCGGACATTGTTGGCCGGGCAACGCTGGGACGCGGATTTTGGGCTGGCGGTTGGAGTGGTGACCGCGTTCTGCGCGCTCTCCTTAGGGTGGTCCATGTGGATGTTCATGCGAGAGCGGGCCTAGGATGGCGCCGGTTTGGTCGACCACCCTCCGCCCCGACGCGATGATCGGTCAACCGTTGGAGAAGGCGGATCACGACCGGGCCACGATGCGCAACCACAAGTCGCTCTTGGGTACGCTGATTTTATGTCGGCACGGGGCCACGGATTATCATCCGGATCGCTTTTATGAGGCCGGCGACGGCCCCCCGCTCAACGTGGACGGGCTCGGCCATGCCGCGGCGCTGGGTCGTTGGTTCAAACAACAGGCGCTTCCGGTCGCGGGGCTCTACGTCAGCCCCACGTTGAGAACGCGCCAGACCGCGGCGTCGATTGAGCGCGTATTGGGGGTTCAAGGGGCGACATGGCCTGAGTTGACGGAACGCAGCATGGGCCGGTGGAACGGTCGTTTGGTCGACGACGTCAAGCGGGAGGACCCGGACGCGTGGATGGCCTGGAAATCCGATCCGTTGGGATTTGCGCCCAAAGGCGGCGAGTCGTTGGAGGCCTTCGGTCAGAAAATTGAAGCGACGGTGGCGGATCTGATCGCCCGGCATCCCGGCGGCATCATCGTCGCCGTGACGCACGTCGGCACGATTCGCGCCGCGCTGTGCGCGGCCCTCGGTTGCGCGTTGGAACACGGTAAGCGGCTGGTGATCGAGCCCGGCAGTCTGACGCGGATGGATTACACCACCGGTTGGCCGAATGTGGTATGGATGGGCGTTCAACCCACGTAGCGCGGGCGTACCCGCGGATTTCTTCTCACGAGGAGGTGTCGGATGTGTAACACGCACAGTAATGGTCACGCCCACGGCGTTCGCAGCGACATGGACAAGGCGGTCGCCGACCTGCGGGACGACCTGATCGAAGAGTTAAAGATGATCAATAAGTATGACGGGCAAATCCCGGTCATTGCCAGCGAGGATTTCCCTGGCGTCGACGATGTGGTGCACGTGTTGGGGCACATCCGCGACGAGCACAAACACGCCGTGGCCACGCTGATGGAGTTCATCGCCAAGATGGACGCCGGACAGAAGGCCGCGGCCGGACACGGCCACGAGGAAGAGCACGCGCACGGTTCGGATCACGCGCATCATCACTGACGGACGCGTTGCAATCCGACGCGCGGCTGCTTGTGAGGTTCGGAGGGGCGTTCACGTGAACGCCCCTCTGTGCGACTATCGGGGCACTTGCCCCTTCTTGATCAGGTCCAAGGAGGTAGGGATCCGTATGGCTCGGTTGGGTAAAGGGTGGCTATGGATCGTGGCCGCGGTGGTCACGCTGGCGCTCGCCGATGGGTGGCAACACGATGCCGGGGCGATTCCCGCGTTTTCACGGAAATTCGACGTCTCCTGCCATCGATGCCACACCGTTGCGCCTGCCCTTAACGACGTCGGAGAAACCTTCCGGGCGAACGGCTATCGTTTCGTCAGTGAGGAAAACGCGCAGGATCGGCAGGAAGCACAGGTGACCCCACGCCAGGAAAGAGTACCGTCGTTGCCGGCCCCTGCTCTACCAGAACCCGCGTTGCCTACACCTACGACAACGGCGTCTGGGCAACCGGCTCCTGCGGCGCCAGTTCCCGCACCGGTGCAGGAGTCGGTGCCACCCACGAAGGCGATGTCGTCCGGCGACTTCGACCGAACCTACTGGCCCCTCAGCGCTCGGACGATGTTCGGCTACAGCTATCAGTCGCGCGACCATCAGGACACGGATCTAGGAGAGGCCAAAGTGCAAACCCGTGGTTCCGGGACGGAGCGGTTTGACCTGTTGTTGGGGGGCTCGCTGACCCAGAATATAAACTTCTTCGCGCGGTATGAGCCCGCCGTGGCCAACGCGGATCTTGGGACGCCGGAGGGACAGGACGGCGAACTGGAATCCGTCTGGATACGAATAAACGACATCCCGGTCAAAACGCTAAAGATCAACTTGAAGTTCGGGACCTTCGAACTGGATGTGCCGGTGTCGCGATACCGACGGCACACGCTCACGACCTATCCGATCTACGGGTATTTTCCGTCCGGCAGCGCCGCGGCCGACGATCCCGACACCACGTTGGATTGGAGTCGCGCGCAACGCGGGGCGGAGGTGTCGGGGCTCGCGCCGAGGGATCTGTCGTATTCGCTGGCGCTTATTAACGGGACCAACGGCCGCGGCGACAGCAACAATGCGTTCGACTATTATCTGCGCGTCGCCGGGCCGGTGGATCGTCATCGGGTCGGAGGGTTCCTCTATTGGGGAACCGCGCCGACGAATTTCCAGTTTACCCCGACCGGCGATCCCATCCCCGGGACCGGACAGTCCAACAAGAATTTTTATCGTCTCGGTCTGGACGGGGACATCCGGACGGAGCCGATCCGGGTGCTCACGGTCGTGGAATACGGCAGCGACAGTTCCGGGTTGTTCGGGGGCAGCGACCCGCGGAGCGCGTCATTCGGCGGAGGATTCGTGGAGATGCAATACGACCTGCTGGCCGAGCAGTCGTTGCTGTGGGCCTTGCGGTACGACGTCATCCGGAACTTCAACCAGGGTGACGCGACCACCGACAAGAAGACGGGGGATCTCGACGGGGTCACGTGGGCGGTGCGATATGATTGGGTCGACACCGGCCGGTTGGCGGTGATTCTCCACGGCGAGTACAGCCACGTGAAGACCAAAGCGACGAGCGTGGACGGCAACGACCAGACGGATAACCGGTTCACCGTCGCGTTCGACCTGATGTTGTAGCCGGGTCGACGTCGAAGGAGGAACGCAGGTGAGGAAGTTCACGATTTCGAGTATACTGTGCGCCGGTATGGCGTTGGCGTATGTCGCGGCCTGGGCGGATGAGACGTCGTTGACCATCGTGACTCCGATGGACGGGGCGGTGATCGAGTCGTCGAGTGTTCCGATTGAGACGCAGTTCGTTCGCGGCACGCGCGGGGATCACCTGCACATTTACGTCGACGGCGTGTTCGCCAAAACCACCAAGCGCGAGAAGATGACTCTGTGGGACGTCAAGAACGGCGAACACACGATTGAAGTGCGCGCGGCCAGTCGGGAAAAGGACGAAAAAGGGGTCGAGCATAAGGAACTCGGAGTCAACACAAGCGTGAAAGTGCTGGTCAAGGCTACGGCGGCGAAGCGGGCGCCGGCCGCGTCCGGCGCGATGAGGTAGTCCGCGGGCGCGATAACGCCCGATTTACCCGATTGTGAGGAGACGTGATGGCGAAGGTGAAAGCGAAAGCGGCAAAGGGCAGATTGGCAACGCGACGGGGTTCGGCGCGTAAACGACCGACGGCCACGGCGCTCGACCCCATGACGGTCGCGCGCATCAGCTCCGCGTACTGGCACTCCAAAGTGCTGCACGTCGCGAATCGGCTGGACGTGTTCAACCGACTCGCCGGTAAGAGCTTGTCCGCGGAGGAACTCGCGCGGGAGATCGGCGCGGATCCGCGAGGCTTGGACATCGTGCTCATCGCCGCCACGTCACTCGGCCTCTTGCAGCGCGTGAAGGATCGGTACCGCAACAGCCCGCTCGCCGAGACGTTTTTGGTCAAAACCAGCCCGCGGTTTCAGGGCGGGATCGTGTCCATGTTCGAAGACTGGTACCCCACGTGGGGCAAACTGCACGAGGCGGTCATGACCGGCAAACCGCCGGTGCAGAAACCGCACGATCAGGGTGAGGAGGCGACCCGGACCTACATTTACGGGATGCACTACCGCGGCGTGGCGCAGGCGCAGCTGCTGGCGAAGAAGATTTCGCTCAAAGGCCGCTCGCACCTGGTGGACATCGCGGGCGGGCCCGGGACGTTCCCCATCATGTTCTGCAAGGCGAATAAGGGCTTGTCGGCGACCGTCCTCGATCGTCCGCAGACCCTGGCCGTCACGCGCGAAATCATCGCGAGTTACCAGATGACCGGCCGCGTCGAAACCAAGCCCGCGGATTATTTAAGTGATGCTTTCGGGCAGGGGTACGACGCAGCGTTGCTCTCGTCGATGCTCAATCAAGAATCCCCCGCGGTGATCCAGGAGATTTTCCGCAAGACCTATCAGGCGCTGACGCCCGGGGGCCTCGTGATCGTGCAGGATCAAATGTTGTATGATGACAAGTCCGGACCGGTGTTGTCCGCGATGATCGGCGTGAACCAGTTGTTGCATACGCCCGGCGGGTGCGCCCACTCGGGGCAGGAAATCGCCGAGTGGTTGGCCGCGGTCGGGTTCGGCAAGATCAAACGGGTTCCCATGCCGGCCGTGAGTCCTTTTACGGTGCTCACCGGCGTGAAACCTTCGTAAGGTCCGCCAACCACCCCACACGCGAGGAGCAGGGAACGATGAGCCGACGCAGTGTGAGCGCGGTCGCTTCGGCGGTCGGCATGGTAGTCGTCGTGTGCGCGACGGCGGGCGCCGCCGGCCCCGAGCTGACGGGGCTCGACGTGATGAAAAAGACCCGGGAGTTATATACGGCGAAAGATCAGGTATCGACCGTCACGCTGAGGAAGATCGACAAACGCGGCGACGAACAGAAAATCGTGACGAAGCGGTACTGGAAGGCGTATGCGGGCAAAGACGGGTTCGACAGTAAAACGTTGTTTGCCACCGAGTTTCCTCCGGATCAACGCGGCGTGGGTTTTCTGATCTGGGATTACGTCAAGGTCGGTCAACCCGACGACTTGCGGTTGTATTTACCGAGTTTGAAACAGATTCGTCGCATGACCACGCGCGAACAAGACGATGCCTTCATGGGATCGGACATTACGTTCGCGGATTTAGGCCAACGGGAGCTTACCGAGGATGAACACACGGTGGTGCGCGCGGAAAAATGCGGAGCGCCGCCGGTTGATTGTTACGTCGTGCAAAGCGTGCCGAAGGACAAGGAGAGTCTGTACGGGAAAAAGCTCACGTGGGTCCCGAGCACGGATTTTACCCCGGTCCGGATCGACTATTACGACCGCAAAGGGGATCTGCTCAAGACGCAGGCGATCGAGTGGCAGCATCCAGACAACGTGTGGGCGTGGAAGCGTTCGGAGGTCAAAAACGTGCAGACCGAGCACAAGACGTTGTTTGAGATCAGCGATCTGAAGAACAATGTCGGGCTGACCGACGACGAATTCAGCGAGCGCGCGGTCAAGAGCGGGCCTCGGCGATAACCAACGGGCGGGATGATGTGTGTGGCGGGGCGACGCGTGCGTCGCCCCGCCGTTTTCGCGTCCATGCGTTCCGCGGCGCACGGGGAATGTTGGAGAACCTTCCACGGTCTGGTGGGAGGGATCTATGAGACGAGCCATAGCATTCGTCGTCCGCCGGCCCTGGTGGGTCTTGCTCGCGACGGCGATCCTGACCGGCGTCTTTGCCGTTCAGATGGTGAAGGTCCGGATGGTCATCGACCCCAAAACCATCCTGCCCCAGCAGCACCCGTACGTCCAGCTCAATAACGTCATCGAAGAAGTGTTCGGGGGGAGCCGGGTGGTGGTCGTCGGCGTTGTCCCGAAACACGGGGACATCTTTACGCCCCAGCACCTGGCGACGCTCAAAGCCCTGACCGAGGAAGTCAAAAAGATCCCCGGGATCAAAGAAGAAAACGTCGTCAGCATGGCGGACCGCAAGGTCAAGTTCGTGACCGCCAGCGGCGAATCGATCCAGGTGGAACGCCTGATGCCGGAGGTGCCGACCACCCCCGAGCAGGCGGAGGCGTTTCGGCGACGCGTCATGTCGAACGACCTGTACGTGAACGGCTTGGTCTCGGCCGACGGACGCGCCGCCGCGATCGTCACCGACTTCCGCGAGTGGGTGCCCACGTGGCAGGAGAACCAACAGCAGCTCAGCGCGTCGCCCCAGGATTGGCCGAAGAACTCGGATGATTGGGCCAGCGAGTCCTGGTTCGGAGGCAGCCGGGGAGCGATCAAAACGGCGTACGGGTTCCGCATGGGCGACGAGCAAGTTCGGCGCGCGCTCGAGGAAGCCACGTCGCGCGTGGCCGGAGACGACGTGGACATTCATCTTGGCGGCCTGCCCGTCGCCCTCTCGTATTTGGAAGCCGATTCCAAACGCATTGTCTACCTGTTCCCCATGTCGCTCGTGGTCATGATGGGGGTGCTGTATTGGGCGTTCCGCAGCCTGCAGGGCATGGCGTTGCCCTTGGCCACCGCGTTGATTTCGGTGGTGTGGGCGCTCGGGCTCATGGGGACCTTCCGGATTCCGATGGATCCGTTCAACACCATGACGCCGATTCTGATCATGGCGATCGCCGCGGGTCACGCCATTCAGATTCTGAAACGGTATTACGAGGAACTCGCGGCTGGCCGCGACAACCGCGAGGCGGTGGTGGAAGCCACGGCGAAGATGGCGCCGGTGATGATCACCGCGGGTCTGGTGGCGGCCGCCAGTTTCGCCTCGCTGGTCACGTTCCATCTCAAGACCTTTCGCGCGTTCGGTCTGCTGACCGCGTTCGGCATCATGAGCGCATTGGTGTTGGAGCTGACGTTCATTCCGGCCCTGCGCTCGTTGATGCGCCCGCCGGCGGTGACCGCGTCGGTTCGGGACGGACTGGATCGGCTGTTGGCGCGACTTGCCGGCGTGGTCACCGGACACCGCCGCGCGTGGGTGGCGGTGGGCGTCGTGTTCGTGGCGGCGGTGAGCGTGGTGGGCGCGTCCAAGGTCGTGGTCAACAACAGCCTGAAGAATCAATTTTTCGAATCCACCACGCTCCGCATCGACGAACGTGCGCTCAACACCCACTTCGGGGGCACGTCCACGTTCTACGTGATGGTCGAAGGCCGGGAGCAGGACGCGCTCAAGCGCGCCGACGTGGTGGCGGCGATCGCGGACCTGGAGCGGCGCATCGCGGCGGTGCCTGGGGTGGGCAAAACCGAGTCGTTCGTGGACTATCTCCGGAAAATGAATCGGACGTTCCACGGGGATCAGCCCGAGTTCGATCGGATCCCCGCCACCGACGCGGAAGTGTCCAACTTTTTGTTCTTGTACTCGATATCGGGCAACCCGGCGGATTTCGCCCGACTGATCGACTATCGGTACCGCCGCGCGGTGATCTGGAGTTTTCTCAAGACCGACTCGACGGCGTTGGCCGAACAGCTCATCGCCGTGGTGGATGCGCAACGCGCGACCTTTGAACGTCTGGGAGTAACCGTGGGCGTGGCGGGCAGTTCCCCGGTCACGGTGGCGCTCAACCGGACCATGGTGGACGGCAAACTGCAGAACATCGCGCAGATCGGCGCGATCATCTTCATCGCCTCGGCCGTGGTCTTACGGTCGGTGCTCGGCGCGGGGCTGGTGTTGATCCCCTTGGGACTGGCGGTGTTGGTCAATTTCGCGGTCATGGGGTTCGGGGGAGTGACCTTGGGGATCGGGACCGCGGCGATTTCGGCGATGGCCGTGGGCATGGGCGCGGACTACGCGATTTACTTTCTCTTCCGACTGCGCGAAGAGTATCAAGAGGCCGGCGGATTCGGCGAGCGCGCAATCGATGCCGCGCTGCGCGCGACGATCACGACCTCGGGCAAGGCGATCTGCTACGTGGCGGTCGCGATCTCCGCTGGGTATCTGACGTTGCCGTTCTCCGGGTATTACCTGCACATGGAAGGCATCCTGGTTCCCATTGCCATGGCCACCAGCGCACTGGGGGCGTTGATCATTCTCCCGTTGTTGATCGCGGGTCTTCAGCCGAGTTTTATCATTGGCGCGCGCGTGGGCAAACCGGTCGTGGCCCGGAGCTGATCCGTCGACGCCATTCGGCGGTAAGCGCGTGTCATGAACGAGGCAAATCCCCGCTCTGCCGCCGCGCCGTGGGTGGTCGCCGCGGCCGGGTTGATCTGGCTGGTGGGCATGCAGGCATGGGCGTACGCGCAAGAGCCCACTCCGGAAGCTGGTCCCGCGGTCTCCTCGGAGGCCGCACCCGCGACCGTTCCCGCAAGCCCCGCTGAGGCCGTACCGACCGATTCCACTCCACCGACGCACGCCTCGCCTCAACCGGCTTCGGAGACGCCGACCGATTCGACGGCGCCGACCGCGCCACCCCCGTCCGCGGAGTCTCCGGTCGGTCAACCGAATGTCCCGCTCGCGCCCGCTGCTCCAACCGCCGCTGCGCCCCCGGCATCGGAAGGGCCTCCGCCGCCAGTGCAGCACCCGGTGACGCCCTCCACGATCCGTTGGTCGTACGCATTGACCATGGGGTACTACCAGCCGCGTCTCAGCACCTTGAACCGGGTGTTGGAGGATACCAGCGTGACGGTGTTGCAGGACCCGAATTATCTGCTTCCCCGAAATCTGGAGTTCCCTTTTGAGAAGCGCAACCTGTCGGTCCCAGGAATTGAAGGCGGTGCCGTCTACGGTATCGATGCGGTGTACCACACGGGTGGGCCCCACTCGTTCGCGCTGTCGTTTTCCGGCTGGCACGGCGAGACATTCGGCCAGGACATGATCCCCTTGTTCCTACGATCCGACGTTCAATCGATCCAGGTTCCGCGCAGTGCCAGATACAACCTCGTCCTCGATCAAGTGTTCTTGGAGTGGCGATATCACATGCTGCGGGACGCGAAGGGCAAGGGGGTGTACCTCAACGTAGGGCTGGTGGGCGTGACGTTCGCATTTCTCACCATGGATAGTCTGGTCAACGTGGTCGATCCATTGGGTCAGGTGAATTTTGCGTCCGTCAGCTCCGACGAATCCTACGGGTGGGGCTACACCACGCGATTCGGCGTGGGCGCGGACTATCCGATCACGTCGTGGCTCTCGTTTGGCGGGCGCGCCAATTATGTACTGGGCACGATTCGAGACATGTCCGTGACCCGGCATTTTTCCGCCGGATTTCCGGAGTTTCCGGCGACACAACCCTTGTCAATCCAACCCGGCGTGCCGCTACCCCAACTGTTATTCACTCCGCGGGACGGCGAGACCGTGACCTATGCGCCGGTCACGACCATTCAGGACATTGAAGAGCAAGTGGGGACGCGAAGAAAACTCCCGCTTGAACTGTCTGGTTGGGAGGGACTGATCGAACTGAGCATTCGTTTTTGACCCCCTGGTTTGGGGAAAAGGGGTGCGTGAGAGAAAACTTTTTCTCTTCTTGCCCTGGAATTCAGGTGTTGCGACCCATCGGTTGCAACCGTACATCTGGAGTTGATTGAAAAGTTGAGTATTTTTCGTGTGAATGGCAATTGCCTGTGCCGTTCTGGCGGGTGGCCTATTCGTTGCATAATTCTCACCCGGAGCAATTCGTAACATGAAACGGATTCGGTACAGCGGTTGGATCATAGCGGTGGGAGTGACGCTGATTGCGATGGCAGTCCCGTCTTATGGCCAACAACTTTCCACGTTGAACCTGAGTAACCAATCCAACGTGGATATGGCCACGATTCGTGGATTCGATCCCGCGACAATTACCGGGCCGTCGGATCCGTTCCCGGACACCTCCAATCCGTTTCCCTCGAGCGGGCTGAGCACCTGTATCAGCAGCCAGTACGGCTGCGGCGTCCCTTCCGGGAGCAGCGGTCTGGAGCTGCTGCAAAACTGCGATACGGGAGGGGTGCTTGAGCCTCCGTTCACGGTCTCCTCGTGCACACCCCTCACCATATCGCGGGTCAACGAATTGGGTGATGCGTTTCAGCGGGTCGAAAACGGCTTGCTTTCGCGGTTGAGTACCGAGACCCCCGCGTGCGCGGCGCTCGGGCCGGCGAACGCCACCAATCGGTGTACCGAGATCGAGTACTCGATTTTTCAGAACGTGGCGGAGAAGGGACAGGTGTTCGAGATGACGTTCAGCCTGCGGTCGCTGACCGACGACTCGGGCAACCCGATCGTGAGCCAGGGCAGTTACACCCAGACCCTGATGGAAGACGGGGTCACGGCCACGTGCGGCGGGACGTTCACGTTCAACGGCGATCTGGCGGATGCCAATGGCGACGCCAGGCCGGACGGGATGACCCTGGTTGGTCCAGCGCAGCAGTGTTAAAAAAAAGAAGAGTTCAACGTTCAAGTGTTCAAAGGGTTCAAGAAAAAGATGGTTCGAGGTTCAAGAGTTCAAGGTTCAACGAGGAGAAAGACGATTTAAGCGGGGTTTGGCTCGTTGAACGTTGAACCCTTGAACTTTTGAACGTGTTTTTATCAACCCTGGCTTCAACCGGGGCGTCAGCCCCGTGACTCTATCGCAGGAAAGGGGGTGATCACACATGCGGAAGCACAATACGTACCACCTCTTCCCATGGGGGGAAGAGGCTCAATCAGGAGAGGTACACGCTATGATCAAACACAGCAAATCTATGGTGTTGGGTCTGGCGGCTCTCGGGCTCGCGCTCCTCGCGTCGCCCGCATCGGCTGCCAACCTCTTCACCATCAATGAAACATCAGGGACCGGCGTGGCCGGCAGCGAAAAGCTCATCCCGGTGTTTATTTCGGGAAGCGATTCGACCGGCATCGGCGGGACGTTTACGTTGGGTGGGATTTACATCCCCTACCTCGGAACCATGCAGCCGTGTTCTGCGCCCATCAATGGGTTCAGCTCGGCGGGTTGCGGGACGTGGGGCGCGGCCTCGCTCCAAGCGTGGGCGAGCGGTCTCTACTATGATCCGCGATTCGGCACGCCGTTTATTCCTCCGTCCGGCGACCACCACCGGACCGGGTATCGGATGCTGCAGCAACCTTCGTTCTCGGGCGGTCAGTGGTTGTCGGGTTTCGCGCCCTTGAACGTGCGGTTCCCGTTCTTCCCGCAGGTTGGGACCGCGGGGATCGGCGGTGACATCGGGTTGGCCATGGCCAACGCCTCGGAGTATATGTCGGCGTTGGACCAGGAAATGGCCTTCATCGACCACCATGGCGAGCCCTTGACCACCGGGAAATTCCCCCGGTACTGGGCGCACACTCGGGACGCCTGGATCGATAACCTGATGGTGAAGTACACGGCTGGCGGCGGCGACACGACGCCCGGCGGGGACTTTGACGCGTTCTCGCAGGCGCTGCGTTCGTCGGTCGGCTTTACGCGTAATGCCACCAACCTGCGGTGGCGCGCCATGTCCAACTTGGACGGTGCGTTCTCGCTGGGCGGTCCGACGGCTGGTTGCGGCGGGCCCTGGTGTGAATTCTACATCACCGAAGATGCCACCGGCGTCCACCTGTTCGTGGTGGCCGGCGCTGACGGCAACACCGACACCCATGAAGTCGCGGGCGCGGCGGAAATCACCACCTCCACGCGTCTCGACACCCAGGGTGGATTGGGCAACGGCGGGTTCGTCCTCAAGGAATTCGCGCTCAGCGACGTTGAGAAGCTCCCGGCCGTGATCGATGATCGGTTGGCCCAATTCGTGACGGAAATGGACAGCGGGTTGGAGGCGGGCACTGCGCCTTCCATCGCCGGCTTTGGTCAGCAATTGCTCCAACAGTGGAAGACCTACAGCGGTCCGAACTGGCACTCGGAAGAAGGCGCGGATCCGTACTCCTGGGTCATCTGCGGTACCCGTGGTCCGAATTACGGGGAAGATGACTGTGCGGTTCCGGGCGGCGGCGCGATCGATGCTGGTGGGTTGAAGATCGCGATCGTGTACAACTCGAACGCCCCCGGCACGTTGGGGGACAGCACGGTGCTTCGGTTCGGCTCTGATTTGAACCCGGGCCTGATCGATTCACCGCCGCAGGACACGGGCGTGTACGTGGTGTGCACCGCGGTGCCCGGTACTACCTCGGTCATGGGCGTTTCTGGCCCGATCGTGTACAACAACGATCCCTGTGAGTCCGATCCGGGTGCGGATGGATTCTACGGGAGCTTCGACGACGGTACGATCTACTACAAAGAGGCGGTGGAAAACGGCCTCCGCGGGTGGATCCGTGAAAACAACGCCCATGCGTTCAGCTTCTTGGGCGCGGACACGGACGGGCTGGCAGCGGGTGATGTCGGCAACCAGGCCCCGAATTTCGGGACCACGGTGCTGGTGCAGCAGGTGGAGCCGACGCAGGGTGCGCTCCTCTCCTGCTTGAACTGCTCTCCGCACGATCTGCCGTTCAACGTCGAGACGGTGACGTACAACTTCAACTGGCCGGGTCTGCCGGACATTCAGCCGTTGCTCCACGCACCGTCTGATACTGCTCCGACCTTCCCGACCGGGACGACCGTCATCGACGTGTTGCCGTAACGGCAATATCGTCGAGCAGTCGAAGTCTGCAACACAGGGGAAGCCCAGCAATGGGCTTCCCCTTTTTTTGTTCGGTTGGTGTCCGACGGCGGCGGGCGACCCACCTTGGGCGCCGTGGTCTGGCCGCTTCTCACCCCCTGTGTTATCTTCCCTGCTTTCATGTGAAAGTCTTCGATTATTCAGGTGTTGTAGGGGAATGAACCGCTCCCGACAAGGGTTAAGTCGGGGGGACAGCGGATGGCGGATGATCGGGATGGGTACTCTGAGCCGTAGGGGCGCGCGGCTGTGCGCCCCTGCGCTTGCCGTGTGGTTCGCCATGGCCATTGCGCCCACTCCCGCATGGTCCCAAGTGGGAACGGTTCAGGACGCGGTTCAGGAAGGAGTGTCGCTGCTGCAACAGGGCCGTATTCCAGAGGCGGTCGACCGGTTGAAACAGGCGTCGGAAGAATTTCCCTCGGATCCGTTGGTATGGTTGGCGCTCGGCCAAACCTTAGAGGCGGCACGCCGCCAGGTCGACGCGATCCCCGCGTACCTGCGCGCGGCGACCCTGGCGCCGGAGTCCGATGCCGCGCGCAGGGCCAACGCGCGACTCGATCAGTTGGGGCGCGATCGGGAGACCTATGAAGCCGCCCAGCGGGAATTCCGCGACGCCACCCAAGCCCTGGCCGCCCGAGATTTTTCAACCGCCGAGACGCGGCTGCAGAGGATCCTGACGCGTCTGCCGCGACACGTGCCCACCTTGTTCTTTTTGGGCAACATTGCCGACCAAACCGGCCGAGATGCCGAAGCGGAATCCCGCTGGCTGACCGCGGGCGCCATCGACCCCACATACTTTCCCGCGCACGTGAGTTTGGGCCGGTTGTATGAACGCGTGGGCAAGCCGGTGGAGGCTTCCGCGGCGTACCGCGCCGCGGTCGCGACTAAGGCGGCGCACCCGGACGTGCAGTTCGCGGCGCGACGGTTGACGCAGGTCGGCGCGACCCATGAGCAAGCCGTCCAGGTCTTCGAACTGCAAAAGGAGGCGGGGGCCGCGGTCTTGGCCGGCCGAACCGATGACGCGCAGCGAGCGTTCGAGCGCGTGTTGTCCGTGTTGCCGACCAACGCGCCGGCCGCGTTCGCGTTGGGCTTGATCAAGGCGACGCACGGCGACACCTTTGAGGCCACGCGGCTCTTGCGGGCCGCCGTGGAAGGAGACCCCGACCACTATCTGGCCTTGTTTCTCTTGGCGCAGTTGGAAGCCGAACAAGGCTTGTTCGAGGAATCGATCGAGCACTACCAGAGAGTCATGCAAATCGTGGGACCCCGCAACGAGGGGATCGAGGCGCGTCGGCGCCTGCCCGCGCTGGAAGAGGCCCGGGAAAAGGCCAGGACATTGACCGCGGGGCTCAAACTCGAAGCCCGCGGGTCATTCGACGAAGGGATCGCGGCGTTTCAAAAGAACGACTACGAAACGGCCTTTCGGGCGTTCACGCGGGCGGTGGTGTTGGATGAGACGAATCCGTACTACGTATTCAATCGCGGCTTGGCCGCGTTCCATTTGCGAAACAGTCTGGTGGCGGCCAAGTCGTTTGAGCGCGTCATTGAGCTCGCGCCCGAATTCGGCACCGCGCACTTCTGGCTCGGGGTGATGTTCCAGGCCAGCGCGGAGCAGGCTCGGGACGCCAGAAATCTTCCGGAAGCCCAGGCCGAGTACAAAGCCGTCGTGGATCGGCTCGACAAGGCCATTCAATACGGAGACCGCGCCTGGTACTTGGACGAAGCGCAAAAGCGACGTAATGAAAGCGCGAACTTCCTGGGGCGGTATCAAGAAGATCTGGGGTATATCACGCTCGGCGGCGTGTTGGGCGCGCAGAACCGTCTGAACGAGTCGCTCGAGGCGTATGGACGGGCGGCTCAGGTCTTTCAGTACGACTTTCAACCGCTCTACAACATCGGGGCCATCTTGACGGACCTCAAAGTCTACGACGACGCCAGGCTGGCGCTTGAGCGAGCCGCGGCCATCAATCCTGCGGCCGCGAAGCCGCACATCCAGTTGGGCTTCTTGTTCGAGGAACAGGAAAAATTAGACGAGGCGCTGGCCGCCTATCGAAAGGCCGCGGAGCTGTCTCCGGAGTCACCGATACCCTACGGATCAATTGGCGCGGTGTTGATGCGCATGGAGCGATACGAGGAAGCGCTGACCGCGCTCGAACGCAACGTGGAACTCGCCGGGGGCACGTCGACCCCGCTGGTGCATTGGGACATGGCGTTTCTGTCGGGTCAGTTTGGCCGAGCCACCGTGGCGTTGCACCACTATCGGAAGGTCCGGGAGCTTCTTGAGGGACGAACCGAAAAGGAGGCCGTGGATCTGCGGCGGTCCGCGGAGGACAACATCGCGACCTTGGAGGAGAAGCTGCGGCCGTATCGGTTCAGTCTCAGCGCCTCGCCGTGGCGGTACGACACGAATATCGCCTCCACGCAAGACGATCCAATCGGCGAGGTCATGAGCTCCATCAGCGGCTCCGTGAGGTATTGGTTCGTCAACGAGGAAACCATCAAACTGAGCGGGAGTCTGGACCACGCCCAGACCTATTACCTGTCGTTTCGCCAGACCATGGGGAACTCGACGGGGTTGGGGGCGTCGGTCGACTACACCCTCAACCCGAAGCTCGATTTATCCGGATCGTACCGGTGGTCATACAACCACGGGAGCCAGGGTCCGGAGGCCTTGGGCCAATCCCTCGGCGCGTCGATCACCCGGCGCGGCCAGTTGCCGTCGGGGATGACCTTCGGGCTGTCCTACAACACGTCGTCGGGCCTCGGGAGAAGCACGACCCGAACCGCCAGCACCGGCTACTCGCTCTCCCTGAGCCAGGCCATGGGAGAGGACGGCACGCTTCAGGCGAGTTTTTCGGCAACCGGGAACGACTCCAATCGCGACGATCAGGTCAACCAATCGAAAAGCGTGAGTCTCGTGTATAGCCGCGCCCTCTGGAGCGTGTTGTCCGCGAGCGTGTCGTACGGTTTGTCGATCACGGATTACGTCAATCCGTTCCAGCAAGTCGACGCCAATACGGGCCTGCGTGCGCTGGTCGTTCACAACGCGGTCGGAAAGAACTACGGTTTGAACGTGACCCACAACTTCCGCCAGGAACTGGATGTCTCGGTGGGCGTCAATTTCAGCACGAACGACTCGAACTTCGCGGTCGACCAGGAGGAGGACCTCGATGAACTCCTCGCCAACCTGGTGGACGCGCTGGGAAGCTACCGCAAGTTGACGATGTCGTTAACGGTCAGCAAGACGTTTTGATCGGCCGACGGATGATTCGATGCTGCGGGATCGGGGCCTGGGCGTTGGCGGCGGGACTGGTATTGGCGGCGGGCGAATCCGCGTGGGCGCAGGAGGGCGCCGACGCGGATTCCGGACCGGCCTGGCTGGAGCCGTTGACCGTCAACGGATATCTGCGCAATGAAACCGCGATCCGGTTGACCAAGCCGGCCGGCCTCGTGAAGGTCCTCAACATCGTGAATCTCGAACCGCGCTACGCGTTCGGCCCGACGGCGCAACTCAACGCGCGGGTGCGCGCGTATTACGACGCGGCCTACGACCTGGTAGACGTCGACACGATCAGTCCCAGGAAGGGGCCCGAATCCATTTTGGCCGGCGATATCGACACGCCCGAGGAAGTCGAGGCGATCCGGATCGCCAATATTCGCAACGTGGAGATGCGCAGGACGGGGATCGAACTGAAGGAGTTCTACTTGGACCTGCATTTTCGGATTCTCGATATCCGGGCGGGCCGCCAGATCGTCCGGTGGGGTGTGGTGGAGGGCGCACGGGTGACGGACGAGATCAACCCATTGGATTTCCAGGAGTTTATCTTGCGGGAAGTCAACGACCGGTACATCCCGTTGTGGATGGTCAAAAACGACCTCTATCTGGGCGAGACCACCTGGGAATTCATTTGGATTCCAGACCTTAGGACCCATGAACCGGCGGCGCGGGAGAGCGAATGGGAACAATTTCGCTTTCTCGAAGGGATGGAGACGCCCGCGAAAACGGTCAAGAATAGCGAGTGGGCCCTGAAAGCGTCCAGATTGATCGGCCGATGGGACTTGTCCGCGAGCTATTTCGATACCTGGGACGATTTTCCGGTCGTGTTCCGTACCCTCGACGTGGAGGGGCAGTTCGGCGGAAACGTCAACGTCGATTTTACCCCGCGCGTCGGGCGCTTGAAAATTTTCGGCGCCACGCTGTCCACCAGTTTGGGCCGCGCCATCGTGAACGCGGAGGCCGCATGGGTGCAGGACAAGTTCTACGGAACGCGGTTGAGCCAGACCGACGGCGGTGAAATCACCCTGACGCTGGGAGAAGCGAAGAGCGACTTGTTCAAATACGCAGTGGGCGTGGACTTTACGTGCCTGGGCGCGGAGTGTTCGTTCCAGGTGTTACAGCACCGGATTCTCGACTGGATACCCACGATGATCCCGGATGAAATCGACACCGTGTACGGCGCGTTTTTTCGCAAGGGCGTGTTACACGACCGGCTGGTGCTCCAGATGCTGGCGCTGTTTTTTCAGAACGACACGGAATGGCTTGTCCGCCCGCGCGCTGAGTACGCGGTGACGGAGACCCTCAAACTCAGCGCCGGATTGGACTACATGCGGGGCAGCATCTCGGATTCGGATCCGGGCGAAGTCCCGTTACCGGGCCAGTTCCACTTTGTCGGATTCTTCAAGAACAATTCTCGATTGTATACGGAACTCCAATATAGCTTTTGAGGGGAGATGGGGATCAGCTTCCAATTATTGGAGTCGAAACGGGCGCGAGGAACGGCGTGCGCGCTCGCGGCCGTCGCCTGGTTGACCGGGTGCGGGGCCGAGGATTTTCCGGGCGCTCCGGGTTTGGACGGCAATTTGGACGTGCCGTACGTGACTACGTATAACTTCGGGTTGAAGGTCGGGTTTTCACCCATCTTCGGCGACAACGGCAACCTCCTGATCATCTCCAGCAGCGATTTGCTCAACCTGGTTTCCGCCGCCAACATCACCCGCGCGCCCGCGACCGGCGTACTCAGCGGACGGGTCTTAAATTTTACCGGCGGCGGGTCGGTCGCGAACGTGCAGTTGTTGGCCACGGACGTTGACGGACGGCCGGTCGGTGATTTTTTCTACAATAGCCTCGGCGGCACCCCGGATTTCGTGCAGACGCGCGGCACGGTCTCGGCCGGGGGATTCACCGCGTTCAACGTCCCGCCCGGACAGGTCTTCATGAAAGCCGTGGGCGGCGCCCGCGGCGGGACGCGCTTCGCCGCCTTCCCCGAAGAGGTGTCATTGGACGTGGTGTGGGTGAACCCGGTGGTGGTGCCGTTCATCGGGGTGTTGGGGGAAATTTCGGACGGCACGGGCGCCCCGATTACGGCGGCGGGTGATCTCGGCGTCGAGGTGGTGGGACAACCCCTGAGCGAGGCCGTCGCGTGCGCGGAAGAGGTTCCCACGCAGACGCGGGTCGAAGCCGTTTTGCGGGAACCCGCGTCCGGGAACAATACCACCGCGTTCCGGTTCTGCGTGGCGTCCGAAGGCCTCTATTGGGCGCGGATCACCGGGAATGCGTCGTTCGTCCCCACGTATCAGATATTTACCGCGGACAACGCCACGTTAACCGCGCTCCAAACCACGGAATTAACCGAGTTCATGACCGTGTATAAACAGTCCGATTTGGAGCGGGCCGCGTCCGCGGCGGGCACCACGTGGGACCGGTCCAAGGGGGTGTTGGCGGGCCGGATCACGGTTGGCGGCGCGCCGAGAAGCGGGGTCGCGGTCCGTATCACCGACGAAGGCGGCAATGACCTGGCCCAACCGATCGGAGGCGGTCCCGACAAGGGCGCAATCGTGTACCTGGACGCCCTGGGCAATCCGTTGCGCGATCAGTTGACCGGCGGGTCCGGGCGGTTCATCGCGCTGAACCTGGAGATCCCGGACGGGCGATCGTCCACCACGGTCTACCTCACTGCCATCGGGCAACGCTTCACTCAAGGCGTGCCGGAACGGTTCACGGCGGTGGGCCACGCGCCGATCTTCGCCGGCGCGGTGACCCACGCCAACGCCGCCCTCACCAGCCACGTGACGCCCATCCAGGGTGAAGACAATAACCCGCCGTATTTCACGGGCCCGGTGTCCGGACGCGTGATGCGGGAGGACGGCTTGGCCGTGGTGCCCAACGCAACGATTACTCCTCTGGGCATTCCGTTGGGGGAACTGCCCAACCGAGTGCCCGAGGTATTCGAGGCGAATGCCGACGGCCAATACGACGTCCCGTTTAATTCGGATCCTGCCGCGGTCACCCCTCTCCTGCAGGACCGGACCTACTTGGTCCGGGTCGAAGGCGCCAGTGGGACGTCAGAATACCTACCCACCTACCAGTCACTCAGAACGGGGACGACTGAGGTCGATTCAACCACCGGGCTGTGGAAGACCAAGATCCAGGACGTATCTCTCGTTGCGCGCAGCGCAATCGACGGGTATCTCAGCGCCGTGGGATTGGCGCCGCTCAATCCCGGCAAAGGGGTGATTCTCGGCACGGCCGTGGATGTGAGGACCAACCGGCCCGCGCCGGGGATATCCGTGCGGGTGACCGCGGTCGACGGCACGGACGGGAGCGTGACGCCAAGCGCGCAGTCCGCGTCGGTCTACTATTTTGACTTCGGCGGCGTGCCGCGTCCGAACCTGACGTCCACGACCCCGGACGGTCGATTCGTCGTATTCAACGCGCCGCCGGGTTCGTTGTCGATCGACGTAACGTCTCCGGACGACACCGGAAACATCGTGGCGGACAGCCGCGCCGACGGGGTGACCGTGGTACGGCTCAACGTGAACAACGCCTCGTCCGCCACGGTTGACGTGGCCGGGCGGTTCGAACCGCTCGTTTCGGGTGAGTCTCCGTCGGGAGCGGTGACGTTGACGGTGGCCGGAGGCGACCCGATGCCGTTGCGACGCCTCTGTCCCACCGACGCGTTTGAACGCGGGGGCGTGTGTTACCTCACCGATGCGCCGACCGAGATCGTTCCCAAGACCGCCGTGCCGTGCAGTCGGTCGGAGACGTACGGACCGTATCGGGTGCTCAAAAAATTCGAGAACGACGACGAAGGCTATTGCGGCCTCGAATACACGGCCGACTATGCCTCCACGGGGGGCGCGTTTCGGGTGCCGATCGGGTCCTCGCGCGAAGTGGTGCTCAAGACCTCCGGCGGCGACCTGGTCGACACCTACACCTACGGCGTCACCACCGGCGATCGCCCCATGGCCGACGTGCAGGTGGGAGTCGTCACTCACAATGCCCTGTCGGAGCTGGCGCGGAACGCCGGGCGCACGCAGTCGGATGACCTGGGAGTCGTCTTGGGGCAGGCGACCACGGCCAGCCTGGGAGAAGTGGATAGCGCCGGTAATCTCGTGCCGCGCACCTGCCAGTCGTGGACCATTCTGCCGGACCAACCCGGCGGTTGCGCCGCGCTGGGGGCGCCGGGGGCGGTCGCCGCGGGAAACTTCAACGACGACACGTACCGAGACTTGGCCGTGATCGACGAGACGAGCTCCGATCCCGCGGTGACGGTCTGGCTGAACACCGGGGACGGCGCGTTTGCGCGATCGCAACGCATTGTCAGGGACCCGGGTTGTACGATGGTCCCGACTCCGTCGGCGGGGTGCGGGGTCGAGGACGGGCCCGTGGCCTTGCTCGTGATCGACTATAACGTGGACGGGTTATCGGACCTCATCGTGCTGAACCAAGTCTCGCGGAGCATCTCCTTACTGCAGGGCCGCGGGCGGGGGAAATTCGTGTTCGGCGGAAGTATGGTGATCGGCGATTCCGCGACCGTGCCGAATACCTTGGTGAGCGCGGATTTCAATCGCGACGGGATTCCGGATCTGGTCATCACCGACCGCATTACCGGTGAGATCATTTTGCTCCTGGGTAATACCGCGGGATTCGTACGGCCTCCGACGTCCATTTCGGCGCCGGTGGTCGGGAGTGATCCCCGCGCGGTGGTGTCCGCGCAACTCGACTTCGATACCATTCCGGATCTGGTGTTCGTGACACCGAATAAAATTTCCGTGATGTGGCTCATCGGCGTCGCCAACGAACTGGTCCACTACTCGGTGCCGGCCGGACAAGGCGCGGATCTGAGCGCGGTCGGGATCGGCGATATCGACAACGACGGGTTCAACGACGTGGTGGTGGCGGATCGCGCCCCGGGTCACCTGGGCGCGTGGGTGTTTCACAACCGTCCGTTTCTCAACACCGCGCTGCGATTGTCGTCGCCCACGTTTATTCCGGCCGGCCCCGGTCTTCCGATCGCGGTGGCGGTGCGAGACCTCAACGGGGATTTGTCGACGGATTTGATCGTCATGCAAAATGATGGGACGCTGATCTACCGCGAGGGTGACGGGGTGGGGGGCTTCGGCCCCGAGCGCGTGTACACGGTGGGCGGCGGGCCGAACCAGTTGATCATGGACGATGTCACGGGGGACGGGAATGAGGACGCGGTGATCGCGGATCCCGGGAGCGATCGAATCGTCGTCCTCCCGCAGACCCGGCAACCGGTTGATGGCGTGGCGGTCGCCGCGGTGCGGGCCGACGGCCGCGCGGTCGGCGACGTCGTCTATTTGGACGCGCAAGGGCGGCCGCTGTTGGGCGCGGCTCTGACCGGGGCGTCCGGGCGGTTTGCCGTCCTCAACGTCCCTCCGGACCCGGTCTGGCTCCGGCTGCTCACCGGAGGATTGGGCAGCCGATTCCTCCACGCCTACGCGGGCGCCGTCACCAACACCACGTTCCCGATCATCAAGGGATTAAACGCCACGACCACGGTCAGCGGCGTGACCGCGGACGCGGTGGTGCGGCCGGTGGGGGAAGTGCAGTTGCACTTTCTGGGAACGCAACGCGTGACGAGTTCCAACCCGCTGCAGTTCGACGCGGACGGGAATTCGATCGGCGGCGCCAACTATTCGGCCGTGGTCGACGCCAACAGTGACTACGTGGTCAAATTGAGCAAGTAGCGGCGCTCCGCTGAGCCGCGAAGTCGGTCGGAGAGTCGGGTGACGGAGCGCGTGCGCGACCGGTCGTTGTCGGGTCGATACATCCTGGCAGGTCTCCTCATTGCCGTGTTCGCGGCTCACATCGGCGCGATCGGCAACGGATTCCTCTACGACGACTATCACCTGATCGCCGAGAATCCCGCGGTTCTCACCCATGATTGGACGGCGGTGTGGACGTCGCCTGACGCGGCGAGTCGGGACGCCGCGGGTCGCGGGTTTCGTCCGGTCACGATTTCCACCTATCTCATCGACCACGCGGTCGGCGGCGGTCGACCCGCCGTGTACCACGCCACGCAAATCGGGCTGCACCTGGGCGTCGTTTATGTCATCTATCTCGTAGTGACGGCGGTGGGGCTCGCGCCGCGCTGGGGGGGTGTCGCGGCCATCGTCGCGGGCCTCCACCCCATGCAGATCGAGGCGGTTCACTACCTGAGCGCGCGGTCATCGGTGCTCGGCACGCTTGGCGTGTTGGTCTCGATCTGGGCCTATCTCCGGGGGCGCGAGAGAGCGGAGGGCGGACGAGTCTGGTCCGCGGTGAGTCTCGCGGCCATGGCGTTGGCGGTGTTGAGCAAGGAGAGCGCGGCGGTGGGCGTCGTGTGGTTCGTGGCCTATGAGCGGCTGATTGCCCGCGTCGCGTGGAGAGAGACGGCGCGGCGCGTGGCCCCCCACGCGGCGGTTGCGGCGGCGTGCGTGGTTCCGGCGTGGTTGGCGTTGCGAGGCGGTGGACACGGCGCGACCGTTGCCTTCAGCGACGCCACGGCCACGGGCGTATCCGCGATTGGTCGGCACCTGACGGGGATTATCTTCCCGGTCGGGCTCGATCCCGTGACGCCGCACACGTGGATCGGATGGACGAATCCGACCGCGTGGATGGCCGCCGCGGCCCTCGTGGCCGTATGCGCGGCGGGGTACGCGCTCCGCGCGCGGGTCCCCCTCGCGGCGTGGGGCATCGCGTGCGGAGTGAGCGGCGTGCTCCCCATCATGGCCCTCCCTTTCGTGACCAACGTCGCCCTCGTGCAGCCCCATCGCGGGTACCAAGCCGTGGCCGGACTGGCGGTGGCGTTGACCGCGTGGTTGGCGGCCGTGGAGGCGCGTCTATGGCCCGCGCGGGAGTCGGACCGCGCGCGCCGGGCCACGCGCGTTATGGGAGCGGCGATGCTGGGAGTCGTGGTGGTGTTGGTCGCGGTGAATATCGCCGCCGGCCGGGTGTGGCGGGACGAAGTCGGTTTTTGGGCGCGCGCCGCGACGCACTACCCCGGAGAGGCCTCGTATCGACACAGTTTGGGCGCGGCGCGCTTTCGAGCCGGGGATTCGGTCGGCGCGATTGAGGATCTGTCCCGGGCGCTGGTTCTTGATCCCGAATTGCCGAGGGCCGCGTATAACCTTGGCGTCGCGTATACGCGACTCGGTCGCCACGACGAGGCGATCGCGGCGTTCGAACGCGCGGTGACTCGCGACGCATCGGACGTGAAAGCGTGGGCCAACCTCGGCCGGCTGTATGAAGCGAGGGGTGACGCGTCGCGCGCGCTGGCCGCGTACCGAACCGCGCTCGACATCGCTCCGGGCGCGACCGCGATTCGCGATCGGATCGTCGCACTCGATGCGACGCGGGCGGGAGATCGTTCGACGGGAGAGCGTCGATGACCGCGTCGCGGACGGCGACCGGGATTCCGGCGCGGGTCTTTCTGATCCTCGCGCCGGCGCTCCTGGCCATCGCGGCGCATGGGGGGGCGCTCGGCGGGAAATTCCACTACGACGATCATTTCTCGGTGGTGAGCAACCCCGCGGTGCGGTCCTGGCATCCCGCGCGCGCGTTTACATCGGCCGAGGCCGTCAACAGCGAACGCGGCGCCGCGGGGTACCGGCCGCTCACGGTCGCGTCGCTCGCGATCAACCATCGGCTGTCCGGGTTGAATCCGGCCGGGTACTTGGCGACGAATCTGGCGTTGCACGCGTTGGCCGCGGTATTGGTCGCGGCAATCGGGTGGCGCCTGTTCGGTCACCCGGGTTGGGGCGCGGCCGTGGGCGCGGTTTTCGCGCTGCATCCGATCAATGCCGAGGCGGTCAATTACGTGACCGCTCGTTCCTCGCTGCTGTCCACGGCGTGCGCGCTGGCCGCGGTGCACGCGTTCCTGAAGCATTCACAGGGACGCGCGGGCGTCTGGACGCGGGCGGCAGGTTTGGCCGCATTCGTAGGAGCTCTGCTCAGCAAGGAATCCGCCGTGGTCCTGGTCGTTCCGCTGTTGGCATATCCCTGGCTGAACGCGCGGTCGCCGATGGCGCCAGAAGCCGCGGCGAGGAGTGTGCGATGGGCCGCGGTTCACGCGGCCCTGGCCGCGCTGTTTGTCGCGCTGTATTGGTACATGACGCGTGGCGGTGTCGCTCCCCAAGTTCCGTCGGCGCGTCCCGCATGGACGTACCTGGAACTGGTGGAGCGGTCTTTGTGGTTGTGGCTGTGGCCGTGGCCCTTGGGGCTGGACCACCCGTTGACGTTTCTTTTGCGATTCGACGCGGCGCTCGCGGTCGTGCTCCTCATCGGGGCCGTCGGGGTTGCAGCCGCGTTCGTCCTCATGGCCCGTCGGATTCCCGTGGCTGCGTGGGGCCTGCTGTGGGCGGTGGCTGGTTTGGCGCCGTTGGCGCCGCTGCCTTGGATGACCACGGTCGGCCTGCTGCAAGAGCACCGCATGGCGTTCTCGGCCGCGGGCCTGTCCTTGATGACCATCGCGTTGGTCCACGCGGCCTGGGAACGGGTGGAACGTCGTGGGATCGCGCGCCTCATACTGGCGGGCGCGGCGATCGGGCTCATGGTCGCCGCGATCGCCGCGGACCGATCACGGTCCGCGGCGTGGCAAGACGATCGACGTTTATGGAGCGATGTGGTGCAATGGTCGCCGGACAACATGCTGGCCCGCAGCAATCTGGGCTCAGCGTACATGGAGTACGGGGAGTATGACCAAGCTGAAAGGGAATTCCGCGCGATTCTGACGCTCGCCCCTTCGTATCCCCGGGTGTATTACAATCTCGGCTTGCTCGCATTGCGGCGTAATCGGCCGGATGAGGCAACGGCGGCGTTTGAACGCGTGATCGCGTTGGCCCCGCGGGACGCCGGGGCGTGGACGCACGTGGGCATTCTGGCATTGCGGTCGGGTGACGCGCCGCGCGCGGAGCGGGCGTTCGAAACGGCCTTGGAAATCGATCCGATGCAGCGCGACGCGCTGAACAATTTGGCCACAATCTACCTGGAGCGACGAGACTGGTTAAAGGCGTTCGACTTGACCAGTCTGGCGTTGCAACGCGACCCGGCCTTTTTGGAGGCGGCCTACAACCGGGGCGTGGCGCTGGCCGGGCTCGGCCGTCGCGACGAAGCCGTCGCCGAGTTGTCGTCCGTGCGGCAACGGTTGCCGCCGGACGCGACGTTCGATCGCTACCGTACCGGAATCGACCTCCTGGTGGGGGGCGAACAACCGTGACCCTGCGACCTTGGTTGGTCGCGGTCGTGCTCGTCGCGGCGGTGTTCGCGGCGCATGGGGGAGCGTTGCGCGGGGGGTTTCATTACGATGACCAGCCTTCGATCGGCGGAAACCCCGCGGTCCGGTCGTTCCAGCCCCTGATCTATTTCACGTCGTCGTCCGCGGTGAGCGGCGATTCCAGCACCACCGGCTATCGGCCGCTTACGGTCCTGACCTTTTCCGTCAACTACGCGCTGCACGGGTTGGATCCCGCTGGGTACCTCTTGGTCAACGTGCTGCTTCACGCACTCGTGGCCTGGATGGTCTTCGTCACCGGACGGTTGGTGCTTGGGCACGATGGGTGGGCCGCGTGGGCGGCTCTGTTGTACGCCGTTCATCCGTTGAACGCCGAGAGCGTCAACTACGTGGTCGCGCGGTCGTCGTTGTTGGCGGCGCTGGGCGGGGTGGTCGCGGTGTGGGCCTTCCTGCGCCGTCTGGAGGGCGGCGGCGCGTGGCACACCGTTGTCGGCGTGTCGGCGCTCGCGTTCGCCGTGTTGAGCAAGGAATCCGGCGTCGCGACGATCGTTCCCTTGGCCGCGGCCGCGGCCGCGGCGCTCAACCCGACCGGGGCGGATCCGGCGGCTCGAAGGTGGCGGGCGCTGTGGCCGTATGCCGCGGCGCTGGCCGCGTATGTGGCGGTGTGGGGCACGCTGGCCGGTTCGGCGACGGCGCCGCAGGCCCGCACCGCGGTATACCCGGCGTGGGCGTTCGCGGAGATGGCGGGGCGGTCGTTGCTGCTGTGGTTCTGGCCGTGGCCGCTCGGCTTGGATCACCCGTTGGTGTTCGTAACGCGGTTCGATTGGGTGACCGCGGGATGGGTGACGGCGCTCGCGGCCGCGCTGGCCGTCCTGATCATCGCGTATCGACGCCGCGCTCCCGCGGTGTCCTGGTGTCTGGCGTGGGCGTTGGCGGGGCTGGCGCCGCTCGCGCCGTTACCCTGGATCACGGTCAAAGGCCTCATGCAAGAGAATCGCATGGCATTTTCAGCCGTGGCGTTGGCGTGGTTGACCGCGATCGCCGCCGGGACGGCATACGGATGGGCGTGCCGCGCGCTGGCCAATCGCGGACCGGAATGGAGCGAGCGCCTGGGGCGCGGAATCGTGATCGCGCTGACCGCAACCGGCGTGTTGCTGGCGGTCGCCGTGGACCGCGCCCGCTCCGGGGTATGGTCGGATAACGTGCGGCTGTGGGAAGAAGCCGCGGCATTGTCGCCCGACAGCGTGGTCGCGCAGACGAACCTGGGCAGCGCGTACATGAAGCGCGGGGACGACGATTCGGCGGCCGCCGCGTTTGAGCGGGCGATCGCGATCGACCCGACCAACGCGTTTCCCTATTACAACTTGGGGCTCCTCGTCTACGGGCGCCAGCGATTCGACATCGCGGAACCCTTGTTTATCAAGGCCGCGAGCCTGTCCCCGGGGTTCGCCGGTCCGTCTCGGATGTTGGGGCTCATCGCGCTCAAACAGCAACGGGACGAGGACAGCGCCCGATACCTGCGGCACGCCGTGACGCTCGATCCCCGCGACGCGATCGCCGCCGCTCATCTGGGGCTGTTGGCCCAGCGCGCCGGCGACGAGGCGGCCGCGGAACAGTGGTATCGTGACGCGATTGCGTCGGACCCGACCCAGACCGTGGCCAGGAACAACCTCGGGACGCTGTACATGCAACATCGGCAATGGCAGGAGGCGTTGGAACAGTTTTCGGCGTCGTTGGCCGCCGCGCCGGAGAACCACGACGCGGCGCTCAACCGCGCGGTGGCGCTCGACGCGCTGGGACGTCGAGCCGAGGCGCGACAGGCGCTTGAAGTGCTGTTGCCGCGGCTTCCATCCGATCACCGCTTCGACTCTCACCGGCGGAGCGCGGCCCTCATCTTGAACAGGCCGCCGCCATGACGCGTTTTGCGTGGTTGAGCCTGGTGTTCGTGCTCTCCGGCGCCTCCGGCCTGATCTATCAGGTCGTGTGGGGGCGCCTACTCGTGCTGGTGTTCGGGTCCACCACGTTGGCCGTCACCACGGTGCTCGCCGTGTTCATGGGCGGATTGGCGGTCGGCAGCGCGCTCGGGGGGCGTCTCGTGGATCGCGCGCGACGGCCGCTCCTGATCTACGCGATGATCGAAATCGCGGTGGCGTCGTACGCGGTCGCGATCCCGTGGTTGTTGGACGCGGTGGTGCCGGTGTATCAGGCGATCTGGCGCCAGACCGCGCACTCGTCCGTGTTGCTCATGGGCGCTCGCGTCGCGCTGGTGGCCGCGATTCTCGCGGTGCCGACCGTGTTGATGGGCGCGACGCTTCCGGTGGTCAGTCGCGCGGTGACGGGCGGCGCCGCCTCCATCGCGCGGCGCGTGTCCGTGTTGTACGCGGTCAATACCACGGGCGCCATCGCGGGGGCGGTGGGCACGGGGTTCGTGTTGCTGCCCGCGATCGGCGTGACGCGGACGATCTGGACCGCGGCGGCCGGCAATCTCGTCGCGGCGTTGACGGCCTGGTGGTTGGCGCGCGGCGAGCCCGACGTGGAGCCGACGGCGCCTGGCTCCGCCGTCGAGGAGGCGGAATCAGGGGCGGTTGATCCCGGCGTGCGGCGGCGGGTGCTGGTGACGCTGGGCGTGTCGGGCGCCGCGGCGCTGATCAACGAGGTGGTGTGGTCGCGGGCCTTGAGCCTCGTGCTCGGCTCCTCCGTGTACGCGTTCTCGGCCATGTTGACCACGTTTCTGTCCGGGCTGGCGGCCGGCGCGGCGTTCGGGGCGTGGCTGGTGCGTCGAACCGCGCCGCGGCTCGCGACGCTGGGCGCGGCGCAACTCGCCGTGGCCGTGGCGTCGCTGGCGACGTTGGCCCTGATCGGTCGGCTCCCGATGGCCATGATCGCGGCCGTCGGCGCGTTGCGCGGACTGGGGGCCGAGGTGATTCCGGTGGCGCAATTCGTCTTGGCGTTTTCGGTGATGTTCGCCCCGGCGTTCGGATTCGGGGTCATTTTCCCGTTGGCGGTTTCGCTGATTGCCCGCGACCCACGGGCGGTCGGCGCGCAGGTGGGCGGGTTGTACGCCGTCAACACCGCGGGCGCGATCAGCGGCGCGGTGGTCGCCGGGTTCGTGCTGGTCCCGTTGGTCGGCGTCCCCGGCAGCCTGATGGTCTCGGCGTCGGCGTGCGCCGCCCTGGGCGCGTGGTTGGTTTTCGGCGACGGCTCGCTCGCGCGCGGGTCCGCGTGGGGCCGCGTGCTGGGGTCGGCAGTGGCGGGCGCGTTGGTCGCCACCGCGGTTCCTTCCTGGAGCGCGACCCTGATGTCCTCCGGAGTCTACTGGAATCTCCCTCGTTACCTCGCGGTGGCGGATCGGGAGGGCGTGGCGGCGGTAAAAGCCAGATTGCAGCGGGGCGAAACCGTGTTCGAACGCGAAGGACTCACCGCGACCGTGGTCGTGACCCGGACTGAACCGGACGGACGGCTGCTCACCATCAACGGCCGCACCGAATCCGGCGACCCGTTCATGCGCACCCAAGTCTCGATCGGGCACTGGCCGTTTTGGTTTGCGCCGTCCTCGGCGCGGGTCTTGGTGATCGGCCTTGGAAGCGGCGCCACCGCCGGGTCGGTGCTGCGGTACCGGGTGGAGCGGCTCGACGTCGTGGAGCTGGAGCGCGCGGTCATCGAGGCCTCGCGCCGCTTCGAGCCTGAGAACGGCCGACCGCTGGCCGATCCCCGCGTGCGCGTGTGGCCGGAAGACGGCCGCAATTTCCTGTTGCTCTCGCCCGATCAATACGACGTGATCATTTCCCAGCCGTCGCTTCCCTGGGTGGCGGGCGCGGCGACCTTGTTCACCGAGGAGTTCTTCGCGATCGCGGCGGCGCGGCTCGCTCCCCACGGCGTATTCGGCCAGTGGATCGCGGCGGACGCGGTGGGTCGGGAGGATCTGCGGTCGGTGTTGGCCGCGTTCGCCCGCGCGTTTCCCTCGTTCGTGGTCCTGGAGCCGACGCCCGGGGACCTCTTTGTGGTGGGTTCGCCGTCGCGGTTGGCGCTGGATGAGGCACGCGTGCGCGCCGCGTTCGCGGATCCGCGGATCGCCGAGGACCTGGGGCGCGTGGATCTGCGCTCGCCTTCCGACGTCTACGCGACATTGGTCGGCCACACCGGTACGATCAACGGTCTGCTCGCGGGCGCGGCGCCCAACCGCGACGACAACGCGGCGGTCGAATTTTCCGGCCCCATCGCGTTCGCGCGCATCCTGCACGGAGGCCGGAGCGACGGCATCGCGTGGCTGCGGGGAGCCGGGCCGTGACGGGCCGACTGACGTCCGCGACGCGGATCGCGGCGCTGGCCGCGGTGTTGCTCGTTACCGCGGCCGCGTATCGCGGCGTGTTCACGGGCGGCTTCGTGTACGACGATCAGGTCACGGTGGTCCGCAACCCGGCGGTCTGGTCGTTGTCGCGGGCCGCGGAGTGGATCACGTCGCCTTACGCGGTGAGCTCGGATCGCGGGGGCAAAAATTATCGTCCCGTGACCGTGGCCAGCTACGGACTCGACTACGCGGCCTGGGGGGAGCGACCGGCCGGGTTTCACGCCACGAATTTGGCGATCCACCTCTTGGTGGTGGCGTTGGTCTACGCGTTGGCGCTCCGGCTCTGGGGCGGAGATCTGCCCGCGTTGACCGCCGCGACCTGGATGGCGCTGCACCCGATCAACGCCCAGGCCGTGACTTACATCAGCGCGCGCTCATCCACGTTGGCCGCGCTCGGCGTAGTGGGCGCGGTCGCGTGTTACGACCGCTGGGCCGCGGCGCGCGCTGGCGGCGACTCCCGCGGACCGGCGCGCGCGTGGTTGGCCGGGGCGTTGGGAGCCGCGGCGTTCGCGGTCGGCGCGAAAGAATCGGCCGCGGTGCTGCCGCTGTTGATCGTGGCGTGGGACCGCGCGCGGTTCGGCGCGACGTCGTCGTGGCGCGCGAGCGCCCTTCGATCCGTGCCGTTCTGGATCGTGCTGGGGGCATGGCTGGTGGTCCGGCACCTCGTGATCGGCGGGATGACGGGTCCCGGCGGGCACGTGCCCGACGGTTGGATGATCCAGTGGGCGGCTTTTGCGGCGCGCATCGTCGAAACCGCGGCGCTGCATTCGGTGTGGCCGGCCGGGCTGGCCGCGGATTATGGGTGGCCGTTTCGACTCGAGGCCGGACGAGCCGTCCTGGCGTGGCTGGTCACGACGGTGCTTGTCGCGGGCGCGTTCGCGCTCGCCCGGATCGATCGTCGGCTGTCCTGGTGCGCGGCCTGGTTCGGCGCGTCGCTCCTTCCGGTGTTGGCGCTGCCGTACATCACCCGGATCGGGTTGTATCAGGAACACCGTGCGTATCTCGCGGAGATCGGCGTCGCGTGGCTCGCGGGAGGCGCGACGGCGTTGATCACGCCGTCCGCGTGGAGGCGACCCGCGGTGCGGGCGGCCGCGGCGACGCTCGCGGTCGCATTGGTGGTCGCGGCCGCGTGGGTCGACCACCAACGCACGTGGGTGTGGGGCGACAAGGTCCGGTTGTGGGACGACGTGCTGGTCCAGTATCCCGACAGCGCGATCGCGCACAACGAACGCGGCTTGCAACTTCTGAACGACGGCCGACTCGACGCCGCGGAGCGGGAGTTCCTGGCCGCGCTCCGGACGCTGCCCAGCCACGCATACACGTATCTGATGTTGGGGATGGTGTACGACAAGCGGGGCGAGGTCGGTCGCGCGATCGAGGCGTACCGCTCGGCGCTCGCGTATCGCCCCCGTTACGTGGACGCGCGTCTTCGTCTGGGGCTGGCTTACCAAGCCGCCGGGCGAACCGACGAGGCGTTGGCCGAGTTCGATCGCGCGCTTCAGGATGATCCGTGGGCGAGCCCGGCTCGCGTTTTTTCCGCGGAGATCCTGGAGCGGCGGGGTCGGATCGAGGAGGCGATCCGGCAGCTCGAACGCGTGGCGCCGGACGATCGGATCTACGACGAGGCCCAAGTGCGGCTGGGCGGGTTGTTGCTCAAACTGGAGCGCTGGGCCGCGGCGCGCCGGTTGTTCGAGGCGTTCGCGGCGCGCAAGCCCGGGTCCTCCGCGGCGAAGTACTACATCGGGATGACGTACGTCCGCGAGGGACGCGATGATCTGGCCGAAGCGGCGCTGCGCGACGCGGTGACGCTGGATCCACGCGACGCCGAAGCGTGGCGGGAATTGGCCGGCCTGGCCGGCCGCCGGAGCCGGTGGCGCGACGCCCGGGAGTGGGCGGAGCGGGCGCTGACGATCGATCAGACGCACCTCGGCGCCCACGCCACCGCCGCGCTGGCCGCGGAACGGTTGGGGGACGCCGACGGGGCGATTCGTCACTACCGCGTGTTGGCGGAGACGCCGACGGGAAACCCCGCGGCCGAGACCATGCGGGCCGAGGCGCGCGCCGCGATCACGCGGCTGAGCGCCGGGTCCGGGGGCTCGGTCCAAGCGCCGGGCGCCAAGAGCCGGTCATGAATCGCGACGACGGACTCGCGACGCCGACGAAGGCCGAGCCCGGGGCCGCGTGGGGGACATGGCGTCTGGAGGCGCTCATGGTGGCGGCGGTGCTGGCGATCACGGTCGCGGGGTATCACGGCGTGGTCGACAACGGGTGGGTGTTGGACGACTTTCACACGGTCGTGTCCAACCGGTCGATCGATACGTTCGACGCGTTCCGCTGGTTGTCGTCGGCCGAGGGGACCAGCGCAAAGATCGAGTACCGCGGCTACCGTCCGGTGCTCATGGCGAGTTACGCCCTGGACCGGGCGCTGTGGGGCCGGTCCGCGGCCGGGGCGCACGCGAGCAACCTGGTCATTCACTTGGGCGTCGTCGTGATCGCCTTCCTGCTCGCCAAGCGGCTTTGGGGCGATTCGATCGCGGCCGTGATCGCGGCCTTGGTGATGGCCGTACACCCGCTCAATGCCCAGGCCGTCAACTACATCACCGCGCGCTCGTCCTCGTTGATGACGCTCTGGATCTTGCTGGCCGTGTGGGGCTACGACCGGTGGGTCGAGGCGCGGCGGGACGGCGGTTCGTGGACGGGGGCGACTTGGCTCGGCGTCGCGGTGATCGCGGCGCTGGCGGCGTTGGGGACCAAGGAAGCGGCCGTAGTGCTCCCGTTGTTGGTCATGGCGTGGGATCGGGCGCGGCGACCGGACGCGCCGTGGCGGGACACGGCGGTGCGCTCCGTGCCGTTCTGGACGTTGGTGGCGGCGTTTCTCGCGGTGCGTGCGTTGATTTTGGACGAGGGACCAGGCGGCGCGATGCTCGGCGGCGCGATCCAAGTCGTCTGGTTCGACGCCAAATTGCTGGTGGTGTCGTTCATCCATTGGTTGTGGCCGACCGGGTTGGCGATCGACTACGCGTGGCCGTGGACGATCTCGACCGGAGCCGGGATCGGATGGGTCGTGGCGTGTCTTGCGCTGGCGGCCGGAACGGAGATGGTCCGGCGGTGGGACCGTCGATTCGGGTGGTGCGTGATCTGGTTCTGGGCGTCCCTGCTTCCGGTGTTGGCGCTTCCGGCGATTACTCGGCTCGTTCTCTACCAAGAACACCGGAGCTATTTGGGCGGGGTGGGGCTTGCGTGGTGCGTCGGCGGGAGCGCCGCGGTTCTCTGGCGGATCGCGTCGGGACGGCGGCGGCTCCGCGCCGCGGCCGGCGTGACGGTGGTCGCGCTGACGGCGCTCGCGTTGTACGCGGACGCGGGGCGAACCATGGTCTGGCGGGACGCGGAGCACGTGTGGGAGGATTCCCTCGCGAAATATCCCGACAGCGTGTTGGGGCGGAACATTCGGGCCAGACTGTGGGTGAACGCGGGGCGGTTGGAGGACGCGCAACGCGAGTTGGAGCGGGCGCTCGCCATCGACGAGACGTGGGGACCGACGTACGGACTGCTCGGGGTCGTATTCAGCATGATGAAACAGTATGATCGCGCGGATCGCGCGTTCGAGGTCGGCCTCGCGTTGGTTCCGGGAGATTCGCAGATCGCGATGAATCGCGGGATCGCGTACGAACAGCGCGGTCTGCCGGATCAGGCGTTGGCGGTGTACGAGGGCCTGTTGAGCCGATACCCGCGGCACGCGCTGGCGTTGGGCCGGTCGGCCGTGCTCCTCGATCGCGGGGGGCGGCTGGACGAGGCGGTGGAGCGGTACCGGGCGATCTTGGCGATCGAGCCGACGCAAGACGAAGTGCGCGCGGCGCTCGGCGCGGCGCTCGCGCGTTTGGGGCGTTGGGACGACGCGGAACGGGCGTTTCGAGAACTGGCCGCGCGGCGTCCCGAGTCCGGGGAGACCTGGTTCAACTTGGGGATGGTGCGCGAACAGCTCGGACGCGCCCCGGGAGCGCTCGACGCGTACCGCGAGGCCGCGGCGCGGAGCCCCAGCGATCCGGACCCCGAGTTTCGCGCCGGAATGATCCACGCCCGACTGGGACGGTGGGACGACGCGGCCGCCGCGTTTGAACGCGCGCTCGCGCGGGCCCCCAACCACGCGGAGAGCCGTCGGAATTTGGCGATTGCCGCACAACGCCTCGCGGACCGTGGTCCTGAAGGCGGTCCGGGGAGCCTGCAGCCGGAGGGAACGAATTCGCCGGGTGTTCGGTCACAACAAGAGAGGTCGAGCGATGGTGGGGGCTGAGGCGGTACCGTCACGTTCTGAATCACGCCTGGTGATGTGGGCGATGCTGCTTGCGCTCCCGCTGGTCGGGCTGTTGTACGCCAACTCGTTGCGGGCCCCCTTTCAGTTCGACGATCGCCACGCGATCGTCGAAAACGCGCCGCTCCAGACCGCGGCGCAGGACTGGTCGTGGTGGGGACCGCAGGCGTCGGCGGTCGGCGCTGGACATTTTCGTCCGGTCACGTTTTTTACCTATGCGGTGAATCTGCGGGCCGGCGGCCTGGATCCGTTCGGGTTCCACCTGGTGAACGTAGGGCTGCACTGGGCCTCCACCGTCGCGTTGATGGGCGTGCTCTGGTTGCTCGTCGGTCGCGCCCTGCCGGCCGTGGCGGGCGGGTTGGTGTTCGCGGTCACTCCGGCCAACAGCGAGGCGGTCAATTACATCGCCGCGCGATCCTCCCTGCTGGTGGGATTGTGGAGCGCGGTGGCCCTCGCGGGCTATATCCTGATGCGGCGGGCGCAAACCCAGGGCCTGATCCGACGAGCGACACTTGCTGGAATCGGCTCGCTCTGCGCGTGGGCGCTGGCCATGGCCAGCAAGGAAACCGCGGTCGTGGTCCCGTTGGTGATGGCCTGCTACGACCTCGGGTGGTCGCGGAGGTTGGGTTGGCGCGCGCGGGTGATCCCGTACGCGGTGGTCGTGGGGCTCGCGGCCGGGTACTTCCTGACCAGCGGCTATTATCGAATTTTGTGGGCGGTTGCGACCGGCGCCACGCCCGGAGAACGCGGGGTGTGGGCCAATTTGTGGAGTCAGTCGGCGGCGTTCCCGATCCACGCGGCCGTGTTCGCGTGGCCGTTTTCATTGAACGCCCTGCGCGACGTGCCGATCCATGCGTCGCCCCGGCACCCGGCCGTGATCGTCGGATTGACGGCCGTACTCGCGACGTGCGCGGTGGGCGCCCGCTGGTTGGTACGCGCGTCGGACCGGCGGCGTCCGGTCGGCCTGTTGCTGCTGTGGTGGGTGATTACTCTGCTGCCGACCATGCTCTACCCGCTCCATGCGTTGTTTCAGGAACATCGAGATTATCTGCCCGGCATGGCGCTGGCCGGAATCGCGGGGATCGCGGTCTCCGTGCTCGCGGATCGAACGGCGGGCCGCCCGATCGTGAAATGGGCCGCGATCGGCGCGGGAGTCGCGGTCGTTTCGGCGTGGGGCGTTGCGACCGCGGCCCGCAACGTCGTGTGGACCGATTCGCTGGCGTTGTGGAGCGACACGGCCGCCAAGTCGCCGAACCACGCGGTGGCGCGCGTGAACCTGGGCACCGAACACGCGCGCCGCGGCGACGTGGACTCGGCGTTGGCCGAGTACCAGGCCGCGATCCGCGCGCAGCCGGATTACGCGGTGGCGTACTACAATGTCGGGATGATTCATGTCGGCCGCGGAGACTATGTCCAGGCCCGTCCCGCGTTGGAGCGCGCGGTGGAACTGGCCCCGGGCTCGGCGGATTCATTGGCGGCGCTGGGGTCGGTCTACGCGGGGTTGGGCGATCTCGCGCGCGCCCAGGACGCGCTGGTCCGCGCCGGCGCGGCGTTGGACCGTCGGCCCCATCAACCGGCGACCCGCCTGAACGTGGCCGAAGCGCTGCTCAAAACCGGCAACATCCGCGAGGCGGTCCGGAACTTCCAAGCGGTGGTGGCCCAGGAGGGCGATCGTCCCTCGTTTCTCTCCGCCAAGGCGTACGTGGGGCTGGGGATGTCGGCCGAGCGGGTCGGCCGACCGGCGGACGCGCTGGCCGCGTACGCGACGGCGTTGAAAATTACCCCCGATCTCGACGAGGCGCGCTTTAACCGGGCCAATGTGCTGATGACGGTAGGACGCGTTCCGGAGGCGACCGCGGCGTACGAGGAACTCCTCGCGCGCGATCCGAAGTTCTTTCAGGCCTATTTCAACCTGGGATTGCTGTACGAGCGCGCGGGCAAGACCGACGCGGCGAGGCAAGCGTTCGGCGCGTTTCTTCGCGAGTCTCCCGATTCGCCGGCCTACGCGTCCGCGCGACGCTACGCGGCGGCCAAGTCGGACGGCGCGCCGTCGAGCGCCTCCGCGCGCGAGCGAGGGCCATGACGAGCGCGCGCGTGCCGCCGGCGGTGTCCGTGATCGTCGTGAACTGGAACGGCGAGACCTACCTCGCGGAGTGCGTCGATTCGCTGCTGGCCCAGACGCATCCGAGAACCGAGATCATCGTGGTGGACAACGGCTCGACCGACGGATCGGTCGGGCTCCTGCGCCGGCGGTACGGCGAAAAGATCCGGTTGGTCGTCAACCGGGACAATCGCGGTTTTACCGGCGGCAACAACGACGGCATGGCCGAGGCGTCCGGTGAGTTCGTGGCGCTGATCAACAACGACGCGACGGCCGACCCCGGATGGGTGGCCGCGCTCGTGCGCGAGGCGGAACGCGACCCTGGGGTCGGGATGTGCGCGTCGAGGATCGTGTCGCACGACGACCACGCCGTGATCGACAGCGCGGGATTGCTGCTCTCCCGCGATGGACTGGGACGGGGCCGCGGCCGCTTGGATCACGACGGGGATCGGTTCAATCGCCCGGAAGACGCCTTGATGCCCAGCGGCTGCGCCGCGCTCTACCGCCGCGCCATGTTGGACCAGATCGGGACGTTCGATGAAGCGTTCTTCATGTACTGCGACGACGTGGACCTGGGGTTGCGCGGCCGCGTCGCCGGTTGGCGCTGCCGGTACGTCCCGGACGCTCTGGTGCGGCACCGGTATTCCGCGTCCGCCGGGAAGTATTCCCTGCGCAAGATCTTTCTGGTCGAGCGCAACCGGGTGTGGGTCATGCTCAAATCGTTCCCGTGGAGTGTGATCGTGCTGTCGGCTCCGTATACCGCGCTGCGGCTGTGGTGGCACGCGGTTGCCGCGTGGCGCGGTCTCGGGGGCGCGGGACGCGCGACGGAAACCGTGTCCATGCCCGCGATGGTCGCGACCGTCTTGCGGGCCTACGCGGCGGCGCTGGCCGGTGCTCCCTCGATCCTGCGTCGGAGGCGGGCGCCGGCTTCATTCGTGGAGTTTTCGCGCTGGCTCCGCTATCATGGTGTCTCGGCGCGCGACGTGGCGATGACGGAATAAAGGGCAAGACGTTCAAGGGGTTCAAGGTTTAAGTCGTTCAAAGGGAACCCCGTGGAACCTGTTGAACCTTGAACCGGTGAACCCTTGAACTGTTGAACTTTTGAATCTGTTTCGAGGTTGATATGTATCGCGGCAGATCCATCGGCGTGGTCATTCCCGCTTACAACGTGGAGCGCTCGATCCGCAAGGTGGTCGAGGGCGTCCCGTCGTGGGTGGACCGGATCATCGTCGTTGACGACGCGAGCCGCGACGGCACGCTCGCCGAAGCGCGGAGCATCGTCGCCAACAATCTCATCGTCCTGCACCACGAGGTGAACCAAGGCGTGGGGGGCGCGACCATGACCGGGCTCCGTCGCGCACTCGATGAGGGCGTCAAGGTGGTGGTCAAGATGGACGGAGACGGACAGATGGATCCCGCGCAGTTGCCCGCGCTGCTCGACGCCGTCACGATCCAGGGCTACGACTACTCCAAGGGGAACCGCTTCCTCCATACGTCGGAGCTCTCCGCGATGCCGCGCCACCGGCTGTTCGGCAACTTCGTGCTGACGTTCCTCACCAAACTGACGTCCGGCTACTGGAACGTGTTCGATCCGCAGAACGGGTACCTCGCGATCCGGCGCGAACCCCTCTCCCGATTGCCGTTCGACCGCATCGCGAAGCGGTTCTTCTTCGAGAACGACCTCCTCATCCACCTGAACATCCTCAACTATCGGGTCAAAGACGTGCCGATCCCCGCGATCTACGGCGACGAGGTATCGAACCTGAAAGTCTCGCGGGTGCTGGGATCGTTCCCGCTGTACCTCTTTCGCCGATTCTGGTATCGGATCTATCAGAAGTACGTGCTGCGCGATTTTTCGCCGATCGCCGTGTTCCTGTTTCTGGGGCTGGGGTTCTTTCTCTGGGGCACGGGGTTCGGAGTGTACACCTGGTGGCGATCGGCCATGACCGGCGAGATCGCGACCACGGGAACGGTGATGCTGAGCGTGCTGCCGTTTTTGATCGGCTTCGAGCTGCTGCTGCAGGCGGTGATTCTGGACATTCAGACCACCCCGAAGTAAGCGCGGGCCGTCCGCGCGTCCTACCGCTCCGGGGAAGGGATGCCTCGAACTTCCTCGATCACGTATTCCGGTCGGTTCCTTCCCTCGTCCAGGATTCTCCAGAGATATTCACCGATGATGCCGAGCATCAACATGATGAGGCCCAGGAGGAACGTGATCAGCGCCACGATGGTGGTCCACCCGGGCACCGGATTTTCGGCCAACAGGGTAAACAGCACCACGAACAGGCCGTAGAGGAAGCTGAGGATTGATGTGAGAATGCCCATCAAGGAGATGAATCGGATGGGCGCGAACGAGAAGCTGATGAACGTGTCGATGAATAGTTTGGTCTTTTTCGCAAACGTCCACCGCGACGTGCCGTGTTCACGTTTTCTGCGCTGGTACTTGATGACGACGGGCTTCACGCCCAGCCAGTAGCCCAGGACGAGCAGGTTGGTGTTCTTCTCGCTTCGTTGGATGTGCGCGAGATAGCGGCGATCGAGCAGGAAGAGATCGAACCCGCCTTCCGGATATCTGGGGATGGCCAATCGTCGGAAGAGGGTGTAAAACAACGACGCAAACACCTTTGATCCGAACGGATCATCCCGGCTTTCACGTTCGCAGATGACGAACTGATGGCCCTGTTGCCAGTGCGCGGTCATCTCCAGAATCAACGTGGGATCGTCTTGCAGGTCCGCCGACAGGAGCGTAAAGCAATCTCCCGTGACGTACTGAAGTCCGGCCTTGAACGCGCACATGGAGCCGAAATTCCTGGTCAATTTGACCAGCTTCAAGTAGGAACGCTTTTCCTGCAGTGTGCCGAGTACGGCGAACGAGCGGTCTCCCGATCCGTCGTCCACGCAAATGACCTCCAAGCCCATGCCCCGCCCTTCCAAGGTTTCCTTGACGCGGTCCAGGGCTTCAAACAGCGGGGTGAGCGACCGCTCGTTGTAATAGACGGGGATGACTACCGACACGGTCTTCATCGGGCGTGGGTCCTGATGGCGTGAATGACCTGGTCGGCCTGATCCCGCGTCATGGTCGGGCCCATCGGCAGGCTGAGCACCCGCCGGTGCAGGTCCTCCGTCACCGGATAGGATCGGTCGGCCCAAGCGTATGCACCCTGTCGATGCGGTGGAATGGGGTAGTGAACGAGGGTTTCAATTCCTGCGGAGCGGAGCCGAGTTTGGAGCCCGTCCCGTTGGCCCACGCGAACCACGAACAGATGCCAGACCGGTTCGGCCCACGGGGGGACGACCGGCAGTTCCACGCCCACGCCGTCTCCGGCGAGGCCGGTCAGGTAGGCGTTGGCGATCCGAGCCCGTCGGACGTTCCATTCGTCCAGTTTGGAGAGTTTCACGCGCAGCAGAGCGGCCTGGAGTTCATCGAGCCTGGTGTTGAATCCCATGCGGTCGTGGACGTATTTTTGGGCGGACCCGTAATTGCGCAGCGAGCGGACGGCGTCCGCCAGCGCGGCGTCATCGGTGGTGACCGCGCCGCCGTCGCCGAACGCGCCCAGATTCTTCCCGGGATAGAAGCTGAACCCCGCGGCAAGTCCAAGCGACCCGGCCCGCCGTCCCTTGTACCGAGCGCCGTGGGCTTGCGCGGCATCCTCGATGACCGGAATCCCGTGACGAGCGGCGACCGCGTTCACCGCATCCATATCCGCGGGCTGGCCGTAGAGGTGGACGACCACGATGGCCTTGGTCCGCGGGGTAATCGCGGCTTCAATCGCCCCGGGTTCCACGTTGTACGTGCGCGGATCCGGTTCGATCGGCACCGGCGCGGCGCCGGCATACGACACCGCGAGCCACGTGGCGATGAAGGTGTGCGCCGGCACGATGACTTCGTCGCCGGCGCCGATCCCGAGCCCGCGCAGGATGACGTGCAGGGCGTCGAGACCATTTCCCACGCCGATGCAGTGACGGGTTCCGCAGTATGCGGCGAATTCGCGTTCGAACGCGTCAAGCTCGTTTCCGAGAATGTACCGTCCTGACGCCAGGACGCGGCGGGACGCCGCGTCGAGTTCCTCCCGCAACTCCTGGTAGAGCGGTCTGAGATCGAGGAACGGCACGGTCATGGTTTGTCCCGAACGGCCCGGAGAAACGGCTCATATTCTCGGTAGTAGTCGCTTTCGTCGTACCGCGTGGAGGCCAACACCATACAGACCGACCCCGACGAGAAGTTGTCAATCTCACGCCACATCATCGGGCACACGTAGAGCCCGAAATACGAGCGATTCAAGTGATACCGTTTCCGCTCCGCGCCGTCGTCCAGCACCACGTCGAAGCTGCCCGACATCGCGATGATCAACTGTTCCAGCTCGCGATGTCCGTGGCCCCCGCGCTCGGCGCCTCCAGGCACGTCGTACAAGTAGTAGACGCGTTTGATCTCAAAGGGCACATGGCGGTGAGCTTCGATGAAGGTGAGATTGCCCTTCGGGTTGCTGATGATGGGCAGTTCGATCAAGCGACACCGCTCAAGACTCATTGAACCTCCATCGCGTGAAGCGAAATCTCCGCCACGTCGCGTACCACCAGATCCGGGGAGAGGGAGGCCAGGTACTCCTCGGTGCGAAGTCCGCACGTCACGGCGCAGGCCGTCGCGCCCACGAGGCGCGCGGCGCGGATGTCCACCTCGGTGTCGCCGATCCACAGCGCCCGTTTGGCAGAGCCCGTGTCGAGATAGGGCCGAATCGCGTCGGCTTTTCCCGCGTCGGGCGCGGTCGGGTCAACCGACTGGACCGCGTCGAACCGCGCCCGCAAGTCGAGCGCGTCGAGCTGCCGGAGGAGCGTCTCTCGGTTGTGACGCATCGTCACCAGCAACAGACGGATTCCCTGGTTGCGCCACTCGTCCAGTTTGGGCACGGCGCCGGGTTGGAGGCGATCCAGAGCCAGATACCGCTCGCTTTCGATTCGGGCCAGCCACGCGGCGAGGAATTCGTCGTAGAGGCGTTCGGCGCCGGTGGCGGCGAGCTGGCGGCGACGATCGACGCGGTTGCGTTTCATGTCCCAATACCGATCTTCCGCCAACGGCGTGAGGCCGCGTTCCGTCAAGATGTCGCGATAACAGGCGTAGTGGCGGAGTCGACCGTCCAGCACCGGACCGTCCAGATCCATGATGACCGTGTCGATCACGGCCGGCATACCGCGTATAATTCGGCCGAGAGTTCGGGGAAATCCCTGCCCAACTCGTAAAAGCCGTTGATCATCTCTTCGGTCCAGTGGTCCTGGATTTGTTGATTGGACAACGGTTTGAAAAACACGCCTCCGGTCTGGAGTATCCGCAGGCCGGCCTCCGCAATGTCCCGGGCGAAGGTCTGCGGGGTGTAGACCCGTCGATGGCCGAGCGTATGATCCCGTTGATTCAGGTCGGTGGGCGCGGTGAGCAAGCCCATTTTGACCGCGACCAGGCGATGGATCGAGTGCGCGTTGGGCACGCCGAGGAGGATACGGCCTTCCGGCGCCGACCACGCGGAGACCCGCCGTAAGAGCCCGACCGGGTCCTCGACGTGTTCCAGGATGTGTTCCAGCACGATCGTGTCGTATCGTTGGCGCGGTTCGAACTCCTCGAACAGGGCGTGGATTTTGGTCAGATTGGGGGCGTCCGGTATGCGCGCGAGCAACTCCGCGGAGCCGTCGACCACGGTCAGTCGCGGAAAATCGTGAAGCAGGAATTGGGTCATCTCGCCTTCCGCGGGGCCGAGCTCCAACCCGTCGGGGCCTCGCAGATGGGGCTTGAGCGTTCGATACCGAAACCGGATGAGCCGCTTGTCGAAGTCCAGTTGTTCCTTCAGGTACCAGTCGGCCAAGGCTTCCACCCGCGTTCGTTCCGTGCTCATGCCCGTCCCTTCGCGTAGTCGACCTCACGCTTCAACCCGTCATCGAGGGATACCAGGGGCCACGCGCCCAGCGTCTCCCGCATGAGGCGGTTGTCGAATCGTAACGACGCGCCGGTGGGTTGCTCGGCGCGGAACTGGATCGTTCCTTCAAACCCCGTGAGTCGTACCAGGGTGTTCACGACGTCGCGGATCGGCCGTGAGGAGCCGCGCACGACGTTGAGCGGCCCAATTTCGTCGCGGGGCGCCACTGCGGCGCGCAGCGTGGCCTCGACCGCGTCCTCGACGTACAACAGATCGCGCTCCGCGCTCCCGTCGCCGTCGAGCGTCGGGGGCTCTCCTTTTAAGAGGCGACGGATGGTGAGAGGAATCAACTTGCCGTACGCCTCCTCGCCGGGCCCGAAGATGTGACCGTAACGAAGCACGGCGGTACGGCACCCCGCTGTTTTTCCGTAGGCGCGGATGAGTTGTTCGCAGAACAGCTTTGAGCCGCCGTAGAGGGTCGCCGGCCCGAGCGGTGACGTCTCGGTCAGCGGTATGCCGGTCGTGGCCGGCGCGTAGACATCGAGCGTGCTGGAAAACACGACGACCTCAGGTCGGGCGGAGAGGCTGTCCAGCAACGCTCGGGTTCCGAGCAGATTGTCGCGATAAATCGGATCGACGCGGTCGGCGTCCGCTCGCGTTTTAGGCGTGAAGGCTCCCAGGTGGAAGACGGCGTCGATGTGATGGACGTCCTGGGCGCGCCAGGTGTCGGCGGACAAGTGTTCGAGCGCACAGGTGACGGTCACGGCGTTCCGGGGGACGTGCGTCGACGCGCCTCGTGAGAGGAGGACCACCCGGGCTCCGGCGACGTGTCCGAGCGCGGTGACCAGATGTCGGCCGATGAAGCCGGTCGCTCCGGTCACCAGGATGGTTTTGCCCTCCAGACGGCTCAGGTCAGCCATTGTTCCAGCTTTTCCAGCTCCGCCGTCGTGGTCAACACCGGCTCGACGTCCATCCCTCGGATCCACACCAATCCGTTTGGAAGCGGATTGATCTTTTTGGCGACCGCGGGCCGTTTGCCTTCAATGACCAGATCGCGAACCATCTTGGGCATGTTGAGGCCCGCCTTGGTGAAGAAATAGTGCGTGGTGAAGAACCGTCCGATGTTGATTTCCGTCGGGTTGGGGACTCCGGCGTGATCGTACGTCATGTCCACCCCGAAGATCCCATGCGGCGCGGTGTCGATGGCGTTGATCGCGGCCAGCGCGATCTCGTCGACTTCAGGGATGGAACAGGTTTCTCCGACCCCCGTGATCCCGGTGACCCCGGATAGGGTTCGGTCTCCGAAGTTCCAGCTTCGCCTCCGTCGAGTTTGCGCGACCAGCAACTCGCCCTCGTGCCATAACGACAACCACGTAATGCTCTGCGCGGTCAGGCATCTCGCCGCGGTAAAGTGACCCCAGCCGTTGAACCGGTCGATCCAGAGGCGCGCGAACTCGGGGTTGTCCGTGGGTAAGGCGCCTTTCCCGCCGCCGCCCTCCGTGGCCCGCAGCCACACTTGAGGGCCGAGGGCATCGAACGCCGCTGTCAGGTCCCGCGGCGTGCCGATGAGCATCGTGTCGGGAACCGGCAGCCCCTTTTGTTTCCAGATGGTGTAAGAGCGGCCTTTATCGACGCAATCCTCAACGGTTTCGGGCCGGGGGAGGAAGGTCTTGACTCCGAGCCGATGAATCTCGTCGCGGATCCGCGACACGGCTCGGACCTCGTAGTCGTGCTGGGCATGAAGAAAGTCGGGCCTCGCGCCGCGGAGAATTTCCAGTAACCGAGATTTGTACCGAGGGTCGGTCGCGGGCGGAACAATGTGCCGTTCGTCGACGTCCGCCAGAAATATATCCGCCGGCACGCAGGTTGCCCCAATGAGGTAGTCTCCGGGACAACCCTCTCGAATCGAACGAATGAAGTTATTGGAAGGGGCCCCGCCGGCGCCGGCGATGTAGATCCTGGCCATTGCTACCGAACACTCCTCCGTCGATGTCTCGCTCCGTCGATAAGGAGAAACGCGAAGATCACACTGAGCGTTGCGACGGACACGATTAAACCCATGATAACGGATTTCGGCATAAACTGCAGAGTCAGACGATGGTTTCCGGCGGGAACCACGGCGCCCATCAACGCGGCGTTCACCTTCACCAGGGCGGTCGGAACGCCGTCCACGCGGGCGTTCCACCCTGGGAAAAACTGCTCGCTGACCACTACCAGCGCCGGTTTCGGCAGCGCCGCCTCGATGACAATCTCGTCGGTATTGGGTCGGGAGATCACGAGCGGAGTCAAGTAGCCTGGGATCGAATTCTCGGTCTGTTCATCAAGGCCGACAAGGGGGACCTCAACGAGCACGGTTCGCGCCGGATCGAAATTGGGTTGCATCATGGCCGTAATGGCCTGAGACGACGTGGCAACCCGTTCGTACCGGAAGACGGGAAAGGCCTTGGGGAAGTAGTGTTTGGTCTGATAAATGTCCAAGGCGGAACTGTGGACCCAGGAGACGGCTGCCTTCGGATGGAGCGGTACGGGTGGAATGTGGGTCGCCACGAGATACTTGACGTTCAACATCGGAAGGAGTTTCGACGTGTAGCCGACCAGCCAGATGTAATTCCGGTTTTGGAACGAGGTGATGGGGGGGGTGAGGGATTCCGCGCGCTCCATCGCGACCATCAGCGCAAAATAACTCGATGGATACATCGTGGAGTAGCCGCCAAGGACGGAGATGCCATACGGCATCAGCGTGTTATACGGCACGTTCAGCGGTAGAATTCGCGCCTGTTCCGGATCGTCCATCAAGAAGCGAAGGCTCGGCACGGGAGGATAGACCAGGGCACGGTCGACCCGCGTGTTAAGCCGCAATCCGAATCCCAAGAGGTCAATGAGGAGTAATCCGATGAGACCGTTACACAATACTTGCACGCTGATTCGGCCTCTCGCGAGAAGCCAGAACCCAAAGCTCGTTATCCCGAGGATGCCGAGTGGAATCCCGAAATCCGGGGTCAGGACGGTTGCTCGGCCGTTCAAGTAGACGTGTGCGCTGATCAGCCCCACGGCAAGGGCCGCGGTCGCAGCAAGTAGTCCACGCCACATGCGGGCAACGGCGCCCGGTCGAAGCGGTTCGAGCTGGATTCCATGTAGCCCCACCGCGGCCAGGAACGCGATGGGAAGCGGCAGCAGGATGAGGACCCTGGTGGCCTGCATGCCGTTGAACCCGGGAACGTAGTGATAGAGGAATTGATGCAAGGCCGGCGGCTTCATCGCAACGAGGAGCGCGCCGACGATGATTCCCGACCAAAACGCCGTGTGCCAACGGTATGCCCTCACCCGATACGCCAACACGACCAGGGGGAGCGTCACGACACCCATATACACCATGACTTCATTGTAGTTCTGCGCGGCGATTCGTTCCGCCGAGCGGCCGAAGGATAGACTGCCGAAGTAGTACTCGTGCGCCTGGGTCCCAAAAAGATTCGGGAACACGAACGTCGCGAATCGCTCGGGATAGAAGGTGGCCGCGCGCTCAAGGATGTCGAACGGGATGGCGGCGCGATGCGACAGCGCAACGTATTCGGGAAGCGGCAGTAACGTCGGAGCGGCCAGGAGTACTCCCAGCGCGAGCGGTACCGCAAAAGCTGTCACGCCGCGGACACTGCGCCGAAGGGAACGACTACGGGGCCATTGCTCGGCGGTTCTCAGAAGGGCGTAGAGGCCGATCAGGGGAACGAGGAAGCCGACCCACTGGATCGATCCTCCCAGTAACAGGAGTCCCAGGACGATTCCGTTGCCCAACATGAACCGCATGCGCGGCTCGGCGAGGCTTCGTTCGTAGAAATAGAGCGACACGGCCGTTCCCGCGAACACGAAATCCGCTAGCGCCAGTTCGAGAAATGCCATGAGGTGGCCGCTGAACGTCAACGCCAGTGCGCCCGCCAGCGACGCGGTGCGGGTCAGGCCGAGTCGCAGAAAGAACAAATAGGAGAACGAGGCGATGACGCCCAGGTTGATCAGCAGCGAGAGTGAATGCGCCGTGGCGGTGTCGAATGCCCACAACAGCCCAACGTACAACGGGTTGAACGCAAAATTGGCGCCGCCGATCATTAGGGTCGGAAGCCCCAAGAAGATGTGAGGGTCCCACAGCGGTAAATGGCCATCTTTCAGGTTCTTCGAAATAAAATCTAAGAGCGGATAGACGCTTTGAGCCGCGTCTGAGTTGAGGATGTTATTGACGGGCGGATTGGTGCCGGGCGGCAGGTCCAAGGGTCTCCAGGGTGGCCACGCCTGGATGACGTCTATGGGGAGAAATACCTTACCAAAGAAAAGAAAGTCTGCCCCGAAGACAAGGAGAGCGCCCGCGATAATCGCCCACGGGAGCCATGGCCGGTGACGGGCTACGGGTGTGTTGTGGTCCATACCGATACGGAACTGTCGCTGTCGGATGTATTAGGAAGAGACCGGCGGTGAAGCCGGGACCTTCCGTGCCGACGCGCGTCGCCGGTCAAACGCCCACAGCACGATCATCAACGCCGCGGCGGCCGTGGCGATCCAAGAGCCGACGGTGATCGAGGTGGGTTGAAACCGCAATGTGACTCGATGGCGTCCTTCCGGCACCACGGTGCCCATCAGCACGCCGTCAACCCGCAGCAATGGGGCGGGTGCTCCGTCGAGAAATGCTTTCCACCCCGGGAAGAACTGCTCGCTGATCACGAGGAGCGTCGGATGCGTGTAGTCGGTGTCCACATCCAACTGGTCCGTGTCTGGGCGATGGATGGTAGGCGGCGTCATGCGCACGGTGCCGCCGATATCCGATCCGTCGGCCAGTTCGGGGACATCGGTTTCCACGATTGCGGTGCGCGTGGGATCGAATTCGGGCGCCAACATGGCGGCGGTCGCCTCCGAGAGGCCACTGACTTGTCGGACCGCGGGAACCGCGTAGGCCCGCGGCAAGGCGTCTTTGACCAGGAACACCTCAAGGTCGCTCCGATGCCGCGACTCCAAGCGCGCGGCGTCATCAGGATGCAGTTGAGCCTGGGGAGGCCTGGGGGGAGTGATCAGGTATTTGACGTTCAGCATCGGGAGTAAGTGCGAACGGTATCCGATCGGCGCGACGTAATTCTGGTTTCGTTCGGCGACGTTCACCCGGGGATCCTGCTGCGCTTCCATCGCGGAAATCAGGGCGAGATAACTGGCCGGGAACATGCTGGCGTATCCACCGAGCGTCGCGATCCCGAACGGCATCAACGTGTTGTAGTGTAGACCCAAAGGCAGCGTGCGATACGTGTCCCGGTCTTCGGCCAAGAACCGCAGGCTCGGCGTCGTCGGGTAGAGGAGTGATCGCTCGGACCGCGTGTTGATCCGCAGGCCGAACGAGGTCAGATCCACGACCAGCAGGGCCAGGAGCGCGGCCCCGAGTCCCACGACGCCGATCGTCCGCCGAGAGAACAGCACGAAACTCGCGCCGACGAACGCCAGCAGCGCGAGCGGCCACGCGAAGTCCGGGTTGCCGATCCGAAAGTGGCGGCCCAGATCCACGCCCCTCAGGACCAACGGGTGCTGCTGGAAATACCCGCTCGAGCCGACGAGCACGAGCGCAAGGCCCGCGACGAGCCCGAGGACGCCCCATCCGAGACGGGCCGCCGCTGCGGTCGACAGGGGACGTCGCTGCAACGCGTCAGCCCCCACCGCCGCCAGATAGGCGAATGCCGCCGGCAGCAGAATGATCGTTCTGGTGGGCTGCATGCCGTTGAACCCCGGAACGTAGCGATACAACAAATAGTAGAGGCCGGGTGGTTTCATGGCGACCAGGAACGCGCCGATGATGATCGCGGTCCAAAAGATCACCATGCGACGGTGCGTGGTGGCGCGCCAGGCCAGCGGCACGAGCGGCAACGTCGCAATCCCCATAAAGGCGCCGAGTTCGTTGTAATTCTGGAACACGACGGCGGCGCTTCCACGGGCGAACCATTGACCGCCCGGCTGGTAACCGAAGAAATTCGGAAACAGAAGCGTGGCGAACAACTCGGGATGAAACGTGGCGGTGTGTGCGCGGACCCAGTCAAACGGGCGAATGCTGCGTTGCGACTGCCCCATGTATTCCGCGAAAAAGAGCAGATTGGGCGCCGCGATGAGGACGCCCAGCGTCAGCGGCGCGAGATACCGAAGCAGCGGCGAGAGCCGGTGACGCAGCGTCTCTCGGCCGTCCCACTGCTCGACGGTTCGCGCCGCCGCGTACAGACCGAGCAAAGGGACGAGGAAAAACACCCACTGGATTGAGCCGCCCAGCAACAGGAGTCCGATGACGAGCCCGTTGGCCAGGACGAATCGAAGACGACGCTCGTGGAGGCTCTTTTCGTAGCAATAGAAGGAGACGGCCAACCCGGCGAACGCAAAGTCCGCGAGCGCGTACTCCAGCCATACCATCAGATGCCCGTTGAACGTGAGCACCATGGCGCCGATGAGCGACGCGGTCGCGGTCAACCCGCGCAGACGAAAGAACAGAAACGAGAAGGACGCGATCAGAGAAAGGTTGATGAGGAGCGCCAGGGAATGCGCCGTGGCGGGTGAGAGCAACCACAACAAAACCACATACAGGGGGTTAAAGACGAAGTTGCTCACGCCGAGCATCACCGTCGGCACGCCCAGAAAGACCAATGGATTCCATAACGGCAGATGACCAGACTTCAGTTGGTCGGACACGAAGTGCAACAAGGGGTAGATGCCGTCGACCACGTCGCTGATGACGATATTGTTGATCGGCCGAGGTGACGGGAACACGGCGCTCCAGGGCCTCCACGCTTGGAGATAGTCCAGGGGGAGAAAGACCTTGCCGAAGAAGAGGAAGTCCTTCCCGAACCACAGGATGACCGCGGCGATCGCCGCCCACGGCAACCAGGGCGAACTCGACAGCAGTGCGAGACGTTCGGCCGTGGAGCGCCCGGTAGGTTCTGACGAACGGTGGGGAGTCGGCGCGTCGTCGGCCCGCGTGTCCTGGTGACGGCGTTTCATGTGCGGCTCACTGTACGTGTCCGGGTGCATGAACGCAAGCCATACGCGTCGGCGCCCCAGGCGTGCGCGGCTTGACTCGATTCCGCAAGGCCCGTATGATCACCGAAACGCAGACAGGCCGGGAGCTCGCGTCATCGCCATGAAAGCTTTGATTACCGCCGGCGGGAAGGGAACCCGCCTCCGCCCCATCACCCACACGTCGAACAAGCACCTCATCCCGATCGCGAATAAGCCGATGATCGCCTACGCCTTGGAGGCGGTCGCGGAATCCGGGATCCGGGAGGTCGGCATCGTCATCAACCCCGACACCGGTGAGGAAATCCGCCAGGCGCTCGGCGGCGGCGAGGCGTGGGGTCTCAAGATCACCTACGTGGTGCAGGACGCGCCGCGCGGGCTGGCGCACGTGGTGCGCGTGGCCCAGGATTTCATCGGCAACGATCCGTTCGTCTTTTATTTGGGCGACAACGTGATCGTGGGCGGGATCCGCCAGTTCATCGACGAATTCAAGCGGGACAAGGATCATTGCCGGCTGGTGTTCGCCCGCGTGCGCGACCCGGAGCGCTTCGGCGTGCCGGAGCTGCGCGACGGCAAGCTGGTCGGCGTGAGGGAAAAACCCGCGCAACCCAAGAGCAACTTCGCCGTGACCGGCATCTATATTTACGATCGACACATTTTCGAGGCGGTCAACGCCATCGCGCCCAGCGCGCGCGGCGAGTTGGAAATTTCCGACGCCCACCAATATCTGTTGGAACACGGATACCGGGTCGGCTACTCCGAGATCACGGGGTGGTGGAAGGACACCGGCAAACCCGAGGATTTGTTGGAAGCCAACCGACTCGCGCTCGACAAGGTCCGCGAACAGCCCGAACCGTTCCATCCCGGTCAGGTGGACGACAAATCCGACATCGCGGGGAAGGTGATTCTGGAGCCGGGGGCCACGGTCATCGGCAGTCAGATCCGCGGACCCGCGGTGATCGGCGCGCGTACGGTGGTCGAAAATTCCTACGTGGGGCCGTTCACCGCGATCGGCGCGGACTGCGTCCTGCGCAACAGCGAGGTCGAATACAGCATCGTGCTGGAACGGGGCCGGATCATCGACGCGTACAACCGCATCGAGCGGAGCCTGTTGGGTCGTGAGGTCGAAATTCTGCGCTGCGCGACCAAGCCCCGGACGCAAAAATTCATCGTCGGCGATCAAAGTAAGATCGAGCTCACCTAAGCGCGGTCCGAACGCAGAGCCGATCACAAGCCCGCCGCAGCGCGATCGTCGTTCCTGCCTGTTCGATGAGCTATCGTGATGAGCGACGGGCTGTCACCCGTGAGTTGATATGCGTATTTTCTTGACCGGCGCCACCGGGCAACTCGGGCTGGCCCTCCGGCACGTCCTGGCGGATCACGAGGTGACCGCGCCGCCGGAACACGAAGCCGACATTACGCACGCCGGGATCGTTGACCGGATCACCGCGTCCCGGCCCGACGTCGTGATCCATGGCGCGGCGTACACCGACGTGGACGGAGCGGAAACCCATCCCGCCCGGGCTTACGCCGTGAACGCCGACGGCTCGCGTCTCGTGGCGCAGGCCGCGGCCCAAGCCGGCGCGCGCCTGATCGCGATCTCCACCGATTACGTGTACGACGGCGCCAAGACCGCGCCCTACCGCGAAGACGATCCCACGGCCCCGCTCGGCGTGTACGGAGCGAGCAAACTCGCGGGCGAACGCGACACGCTCGCGGTCAAACCCGACGCCGTGATCCTGCGCACCGCGTGGCTGTACGGCGAGGGGAAAAATTTCGTGCGCACGATCCTGCGATTGGCCGCGGAGCGCGACGAACTGCGTATCGTGAGCGATCAAGTCGGCTCACCCACGTGGGCCGAGGATCTGGCGCGCGCCATTCGGGCGCTGCTCGACGTCCGAGCCGCAGGAGTCTACCACGCGGTCAATTCGGGATCGTGCTCGTGGCACGAGTTCGCGGTCACGATCCTCAAGTTGTCCGGCCTCGAGCGCCGGGTCGTCCCGATCTCGACCGCGGAGTTGGGGCGTCCGGCCAAACGCCCCGCGCGCTCGGTCCTCGACTGCGCCAAGCTGGCCGGCTTGGGCATCCGCATGCGTCCGTGGCGGGACGCGCTCGCCGACTATCTGCGTTCGCAGCCCAATCGGACGTAGTCGCCGTGTCGCCGACCGACCTCATCAAGCAGGGCGGTTCGGCGGCGAGCGTGTCCGTGCTCATCGCGGTCCTGTTCGGCGGGTCGTACGCGGCGGGAGCCGACGAGGTCCTTGAAGGCCCGCTGACCATCCACCAGATCGTCGCGGACCCGGTCGACCCCGATCGGTTTTACGCCGTCACCAGCAACATGGGCGTGCTCGCGAGCGTTGACGGCGGCCGTCGTTGGGCGCACGCCAACCAAGGGATGAAGAGTTTTACTCACCACGCGTTGTCGGCGATCGCGCCCGCGGGGGGGGACGCCCCGGTCCTGCTGGCGGGCGGGTGGGGCGGCGGGGTGTCGATCAGCCGAGATCGCGCCGCCACGTGGAGCGAGCGCAACGGCGACTTGGCGAACACCGCGATCGACGCGTTGGCGGTCGATCCCGCGGACAACGGCCGATGGTACGCGGCGACGTCCACCGGGCTCTCCCGCTCGTCGGACGGCGGCGCGCACTGGGAACCCTTCGGCCAGGGGTTGCCCCCGTTGTCCGAAGCCGTGGGGTACAAGACGTTGGCGGTCGAACCGTCGCCGAGCGGGAGGATCTGGCTGGGGACGGAGGGCGGCTTGTTCCGGCGCGAGCGCACCGGGTCGCGGTGGATCAGGGATCCCGAGCTGGGGTCCGCGCGCGTCACCGCGGTCGCGTGCGACCCGCGGGACGGCCGCGTGTTCGTCGGAACGATCAAGCAAGGCATCCACGTGAAGAACGGCCGCGCGTGGCGCCGAGTCGGCGACCTCAACTGGTTCGTCAGCCGCGTGGTCCCGGATCCGCGCGACCCCGCGCGCGTGTACGCCGCGACCCGCGGTTCCGGGGTGTTCGCGTCGAGCGACGGGGGCTCGACGTGGTCCCCACTCGGCGCCGGCGCGCTGGATCCGGACGTGCGGAGCCTGGCGGTCCATCCCGCGGATCCGTCGCGTCTGGTCGCGGGCACGACCGCGGCGGGATGGTATTACTCGCACGACCGCGGCGCGACCTGGCGCGCGGCCGAGCGCGTCGCGCCGCTGACCATGTCGCAAATCGTCGCCATGCTCGATGTCGGCGTCGCGCGCGCGACGCCGACGGTTCCTCCGGCGTTCGCCAAGTGCAACCGCTGCCACGGATGGACCGCCGAGCGGCTCAACGCCAAACACACCTACTGGCGCATGCCGCCCAATGCGCGGGATTGGGCGGCCACCGTGGATCGCATGGCGAAACGGGCGCAGCTCACGCCGGAGGAGCGCGCGGCGATCCTCCGGTTTTTGACCGCGTACAGCCGGGCGGTCGGACCGTGACCTCGCCCCGCGCACTGCTGGCGGTGCTCGCGGCGTCATTCACGCTCGGCGCGGCCGCGCCGGCTCCGACCATTGAGGAGCGCGGCATGGCGGTGATGCGGTCGCGCTGCGGCGCCTGCCACGGCGTGACCGTCGGCGCCCGCTGCGTGGCCGGAGAGTGCGCGGCCCGCAGCCACGCCATCGAACCGAGGCCGTGGCCGCTGGTGCTCTCGTGGATGCAGGCGTTGGGATGCCAGCTGAGCGAGGCGGAACGGACGGATCTGGAGCGATTCTTGATGAGCCGGTATGCCAAGGTCGCGGCCATGACGTGGGAGCCCTTGGAGCCGGTTCCGGAGGGCTGGAACGTCGTGGCGCTGCAATCGTTTCGCGAGCGGCTGTACGCCGGGATCGAAGGCGCGGGCTCGGCGCTCCGATTGGAGGGCCGCGCCTGGCGGCCGGTCTTGACGACGGACTCGTACACCGTGTATGGGTTGATCACGTTCCGTGATCGGGTGTTCGCGGGCACGAACCAACCGCGGGCCGAGGTATGGAGCAGCGGGGACGGCGAGCACTGGACGCGCGAGGCGACGTTGCCGCCCGAAGAACGCGGGATCGTCGCCCTCGGCGTGTTCGGCGACGCGTTGTACGCCGGCACCACGCGCGGCCGCGTGTATCGGTCGTCCGACGGCCGCGCGTGGTCCCCGGCCGGGGCGCTGCTCGCGGACGCGGAGAACGGGTTTGCCAATTGGGTGCGGTTTTTGGTTTCGTTTGACGGACGGCTTTACGCCGGGGTCGAGGGAACCGGGGTGTTCGTGAGTCGGGACGGAACGACATGGACGTCCGCGCACGGCGCCTCGGGGCCATCGGCGGGCGTGCGCGCGGCGGTCGTCTCCGGAGGCCGGTTGTACGTGGGCACCACGAGCCGGGGCGAGATCTGGCGGACCGCGGGCCGCGACCGCGGGTGGGAGCGCGTCTTTGCCGCGTCCACGGGGACCCGAACCGGGTACGTGGCGGCGCTGGCCGACGCCGCCGACTCGTTGTTCGCGTCCGTGAACGGACGCGTCCTGCGCAGCCGCGACGGCCGGTCATGGGACGAGGTGGGAGAGCTGACGCCGTTTACCGTGGAAGCGATGCACGCGTTCGCCGGCTCGTTGTACGCGGGCACCACGTTGCCGCCGCGCGCGTGGGTGTACCGAGGCGCGTTGGACGGGGGGGCGCCTCGTCGCACGCCTCCCGCGACGCCATGACGATTCGCGCCTGGGGAGCGATCGCCGTCGCCCTGAGCCTGACCTCCTGCGCGAGCCTTGCGGAGCGGCCGATGGACGCGGCCCGGTCCGAGTCCCCGCAAGCGCTCTTTATCTCCCAGATCGCGCTGCACCCGGCTCGGCCCGACCGCGTGCTGGCGCTGACCAACTACAGCGTCGGCCTGCTCGCGAGCGCGGATCGGGGCCGACATTGGGAGACCGCGAACCGCGGGATCCGCAGTTACTCCCTCTATCGCCTGGTGGTGGATCCGCGCGATCCCGACGTCGTGTACGTCGGCGCGGGCGGGGGCGGGTTGTATCGCAGCGTGGACGGGGCCAAGACGTTCGCGGAGCGCAACGACGGCTTGGGCAACACCAACATCGGAGCGATCGTGCTGCACCCCACTGATCCCGATCGGCTGTACGTGGTCACGTCCACCGGCGTGTTCGTCAGCCCGGACCGCGGCGCGAGTTGGTCCGCCTGGAACGAGGGCGATCATTTTACCCAGAGTCAACAGTTTCAAGACCTGGTGATCATTCCCGGGACTCCGGACGCGGCGCTCCTGGCGTCGGGGTCCGGCGTGTGGCGGCGGCGCGTCGGAGATCCGTCGTGGTCCATCGCGTCGCGGGACCTCCAAGGCCGCGCCATCACCGTGCTCATCGCGCACCCGGACGGTCGGCGCGTGTTCGCGGCCGCCTTGCGCGACGGCGCCACGTTGGAGGGCGGAGGCCTCTTCGTCAGCGAGGATGGGGGGACCACGTGGACCCGGTGGGACCGCGACGGGCGGCTGACCCGCGAGTGGATGCGCCGGTTGTGGTTCGACGCGCGAAGCCCGCTGGCGTACGCGGCGACGTCGGGCGAAGGGGTCTTGCGAAGCGAGGACGGCGGGCGAACGTGGGAGCGGCGGAGCGCGGGGCTGCCGACGGCCGACGTGCGGGCGCTGGCGATCGATCCGGACCGCCCGACCCACGCCTACGCGGGCACGCACGGCTACGGGGTCTTCGCCACCGAAGACGGCGGCGTGTCGTGGCGACCGCTGGGCGAGGCGCCGATCGTGGCGGCCGACGCGATCATCGCGGCGCTCAAAGCGCGCGATCCCGGCCGCCCCGCGTCGGAGCTCGCGGTGCCGCCGGCGTTCGCCAAGTGTAACGGCTGTCACGGCTGGACGGACCCCGAGTTGAATCAAGCGCCGCACAGTTTTTGGTTGGTCCCGCCGAACCGTCGGGACTGGCCGCGCACCGTGCGCCGGATGGCGGCGATGGCGGGGTTGTCCGAATCGGAGGAGGCGGCGGTCGCGGACTTCTTGACGGCCTATTCGTCGCGGGTGACTCCGTGACGGGCGCGCGGAAACGGACCGGAACGGCGCGGTCGATCATCGCAACCCTGGCGGCCTTCGCATTGGTCGGCTGCGCGAGCGCGCGCGGACCGCTGCTGTACGTCGCGGATCCGGACTCGGACGGCGTGGTGGTGGTGGATCCGACCGGCCGCGCCCCGCTCGTGCGGGTCCCGGAGATTCTCAAGCCGTGGGACGTGGCGGTTTCACCCGACGGGAAAACCGTGTACGTGGGCGGGAGGGGACGCAGCGTGGCGGCGATCCGCACCGACACCCACGCGATCACGCGCGTGGACGCGGGCGGCCTGCCGCAGGCCGTGGACGTGTCGTCCGACGGCCGCGCCTTGTTCGTGGCCAACGTCAAGGACCACACGGTGTCGGTCATCTCCACGAAGACCGGGGCCTTGTTGGCGCAACCACGCGTCGGCCCTCGTCCGGTGGCGGTGGCGGCGATTCCCCGCCGGCCCGCGGTGTACGTGGTCAGCTATTTCTCCGGCACCGTGTCGGTGGTCTCCACCGTGACCTATCAGTTGGTGGAAACGATCCCGGTGGGGCAGTTTCCGGTGGAGATCGCGGTGTCGATCGACGGGCGGTTCGCGTACGTGACCAACCAGGGCTCGGCCGAGGTGTCGGTCATCGACACCGCGCGGGACGTCGTGGTCGCGACGGTGCCGGTCGGCGTGAATCCGACCGGCATCGCGATGTCGCCGGACGGCGGGGTCGCGTACGTGGCCAACGGCGGGTCGGACACGGTCTCGGTGGTGTCCACCGCGAGCGACCGCGAGCTCGCCGCCATTCCCGTGGGCCCCTCGCCCTGGGGCGTCGCGGTGTCGCCGGACGGCGGCCGCGTGTACGTCACTCACCGCGGCACCAATCGCATCGCGGTGATCGACGCCGCGGCCCGACACATCACCGCGTGGCTGGACACGGACGCGCCCGACGGCTTATTGGGGATCGCGGTGGTCCCGCGGTGACGGCGCGATGGCCGCGGTGGTGGTTGGCGTTGCCGGCGGTGGTCGCGGCGTGCGCGGGTCCGGCCGCGCTGACCGACTTTACGCCCGACGGCTCGCCGCGCCTCGGGCCCGAGATCGTGGTGTCGTCTCGAGCGGCGGACGAGGAGGAAGATCCCGTGCCCTCGTGGAACGGGACGCGTTTCCTGGTGGTCTGGCAGTCCACGCGGCGCGGCCCCAGCGACATCTACGGCGCGTGGGTGAGCCCGGACGGCGCGGTGGCGCCGGCGGACGGGTTTCCCATCAGCGAAGGCCCGGCGGACGGCCTGTTCCCCGACGTGGCGTGGAGCGGCGACGCGCACTTGGCGGTCTGGCAGGATCTGCGGAGTCGACGTAACTGGGAAGTCTACGGCGCGCGGGTGCGGCCCGACGGGACCGTGCTCGACCCCGAAGGCCTGGCCGTGGGCGCCGGATCGGGCAATCGCCGGCATCCGCGGGTGGCGTGGAGCGGCCGCGTGTTTTTGGCGGCGTGGATGCAGGAGCGTCCGGGCGCGGGGTGGGACATCGCGGCGACCCGGATCGCGCCGGACGGTCGCGTGCTCGATCCCGAGGGGATCGTGGTGGGCGGCGGGCCGGGAGATCAGACGCGTCCCGCCGTGGCGTGGAACGGCCGGACGTTCGTGGTCGCGTGGATGGATGCGCGCCGCGGGGAGGCCGACCTCTCCGCCGCCCGCGTGGACGAAGAGGGCCGCGTGCTGGACCCGGCCGCGATCGCGGTGTCCACCGCGGCCGGCGAGCAGGGCTATCCCGCGGTCGGCGCGACCGCCGCCTCCGACGGCGAAAGCGTGATCGTCTGGGTGGACAAACGCGGCGGCGGCCACTTCGCGCTATACGGCGCGACCCTGGCGCCGGACGGCCGCGTCGCGCAGCCGGACGGCGTCGCGCTGTCGTCCGCGCCGCGGCTGCACATGTTTCCGGCCGCGGCGTGTCGAGGGACGGAGTGCCTGATCGTCTGGGAAGAAGAACAACCGGCGGTCGGCCCGATGACCACGATCACCGACATCACGCGCGACGTGCGCGCCCTGCGATGGACCGGCGGCGCGGTCAAGCCGTTTCTGTTTACGGTGGAGCCCGACGCCAAAGGCAACCACTTCACCACGGTGGCGGCCGGGGACAACGGGTACTTGGTCGCGTGGAAAGAGTATCGCACGGGACGAGCCGAATCCCTCGCGCGCGTGATCGAGTTTGCGCGGTGAGCACGCGCCTCGCGGCCGCGTTCGTCGCGTGCCTCGGGCTCGCGATCGCGGCCCCGGTCACGGCCCAGGAGCCGACGGCCTCCGAACCCTTGCTCGTCAACCAGATCGCGGTCGCGCCGTCGAAGCCCGCGGTGCTCTACGCGGCGGGCCGTCCCGTGGGCGTGCTCAAGAGCGCGGATCGCGGACGCACGTGGTTGCCAGCGCGGGAGGGCATTCTCAACACCAGCGCGTATCACGTGGCGGTCCACCCCAAGAACGCGGATATCGCGTATGTCGGCACGTTCGGCGGCGGCGTGTATCGGACTCGCGACGGGGGGCGGACCTGGGCGGCCGCGAACGCGGGGCTGGGCAACGCCAATATCCACGCCTTGTATGTGGATCCCTCGCGCCCGGAACGACTGATCGTCTCCACGTCCACCGGAGACGTGTACGAAACGCGCGACGAAGGCGCGCATTGGTCCGCGTTCGGGCAGGGGTTGCCGGTGATGGACGGCGAAGTCCTCGCCGCGTTTTTGTCGCGGACGGGGACGGTCTGGCTCGGTCAGGGCACGGTGTTCGCGCGCGGCGCTCGCGACGCGGCGTGGCGGGCGATCGGCCAGGATCTCAGCGAGGCGGCGATCACGGTGTTGGCCGCGGCCGCGGACGGCCGCCTCTACGCCGGGACGCGCCGCCGGGGTCTGGTGCGTTCGACCGACAACGGCGCGACGTGGTCGGACGCGGCGCCGGAGTTCGATCGGCAGTGGATTCGGCTCGTGGTCACGGGACCCAAGGGCCGGGTATTCGTGAGCGCGCTGCGCCGCGGGTTGTATCGCAGCGACGATCACGGGGCCACCTGGACCAAGGTGGGCGACGGGTTGCCGGAGAAGGACGACGTGGAAACCCTGGCCGTGGATCCGTCGGACCCCGACCGGCTCTATGCCGGCACGCACGATCACGGACTCTTTCTCTCGGTTGACGGCGGCCGCCGGTTTGCTCCGCCGGAGCGCGTGGTGCAAGAACGCGTGGCGGACATCATCGCGTCGTTGATCGACAAACCGGTCAGACCCACAGCGGACCCCGTGCCCGTGGTCCCCGCCGCGTTTCACAAATGTTCGGGCTGCCACGGATGGACCGACCCCGCGCTCAGCCGCAAAGCGACGTACTGGCGCGTGGCCGCGAACCGGCGCGATTGGGCGCCGACCGTGGCGCGCATGGCGCCCGGCGCGGGGCTGACCGCCGAGGAGCAACGTGAGGTGGTCGAATTCCTGACACGGTACACGTCGGGCCATCGGGAAGAGTTGATGGAGATTCCCGCGGGCTGGTTCTTGATGGGGTCGGAGCCCCGCGAGCCCACCGCGGGGCTCCGGGTGCCCTATGACAACACCGAAAGCCCGCAGCGCCGGATCTGGTTGGACCGATACGCCATCGACCGCGAGGAGGTGAACGTCGCGAAGTACCTCCGGTGGCTGCGGGAACAGCCGGACCCCCGCGCGGCGCAGTTGTCCGAGGTCGATCCGGCCGCGGCGGACCGCCCGATGGTCGGGGTGACATGGCACGAGGCGGACCGATACTGCCGCGCGCTGGGCAATCGCCTGCCGACCGAGGCGGAGTGGGAGAAAGCCGCGCGCGGGGGCGACGGCCGATTGTTCCCCTGGGGGGATGATCCGCCGGATGCGCGGCGAGCCGTGTTCGGGCAAGGCGCCGCGGGCCTCGGCGCGCTGGCCGCGGTTCAGAGTCTGGCGGCCGGAGCGAGCCCGTATGGCGTGCTCCACATGGCCGGCAACGCGGCCGAGTGGGTCGCGGACTGGAGCGGGATCGACGAATACGCGGTGATGCCGGAGCGAAATCCCAAGGGACCTGAACGCGGCCGGTACAAGGTGGTGCGCGGCGGGTCGTGGCGAAGCGAGCCGGTGATGCTGCGCGCCGCCACCCGGAGCGCCGCGGACCCGGCGACCCGGCGCGACACGATCGGCTTTCGCTGCGCGAGCGACCCGTCGAGCGCGCCGCCGTAAGCGTTCGCGCCGTCGGATCGGAAAGCTCCCGGCGCGTTCGCGTTATTGGGGAGTGGGCTGCGTAGGCACGGGTCCGAGTCCGATCGTGATCGACGTCCCTTCATCGGGTTCACGCGGGGTTCACGCGCTGCGACGTGCACATCGCGCCATCGTACGTTGTTTGCGCGATGATCTCAATTTGTGAGAGGCGTGTGTTCAGCAAGTTGTGCACTGTCCAAATTTTTGCTTGACAGTCCGAGGGGAATCCGCGTATAAGGAGGCGCTCTAACTTCTACGTTCGAGCGAGTACACGGTTCGCAACAAGGTGACGCGCAGCGAGTAGTTGTTTAATCGTGGTAATTGACCCGCCAATTCGTGCAAGGGCCCACCCGCTTGGGCCCAGATGGTCTACACCAAATACTGGGAGTCGACGCGAGGTGATGTTCTTTGTGAGTACCTCGAAAGAGGTAACTCGCCGAACCAAAGAGGCTGTATCCGGTCAGGTCCTCAGCGGACCGCGTGACCGGTCAGGATTTTAGGCAGAATCATCGCGTACCCGTTCGACGGCCAAGGACAAGAATCGCCGGGACGGGCGTCGCGGGTGACAGGTTCAGCAGTTGCAAAACAAGGGGGAGGTGGCATGAAGAACGTCGGACGTGCCCTGTGGGGCCTGGGGTTGGGAATGGCGGTACTGGCCGGACAACCGGGACAGGTGTTGGCCGGTCCCGGTCATGACGGCGAACATGCGGCGCATGCCGAGTCCGCGCCGGTGACGCAGGTGGCGGACGCGGGTTGGGAAGCCAAGCTCAAGGCCCAGATCGAGCGCGAAGACGCGGCCGAAGGCCGGGCCGGACATCGCGAGCAGGTGGACGCGGCCATGATGAAGTTGATGAAGGAGATCGCCGGCGGCATGGAGAATCACTCCGCCCACACGGGTGACGGCGGATACTCCAGCATGGGCATGATGCAGCAGATGGACCGCAGCTACTTCCTGGGCCCCGCGTCCGGCGAGTCCGTGACCACGGGCGGACGGTGTCCCAAAGGCGCGCCGGTCAAGACGTACGACGTCTCCGCGATCAACGTGGAGATCACGCTCAACCAGTGGCTGGATTTTCACGCCGGCTACATGTACGTGTTGACCGAGAACATCGACAAGGTCCGCCAGGAAGAGAAGATCAACCGGGAGGCGCGCAAGAAGCCGGGGTTTGATCCGGGCGCGGTGACCACCGGGTTGCAGGGCGATATGATCCAGCCGCTCAACATCCGCGGCAACCAGGGCGACTGCGTGGTGGTCACGCTGCGCAATGCCTTGGACGGCGAGGACGTGGGCATGCACGTGCACGGGTCGAGCTTCATCGTGCAATCGACCGGAGCGCCCGCGACCGCGGCCAACCCCGACTCGAACGTGCCGCCCGGCAAGAGCCAGACCTACGAGTGGTACATCGGGCCGACCGAGCAGGAAGGCGTGCACATGCTGCACAGCCACGTGGGCCGCGAGCAGGCGAGCCTCGGCATGATCGGCTCATTCATCGTGGAGCCGGTGGGCTCGACCTACATCGATCCCCTCAACGGGAAAGAGGCCAAGAGCGGGTGGCAGATGATGATCGCGCATCCCGACAAGCCGGATTTCCGGGAGTTCGTGATCTTCTATCACGAGATCGGCGACGAGTCGTTCCGGCCGTTGAACCGCCAGGGCGAGACGATCCCGCAGCGCGATCCGAACACGGATGCGTACCGTCCTGCCGCGCGCGCCATCAGCTACCGCAGCGAGCCGTTCGGGGTGAACAACCTCGCGATGCAGGAAAAGTACTTCCATTTCGAGGATGAGTCCCTGTCGTACAGCTCGTACACCTTCGCGGACGCGCCCACGACGATTCCGCGGGCGTACATGGGCGATCCGGTCAAGTGGCGCCTGGTGCACGGCGGCGGCGAGGTGTTTCACTCGCACCACCCGCACGGCGGAACGATCCGCTGGCTCCGTCAGCCCAAGGCCGACGGCAAGGCCGAGTTCCTGCTGACCGCGGCGCAGAACGGGCCGGTAAAGTTTCCCGAAGTGCGCACCACGTCGGATCGCGTGGACGTGGAAGTGATCGGGCCGTCCGAGGTGGTGGACTTGCAGAACGAGTGCGGGGCCGGCTTGTGTCAGCAACTGGCCGGCGACTTCCTGTTCCACTGCCACGTTGCGCACCATTACGTGGCGGGGATGTGGGGCTACGGCCGGACGTACAACACGTTGCAGGTCGGCAACTATCCGATGGGCAGCACCGACATCATGCCGCCGCTGGCGGAACTGCCGGATCGCAAGGGCCGGATGAAGCCGGCCGTGACGTCGGATCAACTGGTCGGCAAGACCATGGATTGGTACGACAAGAAGTGGAACATCACGGCCGGCAAGTCCGATTGGTCCAAACCGATTCCGGACGTGTCCATCAAGGACTGGGTCAAGATGATGCTGCCGCCTGCGGGTCAGCCGGGTCATACGGCGGACGAGAAGGGTCAGATCGTGGCGTACGACGCCACGGTGTGGGATTGGACGTGGGACGGCAACAAGGCGCTTGGGGAGACCGAGGCCAGCGGGCAGTTCGATTATCCGAAATACAAGTCGCCCATGCCGGGCAAACGGCCGCCGATTCTGTTCGACGCCAAGACCGGCAAGCTGGCGTGGCCGCACTTCAAGCCGCACTTCGGCAAGCGCATTCCGTTCGCGCGGCACCATGGACCGGCGCCGTGGTTGGAGCCGATCCACATGGACAAGAACACCGGCGCCTTGGCCAGCGACCCGGGCAGCAAGGGCGCGCCGGGCCAGGAGACCAATCAGCCGGCACGACCTGGTGAGCAGGGCCGTTGGAGCCTGTGCCCGGAGAACGCGGGGCGCAAGCAGTATACGATTCACTTCATTCAGACCGGTATTCAGTTGACGAAAGGCTTGGGCAGTATCAAACCCGTGACCGACAAAGACGGATTGATCTACGTGCTCAAGGAAAACGAGGACGAGATTCGGGCCAACCCGGCCGGGGACAAGACCATTCCGTTGGTCTATCGCGCGAACGTGTACGATTGCGTGGACGTGATCCTCAAGAGCGAGTGGGTGGACAACGATACCACCAACTTCCAGATGTCGAAGATCAATATCCACCCGCACTTCATTCAGTTCGACAACCAAGCGTCGGACGGCGTGATCAGCGGCTTCTCGTACGAGCAGTCGGTTCGGCCGTTCGTGCAGATGAAGAAGGAAAAACACAAAGGAATGCCCACGCCCATGAACGCCCTGTTGACCGAGGACGTCAAGGCGGGAGCCACCTCGATCAAGATCAAGATGGGCGAGGGGTCCACGCCGTTCCACGCCGACACGGATCTGATGATCGGCGCGGATGAGGTCAACACCTCGGAAGTGCTTTGGATCAAGGAAGTCAAAGGCGACACGGTGACGTTCCACGAACCGTTGCGGTTCGACCACAAGAAGAACGAGATCGCATCGGTCGAATTCGTCCGCTACCGGATGTGGGTGGACGCGGACATCGGGACCGTATTCTGGCACGACCACGCCTTCGGCGCGACCACCTGGCCGCACGGCGGCGTGGGCGCGATGATCGTGGAGCCCTACGGGTCGACGTACCACGATCCGAAGACGGGCGAGCCGATTCGGAGCGGACCGGTGGCCGACATTCGATCCACCGAACCGATCGGATACGGGGTCAACGGCAGCTTCCGTGAATTGGTCGTCATGCCGCACGACACCGTGCCGCACAACGCGCAGGTGGTGTCCGAAGGCAACCCGCCGGGGCAGAGCGTGCAGGTGGCGATCGACGCGGGCCAGACGCTCTCGTTCCAGATGCCGTACGATCTGGATCCGGTCGCCGTAAAGATGTTGAACGGCGGGACGCACACCACGGGCGGCGGCTTCAACTTCCGCTCCGAGTCCGTGGCGCGTCGGCTTCGGAACAACCCGGACCCGACATTGATCTTTTCGAGCAAGGCCCACCAGGATCCGAGCACGCCGTTCCTGCGGGCGTACGTGGGCGACACCATGGTCTTCCGGCTGCTGCACACGTTGATGAACGAGACGCACGTGTGGCACTTGGCCGGGCACGCGTTCCGAACCGAGCGTTACGCCGAGAAGTCCGATCTGAAGAACGCGTGGCACGTGGGGATCGCGGAGCGGTACGACCTCGTCACCAAGGCGGGCGGCGCCCAGCAGATCGCGGGCGACTACCTGCACTACAACGGCCGCTCCTCCCACCTCTCGGAAGGGAGTTGGGGGATCGTCCGCGTGTTGGACAAGGAAACCAAGGACCTGCAGAAACTGCCAGGCCGTGACGAGGTTCCCGCGTCCGCGAAGTCGGTTTGCCCGTCGGACGCGCCGGTCAAGACCTTTAGCGTGATCGCGGCGGATCGGGCGTTGAAGTACAACCCGAACGCGCCGGACGTGATCGAGGTGGATTTCGACCGCAAGCTGCAGGTATCGAACCCGCAGGGCAAGATCTTCATGCTCGAGGGTGAAAAATCGAAAGTGGCTACCGGCGGATCGCAGCCGATGCCGTTAACCCTGCACGTGAACGTGGGCGACTGCATCAAGATCAACCTGAAGAACGAGATGAAGAAGGACAATGCCTCGTTCAGCGCGGACATGCTGGCGTTCGACCCGAAGGATTCGCACGGGGTGAACGTGGGCAACAACCCGGGTGATCAGACCGTGGCGCCCGGCAAGAGCAAGACCTACACCTTCTATGCGCATCCGCAATACGGGGAGAACGCGGCCCTGGTGTGGGATTGGGGGAACTTTATCAACGGCGTGCGCGACGGCCTGTTCGGGGCCGTTATCGTCGGCCCGAAGGGCTCCAAGTACCGCGATCCGATCACGGGCGAGGACGTCTCGCTCAAGAACGCGTGGCAGGTGGACGTGATCATCGACAAGTCCATCCCGGAGAACGCGACGCGGGTGGACTATCGCGACGCCTCGTTGTTCTTCCAGGACGAAGACAACATCATCGGCACCTCGTTCATGCCCTACATTCAACAGATCGCGGGGTTGACCGGGGTGAACTACCGCAGCGAACCGTGGTTGTACCGCGAGGAACAAGGCTGCGAAATGGGCTTGATGTTCACGCCCTGCGTCGCGGCCGACTCGGACCCGGCGACGCCGACGATCATGGCGCACGCGGGCGATCAGGTCCGGTTGCACGTGTTCGGCGCGTTCAACGAGCAAAACCAGGTGTTCAGCATCGAGGGACATCAGTGGCCGCTCAAGCCCGACATGGAAGGGGCGGACCTGATGAGTTCGAGCGAATTCGGCGGGTCCGAAAACCTCGACGTGTACATCAAGGACGGGGCGGGCGGGCCGTACCATATCCCCGGCACCTACATCTGGCAGAATCACCGCATGCCGTACACGCAGGCCGGTCAGTGGGGGTACCTGAAGGTGCTGCCGGTGGGCGACCGCAAGATCCAACCGCTCAACGGGAAAGCCAACGTAGGCGGAAAGACGGCTGAAGTGCCGAGCGCGGATGAGCCGCAGGCCGCCGTGGAGTCGGTTCCCGGCCCGGTGTCGATGCTGGAGCGGTAAGTCAGCCCGTAGTGTGAGAGGGTTGTGAGGCATCGGGACAGGGAGTGGCTGACGCCATGCCTGTCCCGATGCTGTTTTCACCGGCATGGTCGCGTGCTCCGTTCCCGGCTTCCGGCGCGAGTGCTGGCGGTCGCGGGCTGGGAATAGACCATGTGCTGTGGTAGGATTTCGAGAAATCGTCCCGTGTCCGGCCGGCAGCGACCGCCGGGCGTCGGGTGATCGGTTGACGGGGTCCTAGTGAGGCGAGCTTCTGAAAGAAAGGTGCACGGATGAATCGGAACGTGAAAGTCTTGGCGATGGTCGCGGGGATTCTTACCGGGGTGGCGACGGGGGGCACGGCGGTCGCGTACGAGGAAATCGCAGTCAAGAACGGTGGATCGATCACAGGCAAAGTCCTGCTCACCGGATCAGTTCCTGAACCCAGGATCTTCCCGTTGGTTTTGTACCCCTTTGGTCCGTTTTGTAAGAAGATTTCCGACGGCAAGGGCCATATCTTGTTGGAGGAATTCATCGTCGGCGCGGAAGGCGGACTCGCGGACGCCGTGGTGGCGGTGCAGCGTGTGGACAAAGGCAAGCCGTTTGCCCCGATTTCGTCGGACTTCGAGGTAGTGGACTGCATGTACCATCCCGCGGACGTGCCCGACAGCGAGCAATTCACGGTCAGCGAACGCGGGAAGTTGCGGCACGAACACCCGTTGATTTCCGTTATCCGCAGCCCGCAACCGATTTCCGTGATCAATAAGGATCCGATCATCCACAACAGCCAGGTCTTTCAGAGCGAACGCGGCAATATCGTGCTCAACTTCCCGATCCCGGTTTCCACCGAGCCTCGCGGCGGCGTGATTACGCTCCAGCCGGGCAAACGGATCGCCCAAATGATCTGCGGCATGCACGAATTCATGCAGACCTGGATGTACTCGGTGGACAACCCGTACTACGCCAAGACTCGCAAGGGCGGGGAGTTCACCATCGAGAACGTTCCGCCCGGCACCTACCGCGTGGCGGCGTGGCATCCGCACCTCAAAACGATCGAGCAGGACGTGACGGTCGAGCCCAACGGCAACGCGACGCTCACGTTCGAGTTCGACGGGGGGCAGGTCGTGCGTCCCTTGTACGAGAGCCAGGCCAAGTTCCGGATCGGGCCCGAGGCGCGTCCGCACGACCACCTCGAGAGCTGTGAACCTCCCTATTGCGACCGCTGAAGAGGTCCATCCATGGCAGGAGTTGGCGTCGTGATCAACTGGATTCGGCGCGGGCGTCTGGCCGTTATGGGCATCCTGGCGTTGGTCGGAGTGCAGTTCGCGGGCTCGTCGGCCTTGGCCTACGTAGAGACCACGGTAACGGCCGGCGGGACGGTGACTGGCCGTGTGCGCCTGGATGGCCCGCCCCCGCCGTCGAGGATTTTCCATTTGGTGTTTTCTCCGAACATGGCGTTTTGCGGAAAAATTTCGGACGGCGCCGGGAATCGCCTGTTGAAGGAATTCCAAGTGGCGCCCGACGGCGCGTTCGAAGGCGTGGTGGTGGCGGTGGTCGGCGTGGAGAAGGGCAAGGCGTTCGACTACGCGCCGGAACTGACGATCGAGCACTGCCGGATCGCACCGCTGATCATGCCGGTCCGGAACGGCAAAAAGGTCTCGTTGGTCAACAAGGACGAGATCGCGCACGATATCCAAGCGTATTCGATGCGCGACGACTTTGCGATCCAGATGTTCAACAAGCCCCTGGTGCCCGAGGGAAGCGCGTTGAAGGATATTCGGATGCGCAAGGGCCATTACATGTTCCGCACGCAGTGCGGCGTGCACGATTACATGCAGTCGTGGGGGATCGCGGTGGGCAATCCCTATTTCGCGGTCACCGGGCCGGACGGAACGTTTGCGATCTCCGACCTTCCGCCCGGTGAGTATGACGTGATCGCGTGGCATCCGCACCTCCCGGTGCAGTCGACCCGCGTCCTCGTATCGCCCAAGGGCCAAGCCAACCTGGATTTTGCGTTCGACTCCGGGCTCGTGGATATCCCCCAGCACGACCTGCAACGCGGGTACCGCCTGCAGACCGCCTTGGACGCGCGGCCCATGCCGGAGCCGACCGTCGAACGCCAGGTTCCGTAACACCCGCCCTCTGCGAAGGCAGGCCCGCTTCAGTGAGTCACATGCGTCGTCTCGCAGCGCTCGGCCTCCTGGCGTGTTCAATCGTCTTGTCGTCCGGTTCCGCGTCCGCTGCGCCGGATGATCCCGGGGACGCCTTTTTTCAACGGGGCACCGAACTCAACCAACAGCGACGGTTCGAGGAGGCGATCGAGCAGTTCACCAAAGCGGTGCGGTCGAATCCGGAAAGCCACAAATATCATCAGGCGCTCTTCATGACGTATGTGTCCACGCGTCGCGGTCGGCAGGGCCTCGAGACTTACAAGAAGATGGCGATCGAGCGCGGGGACAGTCCGCGGGTCCATTACTGGCTGGGACGACTCTATCTGCAGAGCGGGGCGCTTGACGACGCGGCGCGGGAGTTCCGTCTGTCCGCGCGGCTGGATTCGAAAGACGATCACCCGTGGATTTCGTTGGGGCACGTGTATTCCCGGCTGGGGAAAGACGATGACGCGTTGCGCGCCTATCAGGAAGCGAACCGGTTGTCGCCCAACGTGGCTGTGGTTCACGCGGGGCTCGGCGCGATCTATTTACGCAAGAATGACGACCTCAACGCGTGGCGGGAATTGGACCAAGCCTTGCGGCTCGATCCGTCCTTGAGCGAAGCCCGCTACTCGCTCAGCTTGCTCTACGAGCGAAGGGGCGAGCTCGACCGGGCCATGATCGAATGGCAACGCCTGCTCGACGACGATCCCAACGAGTCCAACGCGCGGGAACGGCTTGCGCGGGCATACGTCAAAAAACAGAAGTACGGCGAGGCGGTCCGGGAATACACCATGCTCGCGCAGGTCCGGCAGGCCTCGCCCGAGGTGTTCTTTGCGCTCGGGGAATCGCAGGTGCTCTTGGCCGCGACGCTCACCGACCCTCGCGATCGAGCGGATCTCATGGCCGCGGCCCGGGAGTCGTTTCAGCGGGTGCTGGAACTGGATCCTGCGAACGCCGACGCCAAAGCCTACCTGGAGCAGTTGAAGGCCAAGAAGAACTAGGGCGTTGTTCGTTGTTGGTTGGTGGTTACGAACACCGAATACCGAACAACGCCTTTCGCCGGTTCTTCCTATTCGAGGTACGTCGGGCGTTTCCGGTCTTCGCCGGTCAGGCTGCGATACAGGACGTGGAACTGGTCCGTGCTGAGCGACGGATCGCGGAGCCGCTCGAGATCTTCGGGTTTGATCGGGATCTGCGACGCTTCGTCGAACGCCGAGCTGCCGATCACGATATGTTTGGGGAAGTACCGGTACTCGGGTAAGAGAAATTCCACGCCGCGGTTATAGTCCACGGCGAGTCGGAGCGCCAGGCGCGCGACGTCCGCCGGAATATCTTTCCCGATCGCGATGTTTTTCGGCGGGTTGCCGAGTCGAAAGACCTGGGGCCGAACCCGTGTGACCGACAGGGTTTCGAACGCCTTCTTGATCGCTGGAACGGCTTCGCGTTGTTCTGGAGCCAGGAAGAGCTCGACGAGAATGCCGGACGGCACGGCCTCGGTCGGCGGCGTCGCGTCGGGCGACGGAGCGGGGGGCGAGTCGGCCAGTGCGAGTCCACGCCCTCCGAGCCACAGGGCAAGGGCCAATGCGCCGACGACCACACCGGTCTGACGAGTCATTTGCTGCGTTCCTTTCGGGGCGAAAAGTGGTGCCGCATTATACCATCACCGGTGTGGCGCAGCGACACCAGGAGTGATAGAGTTTTGTTGATGGCGACACAAGCTGGCAGCTCGCGTTTTCGGGGCGCACTATGCGTTTTGTTTTGGACGGTGATCTTGACGGGCACTGGAGCAGGCGCATCCGACTCCGCGCGGACCGCAGCCGTTCCCCTCAACGCGGCGGTTCACGATTTGGTCGAGCGCCCCGACGAGTATGACGGCCGTCTCGTGCTCGTGACCGGCTATGTCGGGCGTGTGGCGTTTGAGCGCGGCCGACGCGGCAGCGAGTATGTGGAACTTCGGCTGGATGAGGCCGGGACCGCGGTCGGCGCGAGCGACGCGTCCGTGACCGTGATCTCCTGGCCGGTTTCCATATTCAAGGCATGCCAGCATGTTCTCGTGCAAGGGATCTTCCACCGGACCGGCAAGCAGGCGGGGCGGCCGTATGAGCTCTTTATCGAGGCGGACGCAGTGCTGCACGACGTTCCCGCCGACACAGGGCGCGTACCAAGCGTATGCGATAAAGAGGTCTGATCCTGCCGAGCTGCGCGGTGCGCGTTACTGCACCACGCCCATTTTTCGGAACTTATCGTAGCGGGTGGTGATCAATTCGTCGGCGGTCCGGTCGGCCAGGTCCGCGAGGTGTTTGCTCACGGCGTGTTTGATCGAGGCGGCCATCGCGGTCGGGTCGCGGTGGGCGCATCCCGGTGGTTCGGAGATGATCTGATCGATCACGCCGAGCGCCAATAGGTCTTTGGCGGTCATTTTGAGGGCGTCGGCGGCCTCGGAGGTCTTTTCCGGGCTCTTCCAAAGGATCGCGGCGCAGCCCTCCGGGCTGATGACCGAGTAGACCGAGTACTCCAACATCAGGATGCGGTCGGCCACGCCCAACGCCAGCGCGCCGCCGCTGCCGCCTTCACCGATCACGATCGCGATCGTGGGCGTGGCCAACTCGGCCATGAGCCTGAGGCTGGCGGCGATGGCTTCGGATTGCCCGCGTTCTTCCGCGCCGACTCCGGGGTACGCGCCCGGGGTGTCGATAAACGTGATGACCGGGCGCTTGAAGCGTTCGGCCATGCGCATCAGTCGCTGCGCTTTGCGATACCCTTCGGGATGCGGCATGCCGAAATTGCGTTTGACCCGTTCGCGCACATTGCGGCCCTTTTGATGGCCGATCACGACCACCGGGGAGCCGTCGAACCGTCCCACCCCGCCCACGATCGCGGAATCGTCCGCGAACAAACGGTCGCCGTGCAGTTCCACGAAGTCGGGCACGAGGTAGCCGAGATAGTCGAGGGTGCTCGGCCGGTTGGCGTGCCGCGCGATCTGGAGCGTTTGCAACGGGGTGAGCCGTCCGTAGATATCGCGGCGCAGTTGCTGCGCGCGTTTCTGCAGTTTGCCGATTTCCTCCTGGGATTTCGGTTGATCCGCGGACATACCCTTGAGGCGGTCGATCTTTTCTTCCAACTCCGCGAGCGGACGTTCGAAATCCAGATAGTCGGTCATCGGGTGGCGTAAGCTCCTGCGCGCCGTCTGGGCGCGGGGTGAGAGGGGCGTCCGAGGCCGCCGTGCGGGTCGCTGCACACGCGCGTGGACCCCTTGCCGAAACCGGCCTCGATTTCGTCGAGCAACGCGCGGGTCGGGTTCACCCGCAGCGCCTCGCCCGCGACGATGGTGGACTCGCGTCCGACTTCGCGCAACCGGACGCGGAGCCGAACCGGGAACGAGCCGGGATAACGTTCGATCGTGGTTTTGAGCCGTCGCAATCCGTCCGCGCCCACGCCTTCGTCCAGCGTGATTTCCAAATGTCCGCCGGCGCGTTCACGCGCCGACTCCAACGACATGATCTTGGTGGCCTTGAGTTTAATGCCCTTGTCGCCTTTATCCAAAGTGCCGTCGATCAGCAGCGGCTGCTCGGAGGCCAGGAGCGCGCCGGACGCGGCGAACAGGTCCGGGAACACGATGGTCTCCACGCTGCCGCTCAGATCCTCCACCCGCACGTACGCCATGCGGTCGCCCTTCTTGGTGGTCGTGATCTTCTTGCCGGACAACACGCCCCACACCCGCACGGGCTCGCCGTCCGCCACGTCCGCGAGACGGTCGGTGGGCGTGACGATGAACCGGTCGATCTCGCGCGCGTAGGGCGCGAGCGGGTGGCTGGTGATGTAGAATCCGAGCGTCTCCTTTTCGCAGCGCGCCAGCGTGGAGTCGTCCCATTCCGGCGCGTTCGGGAGCGCCTCGTCGGGCGACGAGGCGTCGTTTGATCCGCCGAACAAGGTTTCCTGTCCGGCCCGGCGGGCGGACTGGGAGCCGGCCGCGGTTTCCATGGTGCGATCCAACGCGTCCATCAACTGCGCGCGTTTCGCGCCGGTGGACGCGAACGCGCCGCACTTGATCAAACTTTCGATCACGCGCCGGTTGACCTTGCGCAGGTCCACCTCGCGGCAGAAGTGGGCCAGCGAGCGAAACCGGCCGTGTTCGGTCCGCGCGGTGAGCACGGACTCGATCGCGCCGGCCCCCACGTTCTTGACCGCGACCAGCCCGAATCGGATGGCCTGGTCCGCGATCGTAAACGCCTGGTCGCTCTCGTTCACGTCGGGCGGCAGGATCGCGATGCCCATGGCGCGGCACTCCGCGATGTACTGCACGATCTTGTCTTCGTTGCCCATTTCGCTGGTCAGCAACGCGGCCATGAATTCCAGGGGGTGATGGGCCTTCAAGTACGCGGTCTGATACGTGATCAGCGCGTACGCCGCGCTGTGGCTCTTGTTGAAGCCGTAGCCCGCGAAGTAGGCCATCAAATCGAAAATCTTCTCCGCCTTCTTGGGGTCGAAGCCGTTCTTGGTCGCGCCCGCGATGAACAGGGCCTTTTGCTTTTCCATTTCCTCGGGCAACTTCTTGCCCATGGCGCGCCGGAGCAGGTCCGCGTCCCCGAGCGAGAACCCGGCGAGGCGGTTGGCGATTTTCATCACCTGCTCCTGGTACACGATGACCCCGTAGGTCTCCTTGAGCAGGTCTTCCAGCTCGGGCAGTTCGTACTGGATCTTGGTCTGTCCGCGTTTGCGCTTGATGAAATCGTCCAGCATGCCGCTGCCGATGGGGCCGGGCCGGTACAACGCCAGGATCGCGATCAGGTCCTCGAACCGCTCGGGCCGCATCTTGACCAGCAGGTCGCGCATGCCGCCGCTTTCCAACTGGAAGATCCCGGTGGTCTGCCCGGTGCCGAGGAGTTCGTACGTCTCGGCGTCGTCCAGCGCGATGTCCGCGGCCGTCAACGGCGGATGATCCGGCCGTCGTTGGTTCAGGATCTTGAGCGCGTGGTCGATCACGGTGAGGGTGCGTAAGCCGAGAAAATCGAACTTCACCAAGCCGATCTTTTCGATTTCGGTCATGGCGAACTGGGTCACGGTTTCGCCGTTGACCCCTCGGTACAAGGGCACGTGGTCGGTCAGCGGCGCCTTGGAAATCACCACGCCCGCCGCGTGCGTGGACGCGTGGCGGGTGATGCCTTCGAGGGCCCGGGCGAGCGAGAGCAGTTCGCTGATCTTGGGGTCGGTGTCGGCCAGTTCCTTGAGCTTGGGCTCCTGCGCGATGGCCTCGTCCAACGTGATGTTGAGCGTGGTCGGGACCAATTTGGCGACCTTGTCCACCTCGGCGTAGGGCACGTCCAACACGCGGCCCACGTCCCGGATCGCGCCCTTGGCCGCCATGGTGCCGAACGTGATGATCTGCGCCACGTGGTCGGTGCCGTATTTTTTCGTGACGTAGTCGATCACCTCGCCGCGCCGATCCATGCAAAAGTCCATGTCGATATCGGGCAGGCTGACGCGTTCGGGATTCAGAAACCGCTCGAAGATGAGGCCGTAGCGGATGGGGTCGATGTCCGTGATCTGCAGCGCGTACGCGGCCAGGCTCCCGGCCGCCGAGCCGCGCCCGGGCCCCACCGGGATCCCGCGCGTGCGCGCGAAGTTGATGATGTCCCACACGATGAGGAAGTATCCCGCGTACCCCATCGCGTTGATCATGGCCAATTCGTCGCGCAGACGCTGCTCGTACACGGCCGCGGCGGCGACGTCGGGCGTCAAGCGGTTCAAGCGCTCGCGTAAGCCCGCCACCGCCAAGTGTTCCATGTGGGCTTCGCGCGTGGTGCCGTCCGGCACCGCGTAGTGGGGGAGGTGGAACGTACCCAGATCGAGTTTGAGATTGCAGCGCTCCGCGATCGCCACGGTCTGTTTGACCGCGTCCGGCAATTCGCCGAACAGGCGCGCCATGTCCTCGGGCGATTTGACGTAGAGCTCCTCGGTCGAGAACCGCATCCGGTTGGGATCCTGGAGCGTCTTCCCGGTCTGCAAACACAGCAACACGTCGTGCGCCTTGGCGTCTTGGCGCTCGAGGTAATGGCAATCGTTGGTCGCCACGAGCGGGATGTCCAACGTGCGGCTCATCGCCACCAGGTCGCGGTTCACCCGGTTTTGCTGTTCCAGACCGTTTTCCTGTACTTCGATGAAGAAATTTTCTTTGCCGAAGATGTCCTGAAACGTGCCCGCGGCCTTGACCGCCTCATCGCGCAGGCCTTGATTGAGGAGGAAGGGGATTTCGCCGCGCAGGCACCCGCTGGTGGCGAGCAAGCCCTTGCTGTGCTGGGCGAGCAGTTCCTTGTCCACGCGCGGCTTGTAGTAAAAGCCCTCCAAGTGCGCGAGGCTGACCAGCTTCATCAGATTCTTGTACCCGACCTCGTCCTGGGCGAGCACGATCAAATGATAATAGGGCGTGTGTTTGCCCGCGCTGCCGGTCTCGAACGAATCATCCTGCTCTCCGCCCGCGTCCCTGGCCAACCGGCTTTGCGGCGCCAGATACATTTCGCAGCCGATGATCGGCTTCACGCCGGCCTTCTTGGCCGCCATGTAGAACTCGATCGCGCCGAACAGGTTGCCGTGATCGGTCATGGCGATCGCCGGCATATGGAACCCGGCGACCTGGTTCACCAGGCGGTCGATGCGATTGGCCCCGTCCAGGAGGCTGTATTGCGTGTGGACGTGAAGGTGAACGAATTCAGGGCGGGGCACGAGGTCCTCGAAGGGAGAATCGAGGCCGTATTCTATCGAGTCACCAAGAACAGGTCAACCGTGCGCAACATTCGATAACACCGCATCTTCGTGACGACGAAACATGGCTCGTTGGGGTTACGGCGATCAGGCGCTTGATTTCATCATGGCCCCCGTCAGGGTAATGGAGGTGGTGCACCCGTTGCCGTAGGCTGGACCTACACGGGGAAAAGGTGTACAGTGCCAACCGTTCGTCCGTCGGGTGCACAGGCAGAGGAGTGAGGCGAGGATGTCGCTCAGGAGTCGATTGCTCCGGACACCGCGAGACCACGCGCTGCCGTTGATCGGGCTGTTCCTGGTCTGTCTGCTCTGCCAGACCGACGTGGCAACGGCCGCCGCGCATCATGCCGACTCGTCGGAATCCCATCGCGCCTGCGCGACGGTCGCGGAAATCGCGCCGGTCTCACCGATCGATCGGCTGGTCGGATCATTCACGACCGTCGGCCAGCCGCATGTCTCCGTGGTGGGGCTCCCGTTCCTCGCGGGTTTGTGGGGTGCGGCGAACCTGAGCGGATCGCGAGGTCCCCAGTCGGACGCTCTGCTTCATACACGCGCCCCCGAACGCTACTGCCTCAACTGCACGTACCGCCTTTAAATCGTTCCTGATCTGATTTCTCGATTGGTCTCGCTCCGACCCGTGTGACACGCGGTCGTCGGAGTGGATCGATTCCGAGCGCCGCCGCGACCCGTTGTGCGGCGGAGCCTAACGAACATTGGGGGAAGCCACGTACACCAAACCGGGGTATAGGGGAGAGGAGAATCCGCGATGATGAAACGAGTCGTGTGCTACGGTCTCATGGTGGCGGTACTGCTATTGGCGGGGCCGGCGGTGGCCCAGATGGGAAAGGACGGGAAAAAACAGGGCGGCATGATGGGCGGGGACATGATGGGCGGCGGCGGGATGGACATGGGCATGGACATGATGGGCGCCCATGGCGGGGGTATGGGAATGGGCGGCACGGACGACATGATGAAAATGATGCGGGTGACCTCCAAGCTGAACTTGACCGCCGAGCAACAGAAGAAGCTGCGACTTTCCACCCTCCACCATCAGAAAGAGGCGATCCCGATGCTGGGGCAGATCCGCATGGCGGGCGTCGAGATCCAGGAACTGCTTCTCTCGGAGCCGGTGAATTGGGACAAGGTCAAATCCAACGTGAAGGAGAAGTACGACGCCGCCGCGAAGCTTGAGATGAGCCATCTCACGTTGATGCAGGACGTCAAGAAGATGCTGACGCCGGAACAGCGGCAGCAAATGGAATCCATGATGATGCAGATGGGACCCATGATGGGTGGTTCTTCCGGTCCCGCCAAGGCGGAATCAGCGCCGCAAACGGCCCCGAGCGGGCCGGCGGACGGCGAGACAGACTCCAAGGACCCGCACGGACATTGATCAAATGACTGGAGGACGACATGACGACGACCGCCGATCCGTGGAAAACCGGGGCCGCGCTCGCGTTGACAATGACGATCACGTACACCGTGTGCGCGTTGCTGTACGCGTTGGCCCCCGCGCGAGGGATCGATTTCTTGAACGCGCTCTTTCATGGGCTTGATTTTCACAAACTGGAGACGTCAACGCCGTTCACGTTTCTGATGTTCGCGTATCCATTGGTGGTGTTCGTGGTCTGGGGTTTTGCGGTCGGGACGCTATTTGCCTGGTTTCGCAATGCGTTCCAGGGTGTTCGGGGGCGCGCGTGATGATTGAACGGATTGCCCGAGGCTCCGAGGAGGCGTGATGGCAACCGATCCGGTGTGCGGCATGGCTGTTGATGAAGCGTCGGCCGCGGGAACGACGGTCTTCGAGGAGCACGCGTATTATTTCTGTTCCACCCACTGCCAACGAGCGTTTGAGGCCAACCCGCGGCCCTTTCTCGCCGCGCGGCCGGCGGGCGGTCAGCCTGCCGCCGGCGCGAACCACGCCATGGCGACGGGTGACGCCGCGACCAAGGCGACGCCGTCCAAGGGCTTGGCCAAGGACCCGATCTGCGGGATGGTGGTGGACAAGGCCACCGCGCTCAAGACCGAGCGGGGAGGACGGGCCTACTTTTTTTGCAGCGCGGGGTGTCAACGCACGTTCGAGTCCCCGGAGCAGGAACTCAAATCCATGCGCACCCGCGTCACGATCGCGCTCACCGGGGTGCTCGCGTTGGCCGTGTTGCGCGCCGCCGCGTTCCTGGCCCTGGCCACCGGCGCGACCATTGTCACGTGGGCCCCGATCCCGCAGCTTCCATGGTTCACGTGGGGCGTGTGGCTGTTCCTCTTGGTCACGCCGGTGCAGTTCATCGGCGGATGGTCGTTCTACGTGGGCTCGTGGACCGCGATCCGCACGCGCACCATCAACATGGATTTTCTCATCGCGCTCGGCACCACGGTGGCGTACCTCTACAGCGTAGCCGTGATCTTTTTCCCTTGGATCCTGCCGGTGAAAGTCGAAGAGCGCGACGTGTACTTTGAGGTCTCGGCCGTGATCATCGCGTTCGTGTTGCTGGGCAAGTACATGGAAGAAATGATCAAGAAGCGCTCATCAGCCGCGGTGCGCAAACTGCTTGATTTGAAGCCCGCGACGGCCCGTGTGATCCGCGAAGGCGTTGAAATGGAAGTGCCGGCCGAGAGCGTGCTGGTCGGCGAGTTGGTGGTGGTGCGGCCCGGAGAAAAGATCGCAACTGATGGACAGGTGATCGAGGGGGCGTCGTCCGTGGACGAGTCCATGCTGACCGGGGAATCCATGCCGGTGGACAAGACGCCGGGCAGCCAGGTTATCGGCGGCACGCTCAACCGCGCGGGGCTGTTCCGCTTCAAGGCCACGCGCGTCGGGGCCGAGACCGCCTTGGCCCAGATCATCAAAATGGTCGAAGAGGCCCAGGCCAGCAGCGCGCCCATCCAACGACTGGCGGATCAGGTCACCGGCTATTTCGTGCCGGCGGTGGTGAGCGTGGCCGTGCTGGCGTTTGCCGGCTGGTGGTTGGCCGGGAACTTTCCCCAAGCGTTGCTCGCGTTTATCGCGGTGCTGATCATCGCGTGCCCGTGCGCGTTGGGCATAGCCACGCCGGCCGCGCTCATGGTGGGCGTGGGCAAGGGCGCGGAGGGCGGCATTTTGATTCGCGGGGGCGAGGTCCTGGAGCGCGCGCAAAAGCTCACCGCGGTCGTCTTTGATAAGACCGGGACGCTCACCCGAGGAGAGCCGAACGTCACCGACGTCGTGCCGCTGGCCGATCTTACTGACGTGGAGGTGCTGCGCTTGGCAGCGGCGGTGGAGGTCGGCTCCGAACATCCGCTCGGGGAGGCCATTGTGCGCGCGGCGAAGCACCGCAACCTTGATCTGCCGAAGGTGAGCGATTTCGAGGCGATCCCGGGTCACGGGATTCAAGGTCGGGTCATAAATCCCCCCAGTCCCCCCTTTCCCAAAGGGGGGGTAAAGGAAGGCGTTCCCTCCAACGATCAACGAGAGGGACGAAGCGCTGTAGTCCCCCCCTTTGAAAAAGGGGGGCGGAGGGGGGATTTGGTTCTGCTCGGCAACCGACGGTTGTTTCGAGCCGAAGGGATCGATCCGTCGCCTGCAGAATCCACGATGACCCGTCTGGAGTCGGAGGGCAAGACCGCGATGCTCGTCGGCGCTGATCGCGCGTTGGTCGGCGTCGTGGCCGTGGCCGATACGCTCAAGCCGGAGGCGAGGGAAGCCGTCACGGCCCTTCGCCGAGGAGGGATCGAAGTCATTTTGCTCACCGGCGACAACCAGCGTACGGCCCATGCCATCGCGCGTGAGGTGGGCATCGAACAGGTCATCGCCGAGGTTCTGCCGGCGGACAAGGCGCGGGTGGTGCAAGATCTCCAAAAGCAGGGCAAGGTGGTGGCGATGGTCGGGGACGGCGTCAACGACGCACCGGCGTTGGCGGCGGCGGATATCGGGATCGCGATCGGGTCGGGTTCGGACGTCGCGAAGGAGACCGGCGGCATCATCCTGGTCAAGAACGACGTGCGCGACGTGGTGGCGGGCATCCGTCTTTCCCGCGCGACCATGCGCAAGATCAAGCAGAATCTGTTCTGGGCCTTCATCTACAACAGCGTGGGCATCCCGATCGCGGCGCTCGGGTTCTTGAACCCCATCATCGCGGCGGCGGCCATGGCGTTGAGCTCGCTGTCGGTGATTGTGAACTCCGCGCTGCTGAAACGGCAGAAGTTGGCGGTCGCATGAAGCGGAATGTGCGGACATGTACCTTTTCTTGATCCCGTTAGTGCTCGGATTCGCGTTGGCGGGCGCGAGCGCCTTCACCGCCGCGTATTCCCGGCGCTTTGGCGAGCGCGGCGGCCGGACGGCCACGTCGATTCTGCGAAACGTCTTGGGTATTCCACTCTGGCTGGTCGGGTTCATCATGGCTTGGCGAGCACCGGCCCCGCCATTGTGGGAAGGCGGTGCAGCGATTGCTCTGGTCGCCTGGGTGCTCATCGCCGCCGGCTCGGTTCCCGTGATTTGGGGCCATCTTCAACTGGGGTGGCGCACGCACATGCCTTCGGTTCGGGACACGCTGGTGCGGCACGGGTTGTACGCCCACGTCCGGCATCCCATTTACGCGGGAAGCGTTCCGATGTTTGTCGGGCTGGCCCTTCTGAACCCCACCATGACCGTGGTGGCGGCCTGCGTCATCGCCATCGGCTGGCTGGGTGTCCAGGCGCGCCTGGAGGAAATTGATCTCGTGCAGCGCTTGCCGGCCTACCGTGGGTATATGCGGGAGGTGCCGCGTTTTGTGCCTCGTTGGGGGAGACGGCCATGAATGAGCGACTCAAAGCGTGCGTGCGCGAGTGGGCGTGGCTCTGTCCCTTTGGGATGCTGGGATTGGCCGCGGTGATCTTGGTGCTGTTCGGCGTCACGGTCTGGACCTCGATAGTGGTCGCGCTCCTGCTGGTTTGTCCCGCGATCATGATCTGGGGCGCGTTGTATCTGAGACGCCGCGCTCCCAAACGGTGAACTTGGCTCCTGACCAATGGAGGGATCTCCATGACGCATGATCCGGCATCCACCGTGCGCAAAGGATGGCGATCAGGGCTGGCGCTGTTGGGGTTTCTCGTCATCGCCGCGTTCTTTCTGGTGTCCGAGCATCGGGCGCACGCGCTCGGTATCCTGCCGTACGTGCTGTTGCTGCTGTGTCCGCTGCTGCATTTGCTCGGCCACGGCGGCCACGGGGGACACGAGAGGCAGGACGGCGAAGGTCGACCCGCGGAGTCGGGGAGGGCCGCACGATGAACGACGCGCCCGCCTATGGTCTGTGGTCCCTGGTGCTCATGAACTCGCTCGTCTTTGTCATCTTCGCCTTCAGTTTTACCAAGCCGCGCACCGCCCGCGATTGGCGATCGTTCGGCGCGTTCTCGGCGTTTCTGGTGGCGTTGTTCGCCGAGATGTACGGTTTTCCGCTGACGATTTACCTGCTCTCGGGCTGGCTGCAAACCCGCTATCCCGGTGTGGACTGGTTCGCGCACGACTCCGGCCATCTCGTGGAGGTGCTCTTCGGCTGGCGCGGCAATCCGCATTTCGGGCCGTTTCACCTGCTCAGCTCCGCCTTCATCGCCGGCGGGTTCATCCTGCTGGCCAACGCCTGGAAGGTGCTGTACGCGGCGCAGCGCAGTCGCGCGCTGGCGATCACCGGTCCGTATGCGCGCATTCGCCATCCGCAGTACGTGGGCTTCGTCCTCATCATGTTCGGGTTCCTGCTGCAATGGCCGACGATCTTGACGCTCGCGATGTTTCCGGCGCTGGTCACGATGTACGTGCGCCTCGCCTTGCGCGAGGAACGCGAGGTCGTGGCCGAGTTCGGAGAGGAGTATGTCCGGTACGCGGCACGCACGCCCCGCTTCTTCCCGCGCCTGGGCTCCCCGGCAGGGACGCCGGCGCGCGACGTGCGAAGCGGCGGGCATCGATAACGAGCGAGCTGGGTCCCATGGAACGTCGGATCATCGTGAAACCGCTCGCGTGCCTTCCCATCGAACAACACGCGGTCGAGCTGTGCGAACACAAGGGCGTCGGACACCCGGACACAATCGCCGATGCGGTGTGCGAGACCGCGTCGCGCGAGTTGTCGCTCGCGTATCGCAGCGCCTACGGGCGCGTTCTGCACCACAACCTCGACAAGGGCTTGCTCGTGGCGGGAAGGAGCGTTCCGAGGTTCGGGGGCGGCGCGTGCATCGAGCCGATCAAGATCATCGTGTGCGGTCGAGCGACGAACGCGAGCCCGGCGGTCAACGTGCGGGCGATCGTAGGCGGGGCGGCGCGACGCGCGCTGGAACGGCACGTGCGATGCGATCCGTCGCATTTCGACGTGTTGACCGAGATTCGGGAGGGCAGCGCGAACCTCAAGGAAGTCTTTGCGCGCCGTGACAAGATGCCGTTGGCCAACGACACGTCATTCGGCTGTGGTTATGCCCCCTACTCCCGCTTGGAGCGGACCGCGCTGGCGCTCTCCCGCCTGCTCAAGTCGCCGGAATTTCGGGCGACGTTTCCCGCGGCCGGAGACGATTTCAAGGTCATGGGGCACCGGGTGAACGGGACGCTGCATGCGACCATCGCTCTGGCGTTCGTGGATCGCCACGTGGAGAGCGTGGGCTCGTACGTCGCCATCAAGTGCGGGGTGCGCGACTACCTGGCCGATCACCTCGACGAGCCGGCCGAGATTCGGATCAACACCCTGGACGATCCCGCGGCGAAGGACGAAGCCGGCGTGTACCTCACCGTGACCGGCCTGAGCGCCGAGATGGGGGACGACGGTCAAGTGGGCCGGGGCAATCGTGTCAACGGCCTGATCACGCCGAGCCGGGATATGTCGCTGGAGGCCGCGGCCGGCAAGAACCCGGTTTCGCATGTGGGCAAGGTCTATAACGTCCTGGCCATGTTGATCGCGAGCGACCTGCACGCCCGCATCGAGGGGCTGGATGAAGTCAGCGTGACTTTGCTGTCCGCGATCGGGGCGCCGATCGACCGGCCCCAGGTCGCGGCCATTGGCGTTGCGACGCGGCATGGTCTTTCCCGGAAGTTGATCGCAGAGGCAACGGGAGTGGTCGATGAGCGGCTGGAGAAGATCGAGACGGTAACCGATCTGATCCTCGAGGAGAAGGTCACGCTGTATTGATCGAGATGCCGGCGGGCGCCGGACGGGGAGGAGGCCTCGATGTATTTTGACGGGTGGGGATTCTTCGGGATGCACGTGTTCTGGTGGTTGTTCTGGATCGTTCTGATTTTGGCGGTCTTCTCGTCGCTCGTTCCCGTGCCGCGCCAGCGGGCACGTGAAACGCCGCTCCAGATTCTGCAGCGGCGGTACGCTGCGGGAGAAATCTCGACCCAGGAGTACGAAGAACGCAAGCAACGGCTTGAACGCGATGAAACGAAGACCTAGTTCCTTAGGGATCCGGATCATGAAGGCTGGCATCGGGAAGATCGGCTCATGGTACCGGCGATTGAGAAGGCTCAGCGGCCGGCATGAATTCAAGGGGAACAGGAGATTTGACATGACGGGATGGGTGACCTCTCTGGGAGTGTGGTTGGCGGCGGTCAGCGTCACACCGGCCCTAGCCGACGAGTACAACCTGGTCATCGACAAACAAGCGGTCAATGTCACGGGGCGTGAGCGCACGGCGGTGACCATCAATGGGGCGGTACCGGGGCCCGCGCTCCGGTGGCGCGAGGGCGAGGAAGTCACCCTGCACGTCACCAACCGGCTCAAGGACCCGACTTCCATTCACTGGCACGGCCTGATCGTGCCCAATTCGATGGACGGCGTGCCCGGCATCAGTTTCGAGCACATTCACCCGGGCGGGACATTCACCTACCGGTTCACGGTCAAGCAGAGCGGCACCTACTGGTATCACAGCCACTCCGGCCTACAGGAGCAATCCGGGATGTACAGCCCTCTGCTCATCGAGCCCGTGAAATCCGAACCGTTTCGCTACGACCGCGAGTACGTGGTGATGCTCTCGGACTGGACCGATGAGAAGCCAAGCCGTGTTCTGGCCAAGCTCAAGAAGCAGAGCGGGTACTACAACTTCCACAAGCCGACGGTCGCGGATTTCTTCCAGGATATTGGTCGCAACGGCTGGCGCGCCGCGCTCTCCGACCGCCTGGCGTGGGGCCGCATGCGCATGGATCCGACCGACATCGCGGACGTCACCGGTTACACCTACACATTTCTGGTCAACGGTCAACCGCCCAAGGCCAACTGGACCGCATTGTTCAAGCCGGGGGAACTGGTGCGCCTGCGGTTTATTAACGCCGCCTCCATGACGTACTTCGATCTGCGCATCCCCGGGCTCAAAATGGAGGTGGTGCAGGCTGATGGGCAGGACATCGAACCCGTGGCGGTGGACGAGTTCCGCATCGCGGTCTCCGAGACCTACGACGTGATCGTCGCCCCGCGTGAGGACCGGCCCTACACGATCTTTGCCGAGGCCATGGACCGCAGCGGCTACGCGCGGAGCACGCTCGCGCCACGTTCCGGCATGGAGGCGCCGATCCCGGAGATGCGGCCTCGACCGATCCGCACCATGGCGGACATGGGAATGGCCGACGGCGCGCACGCGATGGAGATGGAGGAACCCGCGCAAGCGAACGAGGCCGCCATGCCCGGGATGGAGCACGGCGCGGCGGGACACGGCGACACGGCCGCCATGCCCGGCATGGCCCCCGAGGAGCCGCGGACCGCGATGCACGGTCCCGACACCCACGGCAGGGGCAACTCGATGGTCGCGATGATGCCAAAAAGCCGGCTGGCCGAGCCGGGCGCCGGGCTCGAGCACACGGGCACGCGCGTGCTCGTCTACGCCGACCTGCGGGCCCGCGAGGCCTACGATCGCCGACCGCCCGAGCGCGAGATCGAGTTGCATCTGACCGGCAACATGGACCAGTACATCTGGGGGTTCAACGGCAAGAAGTATTCGGAGTCCGAGCCGATCCCGATGCGGTACGGCGAGCGGCTGCGCGTGGTCCTGGTCAACGACACGATGATGGAGCACCCGCTGCACCTGCACGGGATGTGGATGGAGCTCGAGAACGGCAACGGCGACCGCAACCCGCGGAAGTTCACGATCAACGTGAAGCCGGGCGAGCGCCTGTCGTTCCTCATGACGGCCGACGCCCTCGGTGCCTGGCCCTTTCACTGTCACCTGGGCTACCACATGGCCGCCGGCATGATGGCGCACGTGATGGTCTCCGAGCACGACGCGGAGGCGCACTGATGGCGGGCGCGAACGCCGTGACTGTCGGAGTCGTGCGGTTGGGAGCCGTGCTGCTCATGACCGCGATCGTGCTGGTCGGGCGCGCCGAACGCGCGGCAGCGGACGAACCAACGGACGAACCCGCGCGCCTGACATACGTCGAAGCCGACCAGTTCGAATACCGGGCTTCCGATGGGAAGGACGCCTTCGGGTGGGAGGCGCAGGGCTGGGTCGGCGGGGACTATGACAAGGTGTGGGTGAAGACCCGAGGAGAAGACATCGTCAACGGCGGCGCGACGCGCGCCGAACTGCAGCTTCTGTACAGCCGGACCATCACCGCGTTCTGGGACCTGCAAGCCGGGGCGCGCTACGACGTGAAACCGAACCCATCGCGTAGTTACGCCGTGGTAGGAGTGCAGGGCCTTGCGCCGTATTTTTTCGAGGTGGATGCGGCGGGGTTTGTCAGCGACGAGGGTGATGTATCGGCGCGCCTGGAAGTGGAATACGAATTGCTTATCACGCAGCGGCTGATTGCCAAGCCCTCCGCCGAACTTGATGTCGCGGTCCAGGACGTTGAAGAACTCGGCATCGGTTCGGGTGTGAGCGAGATTGAACTCGGACTGCGGATCAGGTATGAGATCGTGCGAGAATTGGCCCCCTATCTCGGCGTCTCATGGCGACGCAAGGTGGGCTCCACGGCTGATCTGGCGAGGCAACAGGGGGAGCAGGTCGGCGGGGTGAATTGGGTCGGCGGCGTTCGTTGGTGGTTCTAGCGAACGCCGGGAGGCAGGCGCCGCCTCGCATTTTCTTGCCATCGCACGTAGGAAAAATGGAAAAAAAGTGCCGACATTCGCCGTGCGGCGTCCGCGGCGAATCGAGGCGGCCGGTTCGCCATTGGCCCAGTGCGAAATCCCCACGAAAAATCAGGGTTCTGTGGCAGCCGGCGTGTGCCGCGCTGCGTCCGAGTTGTGGTCCGCGGGTTGCATTTGCTATCGGCCCCGGGCCGAGTGAAGGATGATCGGCCGTCCCATATCCCCGGGGAGCCGGCGATGCGGCAAGGGGCGCGAGCGTTTTGCCGTATTGACCGACTCCCCGGGGAGAGGCTTGCCCGCCACGGCAGGCCGCTGAAAAAAATCCGGCTGGCGTTACGGAGTCTTCCGCCGTCATGCTGGTGCATCGCCCCCCCTCCGCGCCTTGCAAACCCATGATTGCGTCGATATACTGGCCCCGCGTTTGGAGCGACGAGGCGCGCGCATGGACGTGGAAGTGGCCAAACATTCCGGGTTCTGTTATGGGGTGAAGGAGGCGATCGACCTCGCCACGGAAACCGCGTCGGCGTCCGCGCGACCGACCGTCACCCTCGGCCCGCTGATTCATAATCCCCAGGAAATCGAACGGCTCAATCGCGAATACGGGATCGACCGGGTCGATTCATTGGACGGCTTGCGCGACGTGAACGTGGTGATCCGCGCGCACGGGGTGCCGCCCGAATACTTCGATCGCGCCGCCGCGCAACAGCTCACCGTGATCGACGCCACGTGCCGGTTCGTGACCGACGTGCAGAACGCGGCGATCGAGTATTGCCGGCGCGGCTATCCCCTGTACGTGGTGGGGGAGCCCAAGCATCCCGAGGTGATCGGCATCCTCGGCCACGCGAAGCGGGCGTATCCCCACGCGGAGATTCACGTCGTCGAGCAGATCGAAGAAATTATCCAAGCCAACCCCGAGCGCGCGGCCGTGGTGTTTCAGACCACGCACGAATACGCCAAGTACAAATTACTGGAACGCCACATCAAGGAACGCAAGCTGCCGTGGAAGATCAAGAACACGATCTGCGGCGCGACCAAGAGCAACCAATACGCGGCCGATGAGCTGGCCCGCCGGGTGGACGTCATGGTCGTGATCGGCGGCAAGAACAGCGGGAACACGCGGCGCTTGATGGAATTGTGCGAGACCTACACGCGCGCGTACCACGTGGAGACCGCCGAGGAACTGAACATGGCGTGGTTTGCCGGCGCGAAGAAGGTCGGCGTGACGGCCGGCGCGTCCACGCCGCAGTGGGTGGTCGACGACGTCGTTTCGGCCATCGAAGTGCTGTAGGGGAGCCTGTCCATGAGCAGCCATCTGCTGCGTTGTCGCTGCGCTTCCGGTCCTCACGTACGACTCAGTACGCTCCGGTCCGGTTCTCGCTCCGCCTTGCATCTGGCCGCTCCTGAACAGGCTCCCGTCCGACGATAGTCGGACGGATTGCTAACACCCACTACCTCGCGTCATGCGGCGGTCAATACCCAGAACGGCACGAATCGTGCTGGTTGTTGCCGGACTCGTCGGCGCGATCCTGCTCATCCTCACGCTGCTCAAATCTCCGGTGATCTTTGGATTGCGCGAGGATATGGCGCGGGCGATTCCTGCGCAGGCGGTTCCGGCGGGAGTGGGGGGGCTGTCGGCGGAGGCGTGCGGCGTGTGTCACCGCGAGATCTATGACGAGTGGAAGGCTTCCATTCATTCGCAAGCCTTCGTGGATCCGTTTTTTCAGGCGTATTGGCGCAAGGACAAACACATCTGGGTCTGTTTGAACTGCCACACCCCGCTGCAGAATCAGCAGGCCGAGGTGGTGAGCTGGCGTCCGGGCGTGCGAGTGGACCGCGCCGAGAAACGTCCCAACCCGGATTTCGACGAGGCGTTGCAGCACGAGGGCATCACGTGCGCGGCCTGCCACGTGCGCGACGGCGTGATCGAAGGCCCGTACGACGACGCGGTGGCCCCGCACCCCACGCGGTACGCCGAGCGGTTTCGCACGACGGAGATCTGCTACACCTGCCACGCGGTGCCGTCGGATCGGCTCCAGTTCTACAACGGCGGGCCGTGCGCCACGTTCATGGAGTACGAGGCCGGGCCGTACAAGGCCAAGGGCTACATCTGCCAGAACTGCCACATGCCGGAGGTGGAACGGGTGATGGCCGAAGGCGGCCCCGTGCGCAAGGGCCGACGACACGTGTGGCGCGGCGGGCACGATCCGGAGCAACTCAATCGCGCGCTGACCGCGGCGCTCACCGCGGACGCGCCTGAGTTGACCGCGGGGAAACGGACCACCTGGACCCTGACCATGACCAACAGCGGGGCGGGTCACATGCTGCCCACCGGCGACCCGGATCGGTATCTGCTGGCCGAGCTGGAAGTGCGCGACAAGACGGGGCGGGTGGTGGCTTCGAAAAGCGACACGGTCCGTCGCTGGCTCATCTGGTGGCCGGTGATCTACGAATACCGCGACACGCGCATCGCGCCGTTGGCCTCGCGCGACCTCACCCTCGCGTACGACGTGCCGTCCGCGGACGAAGGCCTCACCCTCACCGCCCGCGTGTCCTACCGCTTCATGACGGACCGCCAATACCAACGCCTCAAAACCAAGTACGGCATGCAGGTCGATAAGACCTACGTCATCCCGCTGTACGAACAGACCATCCCGCTCCGCGGCGGCGAATCCATGCCGCAAGCGGCGCAGACGACCCCAGCATCATGTGCTACGTCTGAAGCGGAGACATAGTGATCAAATAGGTAAGACGGCACCCGTTGGGAGCGCAAGGCAAATCCCCCCGTGCCCCCCTTTTTCAAAGGGGGGATGAGAGGATTTCAGGCAGGCGTATAGTCCCGGGTCCGGGAGATCACGCTGACGGAGCCGAGGGAATCGTCGATTTGGAGTTTTGAATCGGGCGAGAGGCACTCGCAGCCCGCGGGCTGCTCAAAAAGCTCCAGATGCAAGGCGCCGCGAGCACCGGACCGGAGCGTACTGGGTCGTATGTGAGGCGAGTGGCGCCACGAAGAAGTGGCGCCAAGTCACGAGCGCCGCCGAGACGGTGAGGCGGCCGAGGCTCCTCAGACGTCGACGCAGCAGATGGACTTTTTCAGCAGCCCGCCTAGCGGATTTTGGTGCGGCCGGAAAACCCCGACATATAATCGTGAAAGTGTCCGATCTCCGGCTCCGGATACTTCCAGCAGTAGTACCCCTCGCCGTTGTCGAAGTCCACGAGCCACAACCCCTTGACCTCGCAACCGAGGGCCACGATCTTGCCGGCCCAGTCGCGCACGATGCGCGCGTATTCGGCTTCGAATTCCTGGCGGCGGGGCGATTCGGATTTGAGCGCGAGCGCCTGCGCTTCCACGATCGCGGTGTCGGTCACCGCGCGCTCGGTCAACCCCAGGATTTGGGGAAAGAGTTCAACCGCTTCTTCGAAGGTGAAGATGCGGGAGGTGGATTCTTCGGATTCCATAACACTCGTGATTTTATTTGACCGTGTCGCTGATTCGGTTAGCCGGAGCCTATCACAGGACATCTCGCTCCGGCAAGGTGTGCGGGCGGCCTTGTGTGGCCGCCCGCGGGCTGCTCAAAAAGCTCCAGCTGCAAGGCCGCAGGGAGGCGGAACCCCGGAGCGTACTGGGTCGTACGTGAGGAGTTCCGACGACCGAGAACGCCGCAGATGGACTTTTTCAGCAGCCCGTCCTAGCCGCGACGGGCGCGGCGGCACTGAATCACCCCCTCGACCGCTTCGATCCCCTTAAAGACCTTATCGAGGTGTCCGGTGTCCCTGACCTCGACCACGAAGTGGAACACGGCTTTCTTGTCGTCGGTGGTGGTGACTTCGGCGTGGCTGATGTTGGCGTCGCCCGCGCTGATGGCCGACGAGATCTTGGCGAGCATGCCGGGTCGGTCCTGCGTGATGACCGAGACCTTGACCGGGTGGGTGGCGACGTCCTTCACGTCCCAATCCACTTCCACGATCCGGTCCCGGTCGTAGTCCAGCTCGTCCACGTTCGGGCAGTCCGCGGTGTGGATGGACAGGCCGCGGCCGCGCGTGATGAACCCCAGGATCTTGTCGCCAGGCACCGGATTGCAGCACTTGGCGAGGTTGATCATGATGTCGTTGATGCCTTTGATCGTGACGCCGCGCGGCTGCTTGCCGATCGACGTCAGGAGCTTGTCGGTGAGCCCTTCCTTGAGCGCGGATTCCGGGAGGAGACGATTGATCACGTGGTTGATCGAGACCCGGCCGTAACTGAGCGCGACCAGGAGGTCGTCGACCGAGGCCAACCCGCTGTCGGAGGCGATCGCGTTCAGGGTGTCGGACTTGAACACTTCGTTGGGACTGAGATGGTTGCGTCGCAGTTCACGCTCGAGCAGCTTTCGGCCGATTTCGAGGCTTTGTTTGTGTTCTTCCAGCTTGATCCAGTGCTTGATGCGCGTTTTGGCTTTGGGCGTCTTGGCGATCTTGAGCCAGTCCTTGGACGGGACCTGGTTGGGGGAGGTGAGGATCTCGACCGTGTCGCCGCTCTTGATCACGCTCTTGAGCGGGGCGAGTTTGCCGTTGATCTTGGCGCCGGTGCAGTGATGCCCCACTTCGGTGTGCACCGCGTACGCCAGGTCGATCGGCGTGGCGCCCTTGACCAACTCGATCACGTCGCCCTTGGGCGTGAACACGTAGATCACGTCCGTGAACAGATCCATTTTGATCGAATTGAGGAACTGGCGGTTGTCGGTGAGGTCCTTCTGCCACTCCACGAGCTGGCGCAGCCACGCGAACAGGCGGTTGTCCTTCTCGTCGATCTGGCCCTGGTCCTTGTACCGCCAGTGCGCCGCGATCCCTTCCTCCGCGATGCGGTGCATTTCCTCGGTGCGGATCTGGAACTCCACGTGTTCGCCCTGCGGCCCGATCACGGTGGTGTGCAAGGATTGGTAGAGGTTGGACTTGGGGACGCCGATGTAGTCCTTGAATCGCCCCGGCACGGGTTTCCAGAGCGAGTGGATCATGCCCAAGATGCCGTAACAGGCGATCTTGGTGTCGGTGATGATGCGGATGCCGATCAGATCGTACACTTCCTCGAACGGGATTTCGCGCCGCTCCATCTTGGAGTAAATGCCGTACAGGTGTTTGGGCCGTCCGTAGACCGTGCCGTTGAACCCGTATTCGGCCATCGCGGCCCGGACCTTTTCGATGACCGTATTGACGTACCGTTGGCGTTCCGCGAGTTGTTTGGCCACCTTGCCGACCAAGGTCTGATACGAGTCGGACTTGATGTAGCGGAAGCACAGGTCCTCCAGCTCGTTTTTCATCCAGCCGATGCCGAGCCGGTTGGCCAGCGGCGCGTAGATTTCCAGGGTCTCGCGCGCGATGCGTTCTTGTTTGTCCGGACGCAGCACGCTCAAGGTGCGCATGTTGTGCAAGCGGTCGGCCAGTTTGATGAGGACCACGCGGATGTCCTCGGCCATGGACAAGATCATCTTGCGGAAATTTTCCGCCTGCTTTTCTTCGTAATTCTTGAAGCGGATCTTCCCGATCTTGGTGACGCCGTCCACGAGTTTCATCACGTCGGGCCCGAACTGCCGCTCGATGGTCTCGCGCGGCATCAGCGTATCTTCGACCGTGTCGTGGAGCAGGCCCGCGACGATCGACGGCACGTCCATCCGCAACGTGGTCAGAATCTCCGCCACCGCGAGCGGGTGCATCACGTACGGCTCGCCGGATTTTCGCATTTGGCCGTCGTGCGCCTTGGCCGAAACTTCATAGGCGCGCCGCAACACGTCCACGGGCGCTTGGGGGTTATAGGCCGTGACCTTGACGATAATATCGTCGATCGACGCGGTGGGTGATTCAGCGGGTTTGGAGGTGAGCACGGGGTCCAACATCATACATTCATTATATAGATCGACTCGGTCGGAGTCGATGGCTGCGGATAGATGTTCGGGGGGGCTGGT
>JBMOMD010000002.1:0-3723 GCA_049325295.1 Nitrospirota bacterium
GATTGAGCGCGGCGGATGTGGCCGCGGATCAGGGCGGAGCGATCGGCTTGACCTGGACGCCGTCCACGGACCTGGATGTGACGGCGCAGCGGGTGTATCGCGCCACAGTGAGCGGGGGACCGTACACGCTGGTCACCACGATCGCCAACAACACGACCGCGACCTATACGGACACCGCGCTCACCAATGGGACGACGTACTACTACGTGATCCGGGCGTTTGACGGCACGCAGGAATCCGCGAATTCGAATGAGGCGTCCGCGAGTCCGATCGATAACGTGGCGCCGGCGGCGCCCACGGCGCTCAGTGCAGCGGACGTGTCGGCCGACCAGGGTGGGGCGCTGGCGCTGAACTGGACGCCCTCGACGGCGACGGACGTGACGACGCAGCGGGTCTACCGCGCGCCGACGACGGGCGGGCCGTACACGCTGATCACGAGTTTCGCGAACAACACGACCGCGACGTACACCGATACGGGGTTGACCAACGGGACGACGTACTTCTACGTGGTGCGGGCGTTCGACGGCACGCAGGAGTCGGCCAACAGCAACGAAGCGAGCGCCGTGCCGCTGGACAACCTCGCGCCGGTGGCCCCGACCGCGGTCACCGCGAGTGATCGCCCGGCGGACAATGGCGGGGCGGTCGACCTGAGCTGGACGGTGTCGGTGAGCACGGACGTGACGCAGCAGCGCGTGTATCGGGCGACCACGGCGGGCGGGCCGTACACATTGGTCACGACGATCGCCAACAACACGACGGCCACGTACACCGACACGGGCTTGACCAACGGGACGACGTACTACTATGTGGTGCGTGGGTTCGATGGGACGCAGGAATCGGCCAACTCGAACGAAGCGAGTGCCGTGCCGGCGGATAATGCGGCGGCGGCCCCGCCGACCGGGTTGAGCGCGGCGGATGTGGCGGCGGATCAGGGCGGGGCGATCGGCTTGACCTGGACGCCGTCCACGGATCTGGACGTGACGGCGCAGCGGGTCTATCGCGCCACGGTGAGCGGGGGGCCGTACACGCTGGTCACAAGCTTTGCCAACAACACGACCGCGACGTACACCGACACAGGGCTGACGAACGGGACCACGTACTACTACGTCGTGCGGGCCTTTGACGGGACCCAGGAGTCGGCCAACTCGAACGAAGCATCGGCCGCGCCGGTCGATAATCTGGCGCCGGCCGCACCCACGGGCCTAAGTGCGGCGGACGTGGTGGGTGATCAGGGCGGGGCGTTGGCGTTGGGCTGGACGGTGTCGACCGCGACCGACGTCACTCAGCAACGGGTCTATCGCGGCACGACGAGCGGGGGGCCGTACACGCTGATCACGACGATTTCGAACAACACGACCACGACGTATACGGACACAGGTTTAACCAACGGCACCACCTACTACTACGTGATCCGGGCGTACGACGGCACCCAGGAGTCGGTCAACAGCGCGGAGGCGAGCGCGACGCCAGCCGACAATCTCGCGCCGGCAGCGCCGACGGCGGTGAGCGCGGTGGATCGGCCGGGGGACAACGGGGGCGCGATCGACCTGAGCTGGACGGTGTCGGTGAGCACGGACGTCACGCAACAACGGGTGTACCGCAGCACGACGACGGGCGGGCCGTACACGCTGGTGACGAGTTTCGCGAACAACACGACGGCGACGTACACGGACACCGGGTTGACCAACGGGACGACGTACTTCTACGTGGTGCGGGCGTTCGACGCGACCCAGGAATCGGCGAACTCGAACGAAGCGAGCGCCGTGCCGGCGGATAATGCGGCGGCGGCCCCGCCGACCGGGTTGAGCGCGGCGGATGTGGCGGCGGATCAGGGCGGAGCGATCGGCTTGACCTGGACGCCGTCCACGGACCTGGACGTGACGGCGCAGCGGGTCTACCGCGGCACGGTAAGCGGCGGGCCGTACACGCTGGTCACGAGCTTTGCCAACAACACGACGACCACGTACACCGATACCGGGCTGACCAACGGCACGACCTACTTCTATGTCGTGCGGGCGTTTGACGGCACGCAGGAATCCGCGAATTCGAACGAGGCGAACGCCGCGCCCGCGGACAACCTGGCCCCGGCGGCCCCCACGGGCTTGAGCGCGGCGGACGTAGCCGCGGATCAGGGCGGAGCGCTGGCGCTGAGCTGGACGGTGTCGACCGCGACCGACGTGACCGAGCAGCGGGTGTACCGCGGCACGACGAGCGGTGGCCCGTACACGCTGATCACGACGATTGCGAACAACACGACCGCGACCTATACGGACACCGGGCTCACCAATGGGACGACGTACTACTACGTGATCCGGGCGTACGACGGCACCCAGGAGTCGGTCAACAGCGCGGAGGCGAGCGCGACGCCAGCCGACAATCTGGCGCCAGCGGCGCCGACCGCGGTGAGCGCGGTGGATCGGCCGGGGGACAACGGGGGCGCGATCGACCTGAGCTGGACGGTGTCGGTGAGCACGGACGTGACGCAGCAGCGCGTGTACCGCGGCACGACGACGGGCGGGCCGTACACGCTGGTGACGACGATTGCCAACAACACGACCGCGACGTACACGGACACCGGGCTGACGAACGGCACGACGTACTTCTACGTGGTGCGGGCCTTTGATGCGACGCAAGAGTCTGTCAACTCGAACGAAGCGAGCGCCGCGCCGGCCGACAACGCGGCGGCCGTGCCGCCGACGGCGCTCAGCGCGGCCGATGTCCTGGCTGACCAGGGTGGGGCGATCGCGCTCGCATGGACGCCGTCCACGGACCTCGACGTGGTGGCCCAGCGGGTCTATCGCGGCACCACGAGCGGCGGCCCATATACGTTGGTCACCAGCTTCGCGAACAACACCACGGGCTCGTACACCGACACCAGCCTCACGAATGGGACAATCTATTACTACGTGATCCGGGCGTTCGACGGGACGCAGGAGTCCGCGAATTCGAACGAGGCAAACGCCGCGCCCGTTGACAACCTGGCTCCGGCGGCGCCCACGGCGCTCAGTGCGGCGGACGTGGCCGCGGATCAGGGCGGGGCGCTGGCGCTGACCTGGACACCGTCGGCATCCACGGACGTCACGCAACAACGGGTGTACCGCAGCACGACGACGGGCGGGCCGTACACGCTGGTCACCACGATCGCCAATAACACGACCGCGACCTATACGGACACCGGGCTCATCAACGGCACCACCTACTACTATGTGGTACGTGGGTTCGATGGGACGCAGGAGTCGGTCAATTCCAACGAAGCGTCGGCCGCGCCGGTCGATAATCTCGCGCCGGCGGCGCCGACGGCGGTGAGCGCGGCCGACACGCCGGCGGACAATGGCGGGGCGATCACCGTGCTTTGGACCGTGTCGGCCGCGACGGACGTGACCCAACAGCGCGTGTATCGAAGTTTGACGACCGGTGGGCCTTATACGCTCATCACGACGATCGTCAACAACACCACCGCGACGTACACGGACACCGGGCTGACGAACGGCACGACGTACTTCTATGTGGTGCGGGCCTTTGACGCGACGCAAGAATCGGCCAACTCGAACGAATCGAGCGCCGCGCCGGCGGATAACGCGGCGGCCGCGCCGCCAACCGGATTGAGCGCGGCGGATGTGGCCGCGGATCAGGGCGGAGCGATCGGCTTGACCTGGACGCCGTCCACGGACCTGGATGTGACGGCGCAGCGGGTGTATCGCGCCACAGTGAGCGGGGGACCGT
>JBMOMD010000003.1:0-32251 GCA_049325295.1 Nitrospirota bacterium
GCCAACGCCTGGGCCGTCTTGCGCCGGCCGACATACCGTTGCAGGGTCTCACGTTCCTCCATACTCAACACCAAAGGGGCTTTGGGTCGTCCTGTTCGCATCGCGTCGTCCTCCTCGGGGGAAGGACTACCCACAGCCATGACTTATTCACCGAACTTCAGAGACACCACACTAGCTGGCGGGCTGGATGCCGGCGCGGGTTGATAGCGTCCGCAAATAATGAATCACCTTCCACGCTTCCTCTTCCGTGATGATCGCCGGCGCGTAGGAGAACATCCTGGTGCCGGGGCTGCCGTTGCGGATGACCCAGAACATTTCGCCGTCGGTCCGCAATTCGTGGAAGCGCGGGTTGGTGAAGTTGCGGGGGCGCGGGTTCAGTTCGAGCCCGGCGGGACCGTCGCCGCGGCCGGTCGTCCCATGGCAGGTAAAACAGGTGCCCTTGGTCTGGTAGATGCGTTCGCCTTCGAGCAGGACCTCGTCGGAGAGCGGGAACGGGTTGGCCATGGCTTTCGCCTCGGCGGGCGCGCGCGCGATCGTGATGTCCCGCTCACCCGCCTTGGAGGCTGATTCCTCGGGCCCGATCATCAGCAGAATGTACACCGCCGCGGAAAACACCAGAAACACCACGAGCAACTGATACACCGCCTTCGGCACGGGCTACCCTTCCTCCGGACCGCGGATCATCGATTTCCATCGCGGGGGACCCTCGGTCTCCCAGTTCTTGGTCGCGAGGAAGTTGATGCCGTGGTACAGATTCAATTTGAATTTGCCGCCGCCGTAACGGTTGGCGAGGTATCCCTTGACGTCGGCGATGTCGCAAACCTCCACCGCCGGGAACGTGTCGAGCCAATGAAAGATCACGATCATGCCCGCGCGTTCCTGGGCCAGCACCTTGACCGTGGAGGTTTCGACCAGTGCCGCCAGGTCTTCCTTCATCTCCTGTTCCGTCGGCATGCCCTTGACCGCGGCGTGGGAGAATTTTTTCACGTGCTCTTTGTAGAGCTCCCAGGTCAGGCCGGCGTAGAGTTTGTCCGCGGGAACCACCGGAGCCATTACTCCGCCCGAACCCCCAGCCGGGGATCAACGGGCATCGCGGTCTGGCAGTGGGGGCATTTCACGTAGACGATATTGTCGAAGAGCCCGATACTGTAGTGGTGGCTGAACAGGTCGTAATTGGCCCCGCACTTCTTGCACGTGGCGACGGTTTTGGCCGTGAGTTGATCGACCGCGGCGCGAAGCGACGCCAGCTCCCGACGGACCGCCTCCAGTTCGGCCCGCGTGTCGCGTAATTCGGCGAGGTGGTCGTCCGCGGCCCGCGTGGCGCCGATGTCCACGGTGGGGTGTTTCGCGGTGAATTCGTTTGTCGTCGACATGGTGCTCCGTTCAACGGGGCTGATGAGAGACGCACTTGAACCGGGGGATCATACACGGTTTGCTCGCGGGGAACAAGGTCGCGCCCGTCCGACTTATTCCGGACCCCTTCTCCCAGGCACCGGGTTGTGTTATGCTTCCGCCGCCGTGCGGTAGGACGCTCGTCGCTCCCGCGACAGTCTCAGGCGTGACACCGCGATCAGGAACGCAACTTTAATGAGGGAGGCAGCATGATTACGGAGAAACGGACGTCGCGTCGCGTGACGCTTGACGGCGCGACCCTGGTTATTCCCGGGTCCGGCGGTCGCGCCGTGACCGCGGTGGTCACCAACGTCAGCGCCTCCGGCGCCGGATTGCGGGTGCCGGAAGCGATTCCGCCCAATGAGGCCGTGAGCGTCACCATGGCGTTTCTCGACCAGGCCGGTACCGCGACCCAGGAAAAACTGTCGGGCGTCGTGGCCTGGATGGCGCCGTCGCCGCGCGGTTTCTTGGTGGGATTAACGTGGGACCAACCCATCGACCCCGAGACCCATCCCGCGTTGGCCTCGTACGTGGCGCCCCCGCCGCCGACCAAGTCGGCGCATGCCGCGGCCCCGGCCAAACCGAAACGGCGCGCGGCCCGAGCGCGGCGCTGACTCGGCGCCTTAACGCCGACAGGCCAGCAGTTTGTCGCCGTTCTTGAACGCGACCTGAATCTTGTTGTCGGCGACCAAGTGGGTGACCACCCCCAAACCGAAGGTCGGGTGTTCGATCACATCGTGCGGTTTGAAGGCTCCGGACAAGGAGTAGGGACGGCTTTTTCGGCCGGACGTGACCGCCAAGAGCCGCTCGTAGGCGGCTTCGCGAGCGAGCGCGGCCGCAGCTTTGGCGGTCCGACGCGTTTTCGGAGGCGTCTCGGGCGCGCCGTGGTGTCGATGTACGGTCCCGCAGCGGCGACAGCGGATCGCCACGCGGACCGGTCGGATGCCCGCGCCGGCGAACCGCGATATGATCTGGTCGCAGGTTTGACAGGCGGAGGGCGCGATCTCGGATGCGGTCGGTGAAGTGGATTCGGGAGCGGTCATGCGCGGCATCGTCCTTTCTGGACTCGACGGCAACTCGTGAGACCTTAGACTGCCGGATTGCGGGGCCAAAAGTCAATGAGCGAAGCACTCGATCTTGAGGCGGTCGCCGCGGCCGGCGGCGACGTGTCCCGACTGCGGGAGGTCGTGGCCGCGCAGCGCGCGCGCCTGCGCGCCGATCACGAACACCGGCGGTGCGGGTCGGACACGGTGGCCGGCCTCTCCGCGCTGATGGACGCGGTGGTCGCGTCGCTCTACCGGTCGGTGGTGCCGGGGGAGGGCGTGGAGCGTCCGGGGTCGGGTTGCGCCGTGGCGGCGGTCGGCGGATACGGACGCGGGGAATTGTTCCCGGCCTCCGACGTCGATCTGATGTTCCTCTTCGATCCGCCGGCCCGCGGGGAGGGTCTCGCGGTCAGCAAAGGGGTGCTGCACGCGTTGTGGGACCTCGGGTACACCGTGGGACACAGCGTGCGGCGGATTAGGGATTGCCTGGAGCTGAGTCGCCGTGACGCCACGATTCGCACCGCGTTGCTGGAAGCGCGGTGGCTGGCGGGTGACCGGCCGCTGTTCGACCAGTTCGCCGCCGAGTTCGGGACGCAGCTGCGCAAGGACGCGCGGGGCTACGTGGAGCAGAAACTCGCCGAGCGCGACGCGGGGTACGAGCGGTACGGGTCCACCGTGTACCTGTTGGAACCGGACATCAAAAAGAGCAAGGGGGGGCTGCGCGACCTGCACTACATCGGGTGGTTGGCGCGCGCCTGTTACGGCACCGCCGCGTGGGACGACCTGGTGGCGCGCGGACTGCTGACCGCCCCGGAACTCCGCAGCCTGTGCGACGCGCGCGATTTCTTGTGGGTCGTGCGGAACGAACTGCACTTTCACGCCGGCAAGCCGGGCGACGTCCTGACCTTCGACGAGCAGGTCCGGTTGGCGGCCTTCTTCGGGTACGCGGACAGTCCGCACCTGCTCGGCGTGGAGCGGTTCATGCAGCAGTATTTCCGGCTGTCCACCGCGCTCCATCACACCGGCGAGCGCTTCGCGCGGCGGCTGCAACGGCCGAGTCCCTGGCGCCGGTTCGTCACCGCGGTAACGGCGCGGGAGATCGAAGGCCGCGTGGTGGTGACGCGAAATTCCGTGTTGCTGCCCGAGCGCCGGCGGGAGGAACTCGCGGCCGATCCCGGCGCGGTCCTCAAATTGTTGGGCGTCGCGCAGGACACGGGACGCCCGGTCGCCGCGTCCACGCTGGACGCGATCACGCGGGCCGTCTCCGCGCAGTCCGACGACGCTTATCTGGAACCGTCGATTCAAGGGCAGGTCTTCGCGTTGTTCGCCGAGCCGGGGATCGGGCGGACGCTGGAGACGATGCACCGGGTGGGCATCCTGGAACGGGTCATCCCCGAGTTCGCGTCGGCGCGCGGGTTGATGCAGTTCAACCAGTACCACAAGTACACGGTCGACGTGCACAGCGTGCGGGCGGTCCAGGCCGCCTGTGCGTTGGCGGATCACGACGGGCGGATCGCCGCGGTGTACCGCGGCATTCACCGCAAGGACCTGCTCCATCTGGCGCTCCTGCTGCACGACATCGGCAAAGGCAAGGGAGGCGACCACAGCGAAATCGGCGAGGCCATCGCCTCGCGGGTCGCGGACCGCTTGGGGTTCAACGCGCACGAGCGCGGCGTGCTCACCTTCCTGGTCCGTCAGCACCTGGTGATGTCGCAGATCGCGTTCCGCCGTGACTTGAGCGACGACAAGGTGCTGGTGCGGTTCGCCCGGCAGGTCGGGCAGCCCGAGTTGGTGCAGATGTTCCTCGTGTTCACCTACGCCGACATCACCGCGGTCGGCCCCGGTACCTGGACCGCGTGGAAGGACGAATTGTTGTACACGTTGTACGCCAAGGCCATGGAAACGCTCACGGGCGGTTCGACGGCCGGCGACGCCGCCGCGCGGCGACGGGTGGAGGACGCGGTGCGGAGCCTGGCGGGCGAGCGGTTCCCGCCGCTGTGGCTGGACGGGCAGTTCGCGGTGATCCCGGACCGGTACTTGGCGGTGACCCCGCCGGAGCGGATCGCGCGGCACATCGAGTTGGTCTATCGCTTGCCGCCGGACGGGGTGTTGGTGGACACCCGGTGGGAAGCCGAACCTCGGACCACCGAACTGACCGTCGCCACGTTCGACTCGATCATCCCGGGCCTGTTCTCGAAACTGGCCGGTGGCCTGGCTGCGCTGGGCTTTCAGATTCTGGACGCCAACGTGTTCACGCGGCTCGACGGCGTGGTGCTCGACACGTTCCGGTTTCAGGATCCGGATTACGCCGGGGAACCCCCGGCCGACCGGATCGCGCAACTGAGGCGGACGTTGAGCGCCGTGGTGATGGGGCGTCAGCGTGTGGAGGATCTGTTCGCGCGGGGCGCCCGGTTGCCCTGGGTCCGCCCGCTGTCGCACGGGGCCGAGCCCACGCAGGTGGCGATCGACAACGACACGTCGGACGCGTACACCATCGTCGACGTGTTCGCCGGCGACGTCCAGGGCCTCTTATACGTGATCACGCGCACCTTGTTCGAGCTGGGGCTCTCCATTCACTCGTCGAAAATCGCCACGCGCCTGGACCAGATCGTGGACGTCTTCTACGTGCAGGACGCGACCGGGGGGAAAATCGTGGACGACGATCGGTTGGCCCTGATCAAACGCACGCTGACCGACGCGATCGACGCCTACGTGGCGGGTTCCGCGTCCGGAGTCCCGGGGACCGTGGGGGCGCCGCGCTCGGAATGAGGCCGTGCCGACCGCGACGATCCTCCACGACCGGAATGCCATCGACCGCGTGCTCCCACGGTCCCGGCGGTTCGCGCGTTCCGGCGCGATGTCGGACATGGGCGCGCCGGCGGTCGGGTGATCGGCGCGAGTGGTGAGGGGAGGAACGCAAGTGCGGATGCGCATGTGGGGAGTCGCGCTGCTGGTCGGGGTGGCGATGGGCGGTCAACCGCAGGGGTGCGATCGGACCGAGACCGGACGGGTCGCGCAGCCGTTTGAGTATCTGACCCGTGAAGAGGGGTACCAGGCGCCGGTTCCCGGCGACGTGACGTTGTATCAAACCAGCGGCCCGGTGACCGGCGGGAGCGTGCAGGCGCTGGCCGAAGGCGCGGACGGCGCGATTTACGCCGGCACGTTCGGCGACGGCGTGTATCGCATGGACCCGGGGCGCGCCCGGTGGACGGCCGCGGACCTGGGTCCGAGCGACCCGTTCATCATGGCGTTCGGGACGACGCCGGACGGGACCATGTTCGCGGGCACGGTCCGGGGCGGCTTGTTTCGCAGCGAGGACGGGCGGCGATGGACCGCGTCCGGCGAGGGTCTCGGCAACGACCAGGTCGTGGCGATCCTTCATGATCCGGGTTCGGGGGCATTATACGCCGGAACGGGATCCGGCGTGTTCCGGAGCGAGGACCACGGCCGTCGCTGGACCGCCGCGAACCGCGGGCTGGAGATGGCGTTGGCTCGGTCGCTGGCGCTGGGACGGGACGGGGCCGTGTACACCGGCACCGGCGGCAACGGACTGTTCATGAGCCGAGATCGCGGCGCCGCGTGGAGTTCGATCAACGAGGGTCTGCTCGACGAACACGGATTGCGCGAGAACTTCATCCGCGTCTTGGCGGTGGACCGGAGCGGGACCTTGTACGCCGGAAGTTTCGGCGGCGGGGTGTACAAGACGGTCGATCAGGGCCGGCGGTGGACCGCGGTCAACGAAGGGCTGGTCAACTTGTCGATCCGCGGGTTGGCGATCGGTTCCGACGCGATCTACGCCGCGACCGGCGAAGGCGTGTTTCGCAGCGACAACGGCGGCCGGCGGTGGGAGTCGATCAGCGAAGGCATGGCGAACACCAACATCCAGAGTCTCCTGCTCGCGCGCGACGGCACGTTGTACGCGGGCACCTCGGCCGGCGTGGCGATTCGATCCCCCGGCGGCGCGTGGCGGACGGCGGATCGCGGCATGTTGTTCCCGGCGGTGCGGGCGTTGTCGGTCAACCGCCTGCGCGGACTGTTTGCCGGCACGCCCGCGAACGGCCTGTATCGCAGTAAGGACGGCGGACAAGCCTGGGGGCTGCTCAACGACGGGCTTCCGTCGCGCGCGATCCTGGCGCTCGCGCTGGACGAGGACGGCACGCAGTACGCCGCGACGTCGGACGCGATTTACCGGGCCGACTGGACGGTGAGTAAGTGGGTCCCGCACACCGACGGGTTCACGGGCGCGCCGACCGCGTTGCTCGGCGCCGGGAGTCGGTTGTACGCGGCGACGTCCTCCGGATTGTTCACGCGGGCGGCCGGCGACGCGGCGTGGGCCGCGCTCGAGTTACCGACCGCATCGGGCGCGGTGCGCGTGACGTTGGATCGCGAAGGCCGGCCGGTCGCGGCGGTGGGGCGGGCGGTCTTTCGCGGAGAACGGGGCGGCGGACGCTGGAGCGCCCTCGGCGTGATCCCGGGGACCGACGAGGTGCTGGGCGTGGCGGCGGGGCACGCCGCGTACGCGTGGACCCGCGCTTCGGTCTACGCGCTCCGCGGGCGGTCATCGGCCTGGGAGGATCTGAGCGCGACGTTGCCTCACGGCGTGGAGATCCGGGCGCTGGCGGTCGACGCGGGCGGACGCCGGGACGTGGCGCTCGCGGCGACGAGCGGCGGCGTGTGGTGGCGCGAGGAGGGCGGGGCGTGGCATCCGTCGCGAGGGGCGTTGTCGGTGGCGTCGTTCGAGTCGCTGATCGTGCCGGATTCGGGGCTGGTAATGGCGGGTTCCACCGAGCACGGCGTGTTCGTGGGCGTGAATTTGGTCCCCAAACGCGGCCTATTCGGCGGCGACTGACCATGATGTGTGCCTTGCGCGGCGGGGGCGCGTGCGCGATCGGGATCGCCCTCGCGCTCACGGTCTCCGGGATCGCGGCCGCGGCCGATCGCGCCGCCGCCCTACGCGCGATCAGCGAGATGATGACGGCGTCGCGCGCCATGAGCGCCGATCAGGAACGCGGAGATTCGCCCGGCGTCTCGGCGGGCGCTACGCGGGTGATCGAGGCGGGCGATCGCGCGCTGGAGGCGTTGCCCAAGCCCGGCAACCGTCACGCGCGGGACGCCGCCGAGCACCTCCGCGAGGCGATCGAGACCGCGCGCCGCGCGGCCGAGGCCTCCGCCCAAGGCCGCGCCGACGACGCGACCTCCCACATCCGTCGCACCCAGCGCCACATCCGCCAAGCGTCTGGACACGCCGAAGCCTTGTAAACAAGAGGCTGCTGAAAAAGTCCATCTGCGGCGTTGCCGCTGCGCATCCGCGTCCGGCCGCCTCACCGCCTCGGCGTCGCTCGTGGCTTGGCGCTCCTTCTTCGTCGCGCCACTCGCCCTCACGTACCTACAACGTACGCTCCGGTGCGGTGCTCGCGGCGCCTTGCATCTGGAGCTTTTTGAGCAGCCTCCGCTAAAAATGTATGCGGACGCCGAACAGGATGTTGTGCCCTCCCAGCTCGATTTCGAGCCGGTCGAATTCATTCTTCGCGAACCGGATCCGCGCGCGGGAGAATTTGTCTTCGAGGGTAAATCCGGTGGTCTCGCTGTACCGGTACTCCACGCCGAGGACGGCTTGGTAGCCGAGGGTGTAGGTGTCGAATTGGACCGTGGGGGACGTCGGGAAATCGAACCGCGCGTTCAGTCCGTACCGTCCCACGCCGATGCCGCCGGAGACCTGCCACTTCCCGACCGCGTCGGATCCGGCCAAGCGATAGATCGGGGTAATCGTCGCGGTGTGGACGAAAATCGAATGCTGCGCGGTTTGGCTCGCCACGTACTTCTGGTAATACCCGCCCAATAACGAGACGTTGAGGCTCCAGCGGGAGGGCCACTGATAGGAGTAATCGAAGAGTTCCAGGCTTTGTCCTTGAAAGTCCAGCCTGCCCCCGAACCCGATGCCGTCGGTCGCGACAAAATAACTGCTGTCCGGGTAGATATGGAATCCGAGTTTGAACCCCAGGGAGTGCGGACGATCGACCTCCGCGCGCGCCGCGGGAAGATGAGCGAAGAGCAGCGAGACGAGGACGGCGACGAGGATCGCCGCGAGGCGACTTACCGGGCGAGCGGAACCTGCGACCACGTTGCTCCGCCGTCGGTGCTCCTGAGCAAGCCGCGCTGCGTGCCGGCGTACACCACGCCGGGGCGAGACGGATCGACCGCCAGTGAGCGAATGATGCCCGGTCGGGGCTCGGAGGTGACCGCGGTCCACGTGTTGCCGCGATCCGCGCTGATGAACAGCCCGCGGTCGCCTCCCGCGTACACGCGCGCGGGATCGCCCGGGTCGCGTTGCAGCGCGGTCATAAACGATACGTCCGGTCCGGCCGGTCGCGGTTCCCAGCGGTCCCCCCGATTCTCGGTCGCGAAGAGGCCTTTCCCGGTGGCGATGAGCAGACGGCGAGCATCGTCCGAGTCAATCGAAATGGCGTTGACGCCGAGTGCCATCGCGGTCCCCACTTCCCCCTTGATCAGCCCTTGATTGATGATGGTCCAGCGTGAGCCGCCGTCGGTGCTCCGGTACATGCCGCCGCTGGTCCCGGCGTACATGGTATCCGGCGATTGCGGATCGATCGCAATCGCCACCACGTACACGCTCTCCATCCCGTGCACGGTTTCCACCCAGTGTCCGCCTCCGTTCCGTGTACGGAACACGCCCACCGTGGTGGCCGCGTAGATCTCCTCGGAGTCGCGCGGGGAGACCGCAAAGGCATTGACCACCGACACGTGCTCTTTCATCCCTACGTTGGCCGGTCGCCACCGTTGGCCGCCGTCGTTGCTCTTATAAATCGCGTTGGCGAAGGTTCCCGCGTACACGGTCGAGGTGTTCGCCGGGTCAATGGCGAACGCCAGAACCTGGGAATGCTCCAACCCCTCGTTGATGGGCGACCAGGAGGCGCCGCCGTCCCGTGACTTCAGGACCCCCTTACTCGATGAAATGTAAACGATTTGTGAATTGGTGGGGTGAACCGTGACCGCGAAGATGGTGGGTTCGCCCCTCGAGCAGCCCCAGAACGGCGGGCCCACCAACAACGCGGCGAACGCGATCAACACTCGAAACATGAAGGCCCGAGAGTAACATAGGCTCCGGAGGCGGCGCAAGCCATTGAAACTCGTCGAAATCGGACGCGACCGGGCGCGAATTTTCGCAAAATCTGACGTGGTGCTTGTAAACGCTTGGTCAAATCGGTATAATACATCGGTTTCTTTGAGGGTATGAGTGTAATTTTTATCTTGAAATTCAAACAGATCGGAGAGTGAGACGGTGAAAGCTGATATCCATCCCACCTACCAAGAGGCCCTGATTACCTGCGCGTGTGGCAGCGTGCTCCGGACACGATCGACGGTGAAGGACATCCGAGTGGAAATTTGCGCGATGTGCCATCCGTTTTTCACCGGGATGCAGAAGATCGTCGATACCGAGGGACGTGTCGAGCGTTTCCGGAAAAAGTACAGCAATAACAAGAAGTAACGCCCACAACTCTCGATGGCCGACGGTGAGTTCGCGCGTGCGAGGCTTGCCGTGGCGCAACGGTATTCGTGTCATCCGTGACTGAACAGGCCGATCCGCTCATCATGCGGTTGGAGGCGCTGGCTTCGCGATTTGCCGAAGTCGAGCGCAACTTGGGGGATCCTTCCGTGATCGGGGATCCCCAGGCGCTTCAACGTCTGTCCAAGGAGCGCGCGGAGTTGGCCGAGGTGGTGGGGCAGTATCAGGCCTACGGCGCGATGGCCGTCGAATTGGAGCAGACCCGTCGCTTGGCCGAAGATCCCCGTTCGGAGCCGACGTTTCGCGATCTCGCGTTTGAGGAGGCCCGCGTGCTCGAGGGCAAGTTGGCCGCCTTGTACGACTCCTTGCGCGTGGCCATGCTCCCGAAGGATCCTCGCGACGAGAAGAACATCTTCTTGGAAATTCGCGCCGGCACCGGCGGCGGGGAAGCCGCGTTGTTCGCGGCCGAATTGTTTCGCATGTACGCCAAGTACGCGGAAACCCGTCGGTGGCGCGTGGAGTTGGTGTCGTCGAGCGAAACCGGCATCGGCGGGATGAAGGAAGCTATCGTGTTGATCGAGGGCAAGGGCGCGTACAGCCGCCTGAAGTTCGAGAGCGGCGTGCACCGGGTGCAGCGCGTGCCGGTGACCGAGGCGAGCGGCCGCATCCACACCTCCACGGTCACGGTGGCGGTGGTCCCGGAGGCGGAAGAGGTGGATTACCACATCGACGCCAAGGACCTGCGCATCGATACGTTCTGTTCCTCGGGGCCGGGCGGGCAGAGCGTGAACACCACGTATTCCGCGGTGCGGATCACCCACATCCCGACCAACACGGTGGTGAGCTGCCAGGACGAACGGTCGCAAACCAAGAATCGCGCCAAGGCCATGCGCATCCTGCGGTCGCGGTTGGTGGAGGTGGAACGGGAACGGCGGGAAGCGGAAATCGCCAAGGATCGCAAGGCCCAGGTGGGCACGGGCGAGCGCAGTGAGAAGATTCGCACGTACAACTTTCCGCAGAATCGCGTCACCGATCACCGGATCGGACTCACGTTGCACCGGTTGGACCAGGTGCTCAACGGCGATCTGGACGAGTTGATCGACGCGCTACAGGCATGGACGCAAGCGGCGCAACTGCAACGACTCTGATTCCGCTCACCCGTGGGGCCGCGGTGCGCTGGGCGCGCGAGATGCTCGCGGCCGCCGGTATCGAATCGCCGCGCGAGGAGGCCGACGCGCTCCTCTCCGCGGCGGTGGGCGGGCCTCGGTACGCCTCGTACCTGGATCCGGGCGCCGCGGTGTCGGAGGACGAACACGCGCGTTTCGTCGCGATGGCGCGACGCCGCGCGCAACGCGAACCGATCCAGTACGTGATCGGCCGTGAAACGTTTTGCGGACTGGACCTGGCCGTGACGCCCGACGTGTTGATCCCGCGGCCGGAGACCGAGGGCGTGGTGGCGGCCGCGCTCGACGCGCTAGGGGGCCGGGAGCGGCCCACGGTCGCGGACGTGGGAACCGGGAGCGGCGCGATCGCGTTGGCCGTCGCGTCGGCGCGACCCGACGCGGTCGTGTACGCGGTGGATCGCGCCGCGCGGGCGTTGGAGGTGGCGCGCCGCAACGCGCGTGGCCTCGGATTGTCGGACCGCGTGCGGTTCGTCGAGGGCGACTGGTTTGCGCCGCTCATCGCGCTCGGCGTTCGGGTGGACGTGCTGGCGTCGAATCCGCCCTACGTGGCGGACGCGGAGTACGAGCGCCTGCAACCCGAGGTGCGTTTTGAGCCCGCGCAGGCCCTACTCGGCGGCCCCGACGGGCTGGGGTTTTATCGACGGATCGTCTCGGAGGCGGGCTCGGTGCTCGCGCCCGGCGGGCGGGTCGTGAGCGAGTTGGGGTTCGGACAGGCCGACGCCGTGCGAACGCTCGCGGAGCGGGCGGGGTTCGCGGTGGAACGGGTGGACGACGACGCAAATGGGATCGCGCGCGTGATGACGCTGGCAAGGCCGACCACGTGGACCTGATCGCGGTGCAGGGCGGCCGGCGGCTCGTCGGCGACATCCCGATCAGCGGCGCCAAAAACGCGGCGCTCCCGTTGCTGGCCTCCGCGTTGCTCAGCGACGAAGAGTACGTGCTCACGAACGTCCCGAACCTGCGGGACGTGAACACCACGCTCAAGCTCCTGCGCCACCTGGGCGCGTCCGCGCAGGCGGACGGCGCGGGCGACGTGAGCGTGACGGCCGGCGCCATCTCTTCCGCCGACGCGCCGTACGAGTTGGTCAAGACCATGCGCGCGTCGATCCTGGTGCTGGGGCCGCTGGTCGCGCGCTGCGGCGAGGCGCGGGTGTCGCTGCCGGGCGGGTGCGCCATCGGGGCGCGGCCCGTCAATCTGCACCTGAGCGGCCTCGAGCGGATGGGCGCCGAGGTCGCGATCGAACACGGGTACGTCCGGGTCAAGGCCGGCCGATTGCGCGGCGCGCGCGTGGCGTTGGATCTGCCGACCGTGACCGGGACCGAAAACTTGCTGATGGCCGCGACGCTGGCGGAAGGAACCACCACGATCGAACACGCGGCGCGCGAGCCCGAGATCGTGGACCTGGCCAACGCGTTGGTCGCGCGCGGGGCGAAGATCCGGGGCGCGGGGACCGACACGATCACCGTGGACGGCGTCGCGTCGTTGCGCGGCGGGCGGTATCGCGTGATGCCGGACCGGATCGAGACCGGGACGTACCTCGCGGCCGCGGCCATCACGGGCGGCGACGTGTTCCTGCGCGGCGGGGTGGGGGCGCACCTGGAATCCGTGCTCGCCAAACTCCGCGAGGCCGGCGCCGACGTCCGCTCCGAAGCGGACGGCCTGCGCGTGGCGCGGCGAGGCCCGTTGCGCGGCGTGGACGTGACCACCGCCCCGTATCCGGGATTTCCGACCGACATGCAGGCGCAGATGATGGCCCTGCTCAGCGTGGCGGACGGCGCGAGCGTGTTGACCGAAACCGTATTCGAGAATCGGATGACGCACGTCGCCGAGTTGCAGCGCATGGGCGCGTCCATCCGCGTGGAGGGCAATCACGCGGTGGTGCGCGGCGTGCCGCGTCTGAGCGGCGCGCCGGTGATGGCCTCGGACCTGCGCGCGAGCGCGTGTCTGGTGGTGGCGGGCCTGGCCGCGGAGGGTGAAACCATGATTTCGCGCGTGTACCACCTCGATCGCGGTTATGAGCGGATGGAGGAGAAACTCACCCGCGTGGGCGCGGTGATCCGACGCGTGCGCGAGGCCGCGTGAGCGCGCCGAACCTGGTGATCGCGCTCCCCAAGGGGCGCCTGTTGGAGCCGACCGTCGAGTTGTTCGCGAAGGTCGGGATCCGCCCCAAGGGCTTGACCCGCGACACGCGCCAACTGTTGTTTCGAACCGACCGGGAGGACGTGTCGGTCATGGTGGTGCGGGCGGTGGACGTGCCGACGTACGTGGAATACGGCGCCGCGGACGTCGGCGTGGCGGGCAAGGACGTGTTGCTTGAACATTCCAAGGACGTGTACGAGCCGGTGGATTTGGGCTACGGTCCGTGCCGCGTGGTGTGGGCCGCGCCCAAGGGCCGCGAAGGCGCCTGGGCGGGCGGCCGGGCCGGGAAACTGCGCGTGGCGACCAAGTATCCGAACATCGCGGATCGGTACTTTACGCGGCGGGGCGTGCCGGTCGAACTGGTCAAGCTGTGGGGCGCGGTGGAACTCGCGCCGCGCATCGGGCTGGCCGAGAGCATCGTGGATCTGGTGTCCACCGGCAAGACGCTGGAAGAAAACGGGCTGACCGTCGTCGAAGAGATCGTGCGGTCCACCGCGCGGTTGATCGTCAATCGGGCCAGCATGAAGGTCAAGCACTCCAGGATCGGCGAACTCGTGGAACGGGTGGCGGCGTGCCCGTCTCCGACGTGACGCCGGCAACGGGAAGAGAGGACGAGGCATGGCGATGAAGGTCATCAAACTCAAAAGCAGCGGGGGGCGGCGCGAGTTGGAGAAGCTCGTCAACCGCGGCGAGCCCGAGGATCGTCGGATCGAAACCAAGGTGCGCGCGATGCTGGACGAGGTGCGCGCCAAGGGCGACGTGGCGGTGTCGCGGTACACCAAGCAGTTCGACCACATCGCGATGTCGCCGAAACGCTTCCTGGTCACCATCGAGGAGCGGGCGGCCGCGTTGGCCAAGACCGATCCCAAGGTGGTGGAGGCGCTCAAACTGGCCGCGGACCGCATCTACGCGTTTCACTCCAAACAACAGTCGCATTCGTGGAGTTTCGAGGAAGCGGGGATCACGCTCGGCCAGCAGCTCCGGCCGCTGGCCTCGGCCGGGCTCTACGTGCCGGGCGGCAAGGCCGCCTACCCGTCGTCGGTGTTGATGAACGGGATTCCGGCCAAGGTCGCGGGCGTGGAGCGGATCGTGATGTGCACCCCCACGCCGCGCGGCGAGATGAACCCGTACGTGCTGGTCGCGGCGGATCTGGTGGGCATTCACGAGGTGTATCGGATCGGCGGGGTGCAGGCGATCGGCGCGATGGCCTACGGCACCAAGACGATCAAACGCGTGGACAAGATCGTGGGCCCGGGCAACGCCTACGTGGCCACCGCCAAACGATTGGTCTACGGCACGGTGGACATCGACATGGTGGCGGGGCCGAGCGAGATCCTGATCATCGCGGACGAGACCGCGCACCCGGCGCACATCGCGGCGGACATCCTGTCGCAGGCCGAACACGACGAAGACGCCTGGACCATTCTGATCGCGCTGAGCGACGGGTTCGTCAAGAAGGTGCAGAAGGAGATCGCGCTGCAATTGGCCAAGCTCGACCGGCGCAAGATCGCCGAGGCTTCGCTCAAGCACCGCGGAATCGCGATGGTCGTGCCCGAGGTGCTGGACGCGATCGCCATTTCCAACGACGTGGCGCCGGAACACCTCGAGTTGGCGATCGAGCGGCCGTACAAGGTGCTCAAATACGTGAAAAACGCGGGGTCGGTGTTTCTGGGACACCAGACGCCGCAGGCCCTGGGCGATTACATGGCCGGCCCCAACCACGTGTTGCCCACGGGCGGCACCGCGCGATTTTTCTCGCCGCTGTCGGTGGATGATTTCACCAAGAAGAGCGGACTCATCGCGTTCTCCCAGGACGCGCTGCGGCGCTACTCGGAGAAGGTGGTGCAAATCGCGCGGGTGGAGGGCCTGGAGGCGCACGCGCAGGCCGTGGACATTCGCATGCGTCCGGAGGACTGAGCGTGCCGGGTCGGACGGTCACACGGCGGATCGCCGCGCCCGCGCGCGCGGCTCGGGCCAGACGCGCCGCGATCTCGCGCAAGACCAAGGAAACCGCGATCAACGTGACGCTCGATCTCGACGGCACCGGCCGCACGCGCGTGGCCACCGGCATGCCGTTTTTGGATCACATGCTCGCGGTGATGGGCAAACACGGCCTGTTGGACCTGACCGTGAAGGCGGCGGGGGATCTCGACGTGGACTATCATCACACGGTCGAGGATCTGGGCATCGTGATGGGGCAGGCGCTCAAGCAGGCCTTGGGCGACAAAGCCGGGATCAAGCGCTTCGGCGCCGGGGCGGTGCCCATGGACGAGACCCTCGCGCGCGCGACCGTGGACGTGTCGGGGCGGCCGTATCTGGTCTATCGGGTGCCGATCGCCACGCGCAAGATCCAGTCGTTCGATCCCGAGCTGGTGGAACATTTTTTCGAGGCGCTGGCCGTGCACGCGGGTCTCACGCTCCATTTGGAAGTGCCGTACGGCAAGAACTCGCACCACATGTTGGAGGCGACGTTCAAGGCGCTCGGCCGCGCGCTGGAACAGGCCACGCGGATCGACCCCCGCGTCGCGGGCGTGCCGTCGACCAAAGGAAAGTTGGAGTAGGGGCAACGGCGTTGTGAGTTGTTGGTTGTTAGTTGTTCGTTGTTCGCAATCAAACAAACAACCGACAACGATCAACGAACAATGCTTTTCCCCATCACCCATGATCGCCATCATCGACTATCAGGTCGTCAACCTGCGCAGCATTCAGAAGGCGTTCGAGCGCTTGGGCGCGACCGTGGATGTCACCAGCGATCCCGAGCGGATTCGGCGCGCGGAACGCGTGGTGTTGCCCGGAGTCGGCGCGTTCAAGGCCGGGATGGATCAGCTCCAGCGGCTCGGCTTGGTCCCCGTGATTCACGAGGTGATCGACGCGGGCACGCCGTTGCTCGGCGTGTGCCTGGGCATGCAGCTCCTCATGACCGAAAGCGAGGAGTTCGGCGTGCATCGGGGGTTGAACGTGATTCCGGGCAAGGTCGTGCGGTTTCCCGGCGACGCGGCCGCGATGAAGGGGCTCAAGGTCCCGCACATGGGGTGGAACGCGGTGTCCATGCGCCGCCGTCCCGAGCCGCTGACCGAGATTCCCGACCGCGGGTACTTCTACTTCGTGCACTCCTACTACGTGGCGCCGGAGAACCCCGCGGTGGTCGCGGCCGAGACCGTTTATGGGGTGCGGTTCCCATCGATCCTGGCGTGGCGCAACGTGGTGGCGTGTCAGTTCCATCCGGAAAAGAGCCAGGCGTTGGGATTGTCGTTGCTCCGGCGGTTCGCCTCATTCCGGCCCGTCGCCACGGGGGCCGCGTTGTGATCATCATCCCGGCGATTGATATTCGCGGCGGCCGGTGCGTCCGGCTGTTTCAAGGGCGGTTCGACGCGGAGACGGTCTACGGGGACAACCCCGCGGCCATGGCCGAGCGGTGGCAGGCCGAGGGCGCGGTCCGGTTGCACGTGGTGGACTTGGACGGCGCGGCCGACGGCGTGCCGAAGAACCGCGACGCGATCGCGGCGATCATCAACGCCGCGCGAATCCCGGTCCAGGTGGGCGGGGGCGTGCGCGACGTCGCCACCATCGACGAGTACGTCAACCTCGGCGTGGACCGCGTGGTGCTGGGCACGCGCGCGGCGCTCGACCCCGCGTTCCTGCGCGAGGTGTGCGCGCGGTTTCCGGGCAAGGTGGTGGTGGCGATCGACGCGCGGGACGGCCGAGTGGCGATCCGCGGCTGGCTGGAAGCCACGGACCGGGACGCGCTCGACGTGGCGCGCGAAGCCGCGGCGGCCGGGGCCGCGTCCCTCTTGTACACCGATATCCGGCGCGACGGCACGCAGGAAGGCCCTAATCTCGCCGCGTTGGCCGCGGTGTCCGCGGCCACGCCCACGCCGGTGATCGCCTCGGGCGGGGTGTCCACGCCGGAGCACGTGCGGTCGTTGGCGCGGATCAAAGGCATCGAAGCCGCGATCGTGGGCCAGGCGTTGTACAAGGGCACGTTGTCGCTGCGCGACGCGATGGCCGCCTCGGAGACCAGGCCGTGAGGCTCGGCTGGCCGTCGAGAACGAGGCGAATGCCCCCTTCGGGGACTTTCGCCATCAGATTTCTCGGCGGTGGGTCGCAAGGCGGAGCGAAGCCGAGCCCCGCAGCGTACTGGGTCGTACGTGAGGAGGCGAGGCTGACGTGACAACGCAGCAGACGCCCGTTTTCGGCGGATCAGCGACGTTCGCGAAGCGAATCATCCCGTGTCTCGACGTCAAAGACGGGCGCGTGGTCAAGGGCGTGCGGTTCGTGGATTTACGCGACACCGGCGATCCGGTGGAGGCCGCCACCGCCTACGACGCCGAAGGCGCGGACGAGTTGTGTTTTCTGGACATCACCGCGTCGTCGGACGAACGTCCGATCTTGTTGGACGTGGTGCGGCGCACCGCGGAGCGCGCGTTCATGCCCTTGACCGTGGGCGGCGGGGTGCGGACCCCGGACGATATCCGGGCGCTGCTGCTGGCCGGCGCCGACAAGGTGTCGATCAACAGCGCGGCGGTGGCGCGGCCCGAATTGCTGCGCGAATCCGCGGAACGCTTCGGCAGCCAGTGCATCGTGATCGCGATCGATGCGCGCCGCGGCGCGAACGGGTGGGAGGTGCTCACGCACGGCGGCCGACGGCCTACGGATCTGGAGGCGGTCGCGTGGGCCCAACGCGCGGTGGAATTGGGCGCGGGCGAGGTGCTGCTGACCAGCATCGACCGCGACGGTACCCAGCGGGGGTACGATGTGGAATTATTGCGCGCGGTCTCCTCCGCGGTGCCGGTGCCGGTGGTGGCGTCGGGAGGGGCGGGGACGCTGGAGCACTTTTACGACGCATTGGTGGTAGGGGGGGCGGATGCGGTGCTGGCGGCGTCGTTGTTTCATGATCGGCGGTTCACCGTCGGGCAGGTGAAACAGTATCTGGCGGAACGGGGCGTCGTGGTCCGACCGGTGTAGGGGAACCTGTTCAGCGAGGGCCGTCTGCGGCGTTGCCGCTGCGCTTCCGGTGCTCACGTACACGAAGAGTACGCTGCGCTCCGGTTCTCGCGGCGCCTTGCAGCCGGCCCGTCGGTGAACAGGCTTATCAGAAGCAAAAACGAGTCAAAACCAGACTTCAATCAGTGGGTGCGGGTGTGGCGAAGAAGAAAGCAGTCGAAAGCCTTTGGAGCGCGATCACGTTTGATGCGGCGGGGTTGATTCCTGCGGTGATTCAGGAGCGCGGGTCGGGGCGGGTGTTGATGCTCGCGTATATGAACCGCGAGTCGCTCGAACGAACGCTCGCGACGGGGTACACCCACTTCTTTAGCCGATCACGGCAAGCGTTGTGGAAGAAGGGGGAGACCTCGGGGCACACGCAACGCGTGACGAGTCTGCGGCTCGACTGCGACGGGGACACGTTGGTCGTGGAAGTGGAGCAGACCGGGCCCGCGTGCCACACCGGATCGCCCACCTGTTTCTTTCGACGCGTCGACGGGGAACAACTGACGCCGGACCCGGCCGGCGGCGGCGCGGTGCTGGATCAGGTGTATCGGGTCATCCAGGATCGCAAGAAGCACCCGGTCGAAGGGTCATACGTCGTGTCGTTGTTGAAGGGCGGGGTGGACCGGATTCTCAAGAAGGTGGCGGAGGAGGCCGGCGAGGTCGTGCTTGCGTCCAAGAACGGGGAGCGCGGTCAGATCGTGTGGGAGGTGGCGGACCTTTGGTTTCACACCTTGGTCGCCTTGGGCTATCACGACATCCCACCCTCGGCCATCTACGACGAATTGACTCAGCGCTTCACGCACCGCGCACCCGCGCCGACCAAGCGGAAAGCGGCCAAACCGAAACGCACACGCAAACGAACCACGCGCTGACGGCGCGGGTCCCGTTCGATCAGATCAGGAGTAGCCATGAGCGCACCCACGTGTCTATTCTGCAAAATTATCCGCCGCGAGCTGCCTGCCACCGTTGTGCACGAAGACGACGAGGTGCTGGCGTTTCAGGACATCGCGCCCAAGGCGCCGGTGCATTTCTTGGTTATTCCGAAACGACATATTGACGGGTTGCAGGCGCTGGACGCGGACAATGCGTCGATCATGGCACCGCTCTTTGCGTGCGTCGACCGCCTGGCCACGAAGTTCGGGGTGGACGAGTCCGGTTACCGCACCGTGATCAACGCCGGAGCCGACGGCGGCCAGACCGTCTTCCATCTGCACGTGCACGTGCTCGGCGGACGTCCCATGACCTGGCCTCCGGGCTGATCAGCCCTCCGCGCAGCGCCCACGCAACGCCTTGCCTTGGGTTGACCCTCCGGAAACGCGTTCCGTATAATACGACCCTTTCCACACGCGATCGCTGACGGGAGACCATGACGCTGCAGGAACGGTTGGTCGATGAGATGAAGGAGGCCATGCGGAGCGGCCAGGCCGCCAAACTGTCGGTCATCCGGATGCTCCGCTCCACGTTGAAGAACCGCGAGATCGATCGCGGCAAGGACAAGCCGCTGACGGATCAGGACGTGCTGGACGTGATCCAGAGCGGCATCAAGCAGCGCCGCGAATCCATCGAGCAGTTTCGTCAGGCCGGGCGGACCGAGTTGGTCGCCAAGGAGGACGAGGAGATCGCGATCCTCCAGACGTTTCTTCCCGCGCAGTTGTCGGCCGCCGATCTCGACGCATTGGTGCGGGACGTGGCCGCCGAGGTCGGAGCGTCGAGCGTCAAGGACATGGGCAAAGTGATGAAGGCCGTGATGGCCCGCGTCGCGGGCCGCGCCGAGGGCGGCGCGGTCAGCGCGGCGGTGAAACGCACGTTGGAGCGTCTCCCACCACCGTAGATGGCGTCAATGGCTCCCGATCGCCCCGCCACCGAGCGGCCGGGTCAGTCTCCCGGAGCAACCCGTCACGCCGGCGGGTTCGGCGACGCGGCGCTGCGCGCGATTCGCGAGCGCGTGGACCTGGTTGAGTTCATCGGCGCCTACGTCTCGCTCAAACGCACCGGACAGAACGCGGTCGGGCTCTGTCCCTTTCACGCCGACAAACGTCCCTCGTTCACGGTCAGCGCGTCCAAACAGTTGTACCACTGTTTCGGCTGCGGGGCCGGGGGCGATCTGTTCGCGTTCGTGATGCAACGCGAGTCCCTGAGTTTTCCCGAAGCCGTGCAGTGGCTCGCGCGCAAGGCGAACGTGCCGCTGCCCACCCGCGACGCATCCGGCGTGGACCGACGCCGGCAAACCTTGTACGACATCCACGCGGCCGCGGCCGAGCATTTTCGCCGCCGACTCGCGGGGCGCGAGGGCGAGACCGCGCGGCGGTATTTGCAGTCGCGGCGGCTGACCGCGGAGAGCGTCGAGGGCTTCGGGCTCGGGTACGCGGCGTCCTCATGGGACGATCTGCTCGCGGCCTTGACCGCCAAGGGCTGGACCGCGGAACAGATCCAGGAGGCGGGGCTGGCGGTCCCGCGGCAGCAGGGCGGCGGCCGGTATGATCGCTTCCGTCATCGCGTCATGTGCCCGATTCGGGATACCCACGGCCAGGTGGTGGCGTTCGGCGGCCGCGTGCTGGACGACGCGCAACCCAAGTACCTCAATTCGCCGGAAACCCCGCTCTTTTCCAAAGGACGGCAACTGTTTGCGCTGGACGTCGCGCGCCAGTCCGTGGCCGCGAACGGCACCTTGGTGGTGGTCGAAGGGTACTTCGACGTGATCGCGGCGCACCAGGCCGGTTTCACCAACGTGGTGGCGACCTTGGGCACCGCGTTGACCCCCGCGCACTTGGACGCGATCCGGCGGCTGGTGTCCCGGGTGTGCCTGGTGTTCGATCCCGATGAAGCGGGCGTGCGCGCCGCGTTGCGCACGGTGGACCTCTTTTCCCAGATCGACTTGCGGGTGGACGTGGCGGCGCTTCCGGGCGGTAAGGACCCGGACCGCGTGATTCACGAGGACGGCCCCGAGGCGTTCCGCGCCGCGCTCGAGCAAGCCGCGCCGCTCACGCAATTTGTCCTCGACCATCTCGCGCCGGCCGGCGACTACCGCGACCCCGGCGCGAAGAAGGCGGCGGTGGCGCGCGCGTTGCCCGTGATCGCCGGCTTGACGAACGCCATCGACCGCGACCACTACCTGCGGTGGCTGGCCGATCAGGTCGGAGTCGCCGAGTCCTCGTTGCGTGAAGAACTGCAGCGCGGGCGGACCTCCGCCGGTCCGACGTCCGCCAAACCGGCCTCGGTCCGTCCGAGCGAGACCGCTCAGCCGGGCCGCGCCTGGCCGCACGCGGAGAAAATCGTGGCCGCGGCGGTGGTGCACGGCCGGTTGGCCCCCGCGCTCCTGGCCGATGTGTCGGGCGACGCCATGACCGACGACACATTGCGGGCCGTGGTCGAGTTGGTTCATGTGGAGGTTCGGTCCGGGGACGGCGACGCGGCCATGGTCGCGCGGGATCGCGCGTTGTCGGAGGGCCGTCAGGACGTGGCCGACGCGCTGGCCAAATTGGCGATGCACGAATTCGACGGCGACGACCCGGATCAGGAAATTTATGATTGCGTCGTGACGCTGCGTATCGCCCAGAGCCGACGCCGCGTGGAGGAGCTCACGCGCGCGATTCACCGCGCCGAGGCGCGGGGCCAACACGACGAAGCGAAACAACTGCAGAGTGAACAGGATCGACTCGCGAAGGAATCGATGGGGCTGGTTCCGTTGCGGGGTTCGCGGATGGGGCCGGCGCACGCGGCCGGCCGGTAGGGTGCCAGGGGTGTCCATGTCAAAAGACGATAAACTCGACGAAGTCAAAAACCTCATCTCGTTGGGGAAGGAGAAGGGATTCCTCACGTACGACGAGTTGAACAACATGCTCCCGACCGACGTGTTGTCGTCCGAACAGATCGACAACCTCATGGTGATGTTCGGCGAAATGGACATCGAGGTCGTCGATTCCGGGGACGAAGGCCGTTTCCCGCCGATGGAGGAAGCCGAAGAGGAGCTCGAAGAGGTCGAGGAGGGCGAAGAGGTCGGCGAGGAGTTCCTGGAGGACGGCGAGGAGAAAGAAAAGGAAATCGACCTCACGCCCGGGATCCTGAGCCGCACCGACGACCCGGTTCGTCTCTATTTGAAGGAAATCGGCAGCGTGCACCTCTTGAGCCGCGAGGGCGAGATCGAGATCGCCAAACGGATCGAGGAGGGTAAGCGCGAAGTCAGCTCGATCGTGTTCGGGATGCCGATCACGGTCAAGGAAGTGTTGGCGAGCGGGGAGTTGCTCAAGCAGGACGCGCTCCCGGTGGAATCGTTCGTGGTCGCGTTCGAAGACGACATGGGCGAGGAGGAAGAGGGCCAGCGGGACACGTCCGAAATCAAGGCGAAGGTCCTCCAGATGTTGGGCGGGATCCGCGCGTCGTGCCGGGACCTCAACCACGTGGCGATCAAATGGAAGCGCGCCGGGAGCGATCCCGCCAAGCGCAAGAAGATGAAACAGGCGGTCAAGGAAGCCAAGGAGCGCCTGGTGGAAAAGATGGAGGCGCTCAATCTGCAGCCCCGCGTGTTGGACGAAGTGGTCAAGCGGCTCAAGGGATTGGCGGGAGAAATCGACCGCAGCGAACGCGAGATGACGGAGATCCGCCGGGCGTTGGGCAATCCGGACGAAGAGCCGTTGCTGATCTTCCGCCGGATGAAACACAATCCCCGGGCGCTCAAGGCCGCGCTCAAGAAGACGGAGTTGAGCGAGGAGGCCTTCGCGCAGGCGGAAAAACGGTATCGGAACGCGCTGCGGTTGGTCCGAACCGCGGAAATGGAAGCGGCCGTGTCCGCGTCGGAACTAAAGGACGCGATCCGGCACCTGCACCTCGGCGACCTCAAGATCAAACGGGCCAAGGGGGAGTTGGTCGAGGCCAATCTCCGATTGGTGGTCAGCATCGCGAAAAAATACACCAACCGCGGGCTGCAGTTCCTGGATCTGATCCAGGAGGGCAACATCGGCCTGATGAAGGCGGTGGACAAGTTCGAATACCGGCGCGGGTACAAGTTCTCCACCTACGCCACGTGGTGGATCCGGCAGGCGATCACGCGCGCGATCGCGGACCAGGCCCGCACCATCCGCATCCCCGTGCACATGATCGAGACGATCAACAAGCTGATCCGAACCTCGCGCACGTTGGTGCAGGAATTGGGGCGCGAGCCCTTGCCGGAAGAGATCGCGGAGAAAATGGATCTCTCGCTCGACAAGGTGCGCAAGATCCTCAAGATCGCCAAGGAGCCGATCTCGCTCGAGACGCCGATCGGGGAGGAAGAGGACAGTCATCTCGGCGATTTCATCGAAGACAAACGCGTGGCCTCGCCGCTGGAAGCCACGATCCGGTACGATCTCCAGCGCCAGATCGGCAAGGTGCTGGGGACCCTCACCAGTCGGGAAGAAAAGGTCTTGCGCAAACGGTTCGGCATCGGCGAGAGCACCGACCATACGCTCGAAGAGGTCGGCCAGGATTTCGAGGTGACCCGCGAACGCATCAGGCAGATCGAGGCCAAGGCGTTAAGAAAGTTGCGGCACCCGAGCCGGAGCCGGCGGTTGAAGAGTTTTGTGGAGGGATAGGGCAAAGGACTCCGAGCCTCGGCGCGGGACTGCGGCGCCTGCGTTCGGCCACGCGAGCGAGGTTGGGCCCATAGCTCAGTTGGTCAGAGCTGCCGGCTCATAACCGGTTGGTCCCAGGTTCGAGTCCTGGTGGGCCCATCCTCGCTAGCGGAGCGCAGCGCAGGCCCTGACGTCCCGGGCCGAGCAGCGAGGTCCGTGGCCGTGGAAGTGGGTTGGTTCGACTGCGAGCGGAGATCGGTTGGCCGGTTACCCGGGGCGCCGGTGTGCCTGAACGAGACGGAGTGAACCATGGGGTGTGTCGAATTCAACCGGCCAACCGGCGAACCGGCCAACCGGCGAACGATTTTCCAGTGAAGGAACCCGCGTGAACGAACAGCTCGCCCTCTTAATTCGCCTCCAGGAATTGGACTCGCACATCGACGCGCTCGCCGAGCAGCGTCGGCAGGCGCCGGCGCTGGTGGAGGCGGCGGCCAAACCCGTGCAGGAGGCGGAGGCCGAACTGGCCAAGGTCAAATCCACGTTCGAGACGCTGACCCGCGATCGCCGCGACAAGGAGCAGGAACTCAAGGAGCGCGAGGATCGGATCGAAAAACTCAAGGGCCGTTCCGGGGACATCAAGTCCAACAAGGAATACCAAGCCCACCTGTTCGAGATCGAACTGGCGCAGCAAGAAAAGGGGACGGTGGAGGAACGCCTGCTCGAGTTGATGGACCGCATCGAAGCGATGCAGAAGACCGTCAAAACGCAGGAGGAGGCGGTGGCGGTCCGCAAGCGTGAGTTCGAAACAGAACGCGCGCGATTGGAAGGCGAACAACGCGCGATTCAAGCTGAAGCCGACCGGTTGGTCGCGGACTCCGCGGCCCTCACCGGGCAATTGGCGCCGGCGACCCGCCAAACGTACGAGCGGCTCAAGTCCACGCGCAAGGGGCTGGCGGTGGTGCCCCTCAAAAACGGCGCGTGCCAAGGCTGTCGCCTGGCGCTTCCGCCGCAACTGATCGCGGACCTGCGCAAGAACGAGAAGTTGTTGACGTGCACCTACTGTCACCGGATCTTGTTCTGGCCGGTCGCCGAGCCCGCGGCTCCCAACGCGTAACGCCGTGACCCGGGTTCGCGCGGGGTTCCTGCTCGCCGCCTGCGTCGTGCTCGCCGCCTGCAATCGCGGGTCGTCCGACACCGCGTCCAATCCGTGCCAATCGTCCGCGATGCCGTCGTCCGATATCGGCGGGCCCGGTGTCGCGGAGGGGCTGGCGACCTACGGCAAGCCGGTCGTCACCACCTCGGGAATGACCGGAGATATCGTGGCCACGCCGATCAGGTACGCCGACGTCGAAATGGTGTCGTGTCAGAACGGCGCGGTCCTGGGGTCCGGAGCCACGGACGCCGACGGCCGCTTCCAGATCTCGTTCTTCAACCCCGGGCGAGTCGGGGTCTACGCGCGCGTGCTCTCGTCGTCGCCGCGATATTCCGTCAGCGTGCGGCGCTCGCCGGACGAGCCGTTTCTCTATGGGCTGGCTTCGGCGGACTTTAACGACGCGGGGGACGGGGAGACCTCGACCGTTTCCGGGCTGGAGACGATCGAGGCCGATCGTTCCGGGGTGTTCAACATCCTCGACCAAGGCGTGCGCGGCGCGGAGACGGTCGAATCGCTGACCGGCTCGGCCCCGACCGTTCCGCTCACGTGGTATTGGTATTCCGGCAATCCGAACGGGACCGGCTACACGCCGTCGACCCACGCCATCACCGTGCTCGGCACCGACGATGACTCGGATGAGTTCGACGACGCGGTGCTCCTGCACGAGTACGGCCACTATGTCCTCGAGGTGTACTCCTACGACGACTCGCCGGGCGGGCCGCACTTCCTCGGCGATTCATCGCTGGACCTGCGATTGGCGTGGTCCGAGGGCTGGGCGACCTTCTTTTCGAGCCTGGTGCGAAACGATCCCGGGCACATGGACACCGGCGGCGGTTCGGTGCTGCTCTCCTTCAACCTAGAGACGCCGCCCACGTTCGGCGACGGGACTCGGTACGACACCAACGAATTGGCGATCGCCGCGGTACTGTGGGACGCGTACGACGCGGCCGACGGGGACGAAGGCGCGGGGCCGCTCAGCGGGTTGCGCGACGCGATCTGGTCGGTGGTGCGCGGGCTGAGCGAGTGGCCGGTGACGTTCGAGGACTTCTGGGCCGGGTGGCAGACGGCGAACCCCGGCGACCTCATGCCGATTCTGGCGGAGCGGCAAATCGACTTGTGGGCGGACGGGCAAGAGGCGGGCGCGAACGACAACGACCCGTCCCGCGCCGCGCCGATCACCCTCTTTTCCGGGACGAATCCGTCCGCGATCCAACACCACACCCTGTATCCGGCCGGCGACGTGGATTACGTGACGTTCACGGCGCCGGGGACCGGGACGTATACGGTGGCCACCTCGCGCTGCGCGCCGCTCGCGGACGCGTGTGACGCGCGCGTGTCCAACGGAGCGGATACCCTGCTCGACGTCGTGGGGATCACGCCGCCGTCCACCGCCGACAATCTGACCGGGCAGACGTATTCCCCGACCTGCGTGCTGGTCGGGTGCCCGCCGAACGACGCCGAGACGTTGTCGTCCAAGGTGACGTTTACGGCGACCGGCGGCGCGTCGTACGTGATCAGGGTTGAGCGGTCGCCGTCCGCGCCGCCGTCGGCGGCGGAGACGGGCAGCTACGACCTCGTGGTCACCGACGGCGGGTAAACCCCGCAATTGAGAGTTTGGCCCGCGCCTTGTTAAAATGCGCGTCTATGACCCCGGTCTCTCGTCCCTCGCGCGCAACGGCCAAGGCGTTACGCGAAACCAATCGTGAACTGGACGTGCTGCGGCGGATCAGCGAAACGATCAGTTGCACGCTCGACCAGGAAGCCGTGCTGCGGCAGATCATCGATCTGGTGGTGGAAGTCACGTCCTGCGACGCGGCCTTCCTTTATCTGCTGGATGACGAACGCGAGGAGCTGGTGCTGCGCGCGTCGAAACAACCGCACCCGCGGTTGATCGGGCGGATCAAGTTGGAGTTGGGGGAGGGCATCACCGGGTGGGTCGCGCGCGAGCGCACGCCGGTGGCCATCGATCGGCACGCCAGCGACGACCCGCGGTTCAAGTATTTCCAGAATCTGCCGGAAGACCGCTATCAGGCGTTCCTGTCGGTTCCGGTGATCGCCAAAAACGAGGTCATCGGCGTCATCAACGTTCAACACCGCGAGCCGCACCGGCATACCGCGTCGGAAATCGCGTTGTTGTCCACGATCGGCCACCAGGTCGGCGGCGCGATCGAAAACGCGAGCCTGTACGACGCGATGCGACGCAAGACCTCGCAATTGGAAACCCTGCTGCAGGTAAGCACCACCATCACCTCGACCCGGTATCTGGAGGAGATGTTGCACCTGATCGTCACCATCACCGCGCGCACCATGGGGTCGGCGATCTGTTCGATCATGCTGATGGACGACGCGCGCGGCGAACTGCGGATCGCCGCGACCCAGAGTTTGTCGGACGCGTACCGCGGCAAGCCGTCGCTCAAGATCGGCGAGGGCGTCAGCGGGCGGGCGGTGCAGGACAAACGACCGATCGCGGTGACCGACGTGGCTCAGGACCCGTCGTACGTGTACCGCGAGTTGGCTCGCCGTGAGGGACTGCGCTCATTGTTGTCGGTCCCGATGCTCTACAAGGACCGCGCCGTGGGCGTGATCAACAGTTACACGTCCACGCCGCACGTGTTTCAGCCGGATGAAATCGAACTCCTGGAAGCGGTCGCGAACCAGGCCGCGGTGGCGATCGAAAATACGCGACTGATGCAGGAGACGGCCCAAATGCACGACGAGCTGGAGCTGCGGAAGTTGGTGGAGCGGGCCAAGGGGATCTTGATGCGCGAGCGCCGGTTGACCGAGGAGGAGGCGTTCCGGGTTCTTCAGCGACAAAGCATGAACAACCGGCGGCCGATGAAGCAGGTGGCGGAGGCGGTCATCGGCACGGCGCGCGCCCGCACCTAGGAGCCTGTCCAGGCAAGGCCATCTGCGGCGTTGTCGCTAAGGAGCCTCGGCCGCCTCACCGTCTCGGCGGCGCTCGTGTCTTGGCGCCACTTCATCGTGGCGCCACTCGCCTCACGTACGACCCAGTACGCTCCGCGCGCAAGGCTCTCCCTCCGCCTTGCATCTGGCCTTGCCTGAACAGGCTCCGACGTTGTTGTCTTAGACAGACGGCTGGCTGCTGGAAAAAATATCGGGGTTCGACAGGTCGAACCCCGACTTAACTTAAATTAGGAAGGATTGCCGCGGGGTTAGGCGGTGGGCGCGGCGGATTTTTCTTTTTTGGGTTTGGCTTTGACGGCGGGTTTTTTGGCGGCTTGAGACGCGGACTTGGCTTTCAGGGCCTTGACTCGCTCGCGCAAGCGTTCCCGGCGTCGCTTCTGACGTCTCCGTAGTTCCTTCGCTCGTTCCCGTCCCGGTGCCATGCCGTCTCCTCGTGTTCGTGAGTCCTGCCGATCAGTCGTCGGCCGAAGTAGGCGCCATTGTAAGGAAACGACCGGGAAAGTTCAAGGCGCCGCGGGTTCGGTCAATGATCGTCGCGCGAGTTGACCCGCGCGGTTGGGCTGGAGTATAAGGGTGGCGTTGCATCGGGAGGAGATCATGCGCAGACTGTTGGCGTGGGGGATGGCGGTTGTGTGTGTCGGCGCGGCGATGCCGGTCACCGCAAGCGTGGCCGCGGCCGCAACCGTTCATCAGGTCGTGGTCCCGCGCGACACGTTCACGTTCGAGCCGCAGGCCTTGGCCATTCATCAGGGCGATACGGTGCGGTGGACCAACCGCGACGGCCAGATGCACATGATCGTCACGTCCAAGCCGGGGTCCGATGGTCGTGAATTGGAGTTGTACAAGAAAATCGACCCCGACGGCGGCACGCTCGAGTACCAGTTCAATACCGTCGCCGCGTACTATTATTACTGCGCGATACACTTCCAGATGTGGGGCATCATCTCCGTAAACCCCTAGGAGCCTGTCCATGCAAGGCCATCTGCGGCGTTGTCGGTCGGCTTTGCGTGCTCACGTACGACCCAGTACGCTCCGCGCGCAAAACGCTCCCTCCGCCTTGCATCTGACCTTCCCTGAACAGGCTCCGGTCCTGGTTACCGGGGCACGTTCCTGACGCTTGGGATTGGTTACGCTCGTCCGCTTTTTCGTTGCCTCCCTGATCAGTCTGGGCGTCGCGGCGTGCGCGCCGCGGGCCGCGTGGGTGGATCCGTCGCCGTCGTTGCCGGAAGGTCTCCGGGTGGCGGTGGACGAAGGCGTGGCGGCGATGTATCGACGCGACCATGACGAGGCGGCGCGCCGGTTCACCGCGCTGCTGGAGATCGCGCCGAACGACCCGACGATCCACCGTCGGTTGGGCGACGTGAACTTTCGCATGGCGCGCTACGAAGACGCGGCGCGCGCATACGCGGCCGCGTTGGCGGCGGCTCCCGAGGACCCCGGCGCCAAGTCGGGGTGGTGGGCGGCGCGTCTGCAACAGGGTGGGTTCCGCGACGACATCAAGACCGCGGTCCGAGCCGAGGTTGACGCGTGGGTCGCGTCCGCGCCTCGCCGGTATCGGATGTCGCGTCTCACCGCGGCGTACGGCGCGTACGACGCGCTCCAAGCCGACGACGCGTCCAAACCCCTGTTGTTGGAATTGTTGGCCGACCCGCCGCGCGGCGAGGCCGGCGAAGGACTCGATTCGGAAGTGATGGAAACCGCGGCAACCGAGAACGATCCCGCGGCGCGACGACGGTTGGTCGACGGGTTTCTCCGCGCGTTTCCCGACTCGCCGTATCGCCACCTGGTGTACCAGTCCTACCTCGCGTGGCTGGCGCGCGTCCGGCCTCGGGACGATTTTCGGGTTGAGGCGCGGCGGCTGCTCGATCGCGATCCGGGCCATCGCGCGTTGAACGCGTCGGCCGGGTACTGGTCGATCGAACTCGGCGTGGACGCGGAGTGGGCCGTCGCGCGGATGCGCCGGGCCCTGAGCGCGCTCGATCACCCGGACGTTCGCGATAAGTTGCCGTACGTGACCATGACCGCGTGGCGCCGCACGTTGGACGAGGCGCGCGGCCGTTACGAGGACACGTTGGGATGGGGCTTGTTCGCGTTGAACCGGATGCCGGAAGCGGGTGAGGCGTTCGAGCGGGCCGCGCGGTGGTTGCCGCGCGATCACCGTCTGGCCTACCACCGCGGCCGCTGGTTTGAAGCGCAAGGGAAAGACGCCGACGCGTTGGCCGCGTACGTCATGGCGATGGAAACCGGATCGCAAGTGGCCGATGCGTCCGCGGCGTTCAAGCGCGCGGCCGTGAAGCTGGGCGCGATTACCGAGGACGAGACCCGGCCATGGCGTAAGTTCGCCCGCGACGCGGGCGTCACCACGTTCACGGACGTCACGTCGGACGCCGGGCTTTCGGGCGTGGTCAATGGTCGGGTGGCGTGGGGCGACTACGACGGGGACGGGGCCGAGGATCTGATGGTGGACGGCCGACGACTGTTTCACAACGACGGGCGCGGAGGCTTCACCGAGGTCACGGCCCAGGCCGGGTTCTCCTCCAACACCGGCGGCAACGGCGCGGTGTGGGCGGACGTGGACAACGACGGGCGGCTGGATCTGTTCACCATGGGCGGCGGCCAATCGGACGCGGCGGGCGGCGACGGCCGCGTGTGGTTGAACCGGGGAAACGGAGTCTTCCAGGTCGCGGACGGCATGTTGCCGCCCGATATTTCATACGGCGTGCCGAGCGAAGGCGCGGGCTGGGGCGATTATGATCGCGACGGGTTCGTGGACCTGTACGTCGCGAACTATGAGACGCCGCGCGATCTGGCCGTAAGCCTCGGGATCTGCAAACCGCACCGCCTGTTGCGCAACGTACGCGGGGAGCGGTTCGAGGACGTGAGCGCGGCCGCGGGGATCGTGAGCGCGGAGCCCATGTGCGGACGCGGCGTGGCGTGGGGCGATTACGACAACGACGGCCGGCCCGATATCCTGGTCGCGAATTACCGATTGGATCCGAATTTTCTCTGGCGCAATCGCGGCGACGGCAGATTCGAGAACGCGGCGCGCGCCGCCGGCGTGGAGGGGCAGGGGCAGGAAGGCGCGTTCGGGCACTCCATCGGCGCGGAGTGGGCCGACGTCGACCGCGACGGCGACCTGGACGCGTTCATCGCGAACTTGGCCCATCCCCGGTACATCGGGTATTCCGACGTCAGCCAACTGTTGGTGAACGCGGGCGGCGAGCCGACGCGGTTCGAGGATCGATTCGACGACGCCGGGTTGTTGTTCGAAGAGACCGCGAGCGATCCCTCCTGGGGCGACTACGATAACGACGGGGATCTGGACCTGTTCGTCACCGCGATCTACAAGGGACGGCGCAGCACGTTGTATCGCAACGACGGGAACGGCCGTTTCACCGACGTGACGTGGCTCGCGGGCGCGGGAGTCGAAAACGGCTGGGGCGCCGCGTACGCGGATATCGACGGGGACGGCGACCTGGACCTGGTCGTGGCGAGCGGGGACGGGATTCGCCTGCTGCGCAACGACGGCAACCCCAACCACTGGCTGCACGTGCGCGTGGTCGGAACCGCGGGCAACCGATCGGGCATCGGCGCGCGGGTCACGGTCACGGCCGGTGCGCTCACGCAAACGGCGGAAGTCCAGGGCGGCAAGGGAACCGGCAATCAACACTCCTTGCCGGTGGAATTCGGACTTGGTTCGTGGGATCGCGCCGCGTCGGTGGAAGTGCGCTTCTTGTCGGGGCGGGTGTGGCGCGGCGAGGTCAAGCCTGATCAACGACTGACCGTCACGGAGCCGTCGAAATGAACGTACGCAGATTGTTGCACACCAGGATGCGGGTCGATGACATCGAACGGACCGTGGCGTTCTACCGCGACGTGCTGGGGCTGGAAGTGGTGGAGCGCCACGCGTCGCCGCGCGGCTCCAAACTCGCGTTTCTGAAAGCCGCGGGCAGCGAGGAATTGATCGAAATATGCTCGTACCCCGCGAGCGGCCCGGTGCAGGTGCAACCCGATCTGGTCCACCTCGCGTTCGAAGTGGACGACCTGGACGCGACCATTGCCGATCTCGCGCAGAAGGGCGTACCCATCACGGACGGGCCGACCACGTCGTCCTCCGGCACCCGGTTCGCGTTCATCGACGCGCCGGAACGCTACGAAGTTGAACTGATCGAGCGCAAGCGCCGCTAGTGTGGTGTCTCTGAAGTTCGCGCATTTAATCGTGGTTTTTGGGCATCCAGGGTCCGCTGACAGAATCGGGCGATGCTGGCCAGAATCTCGTCGGCGGTCTTGACCCAGACAAAGGGTTTGGGGGCCGCGTTCGTGACCTTCAGGAAGTCGGCAATGGCGCGTTCGA
>JBMOMD010000004.1:0-3400 GCA_049325295.1 Nitrospirota bacterium
GCACGCGTCAATAATGCGCGAACCTTCGTGAGGCAGCTACGCGCTATCGAAGGCGACAACGGTAAGACCATTCTCAATTCTCCCGACGTAATCGATGATCTAGAAAGCGCGTACGGCGCTGCCCAGAGGCCGCCAGTAAAACCTAAGGTTGTCGCAAGGTCAGTGGTTGATGGGCACATCTTCGAGGACACCAACCAAGGCGCTCGTGTGGCTCCTGACATGGACCGACCAACGCTGATTGCAGATCGAATTGTTCGGAAGCAGGCAAAGACACCTAGACCGCTCCCGAACGGAAACATGCGCACGGCTCACGCCGAGATTGGCAATATTCAACAGGCGTATGACGCTGGCGTTACTAAGGGGGCAGATATGAAAATGCATGTCACTGGCGAACCAGTGTGCGGCTACTGCAATGGCGACATCGCCGCTGCAGCACGTGCTGCCGAGCTGAATAGCCTCACTATTCTTGAGGAACACACAGGCAAGACCTTTGTTTGGAGACCTGGAATGAAAGCCGTCGAAAAAGGCCTCCAATGAGCATGGGAATATCTTGGGTCATTGGCAGTGGCGAGCAACGCACAGGCGGCGACAAGAGAGAAACAAGCCTTATTGAAATTATTTCCTTAATAAACAAAGCATGGGATTGCAATGGGGTCGTCGAGTTGTACAAACATCCATGCCCAGACATCGGTGCTCAGAACATTCAAGTACGCATAGACAAGCATCGCTCTGTATTAACGCTCGGCGAGGAAAACGTCGACGACCATGATGTCAGAGCGTACACAAATCCAATAGGCCAGCCAGGAGTAATGGTGGAAATCCTTGGTGACTACTGGGGCGAACAGATGGTGTGCGACGATCTTGACGTGGTTATTGAATGCTTCAAGCAGTTCTGGGAAACAGGCGATGTGTCGCCTGATCTGCTGAATTAAGTGGGCGAGAACGAAGCAAGAACGAAGCCCCAACCCCTCGGAAAATTCCGACACCAACGAGCGAACTTCTCCGATTGACTGACGGGCACCGACTCTGCACCAGCCATCCGCCAACACAAAAATCCCCGCACTGGCGGGGATTTTTGTAGGTTCGCCCTCAGCGCCGCCGCGCCTTCGTCGGCGGTGGCGCCTCGCAGGTCATCACCAGGCAGCCATCGAGCCCCCTCATGTACTGACCTAGTGAAAACCTGCGCAGATGCGGCCTTTTCCAAGGAAGCACTCATGAGTGCAGCGCGTGAAAGCATTGCCGGAAGGGTGTCAGCGGCAGCGCAAAGCTGACCCACTCCGCCCCCTGACACTCGGCACACCCGGCCCGTACGGATCGCTGCTTGCAAAACTGAGATACTGCCGCACCGGCCGGCACCGCCACAGCCCGCGGAACCCGAACCACGATGCACCGAACACCGCCGTCGCCGACCGAGCCCATGCCGCTGGTTCCCCGAAGCGCCGCCGCGCCCAGTCGGCGGTTCGCACGATGGCTCGCGTTCGCGACGATCCTCCTCGCCGCCGTAGCCGCCGCGGGACTGCCCGGCACGAATCGGCCACCGGTCGATCCACCGGCGGGAACAGCGGCGGCAACGATGACCTCTGCGATACCCGCTGCGCGCACGAGCGCGCGCACCTCGCTTCCCTGTTCCGCTTCCGCCCCGAAGACCTTCGCCACCACCACACCCGCCTGCGCGAGCGCTGCGAGCGGCACACGCCAATCCTGGACCTACGACACCGAAGGCAACGTTCTCACCCATACCGACCGCCGCGGCATCACCACGACGAATCAGTACGACCGCGAGAACCGCCTGCTGCAGCAGACGCGCGCCGGCCTCACCGTGCAGACGCTGATTCGCGACGGCCAGGGCAACGTCACGACGCAGACCGATGCGCTCAACCGCCTCACCGCGTTCACCTACGACAAGGCCAACCGCAAGACCGGCGAAGACCGCAGCGGCCTTGCCACCGAATCCTGGACCTACACCCCGCTCGGCGACGTCGCCACGCACACCGATGCAGACGGGCGCACCACGACGAACACCTACACCGCGCGGCGCTTCCTCGAATCCGAGTCCCTCGCCGGTGAAACCACGCGCTACACCTATGACGGGGCGGGTCATCGCCTGACTCGCGAACGCCCCAAGGGCGTCGCCACGACATGGACGTATACCTACGACGCCGCGGGCAACCTGCACACCGTCACCGATCCGCTCGCGCACACGACCACCTTCGGCCACGACGCGAACAACAACCGCACGTCGATCACCGATGCGAACCAGCGCATCACCGGCTTCACCTACGACCCACGCAACCGCCTCGACGGCAAGACCTATCCCGGCGGCGCGAGTTGGGCCTGGCGCTACGACGGCGACAACAACCGCATCCGCAGTGAAGCGCCGAACGGGCGCATCGCCACGACCGGCTACGACGCCCTGAATCGCCCCACCGTCACGACCTACCTCGACGCTCCGGCGGGCGAGATTCAATCCACCACGCGCACGTATGACGGCAACGGAAATATCCGCACCCTCGTCGAGGCCACGAGCACAGGCCCGCGCACCGAGACCCGCGACTACGACGATTTCGACCGCCTGACCCACGCCGTCGACAGCGACGGAAGAAAGGCCGACTACGCCTACGACGACGCCGGCAACCGCACCCGCCTGACCGACCACGACGGGAACGAAACCGTCTGGGCCTACGACGCGCTCAATCACAACACCCGCGTCTTCGTCCCCGGCATCGGCACGACCGCGATGACCTACACCGCCGCCGGCCTGCCCGACACGATCACACGGCCCGACGGCACGATCACCGAACACGAGTACTTCGCCAACGGCCGGCTGCAGGCGGTCCGGCACCGCAACGCCGGCACGATCGTGGCGAGCTACGGCTACGTCTACGACCCCAACGGCAACCGCACCGAGCAGCGCGAGACCAACGGCGTCACGACGGCGAACACGACCCAGAGCACGATCTACCGCTACGACGACGCGGACCGCCTCGCCGAAGTCGAGGAACCCGGCCGCCTGACCACCTATACCCTCGACCCCGTCGGCAACCGCACCACCGAACACGTCGTCGACGCCAGCAACGCCACCCTCAGCCACTCGATACTCGGCTACGACGAGCGCGACCAGCTGACCTCGCGCGACGACGCCGCCGCGAACGTGCACGTCGTCCAGACCTGGGACCCCAACGGCAACCTCGCCACCCAAGCCACGAACGGACAAGCGCCGCGCGTCTACACCTACGACGCCCGCGATCGGCTGATCGCGATGACGAACCCCGCCGCACCGGCAGGCCAGACGAACCTGACCTTCGCCTACCACGCCGACGGCCTGCGCCGGGAAAAGTCCACGGAAAACGCGACGACGCGCTACCAGTACGACGACCAGAGCCTGCTCGCCGAAACCAAC
>JBMOMD010000005.1:0-29154 GCA_049325295.1 Nitrospirota bacterium
TTTCGGCGCCTGCGCATCCGGTATGAACGATTGCCGGAGATTCATGAGGCGTTCCTCTCGCTCGGCTGCAGCTTGATCTGCTGGAAGCACCTCAGCCAGCCACGAGGCTCATTTTGTTAGACGCTCTTAGGCATGACTGGGTCCGCCACGGGGTGCGATGTAGCGAACCCTGGCCAGAACGTGCTGGCGGTCACATCTGGGACTGTGACCAGACAAAATGGGGGTCAGACGTGACTTGTTGACTTTGCAGCGTGCTGACTGCTAAGGTGCGCGGCAGGATGGCCCGCAAGCCCCGTATCGAATATCCCGGCGCGCTGTACCACGTGATCACCAGGGGGAACCAGCGTCGCGACGTGTTTCATGACGATATGGACCGGCTCCGCTACCTCGCCAAACTGCGCGCGTACAAGCAACGCTACGCATTCCGGCTGCTCGCCTACGTCCTGATGACCAACCACGTCCACCTCCTCCTTGAACCGCAGCAGATCCCGCTGTCGAAAATCATGCAGGGCCTGCATCAGAGTTACACTCAGGGCTATAACCGGCGTTATGGGGCGGTCGGACATGTCTTTCAAGGCCGCTATCAGGCGATCTTATGTGACCGAGACCAATATCTGCTCGCCCTGGTTCGGTACATCCATCTCAACCCCGTGCGCGCGCGGCTCGTGCATGAGCCCGCGGAGTTTCCTTGGAGCGGACATCGGGCGTATCTGGACGGCGGGCGCGACGGCCTCGTCGATACGGAGACGGTCCTGGGCATACTGGGCGGGCGGCGCGCGCAGGCCCAGAGAAGGTACCAAGCCTTTGTGGCCGAGGAGCTCACCGGGGGGAGTCGGCCGGAGTTTTACCAAGTGCGCGAGCAGCGACTGCTGGGGGATGAGGCGTTTGTCGAGCGCATGCAGCGAACCGCGAGCGAGGAGCGGCGCCCACCGGTCAAGGCGCCGTCGTTGGCGGCGCTGCTGAGCATGGTGGTGCGGGCGACGGGAGTCACGCGCGAACGCCTGACGGGCCCGGATCGGCGAGTCGAGGCCAGCAGAGCCCGGCGGTTACTGGTGCAGGCGGGTGCGATCTGCGCCGTGCCGGGTCGTGACCTCGCGCGGCTGTTGGGGCGGGATCCGGCCGTCATCTCCCGCCTCGCGCAGATGAGCGCGGTTGAACGCGCTGCGGCGACGCGGTTCGTAACTGCAAAGTCAACAAGTCAAGTCTGACCCCAATGGGTTACCAATGGGTTAGAGGCTTATTTAGGGGGCAAACTCAGTGGCGTAGCTGTGACTGGAACGGCTGACCTATTACGTGGGACAGCTGCTTTTGGGGGAACACGAATCGGGAATAGTATGCTAAATAGTAATCCTTATCTGAGAATAGGACCAGGAAGAATGCCTCAGAATGGCCCTTTTCCTGGAGCGCCTAATGCGCCGAGAATCTCGATTGGACGAGGACCCAATAATCCGCATATCGACCTGCGTGTTCGTGGGATCGATTGAAGGGGTTCATGATGAGTCAAGATTCTGCCAATCTAAATCACTTGATAACCACAACGGTCCGTAAGCGAGTCGATGCTCTGAGGCTGAAGCCGTTCGAAGAGCTCGCAGAGTTACCGAGTCAGAGCAGCGAAGAGATCCTCATCGGAGGACAGACACTGACCTTGACCGTATGGCATGACGTCCTTGCTTCACAAGACCATCGGATTGCTGTTCAGGTCTACAAGCCAGGCATTCTAGGCATTGGGCGTATGAACGCAAGTGGATTCATTGTAAACGTTCGCAATGAGAAGAGACCTCTTAATTTGGAGGAATGGGCACCATTTAGTTAGGTCAATGACTGCCTCGGGGACGGTCTGAGCTACCCCCGTTTTTATGGACACATGAAGTGGGGCGGTGAGGTAGCCCCATTTGCTTGGGCAAGTTGCTCGGGACCTATCCGTGTGGGGCGTTGACCCAGGGCGGGCACTTCGCCTCAAGGCTCATTCGCTTGACTTTGCGCGATACGACGTGCTAAAAAACCCAGCTTCAACGAATTGGGGAGGGTTCTATGTACGCGGTGATTGAAACGGGCGGCAAGCAATATCGGGTGGCGCCCGGCGAAGTGGTGCAGATCGAACGGTTGGACCAACCGGTCGGCGCGACGGTGGAATTCGACCGCGTGTTGGCCGTCGAGGGCGGCCAAGGCTTGGTGCTCGGGACGCCGGTGGTGGCGCGCGCGCGCGTGGCCGCGGAGGTGGTGGCGCAGACCCGCGGGCGCAAGGTGATCGCCTTCAAAAAGAAGCGGCGCAAGAATCATCGCAAGACCCGGGGCCATCGCCAGGAACTGACGACCATCAAGATCACGCAAATCGCCGCGGCGTAACGCGGATACGAGGACGATATGGCGCATAAAAAAGGACAGGGATCGACCCAAAACGGACGCGACAGCAACGCCCAGCGGCTCGGCGTGAAGCGGTACGGCGGCCAGGTCGTGACCGCGGGTTCCATCTTGGTGCGTCAGCGCGGGACCAAGTTCCACCCCGGTTTCAACGTGGGACGCGGCGGGGACGACACCTTGTTCGCCAAGATCACCGGCGTGGTCACGTTCGAAGGAAAAGGCACCGACCGCAAACGCGTGAGCGTCTATCCGGTTTCGGCGTAACCCCCTACGCCATACGGGGCCGGCGCGCCCCGTCGCACTCGGTCGGCGATCCGCGCCTCAGCAGATATGTTCGTCGACTATCTCTCCATTCACGTCAAAGCCGGCGACGGTGGAAACGGATGCGTCAGTTTCCGCCGTGAAGCGTTTGTCCCGCGCGGCGGCCCCAACGGCGGCGACGGCGGCCACGGCGGCAGCGTCATCCTTCGCGCCGATCCCCAACTCCACACCTTACTCGATCTCCGTTACCGCAGGCTGTACCAGGCGCAACGCGGGGAACACGGGCGCGGGAAGGATCAGAGCGGGAAACGCGGCGAGGATCTGATCGTCCGCGTGCCGGTGGGCACGCTCGTGCGCGACGCGGAGCAGGGCGAGGTGCTGGCTGATTTGACCGCGGCCGATCAGGAACTCGTGGTCGCCCGCGGCGGGCGCGGCGGACGGGGCAACCAACACTTCGCCACGCCCACCCGTCAGGCTCCGACGTTTGCCGAGCCCGGAGGAACCGGCGAGGAACGCAGCCTGACCCTGGAACTGAAGCTGCTCGCGGATGTCGGGTTGGTGGGTTTGCCGAACGCGGGGAAGTCCACCTTGTTGTCCACGATTTCAGCCGCGCGGCCCAAAATCGCGGCGTATCCGTTCACGACGTTAGAACCCGAGCTGGGCGTGGTGACGTGGGCCGAGGGCCAAAGCTTCGTGGCGGCGGACATACCGGGGTTGATCGAGGGCGCGCACGAAGGCAAGGGATTGGGCATTCAATTCCTCCGCCACATCGAGCGCACCGCCTTTTTGCTCCACCTCGTGGATGTGTCGGACTCGGCGGGGGGGCGTCCGGTGGAGGATCTGGAGTCCGTGCGGCGTGAGCTGGCCCTGACCAGCCCCGAGCTCGCGGCCAAACCATTCATGGTGGTCGCGACGAAGCTCGATGCCGCAACCGGGGACGAGCGTGCGCTGGAAGCGTATTGCCGCGAGCGGGGCTGGCCGTATTGTGCGATCTCGGCGGTGACTCGCGAGGGCGTGTCCGCGCTCGTGCGAGCGGTGGGTCGACGCATGAGCGACACTCGGGCGTCGGATTCGTCCCCGACCGCCGTGGTCGCATCCAATTCCGAGGAGGAAGGGCGATGAGCGGCGTCGATCGCCGAACCGTCCTGAAAGGCGTGCGGCGAGTAGTCGTGAAGGTCGGCAGCAGCGTACTGGCCTCGCACGCCCGCGGCGTGAACACGCGCCGCATCGGGCTGCTCGCGCAAGAATGCGCGGCATTGGCGCGCGAGGGCTACGAACTCGCGGTGGTGTCTTCCGGCGCGATCGCCTCGGGCCTGGCGCCGCTGGGGCTGCGTGAACGGCCCCGCGGTTTGCCCCTCAAGCAGGCCGCGGCCGCGGTCGGCCAGAGCCGGTTGATGTGGGCGTACGAACGGGCGTTCGCCGCGCACCGGCGCCGCGTCGCGCAGGTGCTGTTGACCGGTGATGATTTGTCACGGCGCGCCCGATTCCTCAACGCCCGCCACACGATGATGACGCTGCTCGAACTCGGCGTCATCCCGATCATCAACGAAAACGACACGGTGGCGGTGGACGAGATCAAGTTCGGCGACAACGACACCCTGGCCAGCCTGGTGGTGGGGCTGATCGACGCGCAGCTGCTGGTCATCCTCTCCGACGTGGACGGTCTGTACACCGGCGATCCGCGCCGCGATCCCGAGGCGGTTCGGATGGTTGACGTGGAGCGGGTGACGCTCGAAGTCGAGCGCGCCGCGGGCGGGTCGAGTCGAAGCGAAGGCACCGGGGGGATGGTGACCAAGCTGGGCGCCGCGAAGCGCGCGGCGTCTTGCGGGGCCGGAACCCTGATCATCGACGGGCGGCGAACCGGGGCGTTGAGCCGCGCCCTGCACGGTGACCCCGTGGGCACGATGTTTTTTCCCACCGCGGAGGGTTTGAGCAGCCGGCAGCGGTGGATCGCCCACGCGGTCCGCGTCGCCGGGCAGTTGTGGCTCGACGCGGGCGCCGTTCGAGCGGTCGTGGAGGCCGGAAAGAGCCTCTTGCCGTCCGGCGTCACCAAGGTGTCGGGCGAGTTTTCCGCGGGCGACGCCGTGGCGTGTCTCGACTCGGTCGGGCGCGTCGTCGCGCGAGGATTGGTGAATTACCCCGCGTCGGATATGGCCAAGATATGCGGGCTCAAAACCTCCGAGATTGCAAAACGACTGGGATACAAATATTATGACGAGGTCATCCATCGCGATAATCTCGTCGTCATCGACGAAGCCCGTCGGACCTAGCGGAACGCGGACATGAACGAGTTGGAGCGGCACATCACGGAGAAAGCGCAGGCGGCTAAACGCGCCGCAGTCGCGCTCGCTGTGCTCTCCAGCGACGTCAAGAATCGCGCGCTGCGCGCCATGGCCGACGGGTTGATCGCCCACCGCGCGGACATCCTGGACGCCAACGCCCGCGACGTGGCGGCCGCGCGCGGCGAAGGTCGTCCCCACGCGTTCGTGGACCGTTTGAGCCTCACCCCGCAACGCGTCGACGAGATGGCCAAGGGCGTGCGCGAGGTCGCGGACCTGCCGGACCCGGTCGGCGCGATTTCGTCGCTGGTGGTGCGGCCCAACGGCATGCAAGTGGGGCGGATGCGCGTGCCGCTTGGCGTAATCGGGATCATCTACGAATCTCGTCCCAACGTGACCGCGGATTCCGCGGCGCTATGCCTCAAGTCCGGCAATGCCGTATTGTTGCGCGGGGGCTCCGAGTCGCTCCAGTCCAATCGGACGATCGCGCGGTTGTTGACCGACGCGGCCGTGAAGGCGGGCGTGCCCGAAGGCGCCGTCTCGTTGGTCGAACGAACCGAGCGCGAGGGCGTGCGCGTCATGGCCACGCTGGATCAATACGTTGACTTGATCATTCCGCGCGGCGGCGAAGGGTTGATCCGGGCCGTGGCCGGCCAAGCCACGGTGCCGGTGATCAAACACGACAAGGGCGTGTGTCATATCTACGTGGACGCGCCGGTGGACCTCGCCATGGCCGAAGCGGTGTGCCTGAACGCCAAGGCCCAGCGTCCCGGGACCTGCAACGCGCTGGAGACGCTGCTGGTGCACCAGGCCCACGCGGGATCGTGGCTGCCTGAGTTTGTCGAGCGGTTGCGGCGAGCGGGCGTGGAGGTTCGCGGGTGTCCCCGGACCCTCGCCGCGTCGCCGGGCGTGGTCGCGGCCACGGAGGAGGATTGGTCCGCGGAATACTTGGATCTGATCCTCGCGGTCAAAGTCGTCGACGGGATGGACGACGCCATGCGGCACATCGCGCGCTACGGCTCTCAACACACCGAAGCGATCCTGACTTCAGACTACGGCCGCGCCCAACGATTCCTGCGCGAAGTGGACGCCGCGGCGGTGCTCATCAACGCGTCCACTCGGCTGCATGACGGCTACCAATTCGGCCTCGGCGCCGAAATCGGCATCTCGACGTCGCGCCTGCACGCGCGGGGCGCCATGGGCTTGGAGGAGCTCACCTGCGCGAAGTTTGTGGTGCTCGGCTCCGGCCAACTCCGCACGTAAAGAGCGTGTCCATGAATGGTCATCTGCGGCGTTGCCGCTGTGCATCCGGTGCTCACGTACCCACCTCGTACGCTCCGCGCCGGTGCTCGCGGCGCCTTGCATCTGACGCATTCCTGAACACGCTTCGATTATCAGTTGCCAGAACAAACCTGCGTACAAAGACTCTAGGCTAGTCGTGCCGACCAAGATCGGGGTCTTCGGGGGCACGTTCAACCCCATTCACGTCTGTCACCTGCGGATCGCGGCGCGGGTGCGCGAGCTGGTGGGGTTGGATCGCGTGATCTTCGTCCCGGCCTCGATCCCGCCGCATAAAGCCGCGGACCTGGCGCCCGCGAACCATCGGTTGGAAATGGTCAAACTGGCCGTGGCCGGCTGGCCGGGGTTTGAAGTCGACGACCTGGAATTGACCCGCAAGGGGCCGTCGTTTTCGGCCGACACCATGGAAGTTTTCCGTGACCGTTGCCCGGACGCGGACCGTTATTTCCTGATGGGGATCGAGATGTTCCGGACCCTGTCGACGTGGCGCGATCCGCACCGTTTGGTTGCGGTCTGTCGATTGCTTGTGATCGGCCGGCAAGGCACGCCCTTCGCGGGATTGTCCGACACGCCGTGGCTTGGAGGTGTGTCGCGCGATGCCTTGGCACGATTGGATGCCGACGCCGGCGAGGCGGTGTTGGATATGGGCCCCCGGGCTCCGGTTTGTCTGGTCAAGACCGCGCCGTGCGACGTGTCGTCCACGCAGATCCGGCGCGACCTCGCGGAAGGCCGTTCGGTGAAAAAAACCTTGCCCGCCCCAGTGCAGTCTTATATACTCCAAAATAGATTGTACGGAGTTCGCGAGACGGGCGAACTCGCCAACAGCGTTCCTGGGAGCCCGCACGACCCTGACCGATAAAACCACCGCGATCTTGGCCGGTTCCGTTGCCCGCGACAAATTGGCGGACGACGTGATGGTGCTCGACGTGGCCGCCCTGACCACGGTCGCGGCGTATCTCGTGATCGCTTCGGGCGAGTCCGTCCGGCAAGTCAAGGCCATCGCGGAGGCCGTGGACGAGGCGCTTGACGCGCAGGGCGTGCGGTTGCTGCGCAGCGAGGGGTTGGAGCACGGGCGGTGGGTGCTCTTGGATTATGGCGACATCGTGGTCCACGTGTTTCATCGTGAGGCGCGGGAGTTCTATCGCATTGAGCGGTTGTGGGCCGATGCGCCGTTGATCGCCTTGCCGCCGACGCGCCCTGAAACCCGCTCCGCGCGCTCGGCAACCTCGCGCGGGCGCGACCGCCTCATCGTCCGTTCTGAGCCGGGGTAAACCCTCGACCATGCGCTTCTTCGTCACGATCGTCATCCTTCTGCTCGGCGCGCTGGCGTATCTCACGCATCTGAATCCGACGCCGGTGAACTTCCGGGTGTCGGAGACCCGCTCCCTGGAACTCGAGCTCTCCGTGATCGTGCTGGGCGCGATCGCGTTCGGCGGAGTGCTGGTCCTCGCCACGCTCGGCATGCGTGAAGTCCGGCGCTGGTGGACCAACTGGCGCCTGGGACGCCAGCGCCAGGTGACGGGGAAGGTACAGGAGCACGTGACGGCCGCGCACCGTGCCTGGTTTTCGGGGCGCACGAAGGAAGCCGTCTCGCACCTTGTGCGGGCGCTGGAGATCAATCCTCATCACGTGCCGGCGCTGCTGCAATTGGGGACGATCAAAGACCAGACCGGGGAGTCGGGCGACGCGATTCGGTTTTTTCGTCGGGCTCGCGTGGCGGATGAACAGAACCTGGAAATCGCGTTGGCGCTCGGGAAGACGCTCGAAAACGCGGATCGCGCGGACGACGCGTTGTCGTTGTACCGGGACGTGCTCAAGGAGGACGAGGGCAATACCGCGGTGATGGCCCGATTGCGCGACCTGTACGTGAAGCTGGAGCGATGGGAGGACGCGCACGGCCTTCAAGAGCGGATCGTCGGCGCGGCCCGGTTGCCGGCGGAGGCGGTTGAAGCGAAACGCGTCTTGTGCGGGATCAAGTATGAGCTCGGACGGATGTGGACGGCCAAGGGCGATCGCGATCGCGCCCGGCGGGCGTTTCGCGGGGCCGTCAAGCTGGATCAGCGGTTCGTGCCCGCGTACGTGGGGTGGGGCGAGTTGATCGTCCAAGAGGGACGCCCTCGCGACGCGGCGGCCTTGTACGAGAAGGCCTACGCCGCGGTCCCGGACATCATCCTCCTGCACCGGTTGGAGGATCTGTACATCGACATGGGCGAGCCCGAACAGATTCTTCGCTGTTACCACGAGGCCGTTCGGAAGGATCCCAACAGTCATGCCCTGCGGTTCTATCTCGGCAAGCTCTATTACCGATTGGAGATGCTCGACGAAGCGCAGGACGTCCTGACCGGCATCGACGCGAGCGACGAACACTTTCCTGATTTGCACCGGCTGCTGGGAAACTTGGCGCAGCGGCTGGGCAACGACGCCACGGCGATCGACGAGTTCAAGCGCGCGTTGGGCCTGAGAAAACGAGTGATCGTGTCGTACTACTGCCCTCGGTGCGATTACCATACCGCCAAATACGCGGGACGCTGCCCGCGGTGTAAAACGTGGAACACCATGTCCGCGCTGCCGATCGTCATCAAGCAGACGACGGAGGGGGCGGTCGTCCGCGTGCCGTGGTAAGCGGGATGGACCAATCCTCGCCGCGTCCGGTGGTGCTCATCATTTTGGACGGATGGGGCGTCCGGCGCGAGCGAGAGGGCAACGCGATCGCGCTCGCGGGCGCGCCGTTCTACCACGGCCTCTTGCGCGACTACGCGTCACTCGAACTCACGTCGTCCGGCGAGTCGGTGGGGCTGCCCGACGAGCAGATGGGGAATTCCGAGGTCGGCCACCTCAATTTGGGGGCCGGCCGCGTGGTTTACCAGGATTTCACGCGGATCAACCGCAGCGTGGCCGACGGCTCGTTCGCGGAGAATCCGACCCTGTGCGCCGCGGTGGACGCGGCGGTCGCGCCCGGCGCCACGCTCCATTTGTTGGGGCTGTTGTCCGACGGGGGCGTGCACAGCCATATCGATCACCTCTTCGCGCTGCTGGCGATGGCCAAACGCCGCGGCGTTCGCCGCGTCGCCGTGCATGCCTTTCTGGACGGCCGCGATACGCCGCCGCAGAGCGCGGTCGGTTATCTCCGGTCGCTTGAATCCCGCATGGCGGCGGAGGGCGTCGGTCGTTTGGCGACCGTCTCCGGTCGGTATTACGGGATGGACCGCGACAAACGATGGGACCGCGTGAGCAAGGCCTACGACGCGATCGTGTCCGGGATCGGCGTGGAGGCCAAGGAAGCGGTCGGCGCGGTCGAACAGAGTTACCGGCAAGGCGTCACCGACGAGTTCGTCGTCCCCATTGTTTTGCGCGAAGGGGGGCGTCCGGTGGCGCCCATGCGCGACGGCGACAGCGCGATCTGTTTCAATTTCCGGGCGGATCGCGCGCGACAATTGACCGCGGCATTGACCGAGGAGGGGTTCGACGGGTTTCCGCGCCGCCACCGGGTGCGATGGGGCCGGTTCGCGACCATGACGCGGTATGACGAGTGCCTGGCCGTGCCCGCGGCGTTCGAGCCGGTCAAGCTCACGCGCATTCTGGCCGACGTGTTGAGCGGGCTGGGATTGAAACAATTGCGCATCGCGGAGACCGAAAAATACGCGCACGTCACGTATTTCTTCAACGGCGGCGTCGAGACCGTGTACCCCGGCGAAGAGCGGGTGCTCATCCCCTCGCCGCGGGAAGTCGCCACGTACGACGAGAAGCCCGCCATGTCGGCGCCGGAAGTCACGGACACGGTGGTGGCGAAAGTCGCGTCCGGGGCGTACGACTTTATTCTGATCAACTACGCCAATCCCGACATGGTGGGGCACACCGGGAAGCTGGATTCCGCGATCGAAGCGGTCCGCGTGATCGACCGCTGTCTGGAGCGGGTGGTCACCGCGGTGCTGGCGCGAGGCGGAGCCGTGGTATTGACCGCGGACCACGGGAACCTCGAGCAGATGTTCGATGAGGCGGGTGGGCCGCATACCGCGCACACCACCAATCCCGTGCCGTGCATTTTGATCGATCGTCGCCTGCGCACCGACGCAGCGAACCGTCCGGCCGTGGCCTCGCATGGAATTTTCGCCGACGTGGCGCCGACGCTGCTGGCGCTTATGGGGATCGCGCAGCCGCCGGAGATGACCGGCCGACCGCTGGTCGGGTTTGATCGGTCGTAACCTCCTCTGAAAACATCTTGAGCGTGGTTCGACGAGCTCACCACGAACGGATAAAACGTCGTTATCCCAATGTCACCTCCGTTCGTCCTGAGCCCGTCGAAGGACCACCACGGTCAGAACCCTCCCGATGATTCCCATTCGCGACGAAAACCCCACCACGATCACGCCGATCGTGACCGTCACGTTGATCGTGGTCAATGTGGCGGTTTTTCTGTATCAGCTGTCGCTCGGCAGGGAGGGCGACGCGTTTGTCGCGGTGTTTGGGGCCGTGCCCTTGGCCTTGTTCGGCGGCGAGACGTTTTCTCCGGTTCCCCCGTTTCTCACCCTGCTCACCGCGATGTTCCTGCACGGCGGGTTGATGCATCTGGTCGGGAACATGCTGTATCTGTGGATTTTCGGCAACAACATCGAGGATTCGATGGGCCATGGGCGTTTCCTCGTGTTTTATCTGCTCTGCGGCGTGGCCGCGGCCTATGCCCACGCGGTCACCGCGCCCGAGTCGACAATCCCGATGATCGGCGCCAGCGGCGCGATTTCCGGCGTGTTGGGCGCATATCTCTTGTTGTTCCCGCGGGCCCGGGTGCTCACGTGGATTCCGCTCGGTTTGTTGTCGCGGCTGGAATACATTCCCGCGGCGTGGGTGCTCGGGTTTTGGATCGTCCTCCAGTTCCTGAACGGAACCTTCAGCTATGGGCGAGCCGGCGGCGGGGTGGCGTGGTTCGCGCACGTCGGCGGCTTCGTCGCGGGGCTGGCCCTGGTGTACCTATTTATCCGCCGCAGACCGCGGCCCGGTCGGCCGGTTTCCCGGTCGTTTTCTTGACAACTTTGCCAATGTTCTCTGATAATTATGCCGCGCATGGGACATTAACTTGCGAGGCGCCGACTCCGGGAAGGGACGGCGCCCCCGGACGGTCCTTCCTAGGGGGCTTTCCAGCACATGGCATGGTGGCACACACGGCTGTTTTGGGGGATTCACGTTGGTTTCCTGACCCTCGGGGCGTACTGCATCGCCGACGCGGTCAATGTCGGCATCGCGCGCAAGTTGGAAGCGTCGGTTCGCGCCGACGCGGTTCCCCCGACTACTTCCGTTAACCGAAGTCTGTCCGCTCCCGACCGCGCGTCGTACCGACGCATTCTGGAAGGGGATCTCTTTCATCCGTCGCTGCGGGGTCAACCGGTGGTCCAACCCGAGACCACGGCGCCGGTCGTGGTGACGCCCCTGGATCTCCCGTTCATTTTGATCGGAACCGGAACGGGAGAAGGGGCCGACTCGTACGCCGTGCTCGAGGACCGGACCACCCGTGAACAACAAGTCTACCGCCTCCGCGACACGGTCAGGGACGGCGCCGTCCTCGCCAAGGTCGACCGCAACCAAGCCGTGCTGCGGTTGGGGACGCAAGAGCAGATCCTGTCGATCTACAGCGACGGGACCCAGGATGTCGCGCCTCCGGGCCCGGGTGCGAGTCCGGCGACTCGGCCGACGACCGATCCCGCGACGGCGACAACGGGCATCCGTCAGGTTCAACCGAATCAGTGGGTGCTCGACAAACAAGAGGTGAACGCCGCGCTGGGCAACCTGTCGCAATTATTGACCAAAGCACGGGTGGTTCCGAATTTTTCGGACGGCAAGCCCGATGGATTCAAGATTTTCTCCATTGCGCCCGACAGTTTGTACGCGAAGATCGGTCTGCAGAACGGCGACGTGTTGCAGCAGATCAACGGGGTCGAGATCAAGGACCCGGAGAATTTCATGCGGGTGTTTCAGCAACTCAAGGACGAGCCCCGCATCGCGCTCGATTTCGTCCGCAATAATCGACGCGAGAGTTTCAGCTATGAGATTCGCTGAGCGGCGACAACGCATGGGATGCGGATCGTCTTCTCAACGGGCGGTGTGGCACGCCGTATGACGCGTCGGGGCTCGCGCCCTTTTAATCGGTTCTTCTCGGTCGGATCGCGCAAGCTCGGCGTCCGCGGCGCGCAGGCCGGTGTGGTGGGGGCGGTCCTGTTGGCGGTTGCCGTGGGCTGGGCCCAGGAGCAAGTTCCGTCCCAGACGCCGGCGGTTCCGGCCGGCGCGACGAGCCCCAAGATTTCGCTCGACTTCAAAGACGTCGATCTTCCCATCCTGGTGAAGTTCTTCTCGGAACTTACTCAGCGAAACTTCGTGATCGACGAGAAGGTCCGGGGGAAAGTGACGATCTTCTCGCCGTCCAAGCTGTCGGTGGACGACGCCTATCGCGTATTCCTGTCGGTTCTCGAACTCAAAGGCTTCTCGGCGGTGCCGTCCGGCGAGGTGACCCAGATCTTGCCGGTGGCGGAGGTCCCGTCCGATCGCGTGATCGAAGTCTATCCGCTGGCCCACGCCACCGCGGACGAGTTGGTCAAGGTGCTCAACGTCGTGGTGGCGCGTCCGGCGCAAGCCGGTCCCGCTCGCCCCGGCTTGCGGTCGGCGCGAGATTTCGAGGGCACGATCCAGGTGCTGGCGGATAAGCCCACCAACTCGCTGATCGTAACCGGCTCCGCGCGCGACTTGGCGATTCTCAAGGACATCATCGGCAAATTGGACACCGCGCGGCGACAGGTCTACGTGGAAGCGGTGATCATGGAGGTGTCGGTCGCGCGGTTGCGGGAACTCGGCTCCGACGTGACCGCGCTCTTTGGCGCGCAAAACGACAATCTCACGAGCATCGCCGGTTTTAACGAAACACCACCGACATTCGAGGCCGCGAGCACGCTGGATTTTACCGATCTCACCGCGTTCAACGTGCGGGCGGTCCTGCGCGCCCTTCAAACCCGCGATGACGTGAACATCCTCTCCACGCCGCAGATTCTGACCAGCGACAATCAAAAAGCGGAAATCGTCGTGGGCGAGAATCGTCCGTTCCCGACCGGCCAGAGCCAGACGACCGGGGGGAACACCATCACGACCGTCGAACGCCGCGACGTGGGCATCACCCTCCGCCTCACTCCGCAGATTCTCGAAAGTAACCAAGTGAAGCTGGATGTCTTCCAGGAAATATCGAGCGTGTCCCCGGAATCCCAGACAGCCGAGTCCGTGACGTTGGGCGTCGTGACCAACAAGCGCTCCGCCACCACGTCGGTCCTCGTCACCGACGGGCAGACCGCTGTCATCGGGGGGCTGATTCGCGACAATATGATCACGAATGAGAAAAAGATCCCGCTCCTGGGTGATATTCCGCTGCTCGGATGGCTGTTCAAGTTCAAGAGTAAACGGACGGAGAAGACGAATCTCCTCATCTTCCTGACGCCCACGATCGTCAAGACCCCAACCGAAATGGCAGCGCTTCGCGAGGCCAAGAGCGAGCGCATGACGCGCGCCATGGACGACCTGGGCGTGACGAAGAGCGACATCCACCGCGACTTGTTGGATGGCGTGAACCCTCCGGACCTCAAACCCTAAGGCGTGATGGGAGTGCGATCGTCATGAGACCGGCCGACATCGTCGGAACGCCGGACGACGCGTCCCGTGCCGCGGGGGGGGCGAGCGCGGGGTCGGTCCGGCTCTCGGATATTCTTGCCGCCAAATTCGGCGTGACGCCGGCGCAAGTCGAAGAAGCCCTGGCGGTTCAGCGGGACAAGGGCGGGCGCATCGGGGAAATTTTGGTGCGACTCGGCTCCGTCAAGGAAGAGGCGGTGTTGGAAGCCTTGGCCGAGCAACTCGGCGTGCCCTTTGTGCGCCAGGTGTCGAGCACGGACGTGGATCGCGCGTTGCTCGTCAAGGTGCCGATCGCGTTCGCCAAGCGGTACGAGGTCCTGCCCCTTCGCGAAGTGGGCGGCGTCGTGCAGGTGGCCACCGCGCAGCCCCTGGTGACGGCTCCGCTGGACGACATCCGTCTGTTGTTGGCCAAACCCGTCACGCCGGTGGTCGCGCCCTCTCGATCCATCGTCTCGTGCATCAACCAGGCGTACGAGCGCTCCGGGGACTCGGCCGAACAAGTCATCGAGGATCTCGGCGCGGAGTCGCTCGACTCCTTGGCGACGGCGCTGCGCGAAGAACCCCGCGATCTGCTGGAAGCCGCGGACGAGGCCCCGATCATCAAGCTGGTCAACTCGTTGCTGTTCGAAGCCGCGAAGAAACGCGCGAGCGACATCCATATCGAGCCGTTCGAACGGGATCTGCTGATTCGGTATCGCATCGACGGCGTGTTGTACAACGTGTTGACGCCGCCCAAACGTCTCCAGGCGAGCATCATCTCGCGCGTCAAGATCATGGCGGGGCTCAACATCGCGGAAAAGCGGTTGCCGCAAGACGGGCGGATCAGCATCAAGATCGCGGGGCGGGACGTGGATATTCGCGTCTCGTCCATTCCCACCGCGCACGGCGAACGACTGGTGCTCCGACTCTTGGACAAGGGAAATCTCCTCCTGCAGTTGACCGAGATCGGGCTCGACGAGTCGCGGCTCAAGACGTTGAGCCAGCTCGTTCGTTTGAGCCACGGCATCGTGCTCGTCACCGGCCCGACCGGGAGCGGGAAGACGACCACGCTCTACGCCGCGCTCAACACCATCAACGCGCCGGACAAGAACATCATCACCATCGAAGACCCCATCGAATACCAGCTTCGCGGGGTCGGGCAGATGCAGGTCAATCCGAAGATCAACCTCACGTTCGCCGCGGGCCTGCGGTCGATCCTGCGCCAGGACCCCGACGTGATCATGGTCGGGGAAATCCGCGACGGAGAAACCGCGGAGATCGCGATCCACGCGTCGTTGACCGGGCACTTGGTGTTCTCCACCCTCCACACCAACGACGCGGCGGGCGCGATCACCCGCTTGCTGGACATGGGGATCGAACCGTTCCTGGTCGCGTCGTCGCTCGTGGCGATCGTGGCGCAACGCTTGGTGCGCGTGCTGTGCACGGCCTGCCGCCAGCCGTACCATCCCTCGATCGACGAGTTGGCCAAGTTGGGCGTGAGCCCTGAGCGGGGCTCGGCGACAACCTGGTTTCGGGCCGGCGGGTGCCAGGAATGTTTGTCCACCGGCTACCGCGGGCGGACCGGGATCTACGAGATTCTGGTGCTGGACGATGAGCTGCGGGCGTTGGTCCTGGCGAAGACCGACGCCAACACCATCAAGACACGCGCGATGGAACGCGGGATGCGGACCCTCCGCGAAGACGGCGCGCAAAAGGTCCTCTCCGGCGTCACGACCACCGAGGAAGTGTTGCGGGTTACCACCGAGGACGTGGGGTAATGAGGGCGGGGGCGGCGTTGTTGGCGGGCGGTGGTTCGTTGTTCGGTGGGGACATCGATTCGACGGATAAGCGGCAACGAACAACGAACGGCGAACAACGTCGCTAGACCATGCCCGTCTTTGAATATACCGCGTTGACGTCGGAAGGCCGCACCGTCTCGGGGGTCATCGACGCCGACAGCCCCAAGGACGCGCGGCAAAAACTCAAACGCTCCGGGGTGTTTCCCGTGGACGTGGCCGCGACCGCGGCGCGCCCCGCGGCCGGTCGGCCGGTGTGGGGCGAGCGCGTGTCCGCGGTCGAAACCGCGGTGTTGACGCGGCAACTCGCCACGTTGTTGGCGGCGGGGCTGCCGCTGATCGATGCGTTGACCGCGCTCGGAGAGCAGGTCGAACGCACCGCGGTCAAGCGCGTGGTGGCGTCGGTGCGCGAGCGCATCCGCGAAGGCGGATCCTTCGCCGAATCCCTTGCAGCCCATCCGTCCGTGTTCTCGACGCTGTACGTGAACATGGTCCGGGTTGGCGAGGCCAGCGGGACCTTGGATCGGGTGTTGGCCAGCCTGGCCGATTTCCTCGAACGGCAAGCCAAAATTCGCAACGCGGTCGTGGGCGCCCTGACGTACCCGGTGTTGATGTTGGCGGTGAGTCTCGGGATCCTCGTGTTTTTGGTGGCGTTCGTGGTGCCGAAGGTCACGGCCGTGTTCGCGGACCTGCAGCAGGCCCTGCCCTGGCCCACGCGCATTCTGATCGCGACCAGCGACGTGGTTCGGGCGGGGTGGTGGGTCTTCGCGCTGGCGGCGGTGGCGGGCGGCGTGGTGTTTTCGCGGTACGCCCGCACACCCGTGGGACGACGCCGCCTGGACGCGCTGGCGTTGCGGCTGCCGATCATGGGCCGGTTGAACCGGCTGATCGCGCTCTCGCGGTTCTCCTCCACGTTGAGCACGCTGCTCGCGGGGGGCGTCGCGTTGTTGACCTCGCTCGAGATCGTCCGGCACGTGGTGCGCAACGAGGTGATCGCCGAGGCCATCGACGCGGCGCGGGAGCGCATCCGGCAGGGGCAAAGTATCGCCGAACCGCTGCGCGCCAGCGGGGTGTTCCCGCCGTTGGTCACGCACATGATCGCGGTGGGGGAGTTGAGCGGGGAATTGGAAACGATGCTGAAGCGGGTGTCGGAAACGTACGATCATGAGGTCGAAACCACGCTGGGTTCGATCACGTCGTTGCTCTCGCCGGTCATGATCCTGGTGATGGGCGGCGTGATCCTGTTCATCGTGTTGGCGATCCTGCTGCCGATCTTTGAGATGAGCCAAATTGTGAGGTGATGCCGTGAGGAATCGCGCGTGGTGGTCGGTGAGAAGCACGATCAGTCAAGAGAAGCCGAAGGCTGCGCCGGCCGGATGGTTTGGCCGTGCGGAAGACGCGTTGCTTCGCGATCCGCAACGAAGGATACGATTACCAGGCGCGCCCTTGGCGCACACCGGATTTACCCTGATCGAAGTGATGGTGGTCGTGACGATCTTGGCGATCTTGGCGATCCTTGTGGTTCCCAAGATCGTGGGGCGCACCGACGATGCGCGGCGCACCGCGGCGGTGGTGGAGATCAAGAACCTCGAAGGGGCGTTGCACCTCTACAAACTCGACAGCGGCATCTATCCGACCACGGAACAGGGATTGGATGCGTTGGTGACCAAACCCACGTCGAGCCCGGTGCCCGAACGCTGGCGGACTGGCGGGTACCTGCCGAAGGTTCCGAAGGATCCCTGGAATCATTCCTACGTGTACTTGTCGCCGGGGACCCATGGGGATTTCGACTTGCTCTCCTATGGCGGGGACGGTGAGCGCGGCGGCGAAGGCAAGGACGCCGACTTGGAGAGTTGGGATCTGAAGTGACCCGTTCACGCGCTGAAAACGCGTGGCTGCGCGATCCGAACGGAAGGCGACAATCTCCAGGTGCGCCCGTGGCGCACAGCGGATTTACGCTTATTGAAATCACGATCGTGGTGTTTATTCTCGCGCTCATGGCGATGTTGGTGACGCCCGCCCTGCATCGCTTCACCGGCGGCGACGCGCGGTCGGTATCTCGGGAATTGACGGGCTTGGTGTCCGCGCTGGTGCAAGAGGCGGTGGCCACGCACACGATGCAGCGGCTCAACTATGATTTGGATCAGCGCGAGTATTGGATCACCACGCTGAACTCGGTGGGCGGCGTGCTCGAAGAGAGCGCGCCGGTCGGAGCGAAACGCCGATTGCCGTCCGACGTGCGCTTCGAGGACGTGGTCACGGCCCACCAGGGCCTGATGACGTCGGGATCGGCGTTCACGCAGTTTTTCCCGTCAGGGGCCGTAACCCGCACCACGATCCACCTGAAGGACGAGAGCGACGCGCAATATACGTTGACCGTGAACCCGATCACGGGCCGCGTCGCGGTCACCGACGGGTACGTTGACGTCGTGAGGAAAATGTGAAGAAGCCCGTGGCGCAAAGCGGTTTGCTACGCGATCCGAACAGAGGAAATCGATTATCACCTGCGCCCTTGGCGCAGGCCGGATTGCTTCGCCATCCGAGTGGAAATCGGCGATTTTCACTTGCCCCCTTGGGGCAACGCGGATTGCTTCGCCAACCGGAAGGACGAGGAGAATTTCTAGTTGCGCCTTTGGCGCAAAGCGGTTTTACCTTGCTGGAAATTATGATCGCCTTGGCGATCATTGCGGTGGCGTTCGTGTCGCTGCTGGGGCTTCGCAACAGTGACATTGTGATGCACGACCGGGCGCGGGCCGTGATTCAAGCCACCGCGTTGGCGCAGCAGCGTCTGGGCGACACGGTGGTGGGGCCCTTCCCGGACCTCGGATCGACCGAAGGCAGCTTTGAAGAAGAGAATGCCCGCTACACGTGGCGCCAGGATGTTTCGCCCACACCCTTCGAATTTGCGCGCGAGGTGCGGGTGAGTGTGACTTGGGACTCACAGCAACTTGAACGTGTTGACTTGGTCCGTTATGTGTTCCAGAAACAGTCGAGACCGTAACGGCGTGCGCAAGCGCGACGAGGCACGATTATTTCGTGCGCCGTCGGCGCACTTCGGCTTTACTCTCATCGAGGTCGTGGTGACGATCGCGATCTTGGCCGTGGTCATGACGATTGTCTACGGGGCGTTTGCTCGGAGCATTGACGTGACACGCGAAACTGCCGAGGTCACCGACCAAGTGCGACAGGTTCAGGTGATCACGGAACGCCTGATCGACGAGCTGTCCGCCGCGTACTGGTTTGATGAAAAACGAGGCCGTTTTGTCGGCACCAAAGACACGGCGTCTTCAGACGCCGCGCGGCTCGATCGCCTCGAATGGACCACGTTCGCGCACCGACGGTACGTCGGCGATCAACCGGAATCCGACATGGCCGAGGTAACGTATCGCGTGGAACCGGCGACTGAGGCCGGCGGCGGCCGTTTGGTGCGGGACGAACAAGTCAATGTCTTGGCGGATGGGGGGTGGGCCGTGAATACCGATGAACTGGCCGACGGCGTGTCGGAGTTCCGCCTGCGGTATCTGCGCGGGAGCGAATGGGCGGATGCATGGGACGCGGCCTCGGCCCAACCGAACGGTCTTCCGGATGCGGTGGAGGTCACAATTTCGCTCGCGGGGTCCGGCGCCGCGCCGGCCCAGCGGGTTCGAACGATTGTGCCGTTGCCGCTGGCCCGGCAGTGAAGTCGACGAATTCCTGGCGACGTGACAGCGATACCTCAACGATCCGGTCGACGAATCTCCTGGGGAGCGCTCGCGGCCTATGCGTTTTATACGCTGGTCGTCTTTCTGGTATTTCTGGTCTGGCAGTTCCCGGTCGAGGCGCTTCAGGTCCGGCTGTTGGCCGAGCTGGAACGGCGCGCGGCGGCCACGGTGACGGTGCAGGAGCGCAACTGGCTCTTCCCGCTCGGGGTGTCGTGGCGCGGCATCCGCCTGGCCCCACGCGAGCGGCCCGACCGGACGATCGATCTGGACGCGCTGCGCGTCCGGGTGGCGCTCTTGCCGCTCGTGAGCCGGCGCGTCGACGCCGACGTGGCGTGGGAGGCGTACGGCGGGACCGCCCGCGGCAACGTCGTGGTGCGGCGCGAAGCGAACGGCATGCGGTCCGAGGTGGATCAATTCGGTCGCGGATTCGATCTGACGAAGATTCCCGGATTTCCGAGCGGCTCGTGGCGAGGCTCGGTGCAGTTCGAACTGAACACTCGGTGGCTGAATGACGCGTGGTGGCTTGGGGAAGGGACCGGATCGGTGGAGCTCTCGGGGCTCAAGGTGGACGGCATCACGGTGTCGGGATTCCCGGTCAACGGAATCGAGTTCGACACGGTGACGGGGCAAGTGGCGCTCAAGGGCGGGACGTTGACGCTGCAACGGCTCGCGGGCCGCGGGCCGTTGGGCACGGTATCGGGCGACGGCACGGTGTTGGTGCGAGCGCCGTGGACCGAGAGCGTGATCAACATGACGCTGCGCGTGGAGCCGTCCGCCGAAGCCAGATCGCGGATCCCCGTGCTCGCGTTAACCGGCGATAAAGCCGACGCGATCACGGTGCGGGTGAGCGGGCGGATGGTTCGCCCGGACGTCACCGTCAACGGAATTCCGGTCGTGTAACCATGCGCGGAATCGGGTTCGATATCGGAGGAGCGACGTTGACGGCCGCGGTTGTGAACGTCGGACTCAAGGGCGCCAAACTCGACGCGATCCGGTCGGTACGGGTGCCCGATACGGAGGAGGCTCGCGCGCGCGCGCTGCGATCGCTGAAGCTGCGGGCCGCGCCGGCGGCGATCGCGGTTCCCGTGCATCAGGTGTCGGGTCGGCTCGTGACCCTGCCGTTTGCGCAGCAGGCCAAGTGGGACGCGGCCCTGCCGTCGGAATTGGAAGGCCAGATTCCCTTTGACCTGGACGACGTCGTGATCGACGGAACCCTGGTGGAGCGCGAGGGGAATCAGTCCAAGGTGTTGGCCGTGGCGCTGCCGAAATCCGCGTTGCGGGCCCGTCTGGAGGAGACGGCCCGAGGCGGGGTGGACCCCATGCTGGTGACGGTGGAAGGCGAAGCCTTGGCCGCCGCCGCGGGCGCGTGGTTGCCTTCACAACACGATCTGGCGCTGATTCACCTCGACGAGCGGGCGGTCACCCTCGCGCTGGTCGCACAGGGACGCGTGCGCGTCATGCGCGCCGTGCTCTGGGACGGCGCGGCCGCGCGGACGGCGGTGGCGCGCGGGTGCGGCGCGTCGGATGCCGCGCTCGACGACCTGTTGGTCGGCGTTCGCCGTCCGGACGTGCCCGGCGGCGCGGTGGCCGATGCGTTGGCGGGTACGCTCAAACTCGCGCTCGATGACGTGGCGCGCACGTTGCGCGCGGGCCGCATCGAATCCTCACGACGGGTGACCGCGGTCGCGGTGAGCGGAGCCTGGTCCGCGATTCCCGAGACGGGGCAGGCCGTCGCGGCCGTGCTCGGACTGGATTGGGTGCCGTGGCCTACCGTGGTGGTGGGCGGAGTCGAGCGCCTGCTCGGTCCCGTAGCCCTTGCCGCGGGGCTTGGGCTGATCGCGGCGCGTGGGGCGGATCGGATCAACTTCCGGCGGGGCGAGTTCGTCTACGGCCGCGAGCGCGCGGGGATGCGTCGTCGACTGGTCGCGCTGGGCGCGGTGGCCGCGTTCGCGCTGGTCGCGGCGGGCGTGGACGCGGGTCTGCGGTTCGCGTTCAAACAACGGCGATTGGCCGACGTCGACGCCGGCGTGCGCGCCGCGTTTGAACGCGCGCTGCCGGGGACCGCGGTGGTGAGCGAACCCGAGCAACTCCAAGCCGCGATCGACGCCTTGAGCAAACAGAGGGCGTTCCTGGGCGGCAAGCTCGGCGTTCTGGACGTGTTGTTGGCGTTGACCGACGCGATTCCGCCGGAGAGCGGCATCGCCGTGTCCGAATTGGTGATCGATCAGGACAAGGTCCGGGTCGAAGCGGAGACCGTGTCCTTCGATTGGGTCAACAAGATCGAAGGCGCGGTGGCCAAGTCGCCGGCCATCAAATCCGTGACGGTCAGCGACGCCAAAACCACGGCCGACCAGTCCAAGGTGCGATTCATCATGACCATCGTGCTGGCCGAGGGGGTATGAGGGCGCGGCTGTCGGCCTGGTGGCGCGAGCGGACCGGGCGCGAGCGGTTGGTGCTCGGGGGCGGCGCGGCGGCGGTCCTGGTCTTGGCGGTCTACGGCCTGGCGGTCGATCCGCTGCTGGAGCGCAACGCCCTGCTGGACCGGCGGATCGCCAATCGTCAGGAGGATTTCGATCGGGTCTCGAAGTTGAGCGCGGAGTATCGCGTTGCCGCGGACCAGGTGGCGATCCTGGATCAGCGGGTGTCCACCACCCCCGGGAGCTTCGCGCTGCTGTCGTTCCTGGAGGAATCCGCGACCGCCCAGCAGATTCGGAACCGGCTGGCCTCGATTCGGCCGCAACCCGCGCAAACGTCGGCCCCGTACCGCGAGGTCACGGCGGAGGTCAAACTCGAGGCCATCACCTTGCCCCAAATCGTGGCGTATCTGGAAGCGCTCGATCGCGCGCCGCAACGCCTGCGGATCAAGTCCCTGCGCCTCAAGACGCGGTACGCGGACCCCAAGCTCCTGGACGGGTCGTTTGTGGTTTCGACCTATGAACGCGTGTCCTGATCGCGTGAGCGACGGCCAGCGCGGCCTCGCGTTGGTGCTCACTCTGCTGGTGTTGGTCTTGCTCGTCACCGCGGTGTTGGAGTTCGACCGATCCACGCGGACTTCGATCCGCGCGGCGGGCAATTTCCGCGACGGCATGAAAGCCTTCCACCTCGCGACGTCCGGAGTGGCGGCGGCGCAAGCCGTGCTCAGGGACGACCTGCAAAAGAAGCCCACGGTGGATGATTTGACCGAACTGTGGGCCACGCCGTACCCGCCGTATCCGGTTGGCGACGGCACCGTGGCGTTGGCCATTCAGGACGAGGGAGGGAAGCTCAACATCAATGCGTTGGTCACCACCAACGGCGAGGTTCCGAAGGATGACTACGTGCGACAGGAGCTCCGGGCGCTGTTTACGCTCAAAGAATTCGATCCCGATGTGGTCGACGCGATCGTGGACTGGCTCGACTGGAACGACATCCCCGAGCCGCGAGGCGCGGAGGGCGCCTATTATCAAGGACTCGATCGCCCCTACGCATCCAGGAATTACTGGATCGACACACTCTCCGAGTTACATTTGGTCAAAGGCGTCACGGACGAGGTGTTCCGCGCGATCAGTTCCTACCTGACCGTCTACCCGGTCAAGCCGGGGGGGCCGTATAAGGTCAATGTCAACACCGCGGACCCGATCGTGCTGCAAGCCTTAGTGATCAGAAGGGACGCGAACGCCCCGTACGAACCGGCCTTGAGCGCCGAAGAGGTCGATCGGATCGTAGCGGCACGTCCGTTCAAGACCATGCTGGAGTTTGCCAATGGCGTCGGCATGAGCGACACGGACCCGAGACGTACATTGTTGCAGCAGCAGTTGGACGTGAAGAGTTCATTTTTTTCGGTGTACTCCGAGGGCGAGGTCAACGGCGTCAAGAAAGCGGTGATTGCCGTGGTCAATCGCCCCCGCGATCAGGCGCTGACGTATTGGCGGTTGGCGGATTGACGGGGCGTCGAGACACGGCTTCTCCCTACATTGGTTTGCGTGCGGTCACCACGCGGATCGCCATGGGCAACGCCACGCCGGGTCCTCTCCGGTAGGGTTCCACCGCGCGTTTGATCCCGTCTTTTGCCGTGTCCTGTTGCGCGGGCGTCAGCTTGGCCATCAAGTTCTGAATCGGCGCGGCGATATCCAGCAAGTTGTCCAAGAACTCTTGCGAGGAGGCAAAGGGCGATTCCGCGGTCACTTCCTCGTCCGCCAACCCGGTCAGGCCCGCGCGCGTCATCATCCCCAGGAGGTCTCCTGGTTTGGCCAGACGGAAGATGCCGGGTTGATCCGGTGCCGGGGTGGGAACCTCGGTCAGGGTCTTGATCACGTTGATCGACGCCAGGATGAACGGGTTCTTGTCGGGCGAGGACCACACCGCGGCCGCCACGTAGCCGCCGGGTTTGAGCACGCGCGCGATCTCGGCCACGGCTTTGGGCACGTCGGGAAGAAACATCAGGCAAAAACGGGAAATCACCGCGTCGAACGAGCCTGCGTCGAACGGCAAGGTGGTGACGTCGCCGTGCCGGAACGTGACGTTGGCCAATCCCAGCGCCTTGGCCTTGCGGCGCGCCACGTCGAGCATGTCCTCCGCCACGTCGAGTCCGATGACCTCGCCCTTCGCGCCCACGGCTTGCGCGGACAGCACCGCGGGGTAGCCGGTGCCGGAGCCCAGGTCCAGCACGCGTTGGCCCGGACGGAGCCGCGCGTCGCCCACGAGCCGATAATTGAGGAACGCCAGATTTTCATCCAGGAGGCGATCCCATTTTTCCCATCCGGGCGCGACGCGGTTCCAGTCCCGGCGTTGCATGTCGACGTGCTGTTGCGCGTTGGGCGTGCTCATGGCGGGCTCCGTTGCGATGCCGGATTGTACGACGTTCCCGCGCGCGGCGCCAGCCGCTGTGGTATCGTGATCACATGACGCCGCCGCTTCCCCGTGACACCCGCCTGATGCTGCGCGACGTCAATACCGTGGGGTGGCACGCCGCGATCGTGGAGCCGGACCATGCGCACCACGGCTGGGCGTTTTCGGTCGGATTTACGCAGACGTATCAGCATCCGGAGATCGCGGTCTTCGGACTGCCGCACGACGTGCTCCGCGCCGTGCTCGACGCGATCGCCCAATCGCTGCAGGCGGGCTGCTCCTACGCGGACGGCCAGGAGGACGTGTTGCTGGCGCCACCGTACCGGTGCGTGTTCCGCGGGATCGACGAGGCGTGGCGCGACCGCTTGCTGCCGGACGCGTCGTGGTTCTACGGCGCGCGTCCGTTCCCCGCGCTCCAACTGGTGTGGCCGGACCGCAGCCATCGACTGCCGTGGGACGAGGCGTTCGATGTCGGCCTCGCGTCGTTCCAGCCGTTGCTCTTTCACGCGGACGCCACGGCCGCGAGGGTGACCGCGTTTCTGGACCGCGACCCTTTACGCGGGGGAGCGGGTTAGTCGCCGGATCGAGGAAGGAACGCGCGGCAGACCAACGCGCTCACCACGCCGCCGCCGAGTCCCGCCGTCATCCACGCCGCGACCAACGGGGGACGAACCGGGCTCAGGAGAATCCAGTTGAGCAGGTTCTGCGGGACGTACAGCACGGCTCCGAACCACAGACCGAACAGCGCCGCGGATCCCCATCCGGGACGACCGGTTCGAAAGTACGCCCCGAACGACGCCACCAGCAGCAGCGACACCAGCGCCTCAACCGCGAGCAGGGCGGGAAGATTGAGCGCCGGGTTCATGGCGGTCGGAAATCTCGCGTAAACCAGCGGGGTCAACACCAGCGGGCCGTGAACCAGCCCCGCGTACGCCGTGCGCGCCGCGAACACCGCGGCCAGCGCCCGCCACCACCGAAGAATTGATCCTTCGAACATGGCGTCGCAATGTAGCAGACGACGCGACGCCGCGCAATCCGTCGGCTTGACAGGTTTCTCCCGCTGGGAGTATGTTGGAGGCTGTGGTCACCACGGGGAGGTCGATGCGCGGACTCAACACACGTCGCGCGATTGGGGTTGCCGTTGCGTCGTCGTTGGTATTCTTTGTGATCGTGGCGACCCTCTGTCCGCTTCCGTCGCTGGTGATGGCCGAATCCCCGGTCCTCGGAGGCGCTTCATCCGGCCCAATGGAATGCCCGTTCCACCCAGGGCGGGCGGCGTCCCTGTCCACCGCGCTCCAATACTCGCTCGATACCTTGAAGGTGATTCCGCTCGCACCGGGGACGGTCGTCCCGTCTGATTTCGGTGACGGCGCGTTCTTGTCCGTTGTCCCACCGCACGTCGATGACGTTGCGCCGCGGGGTCCGGTTCCCACGCACGTTCCCCGGTTTTTGCTCCACGCCTCGCTGATCCGCTGATCATCTGCTCGTTGTCCTGGTGACGCTCATCGCTTCGCGCGGTGGGGCGTTGGTCCGTTTTGCGACCTCACACTCGCAACGAGAGGATGGTATGTCATTCCGACAACGCAGGGTTTTCCTGATCGGCCTCGCGGCGATGCTCGCCGCGATCGCGGATCCCTCCAGCGGGTGGTCCGCTGATCGGACGCTCGGCGAACTGCTCGATCAGGCGATGGCCGCCAACCCGACCGTCATCGCGGCGCGGCAACGATGGGAAGCGGCGAAGGCGCAAGCGCCTCAGGCGCGCGCGCTCGATGATCCGGTCGTCAGCATCACCGCATGGGATGTCCCGTCGGATCTGAACCTCGGGGAGGCCGGCCAAACCTGGTACGGGGTCGAACAGGCGCTCCCCTCACCCGGCAAACGGGCCTTACGGGGTCGTATCGCGACGCTCGATTCCGAGGCCGCGGAACAGGACTATCTTGCCGTAGCGCGGCGCGTCGAGGCCCAGGTGAAAACGGCCTATGCCCGGTTGTATCGCGTGCAGCAACAGATCGCCGTTCATCGCGAGCACCAGGTTTTGATGAACGAGTTGATCCAGAGCGCGCTGCAGCGCTACGCGGTGGGGCAAGCGACTCAACAGGAAAGCCTCAAGGCTCAGGTCGAACTCTCCACGCTGCACGCGAGTCTCCTGGCTCTCGAACAAGAGCAGCAGAGTCTGCGCATCGAACTCAACGTGCTCACAGGCCATCCCGATGACCCGTTGTTCTTCGGCACGGCGCAGATCGACTATCAACCGCTAAGAGGCTCGCTCGATGAACTGGAGGCGCAAGCCCTCGATCAACGTCCCGAACTTCGAGCGGCCGGGCGCATGGTCGCGCGTCAGGACGAAGCCGTTGCGCTGGCGCGGCGCGGGTGGTGGCCCGATTTCATGGCGGAAGTTTCGTACTGGGACGTGCACGACGGGCCGAATCGCTGGATGCTCACCGGGAAAATGACGCTTCCCTGGGTTACTTCCGGGAAATACCGAGCGAAAGTCGCGGAGGAAATCGCGGGCGGGGCACGGGCCGCGGCCGCGGCCGACGCCGTCCGGAACGAAACGCTCTCTCTGGTCCGCGCGGCGTTCCTCAAACTCAACACCGCGCAATCACTGATCGACCTATATGGCGGCGGCATCATCGCCCAAGCCGAACAGGGTCTGGAGTCGGCACGGATCGCGTACACGGCCGGCCGGACCGATTTTCTCAATCTCATCGACGCGGAGCGGCAGTTGCGCGACGTGCGCCTGGCGGCGGACGTCGCGCTTGCCGACTGGGCCGAACAACGCGCCGAACTGGAACGCGTGATCGGCGTTGATCTCCCTTAAACGCGGAAAGGAACAACAACCATGGCACAGCAAGCGTATCGAACGACAACGGGAACCCTCTTGGGCTTTCTCGGCGGCATCATGGTCACCGTATCCGTGGCGTGGTGGGTACTGTCGAGCCAGATGGCTGCGGCAGGAAGCCCGGAGCGCTCGGGCGGGACGGCGAACATGTCCGAGATGAAGGGCATGAACATGGCTGGCATGCAGATGGACGAGGGCGCGACAGACCAGAGCCAGGCTCTGGTCACGCTGACGCCCGGCCGTCGCCAGGCGATCGGGGTCAAGACCGGGGTAGCCGAGCTGCGGCCGTTCGACACCACGATCCGCGCGGTCGGCACCGTGGCGTACGACGAACGACGGGTCAAGCAAGTCAATCTCCGGGTCGCGGGATGGGTATCCCATCTTGCCGCCGATTTTACGGGCCAGGCCGTGCGCGCCGGAGAACCCTTGCTCACGATCTATAGCCCCGAGCTCGCCTCCACCCAGGCTGAATACCGACTGGCCCTCCGCACCCAGGCTCGAGTGGGGCAGTCCGCGTTGGAGCCGATCCGGACCGGGGCCGAGGCGCAAGTCACCGCTGCGCGCGAGCGGCTCCGGCGCTTCAACCTAAGCGACCCTCAAATCGACGCACTGGGCGAGGCCGACCCCAAGGCCGAGACCACGCTCGTGGCGCCTATTTCCGGGGTCATCACCAAGAAGATGGCGCTCCAGGGCATGTACGTGACGCCGGACATGCCGCTCTATGAGATCGCCGACCTCTCCACGGTGTGGGTCTACGCGGATGTCTACGAGCACGACCTCCCGCTGGTGGCGGTGGATCAGCGCGCGGAAGTCACCCTGGCGGCCTCTCCTCACCGGGAGTTCCATGGTCGGGTCGTGTTCATCGATCCGGTGGTGTCGCCCGACACGCGGACGACCAGGGTTCGGCTGGAATTCCCAAATCCCGACGGTCGACTCAAGCCCGGGATGTACGGCGACGTGATGATCCGGGTCCACGGTCAGCCGGTGCTCGCCGTTCCCCGCACCGCGGTGCTGGACTCCGGCACGCAAACCCTCGCGTTTCTGGATCGAGGCGATGGACACTACGAGCCGCGGCACATCGCGATCGACAGATCGTTCGGCGACTATACCGAAGTGGTCGACGGCCTGGCGGCGGGTGATCGGGTCGTGACGTCCGCGACCTTTTTGATCGACTCGGAGAGCAAGCTGATGGCCGCGACCAACATGATGGGCGCGCTCGGCATGGGCGGCATCCGCATGGAGCAGGCGCAGATGGGTGAGATGGATATGGGCGGGATGGAAGGGATGCCAGGCATGGAGGGCGGCGACATGAAGGACATGCCGGGCATGTCGATGAGCGCGGCCGATACGCCTTCCACGCAAACGATCGACGGACTCACCCTCACCGTGGAGACGGACCCCGCGCCGGCCAAGAAGGGCGAGAACACGGTCCGGGTCACGGTCCGGGCGAACAACGCGTCCGTGACGGACGCCGCGGTGACGGTGGCATACACCATGGCCATGCCGGGCATGGAGGTCGAAACCGTGAAGGCGAGCCATATCAAAGACGGCGTCTACGAAGCCATGGTGGATCTGGCCATGAAGGGCGCGTGGACGATCGACGCCACCGTGACGCGCCCCAACGCCAAGCCGGTCACCACGCACGTGACCGTGCAGGCGGGCCAGTAACGTGATTCAACGGATCATCGAGTGGAGCGCCAAGAACCCGTTCCTGCTCGGCCTGGCCGCGATCGGTCTGTCGCTCTGGGGTGCCTGGGCCGTGGTTCATACCCCGGTGGACGCACTCCCTGATCTCTCCGACGTCCAGGTCATCATCTACACCACCTGGGAAGGACGTAGTCCCAACCTGGTCGAAGACCAGATCACCTATCCGCTCGTGACCAGCATGCTCGGTGCCCCGCACGTGCGATCGGTGCGCGGCGCGTCTGATTTCGGGTTCTCCTACGTATACGTGATCTTTGAGGACGGGACCGATCTGTACTGGGCGCGCAGCCGCGTCCTCGAATACCTGAGTAAGATCGGCGGACGGCTGCCCGAAGGGGTGACGCCGATTCTCGGCCCCGACGCGACCGGCGTGGGCTGGGTGTATCAATACGCATTGGTGGACAAGACGGGCCGGCACGATCTGGCCGAGTTGCGTTCGTTCCAGGATT
>JBMOMD010000006.1:0-170555 GCA_049325295.1 Nitrospirota bacterium
GGTCCCCTTGCGGGGACTTTCTCGTGCGACTTGCATGTGTTAGGCGTGCCGCCAGCGTTCGTTCTGAGCCAGGATCAAACTCTCCAAGAAATCGTGAAAGCTATCCTTTGCTCGTTGAGCAAGGTTATTGAAATTGAACAGACCCGCTTCGCGTTCCCGACATCCTATTCAGTTTTCAAAGAGCGATTCGTGTTGCGAACGCGTGATTAAATCACACGTGAGATTTTCATGTCAAGCGAATTCTTCGTTCTGCCCTGATTCGCTCGATGTGCCCCTCGCAAGAGCGGCGGTTTATAGCAAACGGCGTTCGCGGAAGTCAAGCAGCTCTTTTTGTGGCGGCCCGGGTCGGTAGATCGCGTCGCCGAAAGCGCGTGGCCGACGACCGGCGCTACGCGGAGCTCGTCGTCCACCCGGGGCTCTCCCAGTCCGACCGAGCGACGTGATCGCCCCTGTTGTTCGGCGCGATGAACTTCCACGGGGCCCGTCGCATGACGGCGGACATGAACATCGTCGTGGAGTTTGGCCGCAACAGTCTGACCCGGCTCGTGGCGGCTCTCGAAAGCGAGGAATACCGACCCGGACTTCCGGTTCCCACCCGAGACCTCGTCAATGCGCGACCAGACCGTGACCGATCCGCAGCCCCACGCACCCGACGGCTACCGATACGACCTCAGCGACGAGGCCATTCTTCAGTCTGATGGTACGGCCAATCGAGTTGCGGCTGACCTGGCTTGAGGAGGCGAATCCCCTCCGGCACAAGGTGCGACCCACCGACGAACAGGTGATCCTCGCAATTTCGGCTTCACGCGACGTCAAGCGGTCGTTGGCGACGGCGGGCCCGATGACGACATGAGCGTCCGACGCTCACTCGGTCCGTTAAGTCGACGGATGGCAGATGCCGGCATTCATCGTGAACGCCACCACCGCCGGGTCTGACGTGACGCCATTGCCGTCCGTGACCGTAAACGTGAAGCCGTCCGACAGCCCGGACCAGTTCCAACAGGGCTCTGGGAGGTAACTCACGGTCGGCGGTGCAGTCGACGGCGTCATGATGAGCTCGCCCGTCGTCGTATTCGTCGTGGACGAAACGGTCGCCTTACACGAGATGGGCACCGAGGCCGTCGTAAAACATTCGGGGCGTCTCGTATTGGTGATTGGATTCCACCATTGGTAATAGGCGCCGGCCGTAACCCCGAGCGTCTCGGTGCCGGGCACCGCGTGCGCCGGGTATGTCACGATATTGACTCGGAGTGGGGGCACTCCCGCGCCGTCGAGTTCGAAGGCGATCCAGTAGAGGTATGTGGCGCTGTTGGCGTATTTCTTCAAGATTGAAAGGGATTGCGGAAACGCGACGGGACGGGCGGGCAATGTGATGGTAATGGTGCCGCTGGCGGAGACGGTGTGACCCTGGCCGTCGCTGACGGTCAGCACGGCCGTGTACGTCCCCGCTTGGGTGTATTCGTGAATCACGGAGGCGACGGGCCCGAACGCGGTGCTGGCGCCGTCGCCGAAATTCCAGCTATACGAGAGCGGATCATTGTCCGGATCCGACGCGGTTCCCCGCAAAATCATATTCTGGAGGACTAACCCGGCCGACGGGACGGTTACGGACACGGTCGGCGCACTGTTGCCCGTATTGGGGATGGAGATGGTGGCCGTGGTGCTGGCGAGGTTGGACGCGCCGGCCGGATCAACGGCCGTCACAGTCACGGTAAACGTGGCCGCCGTGCTGTATGCGTGGGTCACGGACAGCCCCATGACAGGAGCCGTGCCGTCACCGAAGTTCCAGGTATAGGTCAGGGAGTCGCCGTCAGGATCCGTCGAGCCGGCGGCACTCAGCGTGAGGACCTCGCCGACCGCTCCGACATACGGCCCGCCCGCACTCGCGACCGGCGGTCGGTTGGCAACCGGCGTAATGGTGGCGGTCGTGGTCGCGACGTTCGACAATCCACCGGCATCGCGGACCGTGAGGGTGACGGTAAACGGGCTGCCGGTGCTGGTGCCGTAGGCGTGCGTTGGCTGGGCGCCGGAGACGCCGGTGCCGTCGCCGAAGTTCCAGGTATACGTCAAGGGTCCGCCCTCCGGGTCCGTGGAGCTGGAGGCGTCGAAGGTAATCACTTGACCGACCGTGCCGCTATACGGCCCGCCCGCTCTCGCGATCGGCGGTTGGTTCGCGGGCGGCGTGATCGTGGCGGTGGTGGACGCGACACTGGACAAACCGCCCGGGTCCGTGGCCGTGACCGTGACCGTAAAGGGACTGCCGACGGTGGTCGTGTAGGTGTGGGTGGCCAACACGCCGGACCCCAATGGCGAGCCGTCGCCGAAGTTCCACTGATAGGTCAAGGCCGTCCCGTCCGGGTCGATGGAGGCGGATGCGTCAAACAAAACCGGCTGGTTCACGATGCCCGTATACGGTCCGCCAGGGTTGGCGATTGGCGCACGATTAGGCGGCGCGATGACGACGAGGGTTGCCGTGCCGGGAGGCGACGTCGTCTGACCGTCAGAGGCTGTCACCGCGATCACGTACGATCCGGCGGCACCGTACGTATGGGTCGCGACAGGGCTCGGGTTCGCCGGGGTTGAGGGCGTTTGATCGCCGAAAGTCCAGCTATACGTTAGCGCGTCGTGATCCTCGTCCGTGGCCGTCGCGCTGACCGTGACCGGTTGGCCTGCAATGACCGTGGAGGGCGTCGGCATCACCACACTGGTAATCGCCGGTGGATGATTGGTCGCCTGGGCTTGGCTAATGGAGATGGTGCCGTTCGCGGCATCAGACAAGCCCGCGGGGTCTGTGACCGTCAGGGAGACCGAGTACGTTCCAACGGCGCCGTATGTGTGCGATACCAGGCCGCTGGAATTGGCCTGCGGCTGCGAGCCGTCGCCAAACGTCCAGGTGTAGGTCAGTGGATTCCCATCGGCGTCGGACGCGGATGCGCTGAATGAGATCTGCTGACCCGTGGTTCCCGTTGCCGGAATCGCGACGGTGGTGATGACCGGCGCATGGTTATCGGTCACCGGTGGCTCGGGTGCTGGTTGCAGAACCGCATACGGACTCAGATGCTCCAGGGGTGCGGTCACCGTATGATTCGCCTGGTCGACGTGCGATCCCGCGACGTCCACCCACTGACCGTTGGCGAGCGTCCCGATGGTCAGGGTGGACGGAATCACCCCGGCCGGATACGGCATCGTCAAGATGGGGAGCGCGCCGGCCGCAAACGTGGTACCGGATGGCTCGATGTCATAGACCGCGCCGACAATCCGAGCCGAGGGCGACGCCCCGCTTGCCGTTTCGATGGTAAATTGCGTCTCGGTGGAAACTGCAGTCGGAGGAATCGTCAGCACGACGAGCCCGTCCGCGCTGCTGACGGTCCCGCCAGCGGGACCGACCAGGCCCGGCGTCTGCGGACCGCCGATCGAGGAGCTTGATGATCCCCCTCCACAGCCCAGCACAAGACTCACGACCGCGAGGCCGGCGATGATGCGTATGACATTTCTGGAATGTGCGCTCGCGACAGGTTGGCAGTCAGTCCTATTCATTTTCATTCGCCTCGGCGGGCTCAATTGGCTCATCGCATGAACCGGTATCGTAGTGGTGGATACCGTGGAAAGACCATCTGTCGCCCTGCTTCATTCCGTGGCGGCGGCCGATCCAGGCGCGTCCCGAACCGCGTATCAGTGCGTATATTTCGAGGTGTACGGCGCCATGACCGTGCCAACGTGTTCGCGGTCGGGCCGAACAGTGTGAGCGTGCCGATCACGCGATCCCCGAGGAAAGCGGACGGATCACGTGTCAAACCAACCGGTCACTTTCACTTGTTAACAACAGAAAATTGTGATTGGCTGATGCGGTGATTTAACGCGCACTGCCGGTCGTCCTCAGTGCGCCGAAGGACTCCGGGCGAGTTTTCAGCGGCGTCTTAGAGCCTGATCCGGGCGAGCCGGCGTTTGCCGACCCGAATTTGATACGTCCGCCCCCGCGCCAGCCGCGTGGCCGCGTCGGTCACGGGCGCGTCGTCCACGTCCACCGCGTGTTGCGCGATCAATCGGCGCGCCTCGCCCTTGCTGCCGACCAACCCGGCCTGGTGAATGACGTCGACCAACGCCACGTCAGGACGCCCCGCGTCGCCCATGCCGCGCAAATCGAACTCCTCGGCTTCGGCGAATTCGCGCTTGCGCACGCGGCGATCGAAGAACTCGCGCGCGCGGCCCGCGGCATCCGCGCCGTGGAAGCGCGCCACCAGCATCCCGGCCAATCGCAGTTTCGCTTCCATCGGATGCGCGTCGCGAATCGCGTCCAACGGCTCGGTGGTGAGCAGTTCGTAGTAACGCAACATCGTGCGATCATCGATGGACATGGCCTTCCCGAAAATCTCCTCGGGCGCTTCCTCGATGCCGATGTAATTCCCGAGGCTCTTACTCATCTTGCGCACGCCGTCGGTGCCTTCCAACAACGGGAGCGTGATCACGACTTGTGACTCCTGCCCGTACCGGCGCTGCAACGTGCGCCCCATGAGCAAGTTGAATTTCTGATCCGACCCGCCCAGTTCCACGTCCGCTTTGAGCGCCACCGAATCGTAGCCCTGCATCAACGGATAGTAGAACTCCAGCACCGTGATGTCCTTACCCTCGGAAAATCGTTTCTTGAAATCATCCCGCTCCAGCACGCGCGCCACGGTCTGTTTGGCGCCCAGCTCCGCGAATTCCAACGTGGTCATGCCGGCGAGCCACTCGCTGTTGAAGCGGATCTCGGTCTTCCGCGGGTCCAAAATTTTGAACACCTGCCGCTCGTAGGTCTTCGCGTTCTCGCGGACCTGCTCGCGCGTGAGGGGCTTGCGGGTTTCGGAGACGCCGCTGGGATCGCCGATCATGCCGGTAAAATCGCCGATCAAGAAAATCACCTGGTGCCCCAGGTCCTGAAACACGCGCAGCTTCTCGATCAACACGGTGTGACCCAAATGCAGATCCGGCGCGGTCGGGTCGAACCCGGCCTTGACGCGCAGCGCCCGGCCGGACGCGGCGGAGGCCCGCAACTTGTCCTCCAGCTCGTTGGGCTGAATGATCTCGACGGTGCCCCGCGTGATCAGTTCGAGCGCCCGCGCCACCTCCGTCATCGCCTCACCCTTTCCTCACCGCGTGAACGGCTTGGCCGCGCGTCGCGGCCGCAGCTTCGCGCACCACTTCGGCCAACGTCGGATGCACGTGGATGGCCTGAATCACGTCGTCCACGCGCGCGCCGGCTTGCATCGCGACCACGGCTTCGTGGATCAATTCGGCCGCGTGCGGGCCGATGATGTGCACGCCCAACACCCTGCCGGTATCTTCCGCCGCGACCACCTTCACGAACCCCGCGATCTCGCCCACCACGTGCGCCTTGGCCAACCCCCGAAACGGGAATTCCCCGACCGCGATCGGGCCTCCGCTCGCCCGCGCCTGCGCCTCGGTCAACCCCACGCTGCCGATCTCGGGCGCGGTGAAAATCCCGGCTGGAATCCGGTCCCACGCCATGCGGGCCGCACGACCCATCGCGCGCTCCACCGCCACTTCGCCCTGGGCCGAGGCCGCGTGCGCGAGTTGTTTGCGCCCGATCACGTCGCCGATCGCCCACACGCCGTCCACGCCGGTCTCCAGGTCGTCGGTCACCACCACCTCGCCCCGCGCCCCGACGCGCAGCCCCGCGGCCGCGGCGCCGATTTCCCCGCTGTTGAGCGACCGGCCGACCGCCACCAGCACGCGCTCCGCGCTCACCGCGTCGCCGGAGGACAGTTCCACACGCACGTCATGCTCGGCCGCCTCGACCCGCGTGACTCCGGTGCCCAGCCGCACGGTGATACCCTGCTTTTTCATCTCCCGCAACAACAACGCGGAGATGGCCTCGTCCTCGGACGCCACCAGGCGCGGCACTTGCTCGATCACCGTGACCTGCGCGCCCAGCGCGCGGAAGATGCACGCGAACTCGCACCCGGTCACCCCGCCGCCCACGATCACCACGCTCGAGGGCAGACGCGTGAGATCGAGTGCGTCGTCGGTGGTCAACACGCGCTCGCCGTCGAACGGGAACAACGCGGGCCGCGAGGGCTCGGACCCCGTGGCGACAATGACGGCGTCGCCCTCGATCGAGCGTGATCGCCCCTCGGCATCCCGCACCACCGCCGAGCGCGGACCCGTCAACGCGCCCACGCCGCGCACCAGGGAGATTTTGGCGGCTTTGAACAGATGCTCGATGCCCTGCGTCTGCGACCGCACCAGGCGGTTCTTGCGCGAGACCACGTCGGCCAAATCCACCGCGACCTGGTCCGACGCGCGTACGCCGAATTCCTTGGCGCGGCGGATGGTCGTTAGCACGCCCGCCGTCGCCACCAGCGCCTTGGTCGGGATACACCCGCGGTGCAGACACGTGCCGCCGAGGCCGCGCGATTCGATCACCGTGACCCGCGCGCCGAGGTGCGCGGCCCGGAGCGCGGCCACGTACCCTCCGGGGCCTCCACCCAGCACGAGCAAACGTTGAGACATGGGAAATCGGACAACAACGGGGCGCGGCGGACGCGCCCGAACCACCCGGGCAGGCTGAGGGTTATTCCTCCTCCTCGCCCTCCTCGATGAACTCTTCGTACTCCTTGGCGCTCATGAGCGCGTCCAGATCATCGGAGCTGCCGATCGACATCACGGCGATCCACCCCTTGCCGTACGGATCTTCGTTGATCAACTGGGGCGATTCCTTGAGCTCATCATTGACCTCGATGATTTTGCCGCTGATCGGCGCCAGCACCGGCGAGGTGGTTTTGGTGGACTCGATCTCCGTCACTTCCTCCTCCGCCGCGACTTCGGCGCCCACTTCCGGCAGCTCGATGTAGACGATGTCCCCCAACTCGCTCTGCGCGTAGTCGGTGATGCCGATCACGGCGTGTTTGCCTTCGACTTTGACCCACTCGTGATCGGTCGAGTATCGCAAATCATCGGGAACCATGCTGTCCTCCTCGGTAACGCCGGCGCGAAAAGAAGGCCCGATACTACCCGACGCGGTTTTTGCTTGTCAACGCGCCGGGGCGCGGCATGCCGCGCCCCGACGACCGTCATCGCAGCCGGACCATGCCGCCGTCCTCGGTCCACCGCGCGAGCGGGAGCCGGGCCTCGCCGGGCGACAACGCCGCGGCCAACCGTGACGTGACGTTCGCGGGCGCGTCGATCGCCCACATCGCGGCCGGCGCCGCGACCCGCAGCGCGGCCCAATCCTCTCCCGCCTCCCGCACGGCCCGTTCGGGCCGGAACACCGCGTCCGCGGAGATCCGGATCGCGCACATGATGCGGGGGTTCACGGTCGTCGCCGCGGCCACGAACCGACGCAGCGCCGCGGCCGAGGCGCGGGCGCGCATACCCGCCCACGTCCAGATCAGGCGGTCGCCGGCGGCGGGAAGCCCCGCTAGGTCGCGCGCGAGATCCGCGTACGCGCGGTCGGCCGCCGGCGAACTCACGCCCTCGCCCAACGTCACGCGATCAAAAACCAGGCCCTCGATCGGCCACGCCGCCGCGGCCTGGACGCGCCGCTCCACGCGCGCCACCGTCTCCTCGTCGAACGGATCGAACACGCCGGCCGGCTCGAGGCGAACCCAGATTCGCGCCCCGTCCACGGCGGCACGCGTCACGCGCGCGCCCACCCATTCCCGGTCGTCCGAGTCGGCCACGGTCACCACTGCCGCGTCATCCGACGAGTCCCACCGACCAGCCCCCGCCGACACCGCCCGCCACCGGGTCGGCGGCGGCACGGGCCGCTCGCGCGCGCGTTGCACGAGCGCGTCGGCGCGATCCGCCACGTCGTCCCGCGCCGGATGCAGGGGAAAATTTTTCAGGAACAGGTGATATTGTTCCCAGGCCGCGGCGAGGGCCCCCGCGCGCTCGTGCGCCAGCCCTAAAAGGCGTTGCGCGTCCGCCAGCCTGGCGTCGCCCGGCGCGGACAGAATCACCGCGGACGCGGCCGCGGCGGCGCCGGCCGCGTCTCCGCGTTCCAGCGCGTCGCGCGCCTGTTGCAACGGATCGTCCTGCGCGAAGACCGATCCCACCAACACCAGCGCCCAGACCCCGCAGGTCCGGGCGACGCATCCAATGAACCGTCGACGGACGATCCCCAGACGAGGCCTCACCCGAGTCGAACGATGCGATCGACCGCGAGCGCGGTCCGGTACGCGCTCGCGTCGCCCAGCCACGGGTCGCTCGCGTCCGCGATCCACCACACCGGCGTTCGCCCCGCCTGGGTCCACCCGAATCGACGCGCGCGCCACGACGCCTCGCGCCACGCCTTCAGGTCCGCGGGCTCCGGCGCGTCCTCATCGCGGATGATGCCGTCGAAGGCCACGCGCCCCTCGGCAAACGGCATCAACTCCACCAGTCGCTCCTCCAGCGCCTTGGCGTCTTTTCCATCCAGTCGTCCCCGACACGACACGGTCAATGCGTCGGTGGATGACCCTCCGGCCGCCTCCATGCGCCGCCGCGCGAGCGACCACGTCTCCGATCCCTCGGAGACCAGCAGGTATGCGGCCATGGCGTCCGGCACGCACGATGAGGGCACGGTAAACGCCGCGGTACTGATGACGGGCGAGGCTTCCGACCCGTCCGTGCCGGGCCGGCACCGGGAATTGAGGATCACCGCGCGCGCGGTCAGGCGTCGCCCGTCGGTTTCCACGAACGGATCCGATCCGCCCCCCACCGCGGTCACCGGCGTCCGGATCACCTCGCCGCCGTGCGCTTCAAACCGCGACGCCAGCAGGGCGCACACATCCGCCAGCCCGCCGGGGAGGGCCACCAGCCCGCGATGCGCGGAGGCAACGCGGTACAACCAGGCTTCCGGCGCGTCGCCGGGCGACGACACCGCGGACCGCCACGCGTCCAAGTACGGAACCAGCGCGACCGGGAGATTTCGCGAGGCCGCGTACTCCGACGTGGACGCTCCGCCGAACCGAGAGACAAACGCGCGCGCGGACGCCGCGCGCCGCAAACGGGGCCACGACGGACCGGACTCGTCGATCGGCGACGGCTCCATGCGCGACGACAGGGTTTCGCACACCGTGTCCAGGTCGGCCCACAATGCCGTGACGTCGGACGGTACCGCGCGGTATTCGCGCCGCAGTTCCTCGGCGATTTCCCCGCGATCCGAGGTCACCGTCAGCCGGTGCGCCCCCCAAATCACCTGCATGGCGTCCCGTCGGAACGTGCCGCCTTCACGCGTCATGATGGGCAGCGACAGGCCGATGGACTCGCAATACCGGTCGGCCCAACCCATCCGCTCGTGCCCGACCGCGACGCGGGGTCCCGGCAGGATGCCGGCGGCGCCGACCCGTCGCGCGGCGCAGACGCCGCCCCACGAGGGGCGCGGCTCGCACAACGCCACGCGGCGGCCGCGCTTGGCCAGCAGCGCCGCGGTCGCGACGCCCGCCAACCCGCCCCCGACAATCACCGCGTCGTATCGCGACGAGGGCGGCATGGGGAATTACCGACGAACCGACAGCTCGAACGCGTTGAAGAAGTAGGGAATCTCGAACGCCGCGGATTGCGGCGAGTCCGACCCGTGCACGGTATTCTGCTCCAGGCCGATGGCGAGGTCCGCGCGAATGGTGCCGGGCGCGGCTTTCTTAGGATCGGTCGCTCCCATCAACTCACGATATTTGGCGATGGCGCCTTCGCCCTCCAACACCGCGGCCACGATGGGCCCGGCCGACATGGACTCGGCCAAACTCTGGAAAAACGGCCGCTCCTTATGCACCGCATAAAACCCTTTGGCCGTGTCCACGGTCAAATGCACCATCTTGAGCGCAACCACCCGCAACCCGGCCGCTTCGCACCGCTTCAGCACATCCCCGATGAGATTGCGCGATACCCCGTCGGGCTTGATCAACGACAACGTCCGTTCCACCATGCTGATCCGCTCCTTGGCTCAAAAACCGCGCGTACAATAGCCGAAATCCCGGCGGAGTGTCAACGACGATCGTGTAGAAAATCCCCCCATCCCCCCTTTGCTAAAGGGGGGATGGGGGGATTTGACCCTGGCGCGGGTATGACGACGCATTCTTTACTTTCGGGATACGCGTTGTTACCATCGGTCCCGTTGATTTGATCATGGGAGACGCAGCTATGCGCACTCGTGGGTTCAAGACAGCGGCGGTATCAATCTTCTCCATCCTCTTGATGGCCGCGATCTTCGTGGGACAGGCCGCGGCCGCGGATGCCGCGAAACCCGCGGCCAAAGCGGAGAAGCCGGACGGCAAACCGGGCCGCGCGGTTGAGACTCTGGGCAACGAGCACGTGCAGTCACCGAGCGCCCCGCATATCCCGTACAACACCTCACCGCCCACCTCGGGCCCGCACCTGCAATGGACGGCCAAGTGGGGGGTGCACAAGACGCCGATCCTTCGCGAGCTCCAGGTGCACAATCTGGAAGACGGCGGCGTGGTCATCCAATATAAGTGCGACGCGGGCTGCCCCGATCTGGTCGCCAAATTGGAGGGGCTGGCCGCGCGGTACGCGGAAAAGGCCGCCGCGGAGCGCGCCGCCATGGGGCCGCCGAAGGACCCGCGGTTTCCCCCGCGCAGCAAGTACGATCATTTGATCGTCGCCCCCTATCCGGACATGGAACGACAGATTACCTTGACCGCCTGGGGCCGCATCGACGCGTTCGACGGCTACGATGAAGAACGCATTACACGGTTCATCGAAGCCTTCATTGGCATCGATCACCACCCCGCCCAGGAGAAGGCTCCCGCCGCGAAGACCCCGTGATGACCGAGCCGTCACGGCGGCGGCTCGCGGCCGCCGCGTTTTCCGGCCTGCTCCTCATTCTCAGTTTTCCCCGCCCGCAGTTCCCGCTCGCCGCGTGGATCGCGCTGGTTCCCCTGCTGCTCGCGGTCTCCACCGTATCCCGTCGCGGCGCGTTCTTCCTCGGTTGGATCGCCGGACTGACCTTTTACACCGGCGCGCTGCGCTGGCTCACGCACACCATGGTGCACTACGGTCACTTGCCGGAGTGGTTGAGTTATCCCCTGTTGCTGCTCTTGACCGCGTATTTGGCGCTCTACGTCGGATTGTTCGCGTGGACGGCGCACGCCTTTCAGGAACAACCCACGTGGATTCGCCTGACCGCGCTGCCGGCCGCGTGGACGGCCTTGGAGTTCACGCGGGCCTACGTGCTGACCGGGTTCCCCTGGGCGACGCTGGGGTACTCGCAGGCCGGAACGCTCCCTGTCATTCAGATTGCGGAGATCACCGGCGTGTATGGCGTCTCGTACGTCATCGTGCTGGTGAACGTCGCGCTCGCCGTGGCCCTCACCGCACCGCGCCCGGCCGGTGAAATGACCATGCCGATTCCGGTGGCCTCGTTCGTGCCCGTGCCGCCGCCCGTGCCGCGCCGCAGCATCGCCGCCCTGCTGACCGCCGCGCTCACGTTGACCGTGGTGTTGGTCTACGGACACTGGCGGCTTGATCAGCTCTCGCGGGCCGACGCGGCGACCGAACCGCTCCACGTGGCGGTGGTTCAAGGCAACGTGGATCAAGACCGCAAGTGGGACCCCGCCTTCCTGCGGGAGACGATCGACCGGTACCAGGCGCTGACGCGCGAATACGCCGCGCAGTCCCTCGATCTGGTGGTGTGGCCCGAGGCCGCGATGCCGTTTTTCTTCGAACGCGACGCGGCGCACCGGGACGAGTTGCTCGCGTTCGTGGCCGACACCAAGACGCCGCTGCTCTTCGGCAGCCCGGCGATCGACCAACGAGACGGCCATACTCCCCGGCTGTACAACAGCGCCTACCTGGTCACGGAGACCGGCGCGGTGGCGGGCCGGTACGACAAGTTGCACCTGGTGCCGTTCGGCGAATACGTCCCGCTCGAACGACTGCTCTTCTTCGTCAACAAGATGGTGGACGGCATCGGCGAGTTCGCGCCCGGCGACGACGCCACCGTGTTTTCGTTGGATCGGTTTCGACTGGGCGTGATGATCTGTTTCGAGGTCGTGTTCCCGGAGCTCACGCGCCGCGCGGTGCAAAACGGCGCCACGGTGATGGCGGCGATCACCAACGACGCGTGGTTCGGCGACTCGGCCGCGCCGTATCAACACCTCGACATGGTCGCGCTGCGCGCGGTGGAGAACCGCGTGCCCTTCGCGCGCGCGGCCAACACCGGCGTCTCCGGGTTCATCCAGGCCACCGGCCGCGTCAACGCCGCCACCGACCTGTTCGTGCCGGCCTCCCGCGCCAACCCGCTCGTGCCGCGCACGGAAACCACGTGGTACACGCGCTGGGGCGACGCGTTCGCGTGGCTGTGCGTCGCGTTCGCCGTAGCCTCGCTGGCGTGGGCGACCCGACGATCCGCTCGACCATGACGCGCGACCGCGCAACGTGATAGAATCCCCGCGCTTATTCCACGTTCTCAAGGAAGGGATGCCGCCGTGATTCTCGAAGACTACCAGAGTCGTTTTGAAACCCTCCGACAGCGCACCATCGCCCTGCGGGGGTATCTTTGACCCGGCTCGCCTGACCGACCGCCTCGACGAACTCGAGCGCCTCACCGCCGAACCGAATTTCTGGAACGACCAGCGAAAGGCCAAGAGCCTCACGCAGGAAAAGGCCCGTTTAGTTCGGGAAATGGACCAATGGCGCGCGGTCGAAGGCATGCTCGACGACGTCACCGCGGCGTTCGAACTCTCCAAGGGTGGTGACAACTCGTTGCTCGCGGAGCTGTCCGCCCAACTCGACGCCCTGGACCGCACGATCTCTGCTCTCGAGCAGGAAAAGATGCTCTCGGGCGACAAGGACATCAACAGCGCGATCGTCACGATTCACCCCGGCGCGGGCGGCACCGAGTCGCAAGACTGGGCCCAAATGCTGATGCGCATGTACACGCGCTGGGCCGAACGCGCGGGTTACAAGGTCCAGGTGCTCGACCTGCAACCGGGTGACGAGGCCGGCATCAAGAGCGTCACGTTTACGGTCAACGGCGAGTACGCGTACGGCCGCTTGCGGGCCGAAGCCGGCGTGCACCGCCTGGTCCGGATCTCCCCGTTCGACGCCAACAAGCGCCGCCACACCAGCTTTGCCTCGGTGTTCGTCTACCCGGAGATCGAGGATGACATCGACATCGTGATCGACGAAAAAGACCTACGCATCGACACCTACCGAGCGTCCAGCGCCGGCGGCCAACACGTGAATAAGACCTCGTCCGCGATCCGGATCACGCACATCCCCACCGGCGTCGTCACCCAGTGCCAGAACGAACGGTCACAACACCAAAATAAAGAAGTCGCGATGAAAGTGCTGCGGGCCGAGCTCTACGCGCTCGAGCAACAAAAAAAAGAGGAAGAGATGGCCAAGCTCACCGGCGAGAAAAAGGACATCGCCTGGGGCAGCCAGATCCGCTCCTACGTCTTCCAGCCCTACCAGATGGTCAAAGACCACCGCACCGGCAAAGAAGTCGGCCAGGTCTCCGCGGTGATGGACGGCGAGATCGATCCGTTCATCGAAGCCTATCTGATGCAACGCGCCGCGGGAGCATCCGCGAAGAAGTAGGCACCATTCTCTCTTCGCCCTATGATCGAGGAACTTGGGTTTGGTATATCAAGACGTGCTTAAACACGTCTTCGATCCGGTCTCCGTTATAACCCATTGACTCCGAATCGGAATCAGCTTATACAGGACGCCGAGACGTATTTAGAGACGTCTCATTCGGGCGTCAGTTATGTTGAGCGGCACGAAAACAACAGTGTTTGTTACCGGACTCTACAGTCTTCTAACCGGGTGTGATATCGGTTACGGGATAACGCGGAGTGCTGCACTGCGCGCTGTGCCACCACTCGAGTGTGTTCACCGGGTTGTAGAGAGCACCCCCGGAATCGTTTCGGTCAATTATTCCCATAATGAGGACGGAACTACGTTAACGCTCAAATCTCCTGCCCACATAGCTGACACCTTCTTCTATAGCGGTCGTGAGGGCAGCTATATCAGTGGGATTCTCCAGATTCACCAGGACCATCGAGGGACTGTCTCGTTATCGCAAAACCTAACGTATCTCAATGCGAGACCACCTCAATCGGACATCGATGCATCACGTCCCGTGATGGCTCAGATCGAGCAACGGCTTGAAAGTGAATGTGGGATCACAGGGCTGGTAAAGAACATTACTGAGAGGTGTGCCGGCGTCGAATGCCCAAAGTTGTGACGCCCAACACTACGCTGAAATCGGACGCGCAAATAACGCGCGTCGGGTAGCTATCGTTAGAGGTATGAAAAAGATCGGGGCACTCTTATTTGGTGTTGCAGCGCTTCTGGTCGGCGCCGTGTGGCTCATGGAATATTCTGAAACCTTTGAATCTCATTTTGAGACATACCAACAACTGAAAGAATCGGAACTCATTAACAAGGGGTGGGTTCCAAGCGTGATTCCCAAGTCCGCCTACGACATACATGAAAGACACAAAGTCGATGTTGGGCGGGTAAACGTAAGCTTCCGCTTTCAGCCTGACGACACAAAGGAAATCGAAGCAAACTGTACTATTACAAGCAGTAGCGATACCAAGATTCGGAGTTATCGCTGTAAACACGGAAACGACATGGTTCTTGTGAGGTTGGGCGCAGACGGAAGCGGCGAGATTATAAGTGAATAACACACATCTAACTCTCGGCTGGAAAGAAATCGGGACAGATTTATTTTCTGCATCATTAATGAAGGACCCACGAGGCCGCCGCTGACCTTGTGATGACTCCCGCTTGCTACCCTCGCCGAAGGATTTATGGTGCGATTCCGGCATCGCCAACACCAAGCCAGAGCTATCCGCTCCCCTTAAAATTGGATTTACCAAACTGAGGACGTCGGGTGAAGATTCGTGATATCCTGAAATTGATCGAATCGGACGGGTGGTATCTCGTGGTGACAAAGGGCAGTCATCGGCAGTACAAACACCCGTCCAAGCCTGGCCGCGTGACGATCGCTGGGCATCCAGGCGATGATTTGGCACCGGGCACGTTGAACAGCATTTTGAAGCAAGCCAAGCTGAAGGAGGTACAGTGATGTTTCGGTTTCTGGTCGTGATCGAGAAGGCCAATGGAAATTTTTCAGCATACTCGCCAGACCTGCCCGGTTGTGTGGCGACCGGCGCAACGCGGGAAGAGGTCGAACGGAACATGCACGAGGCCATCGAGCTGCATTTGCAGGGACTCCGCCAAGACAACCTTCCCATTCCCGAATCAGAGTCTTTCGCTGAATACATCGCGGTTCGGTAATCCCCAACACGGTACCGCCGCCTATTCAGGCGCCGTTGCTTGCTTATCCCCCTATTCTTGCCCTATAGTGCCCCCGCTGCAATGGACGACCTCAACGATCAGATTCGATCCCGTCTGGCCAAGCTCGATACGCTCAACGCCCTCGGCATTGCTCCGTTCGGCCGGCGATTTGTGCCTGATGACTCGGCCCAGGACGTGCATCGGCGGTTTGGGGCGTTGTCGCGCGAGCGGTTGGACGCGGACACGCCGTCCGCGGAAGTGGCGGGGCGGGTCATGGGGCTGCGCCGGTTCGGCAAAGCCGCGTTCGTCCACCTGCAGGACGCGAGCGGGCGGATCCAGACGTATTTGAAGCGCGACGCGCTCCCGGCCACGGACTTTTCGGTCGTTGAACAACTGGACCTGGGCGACTACATCGGCGTGCGCGGGCGAGTGTTCCGCACCAAGACCGACGAGCTGACCGTGGAGGCGCGCGAGGTGGTGCACCTTGCCAAGGCCCTGCGCCCGCTCCCCGAGAAGTGGCACGGGCTCACCGACGTGGAGATTCGTTACCGGCAGAGATACTTGGATTTGATCGCGAACCCGGAGGTCAAGGACACGTTCGTGCGCCGGAGCCGGATCATCCAGGGCATCCGGAATTTCTTCAACGCCAAGGGCTTCCTCGAAGTTGAAACGCCGATGATGCAGGGCATGGCGGGCGGCGCGGCCGCGCGGCCGTTTATCACGCACCACAACGCGCTGAGCACGGACCTGTACCTGCGCATCGCGCCGGAGTTGTACCTGAAGCGCCTGATCGTGGGCGGGTTCGAACGCGTGTACGAGATCAACCGCAACTTCCGCAACGAGGGGATCTCCACCATCCACAACCCCGAGTTCACGATGCTGGAGTTCTACCTCGCGTACGCGGACGTGACCGACTTGCTGCCGATGACCGAGGATCTGATCACCACGCTGGCCAAGGACGTGTGCGGCACCCTGGAACTGACCTATCAAGGCAAAACCATCGACCTGCGGCCGCCGTGGAAGCGCATCGGCATGCTGGAGGCCATCGCGGAACGACACAACGTGTCCCGCGACACGGTCCGGGACCGCGACTCGGCCTCGCGCCTGGCGCGTTCGGTCGGGGTGCCGGTTAAGCCCGACGACACCTTGGGCCAGATTCAGGCCGCGCTGTTCGAACACTCGGTTGAAGCCGATATCGTCCACCCCACGTTCATCACCGACTTTCCGACCGACATCTCCCCGCTCGCCAAGCGGCGGGCCGACGACCACACGCTCACGGAGCGATTCGAGCTGCTGATCGCGGGCCGCGAAGTGGCCAACGGCTTTTCCGAGTTGAACGATCCCCTTGACCAGCGGCAACGTTTTGAGGCGCAGGCCGCGCAGCGCGCGCGCGGCGACGAAGAAGCGCACCGGGTGGACGAGGATTTTCTCCGCGCGCTGGAGCACGGCATGCCACCCACCGCTGGCGAAGGCATTGGAATCGACCGGCTGGTGATGCTGCTCACCGATCAGTCGTCGATTCGGGATGTCATTCTGTTCCCGCAAATGAAACCGGAAGCCTAGGCCTGTCCATGAAGGGCCATCTGCGGCGTTGCCGCTGCGCTTCCGGTCCTCACGTGCACAATAGCACGCTCCGGTCCGGTTCTCGCGGCGCCTGGCATCTGACCCTTCCTGAACAGGCCCCACTACTCAGAAAGTGAGCTACCAAGTTCTCATCGCGCTCCGTTACCTGCGCGCCAAGCGGCGGCAGCGTACGGTCTCGCTCAACACGTTTATTTCGATCGCGGGGGTCACGCTGGGCGTGGCCGCGCTCATCGCCACCTTGGCGGTGATGAGCGGGTTCGAAGAGAACCTGCGGGAGAAAATCCTGGGCACCACCGCGCACGTCGTAATCGTGGATCGGGCCCAGCGGCCGATCGAAGATTACGACGCGGTGGTCAAAACCACGTCGGGCGTGCCGCACGTGGTGGCGGCCGCGCCGTTCATCGTCAATCAGGTTTTGCTGACCGCGGACTCCAACGTACACGGGGTGGTGCTGCGGGGCATCGACCCCGCGACCGAAGGCGCGGTGACGGATTTAGAGCGCAACTTGATCGACGGCCGCCTGGCGGACCTTTCCGCCGAGTTTCCCCCGCCGCCCGACAAGCCGGAGTTGTCGTCGCGCCACGGCATCATCGTGGGCAAGGAATTGGCGTTGCGCCTCGGCGTGTTCATGGGCGACACGCTCAACGTCGTGTCCCCGCAGGGCACGATGGGACCGTTCGGGGTGGTGCCCAAGCTGCGCCCGTATCAGGTCGTGGGCATCTTCGAGTCCGGCATGTACGACTACGATTCGTCGTTCGCGTACGTCTCGCTCGCGCAGGCGCAGGACTTCTTTCAACTCGGGACCGGCGTCACCGGCATCGAAATCAAGGTCGACGACATCTTTCGCGCCGCCGAAGTGGCCGGGGCCGTGGAGGCCACGCTCGACGGACGATATTGGGTCCGCGACTGGAGAGAGATGAACCGCAACCTCTTCTCCGCGCTCAAACTCGAAAAGGTCATCATGTTCGTGATCCTGGTGCTGATCATCCTGGTGGCCGCGTTCAACATCATCGGCACCCTCACCATGATCGTGATCGAAAAATCGCGCGAGATCGCCATCCTGAAAGCCATGGGCGCGACCCGCCGCGCGGTGATGGGCATCTTCATGCTGGACGGTTTGATCATCGGCGGCGTGGGCGTGGCCATCGGGATCCCGCTGGGGTACCTGGTCTGCTGGGCGATCGAGACGTTTTATACGTTGCCGGCCGACGTGTATTACATCAGCCACATTCCGGTCCGCATCTACGCGTTCGACGTGGCGTTGGTGGCGGGCTCCGCGTTCGTCATCACGTTCCTCGCCACGGCCTACCCGTCGTGGCAAGCCGGTCGGCTCGCCCCGGTCGAAGCCCTGCGGTATGAGTGACCCGATCATCCGGACCGAGGGACTGACGAAGTCCTTCGCGATCGGACGGGACACCATTCACGTCCTGCGCGGCATCGACTTGACCGTCGCCCGCGGCGAAACGGTCGGCCTGATCGGCGCGTCCGGCGCGGGCAAGAGCACGCTCCTGCACCTCTTGGGCGGATTGGACCGTCCCAGCGGGGGCGCGATCACGGTGGACAACGTGCGGGTGGACCAACTGCGCGAAGCCGAGTTGGAGCCGTTTCGCAATCGCACCGTCGGATTCATCTTCCAGTTTCACCACCTGTTGCCGGAATTCACCGCGCTGGAGAACGTGATGATGCCTGGGTTGATCCGGGGGCTCGCCCAGGCCGAGATGCGCGAGCGCGCGCGGCACATCTTGGACAACGTCGGGCTGGGCGCCCGACTCGCGCATCGGCCGGGAGAACTCTCCGGCGGCGAGCAGCAACGCGTGGCCATCGCCCGCGCCCTCGTGCTGGAACCGCCGGTGGTGCTGGCGGACGAGCCCACCGGCAACCTCGACACCCACACCGGGGACGAGGTGATGGCCGTGCTCAAACGCCTGCGTCAGGCCCGCGGGACCACGTTCCTAATCGTCACGCACAATGAAAAACTGGCGACTGAAACGGATCGGGTGATTCGGATGGTGGATGGAAAGGTCGAGTAAACCGATGGGGGGAGGGGGAGAAGGGGGGAACCGGCGAAAAAGCCTTACTGACTTTTCACCGGCTCACCCCACCTCCCGCTCCCCCACTCGTCTTTCCCTGCTCAGAAACCAAGGCTGATCTGCGCCACATAGCGGCGATCACCGCGTTGTCCCGCGGCGGAGCCCATCTCCTCGGCGTAGGTGGCCGCCGCCAGCGTGAGAATTCTGAAATCGAGCGAGACGCCGGCCGTGTAATACCCCTGGTTGACGCCCGCCTGGAGCGCGAGGATCTTGGGGAACCGCACCTCGGCGCCCAAGTGAACGCGTTTGTAGACATCGTCGTCGCTTTCGATCGCCTTGGTCACGTCGTGCATCTCGAGCGCGAGCGTGTTGGATAGCCCCAGAAAATCCGGATGGAGTCCAACCCCGACGTTGATCTGTTGAGGGATAGTCCCCAGCGTCTGGAAATCGAGGTCGCCGATATTCTGGACGACCACGGCCAACGACGGCCTGAACAACACCGGGAGATTGACCTTGGTGCCGAGGTCGAACGCAAAATCCGTTTCCTTCGTCCGATTCGCGAACGGATCGAAGTCCACCACGATGTCCGCGGCCTGGAACGTCGTTTTGACGCCCTCGCGCCGGACGTATTTGCCGGTCACGCCGACCTGGACCGTCTGGTTGAGGAAGCCGTGGGCCACGCCGACGAGTCCGGCCAAATCCGCCTTGGCATCGGTCACCACCTCAGGATTCGCGGGATTCCGGACGACCAGATCCATGGTCGCGCTTGCCAGCAACCCGATCGCGAAGTTGCGGGTGTAGATGTTCGGATACAGCGTGGCCTGCGAATATTGTTGCTCGCCCACGTGTTGATTCAAGAAATCCGCGACCGCTTGCTCGTCGGTCCCTTCCAGGTCCTGGAGATCCCGGATAAAGCCGACACTGTTTTCCGAAACGGCCGCGTACGGATTCAGGATCGCGCCGCGGGTGCCTTTGACGTCGTTCAACCCGGCCGGGTTGTAAAAGAGCGCGTTTTCGTCGTTGGACAACGTCAGAAAGGCGCCGCCCATCCCGAGCGGCCGAACCCCGCGAAACATGGTGGGATATTGTTCCGCCAACGCGGGACCGCAAGTGCCCCACGCCATCACCACCGCCAATGTCCCCATCAAAGCTCGACGCAGTGTCATCGAATTCGTCCCCATACGAGGTTTGTCACAACGTAGCCAAGAACGAGTTCATCTCCGCGGCCGACACGACGCCGTTCCCATCCGCGTCGATGGCCGTTTCAAGGGCTTCGATGTCGCTCTTGAGGTCCTCGGTGCCCAACCCCGACGCGTCGAGTCCTTGAATCGCCAGATCAAGGGCGCTCGCCACCTCGTCCAACGTTTGATTCGTAACCTGGGCATTCTGAATGGTGGTCACATCGGGGACCACGTTCGGAAGGCCCGTGATGCCGTTGAATCCGCCCGTGAGGTCCACCCCGACCGTCACCACCGCGTTGGCCATGGCGTAGATGGACAACTGGAGGTTCTGATTGGCGGTCGGAGCCGCGAGGCTGCCCAAGAGTTCCACTGCGTCGTCCAGATCGCTCTTGTCACGGGTCGAGGGCGACGGCAACAATGTGGAAAACGTCGCCAAACTGCCGAGCGTCGCCCCGGACGTCAGGTTGACCGAGTTCTCAATCAGATCGAACACGTTCACTCCCGCCCGCCCCGCGTAGGCCGACGCGAACAGGCTGGCGGTCTCGCCGTCGCACGTCGGCGCGGTCGGACTGGTCCCGCACAACCCTTCTAATGTGGCGATGGCGTCGTCGAAGTTTCCGCTGTCGATGGCGATTTTCGCGGACTCGATTTCTGCGGTCGTGCTGTTGTCGTCGGCCATGCTCTCGAACAGGTTCTGGTCGCCGCACGCGCCCAACATCGCCGCGAGCAGGCCCACCCAGAACACGCGCGAAGCGCGACGAGTAGTACGATTGTTCGTGGTCATCGGCTCTCCTTCGATCATCCCTTGCTCATGACCGTGGTTCGGCACGGGCTCCACTATATCGGAGCGTCGGACGTTGTCAATTCCACATGACGGTCGTCGGACGACGGACACGGCTCGCCGAGGCCCCCCTCGCGGCGGACCATGCCCGCTAGGGGGACCGCGTCTCGGGGGTGGCTTCGGTGCTGATCTGCGTCGCGCGGAACACGTCGGTCCCGCGGATATTTTCGAAGAACTCGGCTTGCACCTTGATGTGTTTGCCTTTGGTGAGGCCGGGATGCAACCCGATCAAGGCGATGCTCTGTCCCGACACGAACCCCACCGCGGTCACGGACAGCATTTCGTTGTCGTACGGCACTTCGGTGTGAATAATGTTGTCGATCTCGCCCGACATGGACACTTTCGTGCCCTTCTTCAGGTGGGTAAGTCCGCCCCCGCCGCAGGCCAGCACGACGACCATGACGAGCGGCACCGCCACCATTCGCATCACATGACGCATCATCGCGAACCTCCTGACAACGACCCCTGGGTGGAAGGCAACGCGGCTTTCAATGACGCCACGTACGCGGTCAATTCCTCGCGCCGGAGCCGGGCGTCGGGTTGCGCCTGCAGCCGCTTGATCAGCGCGGACGCCACGATCACGCCGTCCGCGACGCGGGCGATGCGGCCGGCCTCCTCCGGCGTGGAGACCCCGAAGCCCACGGCCACGGGCAGATCGGTCACGCGTTTGATCCGCGACACGCCCCGACCGACCTCATCGAGCGCGGGCAGCTTGGACCCGGTGATCCCGGTCAGCGACACATAATAGAGGAATCCCCCGGCGCGTTGCGCGATCAATTTGACGCGGGCCACCGGCGTGGTGGGCGCGATCAGGTAAATGAGGTGCACTCCCGCGGCGCGGGCGGCCTCATCCAAGGGGCCCGCTTCCTCGGGCGGCAGGTCCGGCACGATCAACCCGTCCACGCCCGCCGCGGCCGCCTCGGTCGCCAACCGCGCGTCGCCGTACTGGAAGATCAAATTGTAATACGTCATGAAGATCAGCGGAATCTGCACCGACGCGCGCAGCCGTCGCACCAACGCCAGAGCGTCGGCGAGGGTGACCTTCTGCGTCAACGCCCGCTCGGCCGCGCGTTGCAACACCGGACCGTCGGCCAATGGATCCGAAAACGGGACGCCGATCTCCAACAGGTCCGCGCCGGCCGCCGCCGCGGCGAGCGCCAAGGCTTCGGTCGTTTCCACGTCCGGATCACCCAACATCACGTACGGGATGAGCGCTTTCTCGCCGCGCGCGCGCAACGCGGCGAACGTCCGGTCGATGCGATTCATCCCCCCCACCCCTCCCTCCCCCGCAAGGGGGGAGGGGACATTTCCCGGAATCGTCTTCCACTCGATAGAAAACGGGCGTCTTACCATGTCCCCACCCCTTTGAGAAAACGCGCCAGGTCTCTCGAATCCCCTCCCCTTTGACGGGGGAGGGTTAGGATGGGGGTGGGGGTGACGCCGCGTCACAGCGCGATCCCCCTGATCTTGGCCACCTGCTGCACGTCTTTATCCCCGCGCCCGGACAAGTTCACGATCAGCAGGTCGCGGGTTCGCATCCGGGGCGCGAGCGCGGCCACGTGCGCGATCGCGTGCGCGGACTCCAACGCCGGAATGATGCCTTCGGTGCGGCTCAACACATCGAACGCCTCCAACGCCTCTTTATCGGTCACCGACGTGTATTCGATCCGTCCCAGGTCGCGATACCACGCGTGTTCCGGGCCCACCGCGGAATAATCCAACCCGGCGGACACCGAGTGCGTGACTTGGATCTGCCCGTTCGGATCCTGCAACACCACGGTCTTGGTGCCCTGGAACACGCCGGTGCGGCCGGTGGCGAACCGCGCCGCGTGTTGCCCGGTCTCCACGCCGTGCCCGCCGGCTTCCACGCCGACCATGCGCACCCCGGTGTCCTTCAGAAATCCCGAGAACAAGCCGATCGCGTTGCTCCCGCCGCCCACGCACGCCACCAGCGCGGTAGGCAGTCGTCCTTCCGCCCGCAGGATCTGACGCCGCGCTTCGCGGCCGATCACGGACTGGAAGTCGCGCACCATCATCGGGTACGGGTGGGGCCCCAGCACGGAACCGAGGATGTAGTGCGTGGTCCGCACGTTGGTGGTCCAGTCTCGCAGCGCCTCGTTGATGGCGTCCTTGAGCGTGCGGCTGCCCGCGTCCACCGGCACCACGGTCGCGCCCAGCAGCCGCATGCGGAACACGTTGAGCGACTGGCGCGCCATGTCCTCGGTGCCCATGTACACGTCACACGAGAGTCCCAGGAGCGCCGCGGCCGTAGCCGTGGCCACGCCATGCTGGCCCGCGCCGGTTTCCGCGATGATGCGGCCCTTGCCCATGCGTTTGGCCAGCAACGCCTGGCCGATGGTGTTGTTGATCTTGTGCGCGCCGGTGTGGCACAGGTCCTCGCGCTTGAGATAGATGCGCGCGCCGCCCAAGGCCTTGCTGAGCCGCGCCGCGTGATAGAGCGGCGTGGGACGGCCCACGAACGCGGCGAGCCGGGCGTCGAGGTCGGCGCGAAAGCCTCGGTCCGCGCGGGCCTTGGCGTACTCCGCGACCAGTTCCTGTAACGCGGGCATGAGGGTTTCGGGCACGAATCGCCCCCCGTACGGCCCGAAATGCCCGGCGTCGTCCGGGACGACGGTCGGCCTACGCGCCTTTGGCGGCTTGGATGAACGCGCGGATTTTCCCATGGTCCTTCACGCCTTTGGTCGATCCTTCCACCCCGCTGGACACGTCCACGGCAAACGGGCGCACGCGCCGGATCGCCTCGGCCACGTTGTCGGGCGTGAGCCCGCCGGCCAGGATGATCCGGCCGCGCGCTTTGGCCGCCACGGCCAGCTCCCAATCGAACGTCTGCCCGGTGCCCCCGTATTCGCCCTCGCGGTACGCGTCCAACACGAACGCGCGCACGCGATAGGTGTCCATGATATCGAGACTCGCGCGATCTTTCACCCGGATCGCCTTGATCGCGCGCTGCGCGAAGCCCTCGCAGTACTCCGGCGTCTCGTCGCCCTGGAACTGAAACGTATCCACCCCGCAGCGCTCGGCGATCACGCGCACCCAGTGCGTGGGCTGGTTCACGAACAGTCCCACCGTCGTCACGAACGGCGGCAGGTGACGAATGATCTCCTGCGCCTGATCCGAGGAGATACACCGCGCGCTCTCCTTATATAACACGAACCCCAACGCGTCGGCCCCGGCCTCCGCCGCGACCATCGCGTCGTCGACGTTCATGAGCCCGCAGATCTTGACCCGCACGCTCACGTTCGACGCTCCGACCGGAGCGATCCCGGGCGCGACGACGCCGCGGGTTCCGCGGTCCCCATCAGTTCGCGGACCTTCTCGTCGATCGCGGGCGCGCGCATGAACGTTTCTCCGATCAACACCGCGTCCACGCCCAGGTCCGACAGCCGCCGCACGTCCTCGCGGCGCAGAATGCCGCTCTCGCTCACGAGCGTGCGGTCGTCCGGGGCCTCGCGCGCCACCCGCTCCGTGGTCGCCAGATCGGTCTCGAAGGTGGCCAGGTCCCGGTTGTTGATCCCGATCAGGGTGGCCGTGTCCACCACGCGCGCCAGTTCGGCTTCGTTGTGCACCTCGACCAGCGCGGACAACCCCACCTCGCGCGCCAGATGCGCGTACTCGCGGAGTTGCCCGTTGTCCAACGCCGCGGCGATCAACAACACGGCGTCCGCGCCCAACGCGCGCGCTTCGTACACCTGAAATTCATCGAGCACGAAATCCTTTTCCAAAATCGGCAACGATACGGCGGCGCGCACCGCGGCCAAATACGCAAGATCCCCCTGAAAAAATTGGCGATCGGTCAACACCGAGAGCGCGTGGGCGCCGGCCGCGGCGTACGTTGTGGCGATCGCGACCGGATCGAAGTCGGCCCGGATGAGCCCTTTGGACGGAGAGGCTTTTTTGATCTCGGCGATGAGCCGGATCGGCGCGTCGCCGCGGCGGGTCAGCGCGGCCTCGAAGCCCCGCGTCGGCTCGGCATCCGCGATCCGCGCGCGAAACTCCGCCGCCCGCGCCGCGCTCTTGCGGCTTGCGACCTCGGCGCGCTTGTGCCGGAGGATGTCGGACAGGAACGACACGTCAGATCTCTCGGTGCGTCCTTCGACAGGCTCAGGACGAACGGAGAAGGTGTTGACCTACCATCGAATCTCCCGTTCGTGGTGAGCCCGTCGAACCACGCTCCACCATTCCGGAGGAACAGTCAGCCCGCATTCGTTCTCTGTTTGAGCCGCTCAAGCTTGTCCATCGCCGCGCCGCTGTCGATCGCCCGCGCGGCCAGCCCGACGCCTTCGGCGAAATCCTTGGCCAGCCCGCACGCGACCAACGGCGGGGCCGCGTTCAGCAGCACGATGTCCCGCCTCGGACCGAGTTCGCCTCCCAAGATCGCGAGCAGAATCTTCGCGTTCTCTTCGGGCCCGCCGCCCGCGATCGTCTCGAGCCCCGCGAGCGGGAGGCCCAGATCGCGCGGGTCGAGGTGATAACAACTGATCCGGCCTTCCTTGCCCTCGCAAAAACGCGTGGGCCCGGAAATCGAGATCTCATCCAATCCGTCCTCGCCATGCACCACGAAGCAGTGCCGCGAGCCGAGTTTGATCAAGACCTGAGCCATCAGGTCAGCGAGCGGATCCGCGTACACCCCGAGGATCTGGATCGACGCGCCCGCGGGATTGGTCAGCGGTCCCAAGATATTGAACAACGTGCGAATCCCGATCTCCTGGCGCGGCCCCACCGCGTGTTTCATGGCGCCGTGAAACACCGGCGCGAACAAAAAGCCGATCCCGATGTCATTCACGCACGCTTCCACCACGAACGGCGCGACGTCGATGTTCACGCCCAACGCGCGGAGCACGTCCGCGCTGCCGCTCTTGGACGAGGCCGCGCGGTTGCCGTGTTTGGCCACGGTCACACCCGCGCCCGCCACCACGAACGCGGTGGTGGTGGAAATATTGAACGTGCCCTTGCGGTCCCCGCCCGTGCCGCACGTGTCCACTACGAGCGGATCGTCCACCCGGATCTTGACCGCTTTTTCCCGCATCACGCGCGCGGCGCCCACCACCTCGTCCACGGTTTCGCCCTTCAACCGCAGCGCGGTCAGGAACGCCGCGATTTGGGCCGGCGTGGTCTGCCCCTCCATGATCTCGCGCATCACGGCCTCGGACTCGGCCTCGGTGAGCGAGATGCGGTCGGCCAACTTGGCAATGGCGTCGCGAATCATGCGCGGAGCCTCAAGAAGTTGCGCAACAGATCCTTGCCGGGACGGGTGAGGATCGACTCGGGGTGAAACTGCACGCCCTCCACCCGGTACCGGCGATGTCGCAGCCCCATGATCTCGCCCTCTTTGGTCTCGGCGCTGACTTCAAGGCACGCGGGCAGGGTCTCGCGTTTGACGATCAGGGAGTGATACCGCGTGGCCTCGAACGGATTCGGCAGACCCTCGAAAACCGTCTTGCCGTCGTGGTGGATCATCGAGGTCTTCCCGTGCATCAACCGCTCGGCCCGCACCACGTCCCCGCCGAACGCCGCGCCGATGGACTGGTGGCCCAGACACACGCCCAGAATCGGCATCGCGCCCGCGAAGCGTTTGATCAACTCCACCGAGATCCCGGCTTCGTTGGGCGTGCACGGTCCCGGCGAAATCACCACGTGCGACGGTCGTTTGGCCGCGATATCATCGAGCGTGATCGCGTCGTTGCGAAACACTTCGAGCGTCGCGCCCAGCTCGCCCAGGTACTGCACGAGGTTATACGTGAACGAATCGTAATTGTCGATAACCAGCAACATGCGTCAGCCGGTTCCCCGGTTCCCCGGTTCGCCGGTTCCCCGATTCGTCATTCCAGTCCCTTCTCCGCCATCTCGATCGCCGCGAGCATGGCCTTGGCCTTGTTCACGGTTTCTTCATACTCCGCGTCCGGGTTCGAGTCCGCCACGATCCCGGCGCCGGCCTGGACGTACGCGGTCCCTTGGTCCAGCACGATGGTGCGGATCGCGATACACGTGTCGAGATTCCCGGAAAAACTCACGTACCCGATCGCGCCCCCGTACAACCCGCGGGCGGTGGGCTCCAACTCGTCGATGATCTCCATCGCGCGGATCTTGGGCGCGCCGGACAACGTGCCCGCGGGAAAACACGCGCGCAACACGTCGTAGGGCGTCTTGCCCGGCGCCAGGTCCCCGCGAACGTGCGAGACCAGGTGCATCACGTGCGAGTAGCGCTCGACCACCATGAATTCTTCCACCCGCACGCTCCCGGTCTTGGCCACGCGTCCCACGTCGTTCCGGCCCAAGTCCACCAACATCAAATGCTCGGCCCGCTCCTTCTCGTCCGCGGAGAGCTCCGCGGCGAGTCGCGCGTCCTCGGACTCGTCGCGACCCCGCCGCCGCGTGCCGGCGATGGGGCGCACGCCCACCACCCCGTTCTCGCAGCGCACCAACACCTCCGGCGACGCGCCCACCACCGCGAGCGAACCCAACCGCAACAGGTACATGTACGGCGACGGATTGATCACGCGCAACGCGCGGTACAAGTCCGTGGGTGACGCGGTGACCGGCGCGTGAAAGCGCTGCGACAACACGACCTGGAATACGTCGCCGGCCGCGATGTACTCCTTGGCCCGCCGCACCATGTTCACGAATTCGGGCTTGGTCACGTTCGAGTCCGGCGCGGGACGCGGACGCCCCGTCGAGGACGCCGGCGGCGTCAACGGCCGTCGCAGCGCCGCGATCATGCCGTCGATCTTGGCGATGGATTCGTCGTAGACCTCGCGCAACGGACGCCCGGTGACGTGCGCGTTGGAGACCACTTTGATCTTCTGCGCCAGGTTGTCGAAGATCACCAAGGTGTCGGTGATCAAGAGGCACAGATCGGGAAGGTCGAGCGAGGGTTTGGCGCGCATCGCTAGGTGCTCGAACGAACGCGGCGCCACGTCGTAGCCGATGTACCCGACCGCGCCTCCGACGAACGGCGGCAACCCCGGAACCGCCACCGGCGTGTAATCCGCCATGACTTTCTCGACCGCCCGAAGCGGGTCGTCCGTTTCGACCACCTCGACCCGTTCGCCGCGACGGATCTCCACGCGCGGCCCGCGCGCCTCGATCACCACGGTCGGACGGCTCCCGAGGAACGAGTACCGGGCCCACTGCTCGCCGCCCTCCACGCTTTCCAGCAAGTAGGCGTATCGGCCGTCGTCAATTTTGAGAAACGCGGACACCGGCGTCTCGAGATCCGCCAGGATCTCTTTGTACACCGGGATCAGATTCCCGTGACGGGCGGTCGCGGTGAATTCTTCGAAGGTGGGGCGATACACGTCGGCCTGCGCCGCGCTCATGGCGGCTGCGAGCCGTTACCGTAACACGGGGTCGAAGGGAATGTCAACCCACGTGCGGTATACCGCCGCAGCACGCGGCGGCGACAAATTGTTACGCCTTGCGGCGCGTCGCTGTTCGTTCCAGGTCGCGTTTGAAACGGAGCTTGCGGAGAATCTCCTTCAGCGACTCCACGACCGCGTCGTTGAGTTCGCGCTCTCCCAAGGCCGCCGTGATTTCCTGATACAGCGACTTGGGAACCATGATCCGCATCTGCGTGGCCGACCCGTTGATCTCATTATACTCACACATCCCTGACCTCCTGACACTCGTCACCTGAGGTATCGGTGGGACTGGTTCCTGACGATGTCGCTAAGGGTCGCTAAGGCAGCCGAAGCGTTAAACCGCCGCCCCCCATCCAGTATTCCCTCGTATATTTTCGCGCCCTTCTCTATAATCTCGATAATAATTCTTGCGACATTAAGATTCGGTTAAGACGACCTTACTCCGGCGCATCCGCTTCTATGCGATGATTGGCTCGAGATCGATGATCGAACGACTGCGAGACTTGCTCAACGGGGCCGCCCGCGTCACCGTCTTGACCGGGGCCGGCATTTCCGCGGAAAGCGGCATCCCCACGTTCCGCGGCCCCGAAGGCGTGTGGAACCACTACCGGCCGGAAGACCTCGCCACCCCCGAGGCCTTTGCGCGGGATCCGGAGCTGGTGTGGCGATGGTACGACTGGCGGCGTGGGATCGTCGCCAAGGCCACACCCAACGCGGCGCACATCGGGGTGGCTGTGCTCCAGCAACGGCAGACCGTGACCGTGATCACCCAGAACGTTGACGGACTCCACCACAAAGCCGGCAGCCGCGAATTGATCGAACTGCACGGCAACATCTGGAAGGTCCGGTGCACGCGCTGCGCGCTGATCGCGGGCAACACCGACGTCCCGCTCGCGACCATCCCGCCCTCGTGCACGAGCTGCGGGGCATTGGTCCGCCCACACATCGTGTGGTTCGGCGAGTCCGTGGACCCCTACGACTTCCAACGCAGCGTGGAGATGAGCCGCAGCGCGGACGTCTTTATGGTGATCGGCACCTCGGGCCTGGTCCAACCCGCCGCCTCATTCGCCCAGATCGCCAAATCCGCCGGCGCCATCGTGGTCGAAATCAACCCCGACGACACCCCCACCACCCCGATCGCCGACCTCGCGATCCGCAACCGCGCCGTGCCCGTGTTTGAAGCCCTGAACCTCTAGCCCCGCGCTCTATCACCCCCGGCTGAAGCCGTCTCAGACACAACCCGCGTATTCGAAGCCTCACTGATTCCCACCGCCCCTAATGTTTCCGTGTCGCGAACGCGACACGAGGCTGTTCAGGAGCGGTCAGATGCAAGGCGCCGCGAGCACCGGAAAGCGCACTGCGACGTTTTTCGGCGCTGCCAATGCTCGTTTCCGCTCGCTTGGCGAAGCAGCGGAGCGTACGAGGTCGGTACGTGAGCACCGGATGCGCAGCGGCAACGCAGCAGATGGCCGGTCATGGACAGCCTCTACACCACAACGGCATATGCTTGACAGCAGCGCCCCAATTCCGTTAGGTTGAAGGACCCTCCGGGTGGTCCATCCAACCGCGAGTAGGCTTCCAGATGGCATCGGATAGAAGATCGGCAAGCGCCGGCCCGGCCCACGAGCCAGCCCCGGCGAATTCACCCGCGTTCGGCGGTCTGCCCGCGCCCGACGGGCTCTATCATCCCGCGCAGGAACACGACGCCTGCGGCATCGGTTTCGTCGCGGACATCAAGGGCCGCAAGTCCCACGACATCGTCCGCAAGGCCATCGAGGTCCTCAACAACCTCGAACACCGCGGCGCGCAAGGCTGCGATCCCTGCACCGGCGACGGCGCGGGCATCCTGCTGCAAATCCCCCACGAGTTCCTGGCGCGCGTCGCGCCGCAATCGCGCATCACGCTGCCGCGCGCCCAGGAGTACGGGGTCGGGATGGTGTTTCTCCCGCAAGAGGCCACCGGCCGCCGCCTGTGCGAACAGATCATCGAACGGGTCATCGCGGAGGAAGGACAACGGTTGCTGGGTTGGCGCGACGTGCCGGTCAAGGAATCCGAACTCGGCTGGCTCGCGCGTCAGTCCATGCCCGCGATCCGGCAGGTCTTCGTCGCGCGCGACATCCTGAGCGAGGCGGACTTCGAACGAAAACTCTACGTCATTCGTAAACGGATCGAGTCGTCGATCCGTGATTCCGCGATCCCGGGACGCGATGAGTTCTACGTGCCCAGCCTGTCGTGCCGGACCATCGTGTATAAAGGGCTCCTCCTGCCCAACCAGCTCGAAAAGTTTTACCAGGATCTGGGCGACGGCACGCTCACCAGCGCGATCGGACTGGTGCACTCGCGCTTCTCCACCAACACGTTTCCGACCTGGCCGTTGTCGCACCCCTACCGCTACGTGTGCCACAACGGCGAGATCAACACGCTCAAGGGCAACGTCAATTGGATGCGCGCGCGCCAAGGACGGCTGGAGTCCGACCTGTACGGCGAGGACATCCACAAGCTCTTTCCGATTATTTATGAGAACCAAAGCGACTCGGCGTGTTTCGACAACGCGCTCGAGTTTCTGGTCATGGGCGGCCGCTCCCTGCCGCACGCCATGATGATGCTCATCCCCGAAGCCTGGGTGGGCAACCCCCAAATGGACCTCGATCGCCGCGGCTTCTACGAATACCACGCCGCGATCATGGAGCCGTGGGACGGGCCCGCGGCCATGGCGTTCACGGACGGCCGACTGATCGGCGGGACGCTGGATCGCAACGGCCTGCGCCCCGCGCGCTGGCTGATCACGCACGACGGGCTCGCGGTGTTGGCGTCCGAAGCCGGCGTGCTCTCGTTCGCGCCCCAGGAAGTCCGCGCCAAGGGCCGCCTGCAGCCGGGCAAGATGTTCCTGGTGGACACGATCGAGGGCCGGATCATCGACGACGAGGAGATCAAAAGCGACATCGCGTCGCGAAAGCCCTACCGCGAGTGGGTGGCCACCAACCGCTTGTCGCTGGACGAACTGCCCCAGCCCATGAGCGTGCCGCAGCCCGATCACGCCACGTTGCGGCAGCGTCAACAGGCGTTCGGGTACACGGTCGAAGAACTCAAGATGGTGCTCACCCCGATGGTGGTCAACGGCGAGGAAGCCGTGGGGTCGATGGGCACCGACACGCCGCTCGCGGTCTTGTCCGAGCGGCCGCAACTCCTGTTCAAGTACTTCAAGCAGCTCTTCGCCCAGGTGACCAACCCGCCGATCGACCCGATCCGCGAGGCCCTGGTCATGTCCTTGGTGACCAACATCGGACCCAAACCGAATCTGCTGAGTGAAACGCCGGAGACGTGTCGCCGTATCAAGGTCCAGCAACCCATCCTCACCAATTTCGATTTGCAGAAGATCCGTTCGATCGCGGACCCGGATTTTCGCAGCCGCACGCTCAAGATGCTCTTTCGCGTGGCCGAGGGCCCGGAAGGGTTGGCCGGCGCGGTGGAGGACCTCTGCCGCCAGGCCGCGGACGCGATCCGAGCCGGGGACAAGTTCCTGATCCTGAGCGACCGCGGCGTGAACGCGGAGTGGGCCCCGATCCCCAGCCTGCTCGCCATCGCCGCGGTTCACCACCACCTGATCCGCGAATCGCTCCGCGCCGAGGTCGGACTCACCGTGGAAACCGGCGAGGCGCGCGAGATCCACCACTTCGCGTGTCTGATCGGGTTCGGCGCCGGAACCGTCAACCCCTATCTCGCGTTCGAAACCCTGGTGGACATGGCGCGCGACGCGTACCTGCCCGAAGGGATCGACGCGGCCACCGCCGAGTCCAAGTACATCAAGGCCATCAACAAGGGGTTGCTCAAGGTCTTCTCCAAGATGGGCATCTCCACGGTGCAGAGCTACTGCGGCGCGCAGATCTTCGAAGCCATCGGCATCGGTTCCGACGTCATCAATCGGTACTTCACGGGCACGGCCTCGCGCATCCAGGGCATCGGGCTGCGCGAAATCGCCGAGGAAGTCTTGCGGCGGCACCGCCAGGCCTATGCGCCGGCCCCGGTCCACCAACTCGATTTCGGCAGCGAGTATCATTACCGGGTCCAGGGCGAGCACCACAACTGGAACCCGCTGACCATCGCCACGCTGCAGCACGCGACCAAGAACAATTCATACGCCACGTTCCAGGAGTTCGCGAAGCTGGTCAACGACGAATCCAAGACCCGCTCGAACCTCCGCGGCCTCCTGGAGCTGCGAACCGGCGATCCCATCCCCATCGACCAGGTCGAGCCGGTTGCGGAGATCGTGAAACGCTTCACCACCGGCGCCATGTCCTACGGCGCCATCAGCAAGGAAGCGCACGAGACCCTCGCCGTGGCCATGAACCGGATCGGCGCCAAGAGCAACACCGGCGAAGGCGGCGAGGACCCGGAACGGTTCAATCCCTTGCCCAACGGCGACTCCAAGAACAGCGCGATCAAGCAGGTGGCGTCCGCGCGCTTCGGCGTGACCATCCATTACCTGGCGCACGCCAAGGAGCTGCAGATCAAGATGGCGCAGGGCGCCAAGCCCGGCGAAGGCGGCCAACTCCCCGGCCACAAGGTGGACGAAACCATCGCGCGCATGCGGTTCGCCACGCCCGGCGTGCAGTTGATCTCCCCGCCGCCGCACCACGACATCTACAGCATCGAAGATCTCGCACAGTTGATTTTCGATCTGAAGAACGCCAACCCCCAGGCCGCGGTCTCGGTCAAACTCGTCTCCGAAGTCGGGGTCGGCACGGTTGCCGCGGGCGTGGCCAAGGCGCACGCGGACAAGATCCTGATCAGCGGCGACTCGGGCGGCACCGGCGCGTCCCCGCTCGCGTCCATCAAGTACGCGGGCATCCCGTGGGAAATCGGCCTCGCGGAGACGCAGCAGACCCTGGTCAAGAACAATCTGCGCGGCCGCGTGCGCATCGAGACCGACGGCCAGCTCAAGACCGGCCGCGACGTGGTGATCGCCGCGTTGCTCGGGGCCGAGGAGTTCGGGTTTTCCACCGCGCCCTTGATCGTCGAGGGCTGCATCATGATGCGCAAGTGCCACCTCAACACCTGCCCGGTGGGCGTGGCCACGCAGGACCCGGTGTTGCGCGCCAAGTTCACGGGGCAACCCGAACACGTGGTGAATTACTTCTTCTTCGTGGCCCAGGAAGTCCGCGAGTTGATGGCGCAACTCGGGTTCCGGACCGTCGCGGAAATGATCGGGCGCGTGGAGCGGCTCAAGATCCACAAGGCCGTGGAGCACTGGAAAGCCAAGGGCCTGGATCTGACCCCCCTGCTGTCCAAACCGGACGTCGAGGGCTCGGTGCCGCTGCGCTGCGTGGAATCGCAGGACCACGGGATCGACGACGTGCTGGATCGCGCGTTGATCGAGCGGGCCCAGCCCGCGATCGAGCGGCGCGAACCCGTGGAGATCGCCTTGCCGATCCGCAACGTGCACCGCACGGTCGGCGCCATGCTCTCCAATCAGATCGCGAAGCGGTACGGCGACGAGGGGCTCCCGCAGGACACCATCCGCATCGCGTTTACCGGCACCGCGGGCCAGTCCTTCGGCGCGTTCCTGGCCCGGGGCGTCACGCTCACGTTGGAGGGCGAATCCAACGATTACTTGGGCAAGGGCCTGTCCGGCGGCCGCATCATCGTGTATCCGCCCAAGGGCTCCACGTTCGTGCCCGAGGAAACCATCCTGATCGGCAACACCGTGCTCTACGGCGCCACCTCCGGTGAAGGGTTCTTCTACGGCATGGCGGGCGAGCGGTTCGCGGTCCGCAACTCGGGCGCGCGCGCGGTGGTCGAGGGCGTGGGCGACCACGGCTGCGAGTACATGACCGGCGGCGTGGTGGTGGTGCTGGGCCGCACCGGCCGCAACTTCGCGGGCGGCATGAGCGGCGGCATCGCGTTCGTGCTCAACGAGGACGGCAAGTTCGAGCAACGCTGCAACCTGGGCATGGTGGAACTGGAACCCGTGCGCGAGGCCGAGGACAAGGCCTTGCTCAAAGATTTCATTCAGCGGCACCTGGACTACACGGGCAGCCGCAAGGCCAAGACCGTCCTGGATCGCTGGGACGACTTCCTGCCCAAGTTCGTGAAAGTGTTCCCCATCGAGTACCGCAAGGTGCTCGACGCGCGCAAGGTCTCCGCGCAGAAACACTCGTCCCAGAAACCGGCGCCGGTCCATGGCTGACATTCGCGGTTTTCTCAAGGTCAAACGCGAAGGCCCCAAGCGCCGCCCGGTGGAAGAACGCGTCCACGACTGGAAGGAGTTCTACCAGCCGATCTCGGAAGACGCGCTCCGCAACCAGGGCTCGCGCTGCATGGATTGCGGGGTGCCGTTCTGCCAAGGCAACACCGGCTGCCCGGTCGAGAACCTGATCCCGGAGTGGAACGACCTGGTCCACCGCGGCCGCTGGCGGGATGCGCTCAAAGCCCTGCACAACACCAACAACTTTCCGGAGTTCACCGGCCGGCTCTGCCCCGCTCCGTGCGAATCCGCCTGCGTGTTGGGCGTGATCGACGACCCGGTCTCGATCCGCGTGATCGAATGGAACATCATCGACAAGGGCTTTGACGAAGGCTGGGTCTCCCCCATCCTGCCCGTGGCCGAAACCGGTTACCGCGTGGCGGTAGTGGGCTCGGGACCGGCGGGCCTGGCCGCGGCCCAGCAACTGCGCCGCGCCGGACATGCGGTCACGGTCTTCGAAAAAGCCGACCGCATCGGCGGGCTCCTGCGTTACGGCATTCCCGACTTCAAGATGGAGAAGTGGGTCATTGACCGCCGCCTGGAACAGATGACGGCCGAGGGCGTGCAGTTCCAGACCAACGTGGACGTGGGCCGCGACGTGTCCGCGGACCGGTTGCGCCGCGAGCACGACGCCGTCCTGCTCGCGACCGGCGCCATGGTGCCGCGCGACCTCAAGGTCCCGGGTCGCGAACTCGCGGGCGTGCACTTTGCCATGGATTATCTGACCCAGCAAAACAAGATCAACGCGGGCGACCCGCCGCCCCCGGCTGACCAGCGCATCACCGCGGACGGCAAACGCGCGGTGATCATCGGCGGCGGCGATACCGGGTCCGACTGTCTGGGCACCGCGCACCGCCAGAACGTCAAAGAGATCTACCAATTCGAGCTGCTCCCGGAGCCGCCACCTCAGCGCGACGCCTCCACCCCGTGGCCCTACTGGCCCATGCAGTTGCGCTCCTCGCACGCGCATGAAGAAGGCTGCAAGCGCGAGTGGAGCGTCTCCACCACCAAGTTCTCGGGCCGCAACGGCCGGGTGGAGAAGCTGCACGCGGTGCGCGTGGAGTTCGAAAAAGACGCGCAGGGCAAAACCAAGATGGTCGAAGTCCCGAACTCCGCGTTCGAGTTGAACGTGGACCTGGTCCTGCTCGCCATGGGCTTTACCGGCCCGGAAAAACCCGGCCTGCTCACCGACCTCGGCGTCACCCTCGATCCCCGAGGCAACGTGTCCGTGGACGTCAACTACATGAGCAGCGTGCCCGGCGTGTTCGCGGCCGGCGACGCCAAACGCGGCGCTTCGCTCATCGTGTGGGCAATTTCAGAAGGCCGCAAAGCCGCCGCCGGCATCGAACGGTTCCTCACCACCAAATCGCCCGTCAGGCGGTAGTCCCTTTCCTTTTTCATCGCCTTTTCTGAATCCCCCCTTTGAAAAAGGGGGGCTGGGGGGGATTTGCCCCTTGACCTAACGCAGATCAATACGGAATGATGGCTGGCACGAGCCATGTCCGTCATTGTGTATGGTCGTGAAGGGTGTCCCATGTGCGCGGACGCAAAGCAGTGGCTGACCGAGCGCAAGATCGCGTTCACGTTCCGCGAGATTTTTGAGCAGCCCCTGTCGCGCGAGGAACTCCTCGCGCTCGCGGCCAAAGTCCCTGACGGGCTTCACGGGTTGTACGCGCCCAAAGGCGCACGCAAAGTGGGTTTGCCGGAAGACGGTCGCGCGCTCCCGCCCGACCAGATCGTCAGCCTCCAAGTCGGCAACCCCGACCTGATTCGCTATCCATTGTTCGAGTTTAACAACCAACTGCTGTTTGGTTTTCACCAGGCCACGCGTAATGCCCTAACCGTATTGGCAGGAGAACCCAGATGACCGAGAAGGTGAAGAAGTCCGACGCGGAATGGAAAGCCCAACTCACGCCCGAGCAGTATCAGGTCACGCGCAAGAAAGGCACCGAACGCGCGTTCACGGGCGAATACCACGACTCCAAGGAACCCGGCACCTACACCTGCGTGTGCTGCGGCACCCCCCTCTTCAGTTCCGACACGAAGTTTGATTCGGGCACGGGCTGGCCCAGCTTCTACCAACCCATGTCCCCCGACGCGGTCAGCACCGAGGACGACAGCAGCTTCTTCATGCGCCGCACCGAAGTCCTCTGCAACCGCTGCGACGCCCACCTGGGCCACGTCTTCCCCGACGGCCCCAAGCCCACGGGCTTGCGCTACTGCATCAACTCCGCGTCGCTGAAGAAGACCAAACCCTGATTGGAGGCGCGCCGGATTGTGCGCGAAGAAGGCGATGGAACCACGCATCAGCTTCATCACGCTCGGAGTCTCGGACCTTGAACGAGCCACGCGCTTCTATGAACACGGACTCGGCCTGCCGCGCCTCGAAACCCCGCCATCCGTGACGTTCTTCGAGATGGGGAAGACCTGGCTCGCGCTGTGGCCCTGGGAGAGCTTGGCGGCCGACGCCGGAGTGTCCCCGCAAAGCTCCGGGGCCTCCAGATTTTCCCTGGCCCACAACGTCCGCTCCCCCGCCGAGGTCGACGCCTTGCTGGCCCACGTCGCCAAGTTCGGCGCCAAAGTCGTGAAGCCCGGCCAACCCACGTTCTGGGGCGGCTACGCCGGCTACTTCACCGACCCCGACGGCTTCCTATGGGAAATCGCACACAACCCGGATTTTCCGCATGTGTAAGGGCAGGCCCGGGGAATCGGCGAGCATTCTTAAATCTAATCGTCCGGACTGCGCAGCGATTGGACTTTTCTGAAAACAATGAACGCACCTCATCTACATATACCGTCCCTCCGTTTCCCCTCTTGGATCGCAGTGGTCAGTGCGACGTCAGCCTTGCTGGTCGTTCTTGGGATCGGAATCTTAAGCGGCTGTACCACCCACCAAGCCCAGGTCGCCGCGCGCGGCGCGCAGGTGATGCCGTTCGATCTGGAGCAGACGATTCACGTGTTTCAACGGCTGGAAGACGGCGGGCGGCAAACCGTGACCGTGAAAGATCCGGCGAATACGCCGCAGATCGCGTTGATCCAATCCCACCTCCAGCACGAAGCGGAGAAGTTTCGCCGCGGCGACTTTTCCGATCCGGCCAGGATTCACGGCGAGGACATGCCGGGGTTGGCCGAATTGAGGGCCGGGTTCGCGCGGATCGACATTCGCTACACCGCCCTGCCGAACGGCGGGGAGATTCGATACGCCGCGACGGATCCAGCTCTGGTCACCGCGCTTCATCACTGGTTCATGGCGCAGGTGTCGGATCACGGCCGGCACGCCGTGGATCACTAGGCGCGGCGGTCACGGCAGCGCCGTCTCCCCGGCCTCTTGACACGGCCCCTCGCGTCGCCGTATTGTTGTTTCGAAATATCGAAACCAATCGATTACCAAAAGTCGACATTTCCAACCCGGATGTGGTCTCTATGGCAACCCGTCGCGAAGTCGATGAACAGGTTTACGGGCTTCACGCCGACATCTGCTCCACGCTGGCGAATCCCAAACGGCTGAAGATCATCAACACGCTCCGGGAGAAGGAACTTTCCGCGACCGAGTTGCTGGCGGTGCTGAAGGTCCCCAAAGCCAACCTCTCCCAACACATGACCGTGCTCCGCCAGAAAGGCGTCGTGGCCGCCCGGCGGCAAGGCGCCACGGTGTACTACCGCCTGACCCGCCCCAAGATCTTGAAAGCCTTTGATCTCATGCGCGAACTACTTTTCGAGGTCCTCGATGATCGCCAGCGGTTACTCAAAGGGCACGGGAGGCGCCCCGTATGATATCGAAGTGGTCAGGATCGACACCGGGTCTGCACAGCAGGTGGCGGCCATGATGTCTCAGGAACCCCTGATCCGGTTGGCGAGCTTCTTCGGGATTTTCGCCCTGATGGCGGTGTGGGAGTTGATGGCGCCACGGCGGCCGCTCACGGCGCCACGGGTCAGGCGGTGGCCGGTCAATCTCTCGATCGTGGTCCTCAACACGCTCACGGTTCGCTTGTTCTTCTCGACGACCGCCGTCGGCATGGCCGTCCTGGCCGCGCAAAACCAGTGGGGGGCGTTGAACCTCGTCGGCTGGCCGACCTGGCTGACGGTCGTCGCCGCCTTGGTGGCCATGGACTTCGCGCTGTACCTCCAACACGTCGTGTTTCACGCCGTACCGACGCTGTGGCGGCTTCACATGATGCATCACGCCGACCTTGATGTGGACGTCACCACGGGTGCGCGCTTCCACCCGATCGAGATCGTCCTTTCCATGTTGATCAAGTTGGCCGCCGTTACCTTGATCGGCGCGCCGCCGGCGGCCGTGCTGATCTTTGAGGTCGTGCTGAACGCGACGTCGATGTTCAACCACAGCAACGTCCGAATGCCCGAAACGCTCGACCGGTTGCTCCGATGGATCGTCGTGACGCCCGACATGCACCGGATCCACCATTCCGTGGTTCGGGACGAAACGAACAGCAACTTCGGATTCAGCCTGCCTTGGTGGGATCGACTGCTCGGCACCTATCGACCGGAGCCCGCGAAATCCCAGGTCGAGATGCCGTTGGGGCTCGAGCAGTTTCGGGATCCGCGAGAACTCACACTGGCCGGGTCGCTGGCACTTCCCTTCCGCGGCGGCGCCGGTTCTTATCCGCTCGGCGGCCGTCGATAAACGGCCGGCTCAACGGATGCTTATGGAGCTCGGATGGATTTTGACCGGCTCGCTCTTCGCTACGACGCGTGGTATCACACGCCGCTGGGGGCGCTCGCGCATGCGCTCGAATCCGAAGCGATCCTGCGCCTGGCCCGCGTCGCGCCCGGCGAACGGGTGATCGATCTTGGATGCGGGACCGGGCTGTATACGCTCGAGTTGAGCCGACGCGGCGCGTGGATCGTTGGATTCGACCCGTCGTTCGAAATGTTGGCGGTCGCCCGCGAAAAACTTCGGCGCGCCGGACAACCCGTTCGATTCGTCTGTGCGTCCGCCGAGGCGCTGCCGATCCGCACCGGAGCGGTCGACACGATGGTCGCGGTCACGTCGCTGTGTTTCGCGCAGAGGCCTGATCAGGCGATCCAAGAAGCCCGCCGGGCGCTGCGACCGGCGGGGCGACTCGTGATCGGAGAGTTGAACCGCTCCAGCATCTGGGCGTTCTGGCGGAGATTCAAAGGGATGTTCAGCGATACGATATACAACCAGGCTCATTTCTGGGGTATTCGGGAACTGACCCGCCTGCTCCAGCGAAACGGATTCGTCGTTAAGACGGCCTCGACGCTTCTTCACTTTCCCCCCATTCCATATGCGGCGCTGGTGAAGCGGTATCACCTGGTTGAGTCGTGGGGGGCTCGTGCGCGTTCCGGTTGGGGCGCGTTCATCGCGATGAGCGCTGAACCGAGGGAGGGGCGAACATCGTGATGCTGATCAACGCAGTTCTGACAATTAAGGGGCATCGATGGAACGCGGGACAGACTTGCAGACTTGGAGACGCTCCTAAGTAATTAGGGCGGCCGTGTTCACGGGGCAATTGCCGCCGTAGCCGACCATTGCATCATCGGCGAGACCGCCCCCCGTATCCGGCGTTGATTGACGTCGAATCAGCATCCGGTATACTCCGACCTCGTCCAAGTCGGAGGTTCGGCATGAAGCGACTCTCCATCGCCGTCATTGCGATGCTTCTCCTGTCCGCCGCTGCGCAGGCCGTGGCCGAAACCAACTCGGCGGACTTTCAGCACCTCGGCGTGGCCGTCTATCCCGATGCGGTGCTGCGTCAGTCCGATCACCGGGTCGCCGCCGAAAGCGCCACCGACGGCACGTTGTTTCAATGGGTGTCGGACGATGCGCCCCAAGCGGTCGTGGCCTTTTATGAGAAATCGACCGGAGCGAGCGCCGTGTTCATGAAAATGTCCTCGACGTACACGATCTACACTTCGCAGGGAACCATGATCAACGTGGTCGGTCCGGACGGCGGCATCCCCGAAGTCGATACGGATGGACGGACGACCAAGCAGTGGAAGTCGCTCATCACCATCATGCGGTTCGACCATATCGAGGAATAACGGCAGGGAGCGTCCGCGCCGCCATCGCCCCGCTTCAGACGCGGTCAAACGCCGGAATAGTATCGGAGCAGATCGGATACCGAGAGCACACCCACGATCGCGCCGTCCTCGGTCACGGCCAAATGCCGGACGCCGCGGTCTTTCATGAGCTTGACCGCCTCCACCAAGGGCGCCTGGTTGTCGATCGACACGATCGTCTCGTCCATGCAGCGTTTCACCGGCGTGGTCGCGGGATCCAGCCCTTGTGCGACGACCGCCCGGCTGAGCATCGCCTCGGTCAGCGTACCCACGTAGCGCCCCTGTTCCTCCACGAACAGGCAGCCGATCTTGTTGCCGTCCATGTGCGCTCCGGCGTTTCGTAACGTCGCGGTCGCGCCGATACGTTGGATCGAGCGAGTCATGTATTCGGAGACCCGCGCGGCGACCTGCGGTGTCGGAGTCCGTTTCCTGGCGTTGGACGCCCGTTTCGCTTCGAGTTCCCAGATGCAGCTTTCCAGGACCCGGCGACGTTGCCGCAGGCTCTCGCGGCCGACGTCGTCATGGCTCCCTTCCGGGGCGTCCTCCTGGAGGTTCAGCATGCTCGCGGCTTCCCCGAGCTGCGCGTAGTAGTACGTCTCCAAGTTGTCCGACGTACTGCCGAATGCCTCGGCGATCACTTGCTCGGTCGCGGCGTCAAAATCGACGAGCACGGACGCGTTCGTCAGCGGACTGAGCAGGGGATCCAGACGTCCGAGTTGCGCCCGGAGACGGTCGATCTGCGCGTCAAGTGATGCCCGGCGGCTGAGTTCGGTCCCAGTTCGTGTGGTCATGGCGCCCTCGCAGGGTGAGGGGTTTTCATTCGCGGAGAGGAGGAGGGACGTCCGCGCTCGTCCCGCGTCCAAATTGTCAGGATTTCGATCACGTCCTGTCAAGCGAGTCCCGGACGGAGTCCCACCACCGGAGGCGACCATGCGGCCGTTCGCCGGACCTCCATCAACGCCGTCGCAACCCGCCCGCCTCCGACGACGGCTTTCTCCCCGTCGCGCGACTTGTTAGAATGCGACGCATCGTCACGTTCCCCGTTCCGGAGGCCGGCCATGCCCATCACCATCGGCAAAAAACCCGAGAGCTCGTTCGCCGATCCGCTCGGCCTGCTCGGCGATTGCCACCGGCGGATCGAGCGTTTTCTGGGACTGTTGATCACGGTGACCGCGGACGCGCGCGGCGGCGCGTTGAGCCCCGAACAGCGCGAGGCGCTCGTCGCCGCCGGTCGGTACTTTCGCGAAGCCGCGCCCAAACACATCGAGGACGAGGAGCGCTCGCTGTTCCCCCGCATGCGCGACTCGCACGATGCGCAGGCGCGCGCGGCCTTGGCCACGATCAAGGAGTTGGAGGAAGATCACGTGGTCGTGGATCGCGCGCACATGGAAGTCGATTCGCTGGTGGAACGGTGGATGGACGAGGGCGCGTTGCCCGCGAGCGACGCCCGGCGCCTGGTCACCGTGCTGGAGGAACTGCGGACCATTTACGAACGCCACATCGCGATCGAAGACCATGACGTGTTCCCGCTCGCGGGACGGGTGTTAAATCAGGCGGCGATCGCGGCGTTGGGCCGTGAAATGGCGGCGCGACGAGGCCTGACCCCGAGCGACGCCTGGGGCTGACCGCACCGACTCACTCCGCGATTGGGAATTACGCGGCGCGGAGAACCCGCGCCAACCACGCCGCGATGTCGCCGATCTCCTCGATGCAGACCGAGTGCCCCATCTCGTAGCTTCGCCACGTCACATCGGCCCCGGCGCTCTTGAGCAAGTCGGCGGACATTTGGCCGCGTTCGAGGGGGATGATGGGATCGTCGGTGCCGTGCGCCATGAAAATCGGCACGGTCTGGTTGGCGGGGTGCGCCTCGTTCGGAAACAGATCGGCGAGCGGCAGGTACGTGGAGAGCGCCATGATCCCGGCCAGCCGTTCATGGTAGCGCATCCCCACGTGCAGCACGATCGCCCCACCCTGGGAAAATCCCGCGAGCACGATCCTCTTGGCGGGAATGCCGCGCGCGATCTCGCGCGCGATCAAGTCGCGTATGGTTTGCTCGGACTCGCGGATGCCGGTTTCGTCCTCGCGCCGGACGAACTCCGCGGTGCGGATGTCGTACCACGCGCGCATCACGTATCCGTTGTTGATCGTCACCGGCCGGTGCGGCGCATGTGGGAAAATAAAGCGAATGGGAACCGCGCTCGGCAACCGCAACTCCGGCACGATCGGCTCGAAGTCGTGTCCGTCCGCGCCTAACCCGTGCAGCCAGATGACCGCGGCCGTGGGATTGCGACCGGTTTCGATCTCGATCGGCGGCGTCTGGGACAGCGCGGGGTCACGCGGCGCGTTCACTTTAACCGTCCCGACTTGATCCACTCTCGCAATTCGTCGTCCTGACCGATGTACTGGCCGTCCACGAAAATCTGCGGCACGGTCCACTCCCCGGTCTTTTTGACCAGCACGTCGCGCATCTCGGGCGTCCCGGAGATGTTGATCTCTTCATAAGGGATGTTGGCCCCTTCGAGCAAGGACTTGGCCACCCGACAGTAGTGACAAAAATCCGTGGTGTAGAGTTGCACCTTGGCCATACGCGGCATGCTATCACAGCATGATCCCGTGTACCAGGCCCGCGGACGCTCCCTGAATCTGCGGTAAGCGACGTTGGCCCCGTGACTCCCTCCCCCGCAAGGGGGGAAGGAGTGAATATACGCAACCGCTGTTCCGCTATCAGACAATCGGGGCGATTGACCCGTATCCGACCGCCTTGTTATTCTGCGGCCGTGAGCACGACCGTTCGCACGCGCACGTTGGGCCGCACCGGGCTCGCGGTATCCGAACTCGGGTTCGGCGCGTGGGGCATTGGCGGCGGCGCGTGGGGGCGCGGAGACGACGCGTTGTCGCTCGCCGCGCTGGAGAAGGCGCTGCGACTCGGGGTCACGTTCTTCGACACCGCCCACGCCTACGGCGACGGGCGCAGCGAGCGCCTGATCGCCCAGGCCGCGAACCGCCTCGGCCTGCGCAAAAAAATCACGGTCGCGACCAAGATCCCGCCAAAAAATCGCGAGTGGCCCGCCCGGCACAACGCGCCGATCCGCGAGGTATTTCCCAAGGACTGGATCATCCGGTGCACCGAAGAGAGCCTGCGGCATCTGGACGCGGACTTCATTGACCTGCAACAACTCCACGTCTGGTCGCCGCAATGGATCCGGGAGACCGAGTGGATCGAAACGTTGCGGGACCTGCAATTGGCGGGCAAGATCCGCTATTTGGGCGTGTCCATCAACGACCACGAGCCCGACACCGCGCTCGAACTGGTCCGATCCGGCTGGATCGACGCGATCCAGGTCATCTTCAATCTGTTCGACCAGAGTCCGGGCCTGCGTCTGTTGCCGGTGGCCCAGGAGCACCACGTCGGGATCATCGCGCGCTGCCCGTTCGACGAGGGCGGGCTCACCGGCGCGCTGCGTCCGGACACGACGTTTGTGCGGACGGATTGGCGCCGCGACTACTTCAAGGGTGACCGCCTTGCGGAAACCGTGCGCCGCGCGGACGCGCTCACGGCCGCGGTCGGCGAGGGATACGAAACGCTCGCCCACGCCGCGCTGCAATACGTGCTCAGCCACAAGATCCTGAGCGAACCGTCCGTGGCCACGGTGATCCCCGGCATGCGACGCCCCGAACACGTCGAAGCCAACGCCCGCTACGCGAAGGGTCCGGCCTTCACGCCCGAGTTGATGAAGCGGGTCGAAGCCCACGCCTGGGCGCGAAACTTCTACGACTGAGCCGCGGTGATCCGGCTCTCCCGCCTCGCGTCTGCGTTCCACGCCGAGACCAATCCCTTGTACCGCGAGCGCGATATGCGGCTCGCGCAGGGGCTGCCGGTGGTCGATCTGGTGTCGGGCAACGTCACGGAGCAAGGCATCACGTTTCCGGACGATCTGCTCCGGTCCATCCTCTCGGACGCGGCGGCCACCGCGCGAACCTATCGCCCGGACCCGTTGGGCCAGCGCGCTGCGCGCGAGGCGATCTGTTTGTACTACCGCGCCCAGGGCGTCGATGTTCCCGCCGCGCAGATCGTGCTGACACCCGGGACCAGCCTCGCATACTGGTACGCGTTCTCGGTGCTCTGCGATCCCGGCGATGAGGTGTTGACGCCGAAGCCGTCGTATCCGTTGTTCGACGACATCGCCGCCCTCGGCCACGTGCGCCTCGCCGGTTACCGGTTGGAGGAGGCGCGAGGCTGGGCCATCGACGTGGATGATCTGGCCGCGGCGGTCACGGATCGCACGCGGGCCATCGTACTGATTTCGCCGCACAACCCCACCGGCGCGGTGGCCACGCGCCGGGAAATCGACGGGGTGGCGGCGCTGGCGCGCGAGCGCGGAATCCCGATCATCGCCGACGAAGTGTTCGGGGAGTTTGTGTCGGACCCCGGAGTCCTGCCGCGCCCGGCGACCACGGACGCGCCGTTGGTGGTCACGCTCAACGGATTTTCGAAGATGTTCGCCCTGCCGGGCATGAAGTTCGGCTGGATGGCGCTGACCGGAGATCCCGAGGCCGTGCAACGCGCGCTGGGCGCGCTCGAACGCCTATCCGACGCGTTCCTGCCCGTGAACGAGATCGCGCAGGCCGCGGCGCCCCGTATCCTGTCCGACGGCCGGCCGTTTCTGGAACGTTATCGATCCGCGATCGCGCAGCGAAGCCGCGACGCGCTCACCGCGCTCGGCGCATCACCCCGCGTGTCGTTCGTCGCCCCGCGCGGAGGGTTCTACGCGTCCGTGCGCGTAAACACCGCGTTGGACGACGAGGCCTTGGCGTCACACATCCTGCGGACAAGCGGCGTGCTCGTCCACCCCGGATTCTTCTACGACCTGGACCCGACCCACCTCGTGCTGAGCCTGGCGAGCGAGCCGGAGGCGGGGCGCGATGCCATTGGTCGCGTCCTCGCCGCGATCAACACCGCCCCCTAAATGTTTTCGGTTTCCCTCCCCCCATCGCCCGCTCTCCCCATCTCCCCTTCGTCTTGCCCCCTCCCCCCTTCGTCCATGCCCTCCCTCACTCCACCGGCCGCTCGCCGAGCGTCATCGAGACGTTCACGCGCCGCCCCTCGCGCACCACGGTCAGCCGCATCTTCTCACCCGGTTTTCTCGCGCGCAGCAACCGCTGCAGTTCCTCCACCGAGGTGACCGGCTGTCCGTCCGCGTCGACGATGATGTCGCCGCCCACCACCAACCGCGTGTTGCCCACGATCACGCGGTCCGCGCCGCCGCGAATGCCCGCGCGATGCGCGGGGCCGTTGCGCACGAGCCGCCCCACCAGCACCCCCCGGTCCACGGTGAGATCCAAGGCCTCGGCATAGCGGGGGATGAGCGTCTGCATCTCGACGCCCATCCAGGCGTACGCCACGTAGCCCTTCTCCAAGAGCTCGGCGACCACCCGTTTGACCGTATCGACCGGCACGGCAAAACCGATCCCCACGTTCCCGCCGGACGGCGTGAAGATCGCGGTGTTGATCCCGATCACGCGCCCGTCGCTGTCGAGCAGCGGGCCGCCGGAGTTTCCGGGGTTGATCGCGGCGTCGGTCTGGATCACGTTCTCCATTTCCGCGCCGGAGAGCTTCAAGTAGCGGCGGATCGAGCTGATGATTCCCGTGGTCAACGTTTGTTCCAAGCCGAACGGATTGCCGATCACCAGCACCTTCTGCCCGACCTTGAGCCCGGATGACTCGCCGAACCGCAGCGGGCGGAGTTTGGCGGCCGGCGCTTGGATTTTGATCACGGCCAAGTCCGTGGACGCGTCCTTGCCCACGACCTCGGCGGGCCACTGGCTCCCGTCGGACAAGGTGACCGCCAACCGCGACGAATTGTTCACGACGTGGTGATTGGTGACGATGCGCCCCTGGGAGTCGAGGATCACGCCCGATCCGCTGGAGGAACTCGCGTACGGCGTGGAAAAGATGTCGTAGTCGATCACCACGTTCGTGATGTTGACCACGCTGTCGCGAGCCTGGCTGTAGACGCCGATATTGTTCGCCTCGTCGGGGTCGACGGCCGCCGCGCCGCCGATCGATCCCGTGAATGCGATGATTGCCACGATACCCAGCCACAATTTCCCGCGCATCAGCCGTCCTCCCCAGTGCGACGCCCCGTACTCTACCGAAGCGAACCGCCCTCCGCAAACCCGCCTTGACCGCCGCTTGGAGCGTCTGATAGAACTCCCTCGCGCGTATCGAGGTTCCGACCGTGCACGATCCACACGCGGACGCGGATGACCGCGAGTCCCCATCGGCGACGCCAGAACTCGCGGCGGCGGATCGCGGGGATCCTCTCACGCCGCCCCCGAATCCGGCCGGCGGGCGGACCCTGATCGTCGACGGGAACGACCCGTCGTGTTACCCGCGCCCCAGCGCCGCGCTGGCCGACGCCGCGGCCGATGACCAGGTGTTCGTCAGACCCGGACGGTACGAGGACAAAATCTTCATGGTGGGAGGACCGGCGCGCCTGATCGGAGCCGGCCGCGATCTCGTCGAGATTTTCAGCCGGCGCACCGGCCCGCTCTATCTCCAGCGTTTGCCGAGCGGCCTGATCTCCGACCTGACCTTCCGGTATGTCGGCAGCGATCAGCACTCGGCCGTGAACGTGTTGGATTCCACCTGCACCATCAGCCGCTGCCGCATCACGGACGGAGTCCTCTCGGGCATCGTGATCTACGGCCCGGAATCCCGCCCCACGCTCGTGGACAACGAGGTCTGTCGCAACCGGGAGTCCGGGATTTTCGTGTTCGCCGGGGCGACGCCCTATCTCACCCGCAACGACTGCTTCGACAACCATCATTTCGGCATCGCGGTTCGCGATCCCGGCACCAAACCCGACGTTGTTCGGAACGGGTGTCGCGGCAATCGCCTGAGCGGCATCCTGCTGTTTCATCACGCCCACGCCCTATTGTTGGACAATGTGGTCCGCGACAACGACCACTGGGGACTCGTGCTCACGCCGGACTGCGCGACAACTCCGCCGCACGACGAATTGACGACCGCGAACTCGCTCGCATCGAATCCGCGGGGCGCGTTGACCGTCACAGATGCCCCGCTGGCCGACATCGGCCGATAAGAGCCCCTCCAGAAATGGTTATCTGCTGCGTTGCCGCTGCGCGTCCCCATATGGTGTAGGGGTTCGGCATGCCGAACCCCTACGGGCGGTGCGTGCGGCGCCTTGCGACCCACCGTCAGGGATTCAGATCGCGGAAGTTCCCGAAGGGGGCATCTAACGCATTTCTGAAGGAGCTCAAAATTACAGTCCCAAAGCTGATTCTTGTATGATCTGAATCAATGAGCGAACCCATCGTCGAGGTCGATCGCGTCGGCAAACGATTCAAGGACGTCTGGGCCGTCGCGGACCTGTCGTTCACGGTCGGTCGCGGCGAAATCGTGGGGTTGTTGGGCCCGAACGGCGCGGGCAAAACCACCACGTTGTCGATGCTGCTCGCGCTCCTGATCCCCACCACCGGACGGATCCGTCTGTTCGGATTAGACGTGGCCGCGCATCGGCAAACCGTGCTGGGCCGGATGAACTTTTCCTCGCCGTACGCGGATCTCCCGCACCGGCTGACCGTGCGCGAAAACCTGTCGGTGTACGGCCGCTTGTACGGCGTCTCCCGATTGCGCGAGACCATCGCCGACTTGGGCCGACGGCTGGACCTCACCGCGTTCATGGATCGCCGTTTCGGCGAACTCTCCTCGGGCCAACGCACGCGCGTCGCGCTCGCCAAAGCGCTGATCAACGCGCCGGAACTCCTGCTGCTGGACGAACCCACCGCGAGCCTGGACCCGGACGTCGCGGACCGCGTGCGGACGTGGCTGGCCGAGTACCGCGCCACCACCGGCGCCGCTATCCTGCTCTCCTCCCACAACATGAGTGAAGTGGAACGGCTGTGCGATCGCGTGATCGTGCTCCAGGAAGGCCGCTGCGTGGATCAGGACACGCCGGCTCGGCTGGTCCAACGGTACGGACGCGCGTCGCTCGAAGACGTGTTTCTCGCCATCGCCCGGAAGGACCGCGACCCGTGAACCCGCGCCGCGTCACGGCCATGGTCTGGCGTCACGTGTACCTGTACCGCGGCTCGTGGACCCGCTTGGTCGAACTCGTCTATTGGCCCGCCATGGAATTGTTCGTGTGGGGATTCCTGACGATCTACCTGCGCGGGCTGGGGCCGGGGCTGCCGGACTTCGTGGTGCTGTTTCTCGGCGCGTTGATCCTGTGGGACGTGTTGTTTCGCTCGCAAATCGGCGTGTCGCTCGCGTTCCTGGAAGAAATCTGGTCGCGCAACCTGTCGAACCTGTTTGCCAGCCCGCTGACCCCGTTGGAGTTCGTCGCCGGGCAGGTGATCGTGGCGTTCGCCCGCACCGTGATCGCGTCCGTGTTCATGGCGTTGCTGGCCGCGGTCCTCTATCGCTACAACCTGTTCGCGATGGGTTTTCCTTTGGCCGCGTTCTTCGTCAACCTGCTGATCATGGGGTGGTCGATCGGCTTACTGGTGTCCGCGCTGATCCTGCGGTTCGGGCAAGGCGCCGAAAGCCTGGCGTGGGCCGTGATCTTTCTGTTCCAGCCCGTGGCCGCGGTCTTTTATCCGGTTTCAGTGCTGCCAAGCTGGCTGCAACCCGTGGCCTGGGCCACCCCCGCCGCGCACGTGTTCGAGGGCTTGCGCGCGGTCTTGCTGGAGGGACGGTTCGACATCGGCCTGCTGCTGGGCGCGATCGCGCTCAACGTCGTGTATCTGCTGATCGGCTGCGCGGGGTTCCTCGGGATGTTCCGCATCGCGCGCCGCAAAGGCCTGTTATTGCAGGTGGGCGAGTAACGGGCGGGAAGATCGCTGATGACGATCGGCGAAGTCGAAGAGTTCTTATGGAGTCTCTCGACCTGTCTGGAAGGCCGGATCGGAGATTGGCAGCTTCGCTTCGGAGGGTCGCTGGTATCGGTGCGCGTGAACCAGACCGCGGATCAGATCACCATCAGCGCACCCACGACCACGATCACCGTCGCCACGCCGCTCTCGCGCCTGGCCGTCAACGAACTCCAAGCCGCGTTCCAGCGCGTCGTCGATCAGGCGCAAGGACGCGTCCGGACGGATCGCCCCGCGCCCTGACCCGCCCGCGCGGCGCCGCTTAGTAACTTTCCTTCTCTGACGGAAACCGGCCCGTCATCACTTCATTGCGATACGCGGTGAGCGCCTTGATCGCGGTTTCGCGCAGATTGGCGTAGCGCTTCACGAACTTGGGGCTGAACTCCACGAACAGACCGAGCAGGTCGTGCAACACCAGCACCTGGCCGTCGCAGCCGGGCCCCGCGCCGATGCCGATCGTGGGAATCGCGAGCGCCTTGGTGATCCTCTTGGCCACGGGCGGCGGCACGCCCTCGATCAGCACCGCGAACGCGCCCGCGTCCTCCGCGCGTTTGGCGTCGTCCAACAGACGCTGCGCGGCCGGGGGGGTGCGGCCCTGCACCTTGTACCCCCCCATCTTGTGAATCGATTGCGGCGACAGGCCCAGATGGGCCATCACCGGAATGTCCGCGGCCGCGATCGCGGCCACCCGCGACATCATCGAGGGCGGGCTTTCCAATTTGACCGCGGCCGCGCGGCCCTCCTGGATGAAGCGGCCCGCGTTGCGCACCGCCTCTTCGTCGGAAACCTGAAACGACATGAACGGCATGTCGCCGATGACCAGCGCCCGGCGCGCGCCGCGCGTGACCATTTCCGTGTGGTAGATCATCTGGTCCATGGTCACCGGCAGCGTAGTGCTGTGCCCTTGCACCACCACGCCCACCGAGTCGCCCACCAAGACGACGTCGATACCGGCTTCGTCCGCGATGCGCGCGAACGGATAGTCGTACGCGGTCACCATGGTGATCCGCTCGCCGTCGGCTTTGCGCCGCTGCAGTTCGGGGACCGTGACGCGCGCGGGCGCCATCAACCGAGTTTCGCGCGGGTGAGGATCTCCGGGATCGCCTGGTCCGCGCCCACCGCCATGATGTGCACGCCGTGGCACATGCCGCGGATTTGGCCGATGAGTCGCACCGCGATGTCGATCCCGACCCCCAACGCCTGCTCCTTGCCCGCGGCGGCCAACTCGTCGATGAGCGGTTGCGGCACCGAGATGCCGGGAATGTTCTTGTTCATGTATTCGGCCATCTTCGCGGACTTGAGCACCACGATGCCGCCCAGAATGCGCGCGCCGAGCGGGCGCGCCTTGTCCATGAACGCGCCGAACCGGTCCGGGTTGTAGACCGCCTGGGTCTGGAAGAACCGCGACCCCGCCGCCATTTTTTTCTCGAGCCCGGCCAGCTGCGGCTCGGGGGGAACCATCTCCGGGCTGACCGCGCCCGCCGGGAAAAAGTCGGTCGCGCCCTTGAGCGCGTTGCCCGCCAAATCCTTGCCGTTGTTGAGCCCGTTCACCACGCCTAGGAGTTGCGCGGCGTCCAAATCGAATACGGGTTTGGCGTCCTTGTGGTCGCCCACGGTGGGATCGTCGCCGCGCAGGCACAACACGTTGCGGATACCCAACGCGTGCGCGCCCAACAAATCCGATTGGAGCGCCAAGCGGTTACGGTCCCGCGTGGTCAACTGGAGCACCGGGTCGTGGCCCTGCTCGTAGAGCAACCGGCACATGGCCAACGACGACATGCGCATCACCGCGGCCTGGTTGTCCGTCACGTTGATGCCGTGCACGCGCCCCAGCAGCGCCTTGGTGCGCGACAACACGGGCGCGACGTCCGCGCCCTTGGGGGGTTCACACTCGACCGTCACCGCGAATTCGCCGGCCTCTATGACTTCGCGCAATCGCCTCATACGGACTCCTTGTCCTCAGTGTCGATGGTGCCCCGCCTCCGCGGTCAGGGACGCGGCCAGCATCGTGTTCTGCATCAACATCGCGATCGTCATCGGCCCGACCCCGCCGGGCACCGGCGTGATCCACGACGCCTTGGGCGACACCCCCGCGAAGTCCACGTCGCCGACGAGTTTGCCGTCCGGCAACCGGTTGATCCCCACGTCGATCACCACCGCGCCGAGTTTGACCATGTCGGCCGTGATAAAATGCGCCTTGCCGATCGCCGCCACCAGGATGTCCGCGCGACGGCACACGTCTGCCAGATTCGGCGTCTTGGAATGACACACGGTCACGGTCGCGTGCCGGTGCAGCAACAACAAGGCGGCGGGCTTGCCCACCAGGTTGCTGCGCCCCACCACCACCGCGGTTTTCCCCTCGATCGGGAGTTTGTGATAATCCAGCATCGCCATCACGCCCGCGGGCGTACACGGCACGAACCGCGGCTCGCCCATCAGGAGTTTGCCCATGTTGAACGGGTGCAGTCCGTCGGCGTCCTTGTCCGGGGACACGGCGTTCAGGATCGGCTCGCTGCGCAACGGTTTGGGCAGCGGCAGTTGCACCAGAATGCCGTGGATCGCGGGGTCCGCGTTCAACCGATGGATCAGCGCCAATAGGTCCTTCTCCGACGTCGAGGCGGGCAGATTGTGCCCCACCGTGTGCATCCCGAGTTCTTCGCACGTGCGCTGCTTGTTCCGCACGTAGACCTGCGACGCCGGGTCTTCTCCCACCAACACGGTCGCCAAACCGGGGCGGACGCCCTTGGCGATCAACGTCGCGACGCGCGCGCGCACGTCCTCTTTGACTGCCTTGGAAATCACCTTCCCGTCGATCAACTGCGCCGCCACGTTCACTCCCCTTTCGTATCGCACAGCCCGACCCCGCGGTCGGGTCGGATCACTCGTTGCTCGGTCACGATCACGTCCATCGCGACGTCGTGCGGCTCGGACGGAATCGCCGGCACGAGTTGACACTCGAACGCCAACGCCGCGATCGGGGCGCCGGGACGACGCCCGGCCAACAACCGATCGTAATACCCCGCGCCCCACCCCAACCGATTGCCGCGCGAATCGAACGCCGCGCCGGGCACCACGATCAAATCGAGCCGATCAACCGGCACCGGCACGCGCGCGGCGGGGCGGGGTTGGAGAATGCCGAACGGCCCCGGTTCCAGCCGGTCGTCCCCCGGAAACTCCACCGCCAGCAGCCGGCGCTCGGCCGTCAACGTGACCGGCACCGCCACCCGTAGGCCGCGCCGCCCGGCTTCGGCCACCAGCGCCTGCGTGGACACCTCGCTGCCGACCGAGAGCGAGAGCAACACGGTCCGGGCCGCGGCCGCCTCGGGCAAAACCCACAGCCGTTCCCCGATCGCGCGACTGAACGCGCCGCGCGTTTCCGGCGCCAGCGCGTCGCGTCGGGCCAACACGGCCCGGCGTATCCGTTCGCGCTCGTCCCCGGCACCCAAAGCGGCGCCAGAATAGCAAGGCCCCCGCGCACAATGCAAGCGCGGCGCCTCACTCCTCCTCGGTGTTTTTTCGCCACGCCTCGAGGCGGCGGGCGATCTCGCGCTCGTAACCTTGATCGCCGGGGTCGTAATAACGCCGCCCCGCCAACTCGTCCGGCAAATATTGCTGGCTGACCACGTGTCCCGGAAAATCGTGCGGGTACCGATACCCCTCGGCGTAGCCCTCGGCCTTCATCAACTTGGTCGGCGCGTTGCGCAGGTGCAAGGGCACCGGCAGGGTGCCGCTGTCCTGCAGCTCCGCGGCCGCGCGGCGGTACGCGACGTAGCTCGCGTTGCTCTTGGACGCGGTGGCCAGGTACGTGGCCGCGTGACTCAACGGAATCCAACCCTCCGGCATCCCCACCGCGTGGAAGGCCTGCAGCGCGGCCACCGCGACCACCAACCCTTGCGGGTCCGCGTTGCCCACGTCCTCCGACGCGAAGATCACCATGCGCCGCGCCACGAACAACGGGTCCTCCCCGGATTCGAGCAGGCGCGCCAACCAGTACACCGCGGCGTCGGGGTCGCTGCCGCGCAGGCTCTTGATGAACGCGGAAATGACGTTGTAGTGCTCCTCCCGGCCCTTGTCGAAGAGCAGCACGCGGTGCTGCGCGGCCTCGCGCACCTCGCGCGCGCTCAGCAACCGCCGACCGTCGGTTACGGGACAGAGCGCGAGCGACTGCTCCAGGAGATTGAGCGCGCGCCGCGCGTCGCCCTCGGCCCATTCCGCGATCTCGGCCAGCAATTCATCGTCGCAGACCACGCCAAGATCCCCCACGCCTCGCTCGTGATCGTCCACCGCCCGTCGCAGCAACGTGACCACCTGCTCAATCTTCAGGGGCCGGAGCGTGAGCACTTTGCACCGCGAGAGCAACGGCGCGTTGACCTCAAAGCTGGGATTCTCCGTGGTCGCGCCCATCAAGATGATGGTGCCGTCTTCCACGTGCGGGAGAAACGCGTCCTGCTGGTTGCGATTGAACCGATGGATCTCGTCGACGAACAGGATCGTGCGCTCCCCGCGCTGTCGCCGGGTCCTGGCTTCGGCCACGAGTTCGCGCACTTCCTTGACGCCGGAGAGCACCGCGGAGAAAAACACGAACCGGCACTTGGTGTGGTTCGCGATCAAATGCGCGAGCGTGGTTTTCCCTGAGCCGGGCGGTCCCCAGAGAATCAACGACGGCGGCTGCTCCGCCTGGAGTACCGAGGACAGAAACCGCCCCTTGCCCACCAGGTGCTCCTGCCCCACGAACTCGTCCAGGCTGCGCGGCCGCATGCGCTCGGCGAGCGGCGGGCGGGGTTGACTGGACGGCGGGGGGTCGGCGGAAAAGAGGTCCATGGCGTCGGCATGCTACCACAGACTCCGAATGGACCGCCAACCGAATACGAGATCATCGTTCCCGTTTTCCCAGACTGCTACGGAGCTTCGCCGCGGATTGTCTCGCGCGTTCGCTCAAACGCGCTCTGGTCATGCGCTCTCGCAGGCCGCCCTCTTGGACGAACGCGGTTTCGAGTTGTCGGATCTGCCTGTCGAGCAGGTAATTGGCGACTTTGATCAGCCCGATGACGACATTAACGGCAATGGCGGGTTCGGAGTGTTCAAGACCTTTCTTGAACGTGTCGTAGTTCGCGTTGGGCGTGCGCATGAGTTCGCCGAGCCGACGGGCGTGCGGGTGATCCTTGGGCCACTCTGTTAAACCCCGGAGCCGGAGGAAATCGCGGTAATCCGCCAGCAGTTCCTCCAGGCTGGCCCGCGCGACATTGGTCAGCTTGATCTCCGTCTCCTTGGATGTGGCCGAGGCCATACTACCTTCGATGATGTTCTGCTTGCCGGACCGCGCGGCCTGGATCATTTGGTCCACGGTACGATCTCGTTTGTCGAGGAACCGCGCACAGAAGCGAACCGTGGCATCGTAGACGATCTCGGCTCTCTGGTAGGAGAGGAGTTTCCGGTAGCCGCCGTGCTTGGGGATGAAACTTTGGGGCAAGGTCATGGCCTCACGAGCAGAGACGCAAGGGACACCAGAGACTCAAGCGACAACGGACACACATACCGTCCCTGAAGTCCCTGTTGTCCCTTACGTCCCTCAATACGGAAGGTCGCTCAACGGAGACCCAGCTTAGTTCCTTACAGGCCCAGGGGTCAAGGAATTCTGGAATGCCTCCCCTGCGCCGCCTGGCTCGCCGTGCTATAATCCGCGCCACTTTCACGCGGGAGGCGCGGATGTCTCGGTATCGGTACCATATTTTTTCGTGCATCAACAAACGCTCCGCGGACGACCCCAAGGGCAGTTGCGCGGCCAAAGGATCGGAGCGCTTGCAGGAATTGTTCAAGTCCGAAGTGAAGCGTCGCGGACTGCAAGCCGAAGTGCGCGCGAACAAGGCGGGATGCTTGGACGCGTGCGAATTGGGGCCCGTGGTGGTGATTTACCCCGAGGGCGTGTGGTATCGAATCAGAACCGAGGCGGACGTGCTCGACGTGATGAATGAACACATCACGCACGGCCGGATCGTGGATCGACTCGTGGTCCGGTTCGACGGCGGCTCCGCCCCGGCCTGACCGTGCCTCTCCATCGCGGCGAGCGCCGCACGGGAAAGGCCTGAGACGTGCGGGCCGCGCTGGCGCTGACCGCGTTCTATTTCGCGTCGTTCGCGGCGGTCGGGATTTTCCTTCCGTACTTCAATCTCTACTTGCTCCACCTAGGGTTCACCCCCTGGCAAATCGGAATCCTGGCGGCCATGCCGCCGCTGCTCAAGGTCCTCGTGCCCGCCGGCTTCGGGCTCATGGCGGACCGCACCGGCGGCGGGCGCGGGCTGATCATCGCCATGTCGGCGGCCACCACGCTCACGTTCGCGTGTTTCCTCATGGCCACCACGTTCTGGAGCGTCCTGGGGGTCATGATCGTGTTCGCGTTCGTCTGGGCTCCGGTGCTCCCGCTGGTGGAAGCCACCACCCTGGAGGCCGTGGACCGGCTCAAGCGGTTCGACTACGGCCGCATCCGGCTGTGGGGATCGATCGGCTTCATCGCGGCCACGCTCGCCATGGGCGCCGCGCTCAAGGTGGCGTCGTCGGACCGGGTGATCCTCTACGGCATTCTCGCCGGGTACGCCGCGGCCGCGCTGGCGGCCTGCGGATTCCCGCGCGCGCGCGTCGCCGCGGGCGCCGCCGAGCTGCGGCCGAGCGGACTCGGCGGCTTGCGGCCCCTCTGGACGTTCTACGGCGCGTGCCTGCTCATGCAGTTCAGCCACGGGACGTACTACGGCTTTTTCTCCATTGCGTTGGATGGCCGCGGGTGGTCCGCGTCGTCGATCGGCATGTTCTGGGCCGTGGGGGTGGCCGTCGAGGTGCTCTTCATGTTTTGGTCGGCTCGGGTGATGGCGCGGATCAGCGCCGAGACCCTGTTCGCGCTGGCGTTCGCCGGCGCGGCGACGCGCTGGGGACTGATGAGCGCCGAACCGGGGGTCGCCGGACTGGTCGTGGCGCAGACGCTCCACGCGCTCACCTTCGGCGCGTTTCACATCGCCGCCGTCACGTTGATCCATCGCACCGCGCCGCCGTCGTTGCGCGCCACCGGGCAAACGCTCTACAGCAGTCTGGCCTACGGCGTGGGATCGGGGGTCAGTTCGCTCTTTAACGGCGCGTTGTACGCGCGCTGGGGCGCGTCGGCGTTGTTCGGCGTCAGCGCGGTCGCGGCCGCGGGCGGGCTCGCCCTCGCCGCGCGGTATCTGCTCGTCACGGCCCGGACGCGGCGCGCGGATTCGCCGCCGGGCGCGTAGCGGCTCGGCGCTACCCGCCGGTTTCGGCGGTCGCCGGGGTGGGTGTCGACGTCGACACCGGCGGCGGGCCGACGCGGCGCCGACGCGGCGCGGCCGACACCGTCCACCACAAAGCCAGCAGACGCCCGAGCGTCAGGTCGAACACCGCGGCCAGGAACAACTTCGCCACGTCCCACGACGAGGGATATCGCTTGGGAGTCACGTCGTGGAGCAGGATCGCCGCCGAGGACGCCGCGGTGCGGCCCACCAACACGCTGATCCACACCGCGAGCAGAACCGAGAAATCGCACACGCCCAAGCCGAACGCGGCGCTCACCACGATCAACGCGGCCAGATCGAGCGGGGCCCCCAGCGTCCCCGCGTGGCGAATCAGACGGGCCGCGTGCCGGATGACTCCGTGCGTCTGACGCCGTTGCTCTCCGCTCCACAGCGCCCGCAGCGACCCGACCGCGGCCGCGGCGCGGAGACGGTGCGCGGCCGCGAGTCCCGCGAACGTCGCGGGCGCGACGGTCCACGCCACCGGGAGCGGCACGAACGCCGAGCGAAGCCCCGCGCGAGTCCACGGCAGGACCGCGAGATCCTCGGCGGTGCCGTCCGGCGGCACGCCTTCTAGGCGAAGCGCCTCCTTGCGGTGCACCAACACCGCGCCGCGCGGCCCGACGCCGGCGCCCAACATGGGGCTCGCCCCCGCCGCGAGCAACGCGCCGCGCAGGCCGGCGAGCACGGACCACGCCACCGCGGGATGAGAGGAACACCGTCCCACCGCCACGTCTCCGTCGCGCACCGAACTCCCGTTCAGGACCCGGGCGACGCCCGCCGTCAGCGCCACGCGCGCGGGATCCACCACCACCGGCCCCATCAATCGGGTGAGGGCCGACCGGTCCAACCAGGTGCGCGGCTCGACCAGGCAGACGTACGGGCTGCGCGCGGCATTGATGCCCGCGTTGAGCGCGTCCGCGATCGACCCGCGTTCCTTTTCAATCACCACCAGGTTCGACGCGATCGGACTGTGATAACACCCGGTGACGCGGCCGGTCTTGATCAACGGCCGGTAAATGAGGTCCACCGCCTGCGCGTGCAAACGGGCCATGGCCCGGGCAAGGTCCGGCGCGATCGGCCCGTTGGACACCACCACGAGCTCGAACGCGGGGTAATCCAAGCCGGCCAAGGCATCGAGGCGCTCGCCGATATCCTCGTCCCCATCGGTCGCCGTGAGCACCACGGACACGGGAGGGACCGCGCGCCCGGCGAACGCCGCGTCCCGCGCCCCGACCGACAACTCGCGTCCGTGCCGGAGCACGAGCCACGCGGCCGACAGGGCCACCGCCAGTCCGCCCAGCGCGGTGACCACGGCGTACCCCGCGAACGCCCCCGCGGCGACCGACACCGCCGCGTCGATCACGCCGCGCGCTCCCGATCGGCGCGCCGACCCATGGCCCGATCCGGACGGCCCGTGAGCGCGCGATGCGACGCCTCCCGCACGCCGGCGTCGCGATCGTGTTCCGCCACGTCGTGGAGCGCCGCGATCACCCGGGGCGCGTCGACGACGCCGAGCACGGCCACGAGCCGCCGCCGCACCGCCGCGCGCGGGTGACGCCGGAGCGCGTCCACCAACATCGACGTGGCCCCGTGTCGCGCCATTTCGCGCAAGAACCGCTGCGCCGCGAACGCCGCCCCCGCGTGCGTGCCGTCCAACGCCTCGACCTGTTCGAGCAACAACGACGTGCGCTGCAGTTCTTCCACCACCTGCTCTTTCGCGTACCGGTCCCGGCTCTCGAACAGGCACTCGGTCAGCGCGGACACCGCGGGCCCGCCCACCCGGCGGAGCGCTTCGGCCGCGGCCGCGCGCACTTGCCACGCCTCGTCGGTCAACGCGGTCACGAGCGCGCGGACCGCGCGCTCGTACGCCAACGCGCCGATCGCCTTCGCGGCCTGGAGACGGACGAACCATACCGGGTCGGTCAGCGCCTTGATCAGCGGGACCGCCGCGCCCGCGTCCCCGATCCGTCCGATCGCCTTGGCCGCGCGTGCCCGGACCTCGCCCTCGACGTCGTCGAGCGCGGCAAGGAGCGAGACCCGCGCGCGGGGGGGCGGATCGGACGCGCTCGCCAGCACGTCGGCCGCCGCCGCGCGCACCGCGGCGGAAGGACTCTGTAACCGGGACAACGCGAGCGAGATCCCGTCGGCGCCGTGCGCCACGAGCGCTTGCGTCAACACGTGGACCGGCACGGCCCGCCGCGGCTGGACGGACGCGTGTCCGTCCAGGAGCGCGGCCAAGGCGGACTGCGCGCGTCCGTCGCGGGCCGCCCCGAGCGCGGCCACCGCCGCGGCCCGCACCCGCAACGACCGATCTTCGGCCAGTCGGATCAGGTCCGGCACGCCGTCCCGGTGTTGCAGCCGCCCGAGCCACCGCGCGGCGAGCAGGCGTCGCCGGGACCGCGGACTCCGACTCAAGGCGCGAAATCGCTCCACGTAACCGAATCGTTCGGCGTGCGCGGCCAGTCGAACACGGAGATCATCGGATGAGCGGTCCAACGCGTCGGCCAGGCACGTCAGGAACACCTCGTCCATCGGGACGGGCACCGACGCATCGGGCGCGGCGGCGGGGTCGCGCGACGACAGCGCGTCCACGATCACGCGCGCTTCGGCTGACCGGCGATCGCGGCGGGCCAAGACGACCCGGCGGACCGCCCGCCAGAGCCAGGAGCAGGCCGCGGCCGCGGCGACCACCGCGCCGGAGAAACCCAGCGCCCAGCGCGCCGCGGTCCACCACGTGTGAGAAGAGACGATCTCGATCATGCACGCGCGACGCGCCCGTCCGTGGGGACGCCGCACGACAGAGCATACCCGCCCCCTCTCGCCTTGACAACTCAAAAGAGGCGCGCATAAGATGTCGCCGCGTTCCGTTCATCACCAACCACATCGTGATCTTGCCATGATCGAACAAATTCGACGGTCGTTCAAAGACAGCGTCCAAGTCAAGGACGCCTTCCTCGCCCGCTACCAAGACCAGATCGCGGACGTGGCCAAAAAACTGATCGCCGCCTACAAGAAAGACCATAAAATCCTCCTGTTCGGCAACGGCGGCAGCGCGAACGACGCCTCGCACATCGCGGGGGAATTGGTCAACCGCTTTCACCGCGACCGCGAAGGCCTCCCCGCCATCGCGTTGGCCTGCGACCCGTCGATCGTGACCAGCATCGGCAACGACTACGACTTTCAGGAAATTTTCTCGCGCCAAGTGCGGGCGTTCGGCCGCAAAGGCGACGTGGCGATCGCCATCAGCACCAGCGGCAACTCGCCCAACGTGCTGCGCGGGGTGGAGGCGGCCAAGCCCTTGGGCATGTTGACCATCGCCTTGACCGGCAAGGACGGGGGCAAACTCGCGTCCATGGTCGACCACGCGTTCATCGTCCCGTCCAACAGCACGCCCCGCATCCAAGAAACCCACATCACGCTCGGCCACGTGTTGTGCGAGCTGGTGGAAGACGCGCTGTTTCCCGCGGACCGGTGAGCCCGACGTCGTCGGCCTCCGGCGCGCGCGACGCGAGTTCGCTCGTTTCTCGGTGAAGACCCCTCGCCGGACCCCGCGATTTCCCGCGGTCGACTTTTCCCGCATCAAAACCTATTCCACGCAATCACGGCCGAGCAAGGTCCGGGTGGCCGACATCGCCAAGCCGCACCGCAAAGGCCGGAGCCTCGCGCGTTTTCTCGACACGTTGCCCGACATCCTCGCGGCCCGCACGCTCAAAGCCGTGATCAACGACATCACGACCGCGAGCCGCGCGGGGCGACCGGTGATCGTGGGCATGGGCGCCCACCCGATCAAGGTCGGCTTAAATCCCATCCTCATCGATCTGATGAACCGCGGCGTGATCTCCTGCCTGGCCATGAACGGCGCCGGAATCATCCACGATCTGGAACTGGCCCTCGTCGGGAAGACCTCGGAGGAAGTCGAAGCCGGGATCGACGACGGCAGTTTCGGGATGGCGCGCGACACCGCCGAATTGCTCAACGGCGCCATCACGCGGGGCGCGAAACAGGGCATCGGCCTGGGACAGGCCGTGGGCGACCTGATCCGCCGCGGCAAGTTCCCCTACAAGGCCATGAGCCTGCTGGCCACGGCCAGCCGCCTCAATATTCCGGCGACCGTCCACGTGGCGATCGGCACCGACATCATTCACATGCATCCGAGCGCCGACGGGGCCGCGATCGGCGCGACCTCGTTGGAGGACTTCAAACGCCTCACCGCCGTGGTCGCGCATCTGGAAGGCGGCGTGTACCTCAACCTCGGATCAGCCGTCCTGTTGCCCGAGGTCTTTCTCAAGGCCGTCACCATCGCCCGCAACCTCGGTCATCACCTCGCGAACTTCACCACCGTGAACATGGACTTCACCCAACACTACCGGCCCGTGACCAACGTGGTTCGCCGCCCCACCCAAGCCGGCGGCCGCGGCTACACGTTGACCGGACACCACGAGATCATGTTCCCGTTGCTGGTAGCCGGGGTCATTGAGGCGCTCGGCACGCGGACCCGGCGTTAAGCTCGCCGTCAACCGCGCGCCGACAACGATCGCGGGACGCAGCCCGCTCAGCGAGGACGGATATGCCGCACAAGAAAATCGCGATGGAGCATGACAAACGGATCGCGTTGGTCGCGCACGACAACAAGAAACAGGACCTGGTGGAATGGGCCAAGTACAACCGCACGCTTCTGGCGCACCACGTGGTGTACGCGACCGGAACGACCGGGAAGATTCTGGAGCAGGAATTAGGCTTCAAGATTGAACGGCTACAGAGCGGGCCGCTGGGCGGCGATCAGCAGATCGGGGCGAAGATCGTGGACGGCGACATCGACTTCCTGATCTTTTTCTGGGATCCGCTCGAACCCATGCCGCACGACCCCGACGTCAAGGCGCTCCTGCGGATGGCCGTGGTCTGGAATATCCCCATCGCCTGCAACCGCGCCTCCGCGGACTTCATGATCTCCTCGCCCCTCATGGACGGCGAATACGATCGGCTGGTCCCGGATTACGAAAGCTACCGTAGTCGCAAGATCGGCGGCGCGGGAACGCCGTGATCATGGGGCACGGCAAGCCCCGGCCGGATCAGAAGCGATAGCCCATGGACACGCCCAGTTTGGAATAGCTCACATCCACCCACGTGGGGCCGACCTCGGCGCGCCCGGTGCTCACCGAGAGCATCGCCTCGATTTGGATCCGGTGTATGTCGATCCCCGCTCCGATCCCCAGGTGGGCGCCGCTCTCCAAGTCGCCGTTGCCTTTGTAGTCGTCGTCGCCCAGGAACAAACTCATCCCGATCCGGCCCACCACGTACGGCGCCACCGGCCCCACCAGCGGGTACAATCGCGCAACCCCATAGATCGGGATAAATATGAACTCCCCGCTGCTGTTCTCCGGAGATCTGGCGTTCGGAAGTTCGACGCCGGCGCCGAGTTCCACGTGCGGATTGATGGTGGCGTAGAGCTCTCCCGAAAGGAACCCGCCGCCGTCCACGTCCGTCGATATGCTGCTTCCGTTCTCGACCCGATGCGTACCTGGCGCATCGACACCCACTTTGACGTGGACACCGCTGCGGTTTTCGGGCGGGGCCTCTTCTTGCGCAAGCACCGGCGCCGCCAACATCAGGGTGACGGCAATACCCCACAGGACCGAACGTAAAGTCTTCATGGCATGGTCTCCAGCAGTCGAGGGCTGCGGCCGGCCCACCGCCGCGTAGCGGGGCCACACTCTACGCCGATATCGGAAGAAACTCAATCGCAGAGCGCGACGCGCCGTGCGACTCTGGCCACCATGTCCGTCCGCGATTCTTGCAACCCCGCTCCTGAAACGGTTACACTTTTGGGCAACGACTCGTTTGATGACGTCCAAACTCAAGACCATTTCCGACCTCGCTCAACTCGCGGCAGCCGCCCGGCGGGAGGGCCGCCGCGTGGTGTTTACCAACGGCTGCTTCGATCTCCTTCACATCGGACACACCCGGTATCTGCAACAGGCGCGCGCCCTCGGGGATCTGTTGATGGTGGCGATCAACAGCGACGCGTCGGTGGCCGGGCTCAAGGGACCGGAGCGCCCGCTGGTACCCGAGCAGGAGCGGGCCGAGGTGTTGGCCGCGCTGGCGTGCGTGGATTACGTGACGATCTTCGACGCGCCCGACCCCGGCGACGTCGTCGCGGCGATTCAACCCGACGTGTTGGCCAAGGGCGGCGATTGGCCCGTGGACAAGATCGTGGGGCGCGAGGTGGTGCAGGCGCGCGGCGGACGCGTGGTGTCCATTCCGCTCGTGCCCGGCTCATCGACCACCGCCCTCGTCCGCCGCATCGTCGAGCGCGCGACCACCCGCGCGTCCGGGACCTGATCCAGCGGTGCCTTCCGCCCACCACGCCGTGACCACGCCCCTTCTCAGCGTGCCGTCGACCGAGCTGCGCGACGCGTTGCGGTCCGACCAGGCGCGCGTGCGCGTCACCGGACTCCGCCCACCGGCCAAAGCCGCGCTGCTGCGGGACGCCGCGGCGGCCGGCCCCGTGCTGGTGATCACCGCGTCGCTGGACGCGGCGGACGCGCTGGCGGGCGACGTGCGGTGCATGGCCGCGCTGGTCGGCGAGCGCGCGTCGGTCCTCGTCATCCCGGATTGGAACCCCGCCTTGCCCCCGCCCATCGATTTGGAAGCGCGGCGGGTCGCGGCGTTGGCCGGGCTGCTCGACGGGTCCGCCGCGCTGACGGTGGCGCCGATCGACGCGCTTCGGGCCCCGCTCATTTCGCCCGCGACGTTTCGCGCGCACACCCGTACGATCGAACGAGGCCAGACCGTCTCGCGCGAGGACCTGTCCCGGTTCCTGGCGGCGGCCGGGTACGAGATGGCGTCCACGGTCACCTTGCCGGGTGAATCCGCGATACGGGGCGGGATCATCGACTGCTTCTCCCCGCTCGAAGACGCGCCGGTGCGGATCGAACTGGACGGCGACGAGGTCGCGTCCTTGCGGCTGGTGGACCCGTTGACGCAGCGTTCGCAACGGTACGTGCAGCGCGTAGCGATCGGGCCGGCGCCCGGGTTCGTGCACGCGGACGCCGACTCGACGTTGGCCGCGTACCTCCCGCTCGACACGGTCTTGGCGCTCGACGAACCCGACCTCCTGCCCGATCCGCCGTTGGACGGCCGCCTCCCCTCGGCCGGCGGCGACGTGCGGTTGAGCCGGATCGTCACGGTGCAGTCGTTGGCCATCGCCGCGCCGGAGGGCTGGAGCTCGCTCGCGGTCGAACACGCGTCGCCGGACCGATTCGGCATCGGCACGGCCCGCCAATCCGTGGCCGCGGCCCTGCAACGGGTGGACGACGCGCGCCGCGATGTGTTGATCGTGGTCGTGTGTCGAAGCGCGGAGCAAACCGGCCGCTTCAAGACGCTGGCCGCCGACCATAATCTGCCGGCCGCGGATTTGCCGACCGGCGGCGTCGCCGATCTCGTCGGCGCCATCCCGGCGCCCGTGTTCGTCACGACGGGCGACCTGTCGGGAGGACTCGCCGACTCCGCGTCGCGACTGCTGATCGTCACCGAAGAAGAGCTGCTCGGCCGCGAACGGATCGCCCGCCCCACGCGCCGCGCCCGCCTGACGCCGTTTCTCGCGTCGATCGACGAATTGCGACCCGGTGATTTGGCGGTGCACGGCGAGTACGGGATCGGCCGGTACGAAGGCCTCTCGCGCATGGCCATGGGCGGGACCGAAAGCGAGTTCTTGGTGCTGCGGTATTTGGGCGGCGACAAGGTCTACGTCCCGATCGATCGGCTGGACCTGGTGCAACCGTACGGCGGCGTGGAAGGCCACACGCCCCGCATGGAAGCCTTGGGCGGCACCGGCTGGGTCAAGACCAAACAGCGGGTGCGGCGCGCGATCCAGCGCATGGCCGCGGACTTGCTCGCGCTCTACGCGGAACGCGAGGTCGCCAAAGGCCACGCGTTCCCTCCCGACGGGATCGAAGCGCGAGACTTTGCCGCGGGCTTCGAGTACGAAGAGACGCCCGATCAGGCGCGCGCGATCGCGGAGGTGACGCTGGACATGGAAAAACCGCGTCCCATGGACCGCCTCGTGTGCGGCGACGTGGGGTACGGCAAGACCGAAGTCGCGTTGCGCGCCGCGTTCAAAGCCGTGATGGACCACAAACAGGTCGCGGTGTTGGTGCCGACCACGCTGCTCGCCCAGCAACACGCGCGCACGTTTGCCGCGCGCTTCGCGCCGTTCCCGGTGCGGGTCGAGGCGTTGAGCCGATTTCGGCCGCTCGCCGAGCAGCGCGAGGTGTTGGCCGGCCTCGCGGACGGCCGCGTGGACATCGTCATCGGCACGCACCGGCTGCTCCAGAAGGACGTGGTGTTCCACGACCTCGGCCTGGTCGTCGTGGATGAAGAGCAGCGGTTCGGGGTGCGCCACAAAGAACGCTTCAAGGAACTCCGCAAGGACGTACACGTGCTCACGCTCACCGCCACGCCGATTCCGCGCACGCTCCAGATGGCGTTCGGCTCGATCCGCGACCTGTCGCTGATCGAAACCGCGCCCGCCGATCGGCTGGCCATTCGCACCACGCTGGCGCCGTGGAATCCGGACATCGTGCGTGACGCGATCCGCCACGAGTTGGCCCGCGGCGGCCAGGTGTTCATCGTCCATAACCGCGTCGGCGACATCGAGCGCGTGGCGGAGGAGATCCGGCACCTGGTGCCGGAAGCCCGCATCGTGGTCGGTCACGGTCAACTCAGCGAGCGCCAACTCGAACGCGTAATGGCCACCTTCCTCGCCAAGGAGGCCGACGTCTTGTTGTCCACCACGATCATCGAATCCGGATTGGACATCCCGTCGGCCAACACTATCCTCATCAACCGCGCCGACCGGTTCGGTTTGGCCGAGCTCTACCAACTCCGCGGGCGCGTGGGCCGGTCGGGACGCCAGGCGTACGCGATCCTGCTCGCCCCGCCCGAGGGCGCGCTGACCGAGGAAGCGCACCGCCGACTCGAAGCGCTGCAGGAATTCACCGAACTGGGGTCCGGGTTCAAGATCGCGGCGCGCGACTTGGAGATCCGCGGCGCGGGCAACCTGTTGGGCGCCGAACAATCCGGATACATCGCCGACGTGGGGCTGGAGTTGTATCTGAAAATGATCCAGGAAGCGGTCGCCGCGCTGCGGGGCGCGGATCACGAACCCGAGGTGGACCCCGCGTTGACGCTTCCGGTCTCCGCCTTCATTCCCGACGACTACATCACGGACGCGTATCACCGGCTGGCCTACTACAAACGCGTGGCGTCGGTGGAAACCGCGGACGCGTTGTCCGCGTTGCGCGAGGACATGCGGGATCGGTTCGGTCCGCTCCCGGAGCCGGTGGAGCGCCTGTTCGAAGTCATGAACATCAAACGCCTGGCCCGCGCCCTGCGTTTGGCCAAGGTCGAAGCCGACGACCACCGGATCGTGGTGGCGGCCACCCCGCGCGCCCCGATCCCCAAGGAAGCCGTGGACGCGTTACTGCGCGCCTACCCGCGCGCCGTGCGGTTCCTGTCCGACTACGCGTTCATGGTCACGCACTCCGGCGGCGGGTGGGCCCCGCTCTGCGCGCGCGTGCAAGAATTGCTGGCCCGGCTGGGGCCGTCCGCCTCGCGCGTGGAGCCCGCGCACGTATGAGTCTCCGGCTCCCCGCACGTCGGACCGCCCGGATCAGCGGCGCGCTGGCGCTGTTGCTTGTTCTGGGCGCGACCGCGGCGCCGGCCCGCGCGACCGCCGATCGGCTGGTGGCCGTGGTCAACGACGAGATCATCACCGCGAGCGAACTGGAGTCCGCGCGCGCGTTGGCGGGTCTGGATCTTTTGGCGGACATCTTGCCAGGAATTCGGGACCGGGAGCCCCATCCGGGGCCCCGCGCCACGCTCGATTCGCTCATCGACCAGCGGCTCTTGCTGCACGAGGCCGCGCTGCTCGGGGTCGGGGCCACGGATGAAGAAGCGCGGGCCGCGGTCCAGGCGCTCGACGAACAGAAACAACTGGAGAACGTGCGCGGGGCGTCGGACAGCGATGTCCGTCGCCACGTGCAGGAGCAACTCACGATCGTAAAGCTGGTCAACCGCGAGGTGCGTTCAAAAATTCTCCTGAACGCCGCGGACGTGGAGACCTATTACCGCGCGCACCCGGACCGTTTTGCCCGGCCCGGTCGATACCGCATCCGACAAATTTTCCTCAAGGCGCCGGCCGACGCTCCGCCCGACGCCCGCGCCGCGGCCAAAACCGAAGCCGAAGCCATTCGCGCGGACGCCGCGGCCGGCGGAGACTTCGGTGAGTTGGCCCGCCGTCGCTCGCAAGGCGCGGAAGCCACGTACGGGGGCGATCTCGGGTGGGTCCGCCGCGGTGAACTGCTGCCCGAGATCGACGCGATGCTGGAACGGCTTCAGGTGGGCGAGATCAGCCCGGTGCTCGAGACCGCGCTGGGCTTTCACATCATCAACCTCGTGGAAACGCAAGCGGCCAGTCCGCGTCCGCTCGAGGACGTCAAATCCCAAGTCGAAGAACTCGTGTATCAGGAACACGCGACCGACTTCTACCGCCAGTGGATCCGCCAGTTACGCGGCCGCTCCCACATCGACGTCCGACTGTAGAACGGCGTGGGGGCGTCCGATCGGACGCCCCCACCCTTCCGCTCACAGCACCCTTCACAGAACCTTGATTGTGGTCGCGGTGGCTTCGCCCTCAACGTCCCGGTAGCGAATGAACACCTTCTTTCCGGGTTGCACGTCCGCGAGCGAGGCTTTCAGGTTGCCCAGCTTGACCCGCACGCGCGGCGACAACGCGAACGTGCGCTCCCCGGTCCGCGATTTCACCGTCACGGTCTTGGCCTGATGGTCCACCGACACGATCGTGCCCGTGGCTTGCCGCGACCGATCCGACTGCTCGGCGTCCATGGTCATGTCGGAATCCTCGGACATGGCCATCGCTGATCCGGCCGACGCCTTCGGCTCCGCGGCCGCGATGCCGAGCCCCACCGTCGCCAACGACACCATCACCCCCATCACCATCCACGCGATCTGTTTCATGACTCCCCTCCTGGTTGCGGTTTGCGGCGCGGGCGCCCATCGCCCTTGCTCACGACGCCGGCAATTGCAGCCGACGTGCCAGGTGGGGAATGCGGGAAAACCGCATGGGACGACCGTCGGATCAATCGACCCTGATCGGGCGTTCGCAGCACGCTGAACGGACGGTTCGGGTTAACTCACGCCCACGCGGGCATGACGCGGGACGCGTGTGGTTACGGACTGGGTCTCTGATTGATGATGTACGAAAAACAATTCGCGCACGTCTGGTCGGGAGTGATCGACGTGAAAACGGTGAAGTCCCACGCGTCTCCAGGCCCGAATGCCACGGCGGTGCCGGAAGACCCCGCCGGCACCGGGCAGTCCGGCCCGTCCATAGTGGCGCACGCCACATCCACCACCAGGCCCTCGCTGTTTCGCGCGGTGAATACGATCTTGACGTGATACGTGGGGGCGGCGCCGGTTATACTCGAATTGCGGATCGTGCCGGTGTAAACGACGTTCCCCGCCGGCGTGGTGGTTTGGGTCACCGACCCGTCGAGTTCCAGGACGGCCACCGGATACGCGAAGGGCTGCGTGTTCAGCGCCGTGCATCCCACGAACAGCGGTCCGTCACACGTCGTACTCGCCGCGAACCGCGCCACGCGGGTCGGGGTGAAATCGTTCCGGATATCGAAGCTGGCGCGGTGCCCGGGACTCAGACAATTTTCCACCGTCTGCGAACTCGAGGTGGAGAACCGGAAGCTCTCCCCGAGCAGATTCGCGAACCCGAACTGCTGATTCCCCGGATTGGTCAGCAATTCATCGGACGCATCGTAGGAATTGACCGAGACGCCGATATTACACGCGACCTCGTCGCTGTTATTGACGACTTCGCCCACGTACCGGGCGTTGCCCGCGGCGTCGGTGATGAGGTTGATGCCGTCGGCGCCGCCCACGAATTCGAGCGACGGGGGGTCTGTGGGCGGGGTGATCGCGGGAGCCGCCGGATCAAGGCCGCAGCCGTATAACGCCAGGAGCGCCAGGACGGAGATCAGACGCGACGTCGAACCAGATACGATCGGACTAATCTGGCGGGACGGTAGGATTGCTTCACCCTCGCCAGCGAGGCCAGCCCTGAATCGTCCAACGCCGAGATCCATTCGACTCCAGTCTGCGCGCGACAGAATTCCCGAAACAGGTACGCGGACAACCCACGCCTGGAGGGATCCGCGATTTCCAGCCACACCCCGAACATATCGGGCCGAACCAGCCCGCCCACCGTGTACCCCGCGACGCGGCCGTCGATGCTCACGACCAGGCCGGTCAACCCCAGGGCCTGGCGGTCCGTCAACGCGATCCGGTGCGCGGACTCGGCGTCCTCGGCCATGGCGCGGGCCAGATCATCCGTGCTCCGACCGGATTTGACGTCCCGCCACCGGCGGTACAAGGCCAGGCACTCGGTCACGTGGCGGTCGGCCAAAGGCTCCAGAATAAAGACCTGCCGCTTCACGAAATCATTCCAAGCCCAACGCTTTGATTTATATGCGTTTCCCTTGAGATCGACCACGGCGTGGCGCTGGTACACGTATTCGGTGGCGTGGGAAACGACCTCGTAACCCGCAGCCTCGAAGGTTGCGCATTCGCCCTGGTCCACGCCTTCGATGCGGGCCGCGCTCCCCTGGTCCGCCGACGCGGCCATGAGGTCGAACGCCGCGTGGACCACGGCCGCGAATCGCCCGGGTTCAGCCTCGGGCCCAGGAAGCGGCGGCCACGGCATGTAAGTATGGGGACCGTAGTGGGCAAACAGGCAGAAGTAGCCGTTAAGCCACGTCCACGCGTACTCGAAGTGCTCCCGCCAGATATAGACGCCGGGAAACGTGCGCGTGCCCAACTCGCTCGGCGCGCGATCGAGCAGCCGCTCGATCCACGGCCGGTCGTTCAGCGTGAGCGGCTGCAGCGCCACCCCCTGCCTACTCGTCGCGGCTCCCGACATCGCGGATAGGGCGCACATCGTCCTGGAACCGATTGACCAATGCGGGGTTGTTCGACAACACGTGGCGCATCCCAGGTTCCTGAAGCAGGTCACCCACCCGTTGGGCGTACGCGATCAGCCTCGCCTCCTGCGCCGGATCCTGTACGTACGGGCACTTGGTATCGAGCCCGAGCACTACGCCCTGGTCGTCCTCATCCCGCATCAAGGCCAACGGGTAGATCCGGCAGTCCAATGGCCGCGCCTCGTAGATACGGCAGTATTGCGTGGTGGTGTCGAACGCGGGACAGATATACCCGTCGCCGGTGGGATGCGGCACGAGCGTGATCCGCCCGCCCGCGGGATCAGGGAGCAGCTCGGGGGCTAAGCCGGACGCGATGGCGCGTTCGCGCTCCTGCGCCGTAAAGTACGGCCGCAGAAAACTCTCGCGCTCCGGAAACCGGCAACACACGTCGCAGCGCAAACACACCTCGCTGGGCACGATCTGGGGAAGATCATCGCCCGGCAACGCGCTTCGTTGGGACTGAGCGGAGGGACCATTCATCGCACCGCAGACGATACCACGCGGCGCGACACGGCGTCACGTGGCGCCGCGCGCTCGAATCTTGGCTTCGATAAATTCGCGATGAGGGACGTGAATGAGGTCCGCGATCCGGCGGATGAGGTGTTCCTCGTGCCGATCCTTGTTCGCATCCGCGAACGCGACCTTCCACAGCAATTCGACGATGTGGATCTTCTGCTCGATCGGAAAATGTTTGTCGATCAAGTGCGTGAACTGGTGGGTGGACGTCGCGGTCTGGGCTTCTTCCTCGGCCAGCCGCACCAGCAAATCGGTGTCGTGCTCGGTCAGGTTGAACGTCTTCCGCACCGCGTCGCTGATCACGCGACGCTCATCATCCTTGATCTCATGGTCGGCGCGAGAGACCTCCACGAGCAACGCCGCAGTCGCGAGCTGGAGCGCGCGCTCCATGCTCGCGGGTTCGCCGGCCGTGGAGCGAATCCGTTTATCGAAAAACTCCTGAACGCCCTTAAACATGTGACACGCCTCCCGAACGACGACGAACCGCCGAGGAGGCAGTATAGGACCTTTCCCGCTGCTTCTTCAAGGCGCAGGGTCAGGAAAGGCAAGACGCCCCGTTTCGCCAGGGCCTCAGTGGTGGGACGAATTCGGCGGCAGGACCCGGATCGTATCCTGGCCAATGACCACGCCGTTGCCCAGCACGGTCGCCGTCACCGTGGTCGGTTGGCTGATGCGGAGTATGCCCTGGCCGTCGGTGAAGCCGGCGATGACCGCACTGCGGGCGAACTTGAGCGTCAGTTCGTATTCGTCCGCGGTGCCGCAGCGGTCTTCGTCCTCGGCTTCGACCCGATCGTCCCCCGGATAGTCCTCGTTGGAGATGGTGAAGACCACGGGCTGCCCCAGGGCATCCACGTATGCAATGGTCAGGGCGAACGTGGCCGTGACCGTCACCCCGTCCGCCGCAGTGAGCGGCGCAAAGGCCGAGAGCACGCGGGATTCCATCTCCACGGTCACGGACTTGGAGCCGCCGCGGCTCTTGAGGTTGGCGGTCTCAGGGTGCACGTCCACGTCGATCGGCGGATTGATGAACACGAACACCCGGTCCTCCGGGCTCGACACGGTGCCGTCGTGCACGGTCAAGCCCAGCTCATAGGTGCCCTCGGTATCGGGCACGAACGCGGGCGTGGGCGTGGTGGCATTGGCCAAGGACGCGTCGGTCACCTGGCTCCATGGGGGGACGGACACGACTCGCCAGGCGAACGTCAGGGGATCGTTGTTCGGATCGCTGCTCCCGCTGCCATCCAGGGCGATCGACTGCCCCACGTAGCCCACCTGATCCACTCCCGCATCCGCAGTCGGTGCCGTGTTGGGGCTGGGCGCGATGGTCAGCCCCGCGCTGCCCAACGCCTGAGTCACCCCCGCGGTGGTGCCGCGCAGCACGAGCAGGTAGGCCTTGGGCGCCAGGCCTAGGCTGTCGAACGCGATCGCGGTCTGGTAGACCTCGCGGCCGTTGAGCGAGGCCTCGCCCGGCAACGTGCGCACGGCCTGCTCCGTATCCGGATCCACCACCAACACCTCGACCGCGATCAACGGCAGGTCGATCTCGTTGCCGATGTTCTGAATCGTGTAGCTGATCGTCGTGTGCTCGGTCTCCACGATGGTGCGCGGCGTCACCTCGATGGTGCCTGCCAGGGCCGCGGCCTGGTCCGCGCTCGATAGGATCTCGAACGCGGTCTGGGTCGTAACCGACAGGCCGTCCGCGCCCTGGAGGCTGACGGATGCGGTGTACAGTCCGGCAACCTCGACCCCCGTGTCCCAGAAGCTCTTCAGCTCGATCCGGGCCCCCGGTAGCAGATCGAGGAGCGATCGGACCTCGGTCAAGACCATGCCGGCCGCGGGATCGGTGAGCGTGACGGTCGCGGTCACGCCGGTCAACACGTGATTGGGGCTTTGGCTGGTCACGGTCGTGGTCAAGGTCACGGTTTCGTGCGCGGAGTACGCCTGCTTGTCCGCGACCAGCCGGGCCTCGGCCTGCACCACCGGCAGGATGACGAACGGGACCATGGCCTGCGCCGTGACCGTGCCGGCGTCGCGCACCGTGGCGCGCACTCGATAGTTACCGGCAAACGTGGTGCCGGTGTTGAAGCTCAGGTCGGGGAGCACCCGCGTCTCGCCGTCGCCCAGCGCCAAGCCGACCTGATTGGCCACGGGTTGCACCAAGACGCCCGCGGTGTCTTCAAAGAACACGTCCAGATCCACGCTGCGCGCGGGGCCCGAGTTGTACAAGGTCACGGTCACGGTAGCCGCCTCGTTGGCGGTGTAGGAGGACTGATTCGTGGCGATCGTGGCGCCCAGGCCGCTGGGCAGAATCGTGACGTGAGCCGTACCCCGGTTGTTGGTCTCCTCCACTTCCGGGATCGCCCCGCCGGGATCCGCCACGGCCACCAGTTCGTGGCTCCCGGACCGGCCCAGGGTCTCGACCGTCCAGGTGATGGTCGTGGTCTGGCCGTGGGCCAGAATGGTCGGGATAGTCTGGGTGCCGAGACTGATCCCGCCCGCACCCGGGTCGCCTAGGAAGAGCGCCACCTCCGCCCCGCCCACGTCTGCGCCGCGGTTGGTGATCTGCGCGGTTACGGTCAGGGGTTGGCCTTCCGGGAGCGTGGACGACGACACGGTGACCTGCGTGATGCTCAGGTCCGGCTGGGTCGGCGCGGCGAGATCCAGGGCGATCAGCGCGGTGTTGTTGGCCGTGGTCGCTTCGCTGATCACGTGGTCGGGATCGACCTGGGCATACAGGTAGTTCATGCCCGTGGCGCCCAGGCTGTCCCACACAACGTCCACCGTGGCGCTCGCACCCGCAGCCACGGCCGGCAGCGTGGCGCGGCCCAGCTCGACGCCGCCTTGTGTCGGATCGCCGAGCGTCACTCGAACAGCCGCGCTCGGGGCCTCCGCCCCGCCCGCGTTGTGTACGGTCACGCGCACCGGGATCACCCGGCCCTCGGACCAAGCCCCGACGACCGCAATGTCCCCGCTGGTCACGCTCAGGTCCGGTAGGATGGAGACGATGGTGGTGACGAGGGTCGCCCGGTTATCCGCCAGGTCGCAGTCCGGTCGCGTGCCGTCGGGATCCACCACCGCCACGATCATCCGCGTGCCCACGCTCGCCCCGCTCCACGGGAAGGTCACGTCTTGGTAGTCCCCAGGAGCCACGGCGCGCGTGGTCTGCCCGGTGCCGATCAGCACGCCACCCGCTCCGGGCTCGCCGTCGTAGAAGGCGACCGGCGCGCCGGAGGCGGCCGCGATCGCCCCGCCATTGCCGAGGCGCACGGTCACGCTCACGCCCGCACTGGTCTGGACCGCGCGCAAGTATGAGGCCGTCAGATTGGGGGCCAGGTAGGGATTGACCGGATTCCCCACCGGCGTTTGCACGCGGTAGGTGTTGTGGGTCAGCCAGCTCGGCGCTTCGTATTGGGGGATGGTGCCGTCGTCGTGCACGTTGGTGACGTGGTAGCTCGGTTGGTTCCAGATCCAGCGGGCGTTGACCCACGGGCTCGCACCAGACCCATAGACCCGGATGCCGTCATACGTCCCGTCCGCGGCATAGCCCACGACCACCGCCTCGGCCTGGTCATCGCCATCCACATCCGCCACGACCACGGTCTGCACGGGACCGAGACTGCGGCCGGCCCCAAACGGCTCCTCATGGAGCAGCGTGGCGCTGGCCCCGTCAAAGATTCTGAACCGTTTGTCGGTGTTGAACAACACTTCCGGCCGACGATCGCCATCGAGATCAAAGACCGTCGGGGCCGCGGTCTGGCCATCGTCGGGGGTGATGCCCGTCACCACGGTCTGCGGGAGGGCATACGTTTGTTGCACCTGGCCATCCGCGTTGATGACGAAATACATCCGTAGACTGCGAACCCCGATCTCGGGTGACCCATCGCCGTCAAAGTCGGCGATCAGCGGATAGCCCCCAGGTGGCCGGATCGTGATGCCTTCCAGTTGATTGATGTAGACGGGCCCCCACTTCATCACGCCGTCATGCTCGAACAGGTAGAGCCGCGTGCTTGGGGGTTGCCCCGACTGAGAGGTTGACGTGACGAGCGCAATCTCAGGGTACGCGTCGCTGTCGAAGTTCCCCACCGCGGTAAATCCATCGGTCACGGCGCTCACATGCCACATCACGGTACAGTCGCGTCGATACGCCGTATGGCCGGCCACAATCTCTTGGACCCCGTCCAGATCCAGATCCGCCACAAGGGGGGATTGGCGGATGCCATTGCTGGTCCCGAGCCCAAATCCTTGCGGCCCTGCACAGCGGATGGACCCATCCGCGTTGATCACGGTCGAGCCGGCCACGATTTCTGCCTGGCCATCGGCATCCACGTCGGCGATCACCGGTTTGACCCCCTCCGACATCGTGACTCTATTGAAGGGATTCGCGAGATTCCACGCAATCACGGCCGCGGCATTGTCCCACTTTCGGGTGCCATCGTGGTCGTACGCGAGGAGCCCCGCTCCGGTCTGCCCCACCACAATTTCAGGGAGGCCATCCTGGTCGAGATCGCCCGCGGCTAAAAACGCGAGGGCACTCACATCAATCGGATCGTCCGGGCTATCCACCGTGAAGATCGTGGCGCCGGTGTCACCTCGCACCGCCCGGAGAATCCCCCGCGCGATGTTCGAGGGACCGAGCGCAATGGTCGGATTGGGGTGCTGTCGGCTAAACACCACGTCGGGGATGTCCCCGTGGTCAATCCGGCCGTCCCCGTTATCATCCGTCAGGTTCATAATCGCCGGGGGGACGAGCACCGCCGACGACAGCACATACCCCGAATACTCGCTATGCCGCCATTCCACCACCGCCTGGATCGGCTGCGCGGGCCGCACTTCACAGTCCGCGCCCGAGCGCAGGTGGTTGTTGGTCTCCTCGGTCTCGGCCAAGGCATCATTGGCGTCCACCCGGACGTGCAGCGGCGCATCCAGAAAGCGCACCGCGCCCGACAGCGGCACGGTCACCAGCGTGGCGCCCTCGGGCCACAGGGTCTGGGTGGCGTCGGCCGTGCCGAGCAGGGTGTCCACGCCCGCGGTGTAACGGGCGTCGAAATCCGTGTCGTCGAAGATCAGGACAGAAGACGGCGTGGTGATCTTGGCGTCGCCTTTGTTCTGCACGGTCACCACGACACTGCCGCTGATGGCCAGGGTCTGGTTGTCGGTGACGGCGTTCGCCACGTCGATCTTCAGCGGCGTAAGGTCAGGGCCCAGGATCTCGCCCGGGGCTTTGATGCGCAGCGAGCGCATGGCCTGGTTGTTGGCCTTGTCCAACTCCGTGACCTGACCGTCCGTGTCCGCGACCACGGAGAAGCGGTAGGTGCGGGCCTCGGCGGTGAAGGTGTGGGTCACCGACGTGGCGGCGTCGCCCAGCAGGGTGGGCACGGAGTATGTCTGCAGCAACGAGCCGCCTGCTGCGGGGTCGCTGTCGTAGAGCGCCACATTGAATGCGCCGGTCTCCCGGATGCCCAGGTTGCGCACCGTGGCGGTGAAGGTCACGCTGTCGCCGATGACCGGGCGGCTCGGGGTGAAGAGCAGGTCCGTGGCCGAGACCAAGAGGTCCACCAGATCCGGCATCACGCGCAGCATGGCCTGGTTGTTGGTCTCCGTGATCTCCACGAGCTGGTTGGTCCGATCCAACACCACGTACAGGTCGTGGATGCCGGCGGTGGCGGTCCAGGTCGCCGTTATCGTCTGCTCTTCGCCCGGCGTAAGTGATCGGGTGTCACTCATGAGCAGGGTCCCGCCTGACTCGGGCGCGCCGTCGAAGAGCTCGACGCTGACAGTGTTCGCCGCCTCGGTGCCTTCGTTGCGGAAGCGCGCCGTGACCTGTACGCTCTCCCCGCTCTGCGGCCGGGGCGGATTCACGGTGAGGTCCATGGTGGTGATGGCCAGATCTGCGGCCATGGGCGTGGCACCCACCTGCACGGTGACCGAGGCCTGGTTGTTGGTCTCGGACTGCTCGGTGATCTGATTGGTCGAGTCCACGACCACGTAGAGCGTGTGCGCCACGGCCGAGGTCAACGTGACGCCCACCGTGCCGGTCCGACTCCCCGCCCCGCTCACGCCAGAAAGCTCCTGCGTCGTGAGCAGCAGCCCGCCCGCGCCCGGGTCGTCGTCGTAGACCGCCACGGTCAACGGCCCGGTGCTGGCTTCACCCAGGTTGCGCACGGTGTATTCCAGCGCAAAGGCGGTGCCGGGCGCGGGGGTGAAGGTCGAAGGCACCAGGTCCGCGGTGAAGACGGCGAGGTCCGGTGGCGTGGCAACCCACAGACGGCTGGAGGCCAGGTTGTCGGTCTCGGAGGTTTCGGCGATGGCGTTGGCGGGATCGATCTGCACGAAGATCGTGCGGCCGCCAGTGCCGGAAAATGAATGGGTGATCGAGGCCGGGACTTCGCCGCCTGAGGGAATCGACGCGATGACCTGGTCAGTCCCGATCTGCACCCCGCCCGCGCTGGGATCGCCAAGGAAGAAGCGGACTACGATGTTGCTAGCGTCTCGGATTCCCGTGTTACGGATGGTGGCCTGCAGCGTAGCGGATTCGTCTTCCTGCGGATTGATGGGCGTGGAGGTGACCGCCGGAGTCACGACCGACAGATTCGGCCGAACTTCAGCCAAGGCGCGAATCGCCAACGCGGTCGAGTAGGCATCATCCACCCAACTCCCGTTGGCCAATTGGGTCGAAAGTAAGTAATTCATGGCCGCGATCGGCTTGGCGGCGTCAACGGGATAGCGCAGCAGGGCGCGAAGGGCGACTGCGGTCTCGAACGTGGTCCCCGACGGAACTCCGAAACTGCCATCCACGTTCTGGCGGCTCAAGAGAAAATTCGTGGCTGATTGGGTGGTCGCCGTCAGTTGGAACGTCTGTTGAAACTCATACAGCACGAGCAACGCGTGGGCGGTATAAGACCTCTCACTCGGCATCCCCCGCGCCGCGCCCCACCCGCCGTCGGCATTCTGCGCATCCAACAGATACCCCAGCGCCCGGGCTACCGTGGTCGAATCAGCCGCTCCAGCCGTGGTCAGCGCCCGCAGCACCGCCAAAGTATCAACGACCTCATTCGGGAACACACCTGAGACGTCAGCGCCCCAACCACCCTCGACCTGCTGCAGGGCTTTGAACGCGGCGAGCGAACCGGCGACATCGGTGAGCGAAGCAGCTAAGGCTTCCGTTTGGACCGCACGGTCCTCAAGCGACTCGAAGGACTGCACAGCAAGAAACGCAATGGCGTTCGTAAGAGTAGCTTCTGACGCACCAATCGCTTGGAAGGTCCTCGCGGACGCGGCGGTGGCCTGGGCCTCTGCTTCAAGCCCGTCCGACCACGCCCCATTTGGCGACTGCGCGGCGCGCAGGTATGCCAAGCCAGCTTCAATAGGAACTTGCTGAGCGTCAGCCACGCTCGCGCCCAAGGTCGGACCCACAAGAACAAATAAGGCTAAGAGGGATCGCCGCAAACTCGTCTCCCCACCCTAACCGCAACCGCCTGAAGCTCGACGAAGACGCGGGGCCTTTTCCAAAATGGTTCCCATAATTTCGGCGTTCGTTTTGGGATGAAATAACACACCGAAATGGATCTGCTCTTGTTGCGTTTTGATAACTATCAGGCCGTTAGGCTTCCCAGCCCATTCAATGCCGATAATTTCTTCCCATGTTGCTTTTATCGTTTTTCGTGAGAGCGCGATTGGTGGAAAGTATTTTGGGCTTTGCCTGAAGTCTATCCCTTGATAAGTAACACCACGTTGATCGAGCATCAACGTGGTAAAGCTTACAATAGCCCCAACCAGGATAACTTGATACAGACTTAGTAAGAGCGTAGCGAGAGCAAGAAACCACGTAAGTTTACTAAAGGTATAACCTGTTATATATAGTGCTATTAAATTGATTCCAAGCAGACATGGAAGCGACCAAGGTAGGTAGACCAGCCACTCAACAATGCCGGGGAATGGTTTATATATCTTCCCTTCGCTGGTCGTCATAAAGCGATTTTCCACTTTTGACAAGATCTACACATATCGACGTCTATATTGCAGAGAAGCGAATGTGTATAGGTAATCTACTGAAATCAAAACTATCGTAATAAGAGCCACGATCGAAAACAGAGCTAGAAGAGCCGGCGAAAAGGGCGTAATCAACCCTAGCGGGGCTAGTCCGACAAAAACATCCAAGATCATACTCAGAACGAGCCCTCCACTCGGGCCAACTATGCTTGTGATAACACCTTTCGCCGTGAATGGATCGTCTGGCCGAGCAATCCACTTCAATGCGGCCAACCCAAGGCCACCAACAACCCCCAGAAAGATTGGCAACAAAAATCCACCACTAATCAGACCGGCGAAAAGGGCGGCGAAGAAAAACGTCCCCCAAACCAGCCCGAGCAGCACGTTGATCCCGACATCCGCCAAGCCACCGTTGTTGCCGCTGATGATATACGCCCCGGCTCCGGTCTCGGGGTCCAAGACCATATAGCCCAACACTGCCCGGCCATGGAACAGGACCGGCGTCTTCGACACCGCCACGATCTTGCCTGCATTGACCGCGTTCTTGATATCGGTCAAGGACGAGACGGGAATGGCCAACTGCGGCAACACACTCGCGCTATTCTGCGGGGTGATCGTGTAAATCGGGATGCCTTGGCTGTTCGCAAGGGCCAGCGCTTTCACCGCCGACACCGCCTCAACCGGAACCGTGGAACTCGAGAGCAATTGCTCGGGCACCGAATGCTCCAGCGCAGAGGCGAAGGGACCAGACAGAATTCCAAACTTGGTGATTTCCCGCGCGTCGCCATTTTTTGCTCTGACGGTGTAGAAGATCTTCGGCACATCCAGGGTCATTCCCGAGGGCCCAACGGACTTGGGAACACCAAAGACGTAAGTAGTCTTGAGGCTTAAAAAGAACCCTCCCTCCGACGGCAACCGGACGTGTACCAGTCCCATCGCCTGGGCACGAAGTTGATCCGCGACATCCACCTCGTAGAAGTAGGTGGTGATGACGCTGGCCAGCAGCTCGCCGATCAGACCATCCTTGGTCACGCCCGTCCAATCGTTCGCCTCAATTTTGGTCTTCAACGCCTGCAGCCGACCTTGCTGGGCGGTCAGGGGTGAAGCAGAAACCCCACCCGCGTTCAGCAGGATGGAGGCATACTCGCCGGCCGTGATGACGTGGGCCACCGGGGCGCTTCCCAATCCCGACGGATCCTCAAATCGAATCGTGAGAGTCTGGCCTTCTCCCATGCGCACGGGGCCTCCGGTAATCACCACCTGCCCGTTGACCCTCAGCTCTGGAATGAGATGGATCAAGTATGCAGGAAACGCTGACGGCAATTCCTCGGGTTGCAGCGGGCTGCCGTCGGGGTGAGGGGCCGGTAACAGCGAACTGATGACCGCTTGGTCTGCGGGAGTGGCGGGCACGTAGCTGAACGTCAGACGCTGGCCCGCCAGCGTCGACAAGGCACCGGCATAGCGAAGACTCGGCTCTACAGAGAGCGGACCACCCGGAATGTCGATGGTAATCTCGTGCCGGGCCGTTGTAGGAAGGGCAGAGACTTTCGCGCCTAGGGAAACGACTCGATACGGCAGGACGCCAGAGAGACGCGGTAGGTTCTGCGCGATGAAGCGTTTGGCGCCGATGACGTCGCCAACTGTTGCATTGGGCATCACCTGGGTGACATGCGTGGCAAGTTGATTACGGAGCGTCCGGAGAGTGGTCTGCATCGCTTCGGCGTCGAGATGGGTCGCTGAGGACTCGGTTTCGTTGATCGTCGCCCCGGCCGTCAGTTGATTAGTGAACGCCTGGGCATCGAGCATAAATGCGTTCGACAAATCCATATTTGGTTTATAGGCGTAGTGTTTGAAGCTCCCGTCTAGCGGGACCCAGCTATCCCCTTGCTGATGCCGGGTGCCTCGTGACGGGATGAAATCCACATACGTTTCGGTCCAAACGTGTTCGAGGAACGCGGTAGATACATTTCCTCCTGAGATACTGCCCATCGACACCGGCGTGCCGGCGCTTGCGATAAAATCCAACGCCGCCAATTCGTCTGTGAATCCTCCAACCCAGTTATTAAGCTGCTCAATCGGCACCTCAATCGTCCCAATCACGTATCTGGCGGCAATTCCTGAAGTCCTAAGCAGTGCTATTAGCAGCGACGCCGTATCCATGTCGTTGCACTGCTTGGTGGTCAGACAACCCTGCGCCCCTTGGATGCTCCCATACGTGGGAACGAAGTCGATGTTGTTGCGCACCCAGTTGTAGATCTTGACCGGGTTGTGCTCTAACTCCGCAGCCAAGGCCTGGATCTCCGGCGTGAACTGCACTTCGATCGTTTCGGCCAAGTCAGCCGGTGTGGGTATGTCGGGGTTCGCTTGCGCCAGCATCAGATTGGCCGGGTCGCCATTGTAGGCCAGCCGGATCTGTGGTTGGAATTCGGCGAACTCCTCTTTCTTGAGCCGCGGCTTGCGTTCCGTCGGCTTCGGCGTGCGGTGCGGCAGGTTGTTCGGATCTAGCTGCTGGTGTGGAGAGTCTTTGACGTTGGCTTTGAGGAAGTCGTCGAAGGCCGACAGTTTCGATTCCAGGTCGCGTTCTGCGGTCTGGGCCGCGGTCTCGTTGCCGCGCTCGGTGGCCGATGCGTAGGCGCGGTGTGCGTTGTCGACTTCCGTGAAGGAGGCTTTGAGCTGGCTGAAATTCCTCTCGTAATCGCTGACCGCGGCGTAGTGCCGATCCAGGATCTCCTGCGGCAGGCTCTTCTCTTTCAAAAACGCTTCGGTCTGATCAAACTCCTTGCGAATCGCTTTGTCGGCAGATAAGAGGCTGTCACGCTTGCTGAACGCGTCCGCCCACAACTGCGCCCGCCGCCGCTCCGGCGTGGCTTCCTTGGTCAAGGCTTGTGCCCGCATTTGCAGCGTCGCAAGTCCTTTATCCAGTTCCATGCTGGCCGCCAGAAACACCTGGTGCTCCGTTACGTCGAACCCGCGCCGCTGCTCCGCTCGTTGCGTCATCGCCGTGAGCGTCGCGTCGAACGCCTTCAGAAGACTGTTCACCGCCTCTTTAGCCTGTTTCTGATCTTTGCTCAGGCCCGCCGGCAAGGCCATGCCCCGCAGCAGCCCCTCGATCCCCGACGCATTCAGGCGCACCTGGCCGACCGCAGCCTTCACCGCCTGTTGTTGGGATTGAACGGCTTTGATCGCGTCTTGGCTGGGCGTGCCGTGTTCGATGGCCCGCGCCAACCGGTCCACGGCTTGCCGTGTGGATTCCAGCTCACGGCTACTCTGGGTTACTGCCTGCTCCAGGCTCTTGAGCAGGCCGGAAAGCTGCGCCTGGTATGCATCCCCGTCCCTCGCCGCGCCAACCTGTTCCTTGATCGACCTCAGATTGGTTTCAAAAACTTCCGGAGCGGTTGGTGCTTTCGGCTGGGATACGGATGTGCGGCTCGTCCCTAAGGCAGACGAGTCCTGCGCCGCCAGGGCGTAGTTCCATGGCTCGATTGAAAACCAACTGAAGAACACCAACACCACCGCCGCGATGGGTCGAAGGCGGCGGCGAAACATTGGGTGCATGACGTGCCCCCGGGAAGGATGGAGCCGCAGAATACTTATTTTCAATACCCGTGTCAATCGCCGATTCATCACCCGAGACTTCGAAGGCCCGTCCCACGCGCGATTGACAGAGGGTGATATGCTCGCGTACCGTACGGAAATGGCTCCAGTCGCGGCAAGATGACGATCACGGCCCCAACAACACCGTTCTGGACACGACTCCCGCAACCCATCATCGGGCTTTCCCCCATGGACGGAGTCACCGATGCGTCGTTCCGGCTCATCGCGGCCCGGCATGGACGGCCCGATTTGATCATGACCGAATTCACGCACGTGGAAGGGATCTGCCGCGGCATTCCGGCCGTGCTTCGGAACTTGGACTATCACCCGGACGAGCGGCCGGTGGTGGCGCAGGTCTTCGGATCCGAACCCACGGCGTTCTACAAGGCGGCCCTGGTGGCGGCGGCGTTGGGGTTCGACGGGCTGGACATCAATATGGGCTGTCCGGACAAGGCGGTGGCCGCGCACGGCTGCGGCGCGGCCTTGATCCGCACCCCGGATCGCGCGCAAGCCATCATCCGCGCCGCGCAAGCCGCGATGCGCGACTGGGCAGACGGCCGCGACCTCGACTCATTGGGCCTCCCGTCCGAAACACTCGACATCGTTCGCCGCATGGCGATAAGAGCCGGCGCGTTGAATCACGCGCGTCGCGTATTGCCCGTATCGGTCAAAACCCGACTGGGATACGACAACGTGGTCATCGACTCCTGGATCGACGCGTTGCTGGAGACCGAGCCGGCCGCGATCTCGATTCACGGCCGGACGTTGGCCCAGCGCTACCGGGGCGACGCGGATTGGGACGCCATCGCCCGCGCCGCGGAACGCGTTCGCCGCACGCGCACGCTCGTCTTGGGCAACGGCGATTTACGGTCGCCGGCCAACGTGGTGCGCCGCATTCGACAGACCGGCGTGCACGGCGCGTTGATCGGGCGGGCGGCCATGGGCAACCCCTGGATCTTCCGAGCCGCCGATGCGATGCGCGCGGCCTGCGCCGATCCCGCGCTCCCCGCGCCCGAGCCGCCGCAGGTGGACGCGTCGGAGCGTTGGGCCGTGGCGCGCGAACACGCGGCCGTGTTCGACTCGATCCGCGGGCACGTTCCCTTTGTGGTGATTCGCAAACACCTCGGGTGGTACGTGCGCGGGCCGCACGATCGGCCCGGCCTGCGCGCGCGGCTGATGCAGGTCCGGAGCCTCGACGAACTGGACGCGGTGCTGGCCGAATCCACGCCGGGAGCGGTCTCCCCGGCCTCCGAACCCCGACACTTCGCCTCGTTGACGTGCGGTTGATCCTCGCGTCCACGTCGCCCCGACGCCGGGAACTCCTGTCGCGCCTGGGCATCCCGTTCGAGGTCGCGTCTCCCCGTTACGACGAGGTCATTGACCCGGATGCGTCCCCGGATGATCAGGCCAAGACGTTCGCGCTGGGTAAAGCCCGCTCCGTGGCCGCGCCCGACGCGGTCGTGTTGGGCAGCGACACATTGGTCGTGGTGGATCGCGCCATCCTCGGCAAGCCGACCGACGCTGCCGACGCCCGGCGCATGCTGCGCCTGCTGTGCGGACGCGCCCACCGGGTCATCACCGCGGTCGCGGTGGTGGCGCCCGGGCAGCCGGACCATGTCTTCCTCGACGAAGCCGCGGTCACCATGCGGCCGGCCGATGACGCTGAGATCGCGGCGTACGTGGCCGCCGGGGAACCCATGGACAAGGCCGGGGCCTACGCGGCGCAAGGCGCCGGCGCCCGCTTCATCGAGGCTATTGAAGGGGATCAAACCACGGTAATCGGCTTGCCGTTACGGCGGGTAGCCGAAGCATTGCGGAAGATCGGCATTCCGATTCCAGACACCGTGCCCACATAGTGTCGAACGACCGTCACCGCCATGCACGCGGCCGTGCTTTCGACAACTCGGCATTTTCTAAATCGACCCAGAAGTCTGTCAGGGTAAGCCCAGTTGGAGCCTGTTCAGGGAAGGCCAGATGCCAGGCGGAGGGAGTGCCTTGCGCGCGGAGCGTACTGGGTCGTACGTGAGGCGAGTGGCGCCACGAAGAAGTGGCGCCAAGCCACGAGCGCCGCCGAGCCGGTGAGGCGGCCGAGGTTCCTCAGCCCCGAACGCCGCAGATGGCCTTGCATGGACGGGCTCCTACGAGGCCTTTTGCTGAAATTCGAAGTACCGCGCGACGCCGTCAGGCGTAGCCGCAAACCAGTACCGTTGCGCGGACGGAGTCTCGGGACTGATCACGTGTTCGCGTTCCACTACGGCCAATAACTCGTCGATCGGCTCGGAAGCCGGAGAAAACGGGGCCGCCGCGTCCGCGGACTTCACGTACGCCGCGATCAGGCCATCCGTCATGAGTCGATTGAGAATATCGAGGCCGCGACGAACCAGAACCGAGCGATTTGTCAGGGTCGGCGTTTGCCGCTGAAGGGCCCACAACAGCTCGGCCGAACCGCAGTAGTCCTCGACGCAATTGCCGAGGATTCCGAGTTCCGCCTGATCAAATACTGGTCCGTCCATTATCCCTCCGTCAAATTACCAAGAGCCCGGCACGCCGAATCCCGGGCCAGGCCCGTCCTTGCATCCACTCCCTGAACGACCCAGGCCCCAGGTACGAGGCCGCCACGTCGCCGAGCGTCGGATACGCATCCGCCTTTCGTTCCCGTGGACTTGCGGCCGTCAGCCAGTCCGCGGCCCATTCGGCAACCGAATGCCGCAACGCCAGACGCTCGATTCGGTCCCGGGTCACCAGAACCAGCCGCGTCTTCCCGCCCGTCCTTTCCACCGTCACCCGCTCGCCAAGCCAAATCAGCCGCGACGCGGGCTCAAGTATAGCGGGTTCTCGGCCGGGTTGCGCGCCCGGCGCCCACGCGGCCGGTACCTTGGCGCGGGGCACCCGGACGTCGAACCACGTCCGCACGTCGCGGTCCAACCCCAGGCCGCGCATGTAGTTCCCGATTGCGCGGGATAATCCCGCGCCCAAGGCATCGAGATCGCCAGACCGCGGATCGAGATGCACGAGGTCGTTGCGCGCGAACGTCCGTTCCGGCAATGGCGCGATCGAGATCCCGAACTCCGACGGCCGCCGCCCCACCGGGCTGTGGATCGTGGCGGTGAACCGGTGCCAGTACGCGGACTGGAGCAGGTCCGCGTCGAACAATCGGCGAACGCGCTCCAGGGCGTCGATCGTTTCTTGCGGCGTTTCAGTGGGGAATCCGTACATCAGATACGCGTGGACCATCACGCCAGCTTGTCGAAACGCGGCCGCGGCGCGCGCCGCCTGATCCACGGTCACCCCCTTGTCCATCAACGCCAACAGGCGATCCGACGCGGTTTCCAGCCCGCCGCTGATCGCGATGCACCCCGACGCCGCGAGCAGCCGGCACACGTCGGGAGTGAACGCCTCTTCGAACCGGATGTTGCCCCACCACGAGATCACGCGTCCCCGCTCCAACAACGCCAGTGCCAGATCCACCAACCGCGCGGGCGGCGCGGCCTCATCCACGAAATGAAAACCGGTCTCCCCGGTCTCCGCGATCAACGCGTCGATGCGGTCGATGAGCGCGTCGGCGGAGGCAGGATCGTAGCGCGTGATGTAGTCCAACCCCACGTCGCAGAACGTACACCGTTTCCAATAACAGCCGTGCGCCACGGTCAGCTTGTTCCACCGGCCGTCGGACCACAATCGGTGCATGGGGTTGGGCACTTCCACGATCGAGAGGTACCGCGAGCGATCGAGCCCCGCGTACGTGGGCGCGCCGACCTCCTCGAACGGCACGTCCGGTTCGCCCGCGCCGTTCAGGTACGCGACGCCCCCATCCACGCGCGCAAACGTGCGGCACAACCGGTCCATCCCGCGTTTACCCGCCGCCAAATCCAGCAGGCAGAGGAGCGGCCGTTCGCCCGCGTCCAAGGTCACGTAATCGACATAGTCGAACAGGCGCGGTTCATCCAGCTCGCGCAGCTCCGTGTTCACGTACCCGCCCCCGAGGACAATGGGTAGGCCCGGCCACGCCGCGCGAAGGACCGACGCGGCGCGCAGCGCGCCGTACAGATTGCCGGGGAACGGCACGGTGATCCCAACCAGATCGGGGCGCGGCCCTCGCGTCAACGATCGGACGCGCGCGTCGAGCCGAGCGTTCGTAAAGCCGGACGGCTGTCGCAGCGCCTGCTCGATGGGGTCGAACGAGACCGCGGACGCGGCCAAGCGTTCCCCGTATCGGCTCAGTCCCCACAGCGGGTCCACCGTGGCCGCGATCAAATCGCTCACGTCGTCCAAATACAGGCCGGCCAGGTGCATGGCCCGGTCCAAGGTCCCCATTGCGCCGAACGCCCATTGATCGTCCCCACGCGCGGCAAGCCGAGGCCCTTCCGGGAGAAATCCGGGGGAGGCGATCCGAATCGCCAGCGTGGGATCGCGCCCCTGCAGAAACGCGACGATCGGCTCGATCGTTTGGATGTACGCGTCGGCCAATGGGAGCGCCTGGTCCGCGACAACGGGCCAGTCGTCGCGCCGCGCGCGGATGGCGTCGAACAGGTCGCCGACGCTGTCCCGCGAAAACACGGCCAACGCGGTCTCCAGGCTCAGGTCGGCCTGGACCGCGTCGATCCCGCGCGCGCGCAAAAACCCGGTCAGGTACGCGGTCGCGGGATACGGCGTGTTGAGCTGCGTGAGCGGCGGGGTGAGCAGGAGGACGCGCACCCCGGGATTATACGGGTTCAGGTGAAGAAGAAGGAATCGGGATGAGCTCGTTACGTAACGGAGACGACTACCGAATTTCGAACGGTGCCTCGATCCAGGCGGTGCCGTCACCCAATTGACCGTCGAGGTTGTTGCCCCACGCCCAGAGCGTGCCGTCCGACCGCACGGCCAGGGTGTGATAGTACCCCCCGGCGGCCGTGGCCCACTGAGAGCCGATACCGATCTGGACCTTGATCAGCCGATCCCCGGTTGTGCCGTTACCGAGTTGGCCGGCGTTGTTCAGGCCCCATGTCCACAACGTGCCGTCAGCCATGATGCCCGCGCTGTGGAATCCGCCGCCCCACGCGGATTTCCAAAAAACCGAGTCGACATGAACCGGTGTCATGGGACCGGGATACGGGCCGATGTCCAACTGCCCGGCGTCATTACTCCCCCACCGCCAGACCTCGCTCGACCCGGTTGGGGCGGCCGTCGACCGCATGAACGCATAGGAATGCTCGCCCCCGGCCTGCACCGAAAGCCATCCGGACAGGTCGCTGATCTGCGTCGGGACCGACCGATCGGTCTGCGTCCCGTCGCCGACCTGCCCGGCATTGTTCCGCCCCCAGGCCCAGAGGGTTTCCGGCTCGGCCACGACGTACCCGCCCGCGTCGCGAATCACGAGGCGCTTGATGCCGAGGGTGTGGTCTCCGCCGGCGGCCACATGCAGCCATCCCTCGCGACCGATATTGTCCTGCACCTGAACCGGCATGGGCTCAATACACGGGGAAACCGTGGTGCACACGTGGGTGGGCGCAATGCCGAGTTGGCCGTAGTCGTTGGCTCCCCAGGCCCAGAGTTCACCGTTTCGGGTAATCGCCACGGTATGGAACGCGCCGGCGGTCACCGCGACCCACGGATCAAATCCGAGGAACTGCGGGATTTCCCCCGGAGTTTCCGATCCGCATGGGGCGGGCGTCTGAGAGCACTGCTCGCCGTTGTCGCCCAATGCGCGCCCCAGTTGCCCGAATGAGTTGTCACCCCATGTGAAGATCCGGCCGTCCGCCCGAATCGCCGCGGTGTGTCCCGCGCCGGCCGACACCGCCAGCCACGTCAGCCCCGTACCGGCGGGAACCTGGACCGGCACGTCGCGGTCCACGCGCGTCCCGTCGCCGAGTTGTCCGTACGCATTACTCCCCCACGTCCACAACCCGCCGCTGGAATCAACGGCCGTGGAATGACTCCACCCCGCCGACAGGCTGGTCCCCGTCCAATTGTTTCCGGCGGAACCGACTTGCACCGGCACGGCCTTCGAGCTGACATCGCCGTTGCCGACTTCGCCGTACGGATTGGCCCCGGCGACGAACAACCGTCCGTCCGCGGTCAGCATCACGCTGTGAGCGATTCCGAAATCCGCGGCGGCCCAACGGTAACTAGCGTTGCCCGTTTGAACGGGCACGGACTCCAGCCCGGATGCGTTTTGCGCGATCCCCAATTCTCCGCGCGCGTTGCGGCCCCACCCCCACAACGTCTGATCCGTTTTCACCGCCATGGTGGACGACGCACCGGCGAAGACGCTCGCCCAGCTTGTATCGGTCCCGACTTGCATCGGGTTTTCCGATCCGGCCACGGTCCCGTCGCCAAGCTGCCCATGGCTGTTGTCGCCCCAGACCCACAGGCTTCCGTCCAGCGCTTCGTCCGCGGACCGACGAATCCCCACGCTGTGCGCGCCGCCGCCGTCGATATCGAGCCAGTCATTGGCCGAGCCGACGCGCACGGGAGCGAGACGCGTGACGGTATCGTTGACGCCCAATTGCCCGTTGTTGTTGAGGCCCCAGGCCCACAACGAGCCGTCTTCGGCGATGGCGAGCGTATGGTCATCGCCGGCCGCGACCGCCGACCACGTCAGCTCGACCCCGCTCGTCGTCCTCACGACGATTCTGGCGGGAGCCGGCTGCGTCGTGTCGGTCCCGTTGCCGACTTGGCCGTAGGCGTTGTCGCCCCACGCCCACAGGCTTCCGTCCAGTTTGATCGCGACGGTGTGATGCCCCCGCGCGGACACGGCTTTCCATTCGTAGTCGGCGCCGATTTTCACCGGCGCGTTGCGGTCCGTGAACGTGCCGTCCCCGAGTTGCCCATAGGCGTTCGAACCCCACGCGTAGAGCGACAGTCCGAACCCTTCATCCTTGAGCCCTAAAGCATAGTCCGTTCCGGCCGCGACGAACACCCAGTTCTGGTCGGTTCCGACTCGAAAGGGCGACCACCAGCCGATCGTGGTCCCGTCTCCCAGTTGCCCGTAGTAGTTGTTCCCCCACGCCCACAAGGTGCCGTCGCTCTTGACTGCCAGGGTGTGGTGGCCGCCCGCCGCCGCCGACGTCCACACGCCCAGGACCCTGATCGTCGCGATCGCGCGGACGCTAGGGTCGGCAACGCTGGTGGCGGTGACGTGGTAGGTCTTCCCTCCTCCGTTGCTGGGCGCGGTATAGGTTGCGGTGAACGGGTTGGATTGAGAAGGGATCACCGCCCCACCGGTGAGCCCTTCTTGAACCGCCCAGGTTACGTCCGCAAACGCGCTCACCACGTCGGTGACGGTAGCCGTCAGGGCCACCGTCGACCCGGCACGGACTTCCGTCAACACCGGATCGATCGTCACCTTGATACCATTGACCAGGACCGTCGCCGACGCGCTGCGCAACCGACTATATTGATCCACCGTCGCTTTCACGTGATACGTCCCGCCCCGAACCGGCGCGGTGTAGAGGCCGGTCCCCGGCGCAACTGATCCCCCGGTTGATTCTTGCACGCTCCACGTCCAACTGAGTACGTCGGGGGCTGACACGGTGTATGTCGCGTCAGTCGCTCCGTCGTACGTCGTCACCGTGGCGGAAAACTGTTGGCTATCTTTGGCGGACAACGTCACCGCCGGCGTCGTGGACGCCGAGTCCTCTGAACACGGCGTCGGGGTCACCCCGTCACTTTCCATCGGGGGATTCCCCGCGTGCACGCAGACGTACACGACCAACACCCGGACCAAGCGGTCCGTCTCCTTGATCAACGTTCCCGTGGCACGGTCGGTCACCGTGGCACGCAACCGATACACGCCCGGCCGTTCTCGGGCGGTAAACTGCGTGGACTCGCCGAGCGGCGTCACCGAAGGCATCGGCAGACTATTGGCGTTCGCAGGCGGGTCCACCGGGTCAACGTTCCACGAGACCTGAAACAGCGACGCACCGGTGATCTGCGCGTGGAAAAATCGAACTTCCCCATTGACCACTGGGACGGCGGGAGTCGACGAACCGTCCACGATCACCACCGTCGGCACGGGTTTGGTCGTCACCGTGACCGTGGTCGAGACGGTCACTTGCGTGCCCGAGGCCAAGGTCGTCGCGACGATCTTGAAGTCATACTCTTGGGACGTGGTGGGCAACGCGGTCGGAGCGGTGTACAGGCCGTCGGACGAAATGCTCCCGATAGTGGCACCGGAGGGGGTTCCGGGAATCGCCTCCACCGACCACGTCACCGCGGTCGTATCTCCCCCTGAGACCACCGCCGTAAAGAGCTGCAGACTTCCCACCGTGATCCTGGGGTTCTCCGGACTGATCGCCGCGGAGATCACGCGCAGCGGATTGACGATAACCCGTGCCGTCGCGGTCACGGACGAGTCCGCGACCAGCGTGGCGGTGACCGTATCATCGCCCTGCGTGAGCGGCGCCGTGTACGCGCCGTCCTGCGTGATGGTTCCGCGAAGCGCACTCCACGTCAGCGTGGGATCGGCGGCCCGTTCAACGGTCGCGGCAAACGTGAACTCCGCGCCGACCGTCGTGGTGACCAACGCCGGGCTGATGGCCACCGAGGGGGGAAGCGCCGGCGGCTGCGAGTCGGATCCGCCCCCGCACGCCGTCAGCACCGACAGCAACGCGAGCCATCCAACCGATCGGATGTTATGGAGGAGTCGGAGTCGAATTTGGGCCATGAGCACGCGATACGGGGCTCGGAACAGAAACAGCGACCTGAGGGCGAAAATTCCCCCCCCACCGACAACTCACCCGGCTCCGCCCGATTGTTTTGTCCGCCCCAAATCTGCTATAAGCGTCGCGCGGGTTGACGAACCGCCGCAAGGACGACCGTCATTTTCACCCAGGAGGAGTCATGAACGACCGAAAGACTGCAGGGGCGCACTGGATGCGCCTGACCGCAACCACGATCGTGCTCGTCGGCGGCCTGGCTGTGGCCGCCCAGGCGGCCCCGATCGGGGTGCCCGCCGCAACCACCGGGGCTGGCAAAACCGCGCTGGGCGCGGAGGTGAACGTGCTGATTGACCGGGATTTGACCACCGGACAAGAGGCCGATAGTTCACAGGTCTTCGCCAAGGGCACGCTGGGGATCGACGAACGGTTCGACCTGGATTTTCGGCTCGGGCTCGGCGATTTCGGGGTCGACCCGAATGCCGCGATCGACACGGACATCGGCCCCGCGTTCGGCGTGGGGATGCGCGTGACGTGGGCCAGCATCCCGTCGGCCAACCTCAAGATCGGCAGCGTGTTTCAAACCACGCGCATTCGCGCCGAAGACTCCGGGACACGCGTCGGATGGGCCGAGTACGACGCCGCCCTTGGCGTGTCGCTCGACTTGGCCGGTCCGAAGGACCCCAATCGTCGCCAGGCCGAGTTAGGCTTGCTCCCCTACGGCGGGTTCTCCTGGTCCGGACTCGATCTCGACGGCAGTGCGGCGGAGGACAACGCGTTCGGGCTGTTCGTGGGCCTGAACGCCAAGGCCCAGGGCAACGTCAATTTCGGCGTGGAGTTACGCCTGGTGGATCAAACCGCCCTCAGCCTCGGCGCCGGCACCACGTTTTAGCAATTCGTCACCAGAACGGCCGGTGGGGAGAACCTCACCGGCCGTTCTTTTTTTTAGCCGCGACGCTCCCGGGCCGTTGACCGGACGCCGCGAGGCAACGGGGTTCGTCGCGATCCCAGCAAGGGTTCGGCCAGGCTTTCCGCCTCATCCACCCACGATTCGAGCACCGCGATCCCGCCGTCCCAGAACCCGGGAGCGCCCAGGTCAATGCCCAGCGGCGCCAGCAGCCGTTCCGGCGCGTCCGAGCCGCCCGCGGACAACAAGGCCAGGTACTTGGGAACAAAGGCCTGTCCCTCATCGAGATATCGCCGGTAGAGCGCAAACACCAGGAGCGCCCCGAACGCGTACGCGTAACAGTAAAACGGCGTGTGGACAAAGTGGGGAATGTAGCTCCACCAGCGGCTGTAGTCGGCGGTGAGGGTCACGCTGTCGCCGAACATCGCGCGGTTCGCGTCCATCCACAATGCGTTGATCCGCTCGATCGGGAGTTCGCCTTCGCGCCGACGCGCGTCGTGCAACGCCTGCTCGAACCGCGTCAGCACGACTTGGCGAAACACGGTCGAACACGATTCCTCGATCTTCCCGCAGATCAGCGCCAGCGCCCGCTGTGGGTCGCGCTCCGCGTCCTTGAGCGCGCGGAACACCAGCATCTCGCCGAACACCGACGCGGTCTCCGCCATGGTCAGCGGCGTGTCGGCCTGCAAACAACCCTGCGCGCGCGAGCGGTACTGGTGCACGCCGTGTCCCAACTCGTGCGCGAGCGTCATGACGTCGCGCGAGGTACCGGTGTAGTTCATCAACACGTAGGGATGCGCGGACGGCACCGCGCCGTGGGAAAACGCGCCGCCTCGTTTGCCGGGGCGGATCGCGGCGTCGATCCACCGGTCCTCGAAAAAGCGCGAGGCGATCGCGGCCATGTCCGGCGAAAACGCGCCGAACGCGTCGAGCACGGTCTCCCGGGCCTGGTCCCACCCGATTGCGCGGTCTTTGGCCGCCAATGGCGCGTAGCGGTCATAGTCGTACAAGCGCTCCACCCCGAGCAAGCGCCGCTTCAGCCGATAATATCGTTGCACCAATGGATACCCGCGCTCCACCGCCGCAAGCAACGCGTCCACGGCCGGCTGTTCGATCTCATTGGCGAGGTTGCGGGAGGCCATGGGCGCGGGGAGCTTACGCAGCCGATCCGTGTCCGCCTGGTCCGCGGCGATCACGTTGAAGACGTAGGTCAACACGTGCGCGTGCGCGTCGAGCCCCGCGGTGAGCCCTCGCGCCGCGGCCTTGCGCGCGGCGCGATCCGGAGCGTGCAGCCGCGCCAACGTCTCCTGTTCGCTCAACCGTTCCCGCTTGCGACCGATGACCACGTCGAATCGCGCGCGGCTCAACACTTCATCGAACAGCCGCTGGAAGGCGTGCGCGCCGGTGTTGGCCTTGGTTTCCAAAACCAACTCTTCGGGCTCCGACAGCCGATACGGCGCCAGGCGCCGTTCGACTTCGAGATAGTGACGATACCGGGCCAGCTCAGGCGACGCCAGATAGTCCTTGACCCGGGCCTCCGGCACCGCGCTCCACTCCAACTCGAAAAAGGTCAGGTACTGCCGCAGCGCGGTGCCCTGTTCCTGGGATTTCTGATACAAGGCGCCGTGGCGCGGCACGGACATGTCCGCGCTGAAGAGCAGCGACGCGTACGTGCCGACCTTGCGGAGCCGCTCGCTCATGGCTTCGAGCTGCGCCACGGCCTCGGCCAGTTCCGCGGGGGAGAGCGTCCCGGCCGCGATGCGGCCGCGGTACCGACGCTGGAACGCCTCGGCCTGAGCCAATGTGTCTTCGACATCCCGCGCCAACGCGGGGTCTTCCGGCCCCGCGTACAGATCAGCCAAACTCCACGACGGCGCGTCAATGCGTTTCACGTGTCCCTCCCGATTGTTCCGCGAACATGGTGGCGATGACGGTTTCGATCGCCACCTCCTCGATCGACAGATCCTCCACCGGCAACGCCGACAGGAGGCCTTGCGCGGTCTGCGCCAGATCTTTTTTCGGCACGTTCAAGGTCACGCTCAATCCGTTGTGCTCCGTGACCTCGCCGAACCGCGCGAGCGCCTGCGGCGCCACCGGTTGCGTCAATCGCAGCGTGACGATCTTATGATCCGCATACCGGTCGGCCAACTCGGCCAAGGATCCGTCGTAAATGATCCGGCCGTCGTTGATCACCAGCACGCGGCGGCACAATCGCTCCACGTCGCGCATGTAGTGGCTGGTCAAAATCACGGTAGTCCGGTTGGTGCGATTGTAGGCGTCGATGAAGGCTCGGATGTTCTCCTGCGACACCACGTCCAATCCGATGGTGGGTTCGTCCAAGAACAACACGCGCGGCTGGTGCAGCAGCGCCGCGATCAGCTCGCACTTCATCCGCTCGCCCATCGAGAGCTTGCGGACTTGCACGTCCAGGAGCTGGCCGACTCCGAGAATCTCGACCAGTTCGTCCAGCGTGCGCCGGTACGCGGACCGGTCGATTTCATAGATATCGCGGTTGAGCTCGAACGATTCGCGCGCCGGCAAATCCCACCACAGTTGATTCTTCTGACCCATCACGATGGCGAATTGCCGCTGGTACACGGGCTCGCGTTTCCACGGCACGTGCCCCAACACCGAGACCTCCCCCGACGTCGGATACAGAATGCCCGACAGAATTTTGAGCGTGGTGGTCTTGCCCGCGCCGTTGGGCCCCAAAAATCCGACGAGTTCCCCTTCGTCGATCGAGAACGACACGTCCTTGACCGCGCGGTGATACAACGTCTCGCGCCAGAACAGACTCTTGAGCGACCCCTTGAGCCCCGGCTCCTTCTTGAAGTAGTCGAACGTCTTGTTGAGGTCTTTGACTTCAATCGCCGTCATGTTTCCACGCCGAGTGGTACGGCCCCTATCCTTCACGAACTCGCCGACGAGTAGTGGCGCAAACTCACGTTCCATACCAATGTCGCCAACGTCATCATGGCCACGGCGACGGCCACCGCCAGCCCGATCAGCCCCCAGTCCGTTCGTCCCGCCAGCGCCGACGCGGGAACCGTGGCGATCAGGCTGACCGGAATCACGAACGTAAAGATCGCTTTGCCCAGCCCACGATAAATATCCCGCGGATACCGCGCGGTTTCCATGAACGTGTACACGATCGTATTGAGCTCCTGGGATTTCACGATCCAGAACACCGCGCTGTTGATCAGCAGACAGAACGCGTAGTAGATCGTCAACGACACGCCGAGCAGTGCGACGTACAGGGGCAATGCGGTCCACTGGGCGTCCATGTGGACGAAGCCGTACCCGACAAGCGCCATGCCCATCAGCCCTTCGCCCAGACTTTCGGTCAACGACACGTGCCGAAACCCGAGATGGACGTTGGGTCGTACCGGTTTGACCAACAACACGTCGAACTGCCCGGTGCGCACGTAGTCGCCCAATTCCAGGAATCCCTGCCGAAAGAGCAAATAAGCCGCCTCGCGAACCAGCCCCACGCTGCCGACCAGGATCACGGTCTGATGAAACGTCCACCCGCCGATGGTGGTCACGTTGGCGTAGAGGATGGCGAAAAAAACCACGTTGACCGCCATGAACCCGACGTCCATCCCCACGTTCAACAAGAAGTTCGCCCGGTAAATCATCTCGTTCTTCAGGTTGTGTGTCAGGAACGACACGTACAACCGCCCCAATGCTCTGGCCTCAGCTAACATCCCTCGTCCCTTCTCCCCCTCCCCCCATCGCCCCCTCGGTCCTGCTTCCCTCCCCCTCCCCGGCTCCATCAGTTCCCCACGGCTTCATATCGCGCAATACCCCGGGCCAGGCCCAATCGTGCCACGACATAGATTGCCGCGATCCACAGCGCGGCGGTTCCCAGGTCCAGCCAGAGATCCGGGCGCTTCTCGAGGAAAATCTGAATCGGCACGAACACCAGATATTGGAACGGCAATATCGCGGCGATCCGTCCGAGCGCGTCCGGAAACACGTCGAGCGGGAGCAGGGTGCCGGCAAAAAAGAACATGGCGTACTGCAGCATGTATTTGAACACCCGCACCTGCACCAACCAGAACGCGATCAACCCGATGCAGAACTCCAACTCAAAGGCCAGCAGCACGCCCAACCCCAGCGCCGCCGCGAACGCCAGGTACGTCGTGGGGTGTTCGGGCAGGCGCACCATGGGCCCCACCGCCGCCCACAGTCCGCCCACGACGGCCGCGACCACCACGGTTTCGAACAATTTTCCGGACGCGTTCATGGTCAGCCAATACGTCAGGTAATCGATGGGTTTGACCAAAAAATGCGAGAAGAACCCCTCGCGGATATGATCGATGATCTCCCAACTCACGTACGAGATCACCACGGTGTTGATCACGAATTGCAGGAGGTAATACGTCACCAGCTCGGACACCGCGTACGATCCGATCCGACCGCCGTCCCGATAGATCGCGGTCCATAAATACAGGAGCACCGAGACGGTCAACGTGTAGCCGACGATGTAGATGATGGTGGGCGCGCGATACTGGAGCGAGTTGAGCCAGTTGACGCGAAACACCGTGAGGTATTTGCGCACCGCGCCATTGTACGGAATCGCCCGCCTCGACGCAAAACGTTTGCCGCACTCCGCGAAAACCCTTAGAATCACCACCATGCCGGTCTGGTGGTCCGTCCTCCCCGCCGTCAGCGCGGTCTGGGCCCTTGGGCTCGCGTCGGTCGTGATCGCCCGCAACCGCCGTAGCCGCGTGCACCAAAGCTTCGCGCTCGGCATGCTCGCGCTCGCAATCATGGAGGCGGGATACCTCCTTGCGGGGGCCCGACCCGATGACGCGGTGTGGTGGACCGGGCTGGCGCTCACGGGGCAAATCCTGCAGCCGCTCCCCTGGCTGATGTTCAGCCTCACGTTCGGCCGCCCGGACGCCGCCGACCACCTCCGCCGTCAACGCGCGGGCCTGATCGTCGTGGCCGCCGCGTCGCTCGCGTTCCTCGGCCTGCTGGTGTTCAATCGCCATCTCGCCGAGGATCTGACCCTCCGACCGGTCGGCTTTTGGTTCAACGTGTTTCTCCTCCTGTCGCTCACCACGGTGCTGGTCAACCTGGAGCGAACCGTCCGGTCGGCGGACCGCGCCTTTCGCCATCGCGTGAAATACTTCATGCTCGGTCTACTCGCGATCATGGCGGTCGCCATCTTCGACGTGAGCCAGGTCATCCTCTATGCCGCGGCCGACCAGTGGATCGCCCCCCTGTTCTCAACCGTCATGATCATCGGTTGCGGCTTGATGACCTTCGCCGTGGTCCGTCACCGACTGTTCAACGTCGACCTCTTCGTGTCGCGGTACGTGGTGTACAACTCGGTCACCTTGGTCCTGGTGGGCGCGTATCTGCTCGGCGTGGGCCTCGCGGCGCAGGCCGTCAAGAGCCTGGGCGGCGACAACAACATGTATTGGGGCGCACTGGTCGTCGTGGTCAGCGTGATCGCGCTCGCGATCGTTCTCCTCTCGTACGATGTGCGCACGCGCGTCAAAGTCTTTATCAACCGACACTTCTTCCGATCGAAGTACGACTACCGCAAAGAGTGGATGAATTTGACCGAACGTTTGAGCGCCAAACCTACGGTTGAGGCCATCGCGTCGGCGCTTGCCGCCATGTTTTTCGACACGTTCTGGATCAGAAGTACTCACCTGTGGCTCACCGACGAAGGAGAACTCGAGTTGCTCCCCGCGGGGGGGCGCCCGGATGCGGCCGCGCCGCCGTGGACGGCGGCCGCGCTCGCGGCGCTCAAAGCCCGCGACGAGCCGGTGGTGGTGGCCGAACCGTCGGAATCCCGGCTGGCGCTCCCGGACGGCGCGCCCGCCGAGGCCTTGCGCGCCATGGGCGCCCGCATCTTGGTACCGTTGGTGGTGCAGGATCGGCTCGTGGGCGTGCTCGGTCTGGCCGCGCCCCATAACGCCTCGCCGCTGACCGAGGAAGACTTCGCGCTCCTCAAGACCATCGGGAAACAAGTCGCGGCCAGCGTGCTCAATGCGCAACTGCTCCATCAACTGGTGGCCTCAAAGGAACTGGAGAGTTTTCACGTGTTCTCCACGTTCTTGCTGCACGACCTGAAAAACTTCATCTCCATGCTCTCGCTGCTCGTGGACAACATGGAGCGCAACTTCGACAACCCCGCGTTTCGCAACGACGCGCTCAAAAACCTCTCCCAGACCGTGGACAAAATGAAACGCCTCATGGAGCGCCTGCGCGCGCTGGCCCAACCGCCGGCCCCGACCTTCGAACCGGTTGACCTGAATCAGATCGTTCACGCCGTGGTGGAGGAAGTCCAGCCGTCGCTCAAAGCCGGCGTGTCGACCGAGTGGGAAACGGTTCCGCCCGTGCGGGCCGACGCCGCCCAGATCCGGAGGGTCCTGATCAACCTGCTGCTGAACGCCGACGAGGCCCTGGCCGGACGGGGCGAGATCCACGTCTCCACCCGGGCGGAGCACGGCATGGTCACCTGTCGCGTGGCGGACAACGGCCCCGGCATTCCCGCCGACTTTTTGGAGACCCGGCTGTTCAAACCCTTTGCCACGACCAAGAGCGGCGGGTTCGGCGTGGGACTCTATCAGTGCAAGAGCATCGTCGAGGCGCACGGCGGCCGGGTGAGCGCCGACAGTCGGGAAGGCCAAGGGAGTATACTGTCGTTCTCGATTCCCGCGATGAAGGACGGCGAATGACCAAACCCAAGCTCCTGGTGGTGGACGACGAAGAAGCCATCCGCAATCAAATGCGGTGGGCGCTGACCGACGAGTACGACGTGCTGCTCGCCGAGGACCGCGCCTCCGCGCTGGAGCAAATGAACCAGGCGCGTCCCGACGCGGTGCTCTTGGACCTCGGCCTGCCGCCGGCGCCGCGCGAGGCGACCGAAGGGCTCCAGGCGCTCGCCGAGTTGCTCGCGGTCGACCGGCAAGCCAAGATCATCGTGATCACCGGCAACCACGACCGCGTCAACGCGCTGCGGGCCGTGGAGCAGGGCGCGTTCGATTTTTTCTCCAAACCCGCCGACGTGCAGGAGGTACGCGTCGTGCTCAAGCGCGCGCTGCGACTGGGCCAGTTGGAACGGGAGAACGACGAACTGCGCCGACGTCTGGGCGCGCACGGCTTCGACGACATCGTCGGGGAAAGCGCCGCAATGCAGAAGGTGTTTGCCGTGATTCGCAAGGTCGCGACCACCGACGCCTCCGTGCTCATCGTGGGCGAGAGCGGAACCGGGAAGGAGCTCGTGGCCCAGGCGATTCACCGTGAGAGTGACCGCCGCGACGGGCCGTTCGTGGTGATCAACTGCGGGGCGATTCCGGAGACCTTGCTGGAGAGCGAGTTATTCGGGCACGAGAAGGGCTCGTTCACGCACGCGGAGGCGCGCCGCAAAGGGAAGTTCGAGTATGCGGACGGCGGCACGCTCTTTTTGGACGAGATCGGCGAATTGCCGCTCTCGTTGCAGGTCAAGCTGTTGCGGTTCCTCCAAGACCATCAGATCGAACGCGTGGGGGGCCGCGAGTTGATTCCGCTCGACGTACGCGTCCTTGCGGCCACCAACCGAGACCTCAAGCGCGCCGTCGCGGAGAATCGCTTCCGCGACGACCTCTATTTCCGCCTGGGCATCGTGACCATCACCATGCCCCCGGTTCGCGAGCGGGACAACGATGCCCTCCTCCTGGCCCGGACGTTTCTCCAGCGATTCGTCGGCCAGTACCACAAGGACGTCCGCGGATTCGCCGCCGATGCCACGGCTGCGATCCGAGCCAGCGCATGGCCCGGCAACGTGCGGGAACTGGAACACCGCGTTAAACGCGGCGTGATCATGACCGACGGACCATTGGTCACGGCACAGGATCTCGAACTCGAAGCCCCGGTCGATCTCGACGCGTCACCCGTCCGTCCCCTGCGCGAGGTTCGCGATGAGGCCGAACACCGGCACGTGCAGGCCGTCCTCCAGCGCTGTGGAGGAAACATCAGCCGGGCCGCCGTGGAACTCGGCATCAGTCGCCCGACGTTGCACGAACTGGTCAAGAAGTACGGGCTCCGCAAGGCGTCCGAGACCGACGAAACGTAGTCCGGAGCCGAAAGGCGTTGTTCGTTGTTTGTTGTCCGCTGGTCGTTGTCGGTTGTCAACGACGAATGAGCAACGCGCCGACCATAGTGACTTCCGCCTTCTTGTGACCGCTTCGCGGGATCAGTAGAATGTGTATCGCGCCATCTGCGCTGACAATGAGGACGCAGTCCTCCTCGCACATGGCGGAGCAATGTGCATCGCGCTCTCTGCGCTGACAATGAGCTGAATGTGCTCCGCGCCGGAGGCGCTGCCGATGAGGCCGCAGGCCTCCTCGCACATCGCGCAGCAATGTGCTCCGCGCCGGGAGGCGCTACCAACGGGTGAAACCTCCTTACACATGGCGAAGCAAGGCATCCTCACACATGGCGAAGCAATGGCTGCCATGACACCCACTGAGTCCGCTCGCCGCCGCGCGTCGAAGCTGCGCAAGGACATCGAGGAACACAATTATCGCTATCACGTGCTCGACGCGCCGATCATCAGCGATGCGGAGTTCGACGCGATGGTCGTGGAGTTGCGGGATCTGGAGCAACGGTATCCCGAGTTGGCGACGCCCGATTCCCCCACCCAGCGCGTGGGCGCGCCTCCGTCGGAGCGGTTCGAACACGTCCAGCACCGCCTGCCCATGCCGTCGCTCGACAACGCGTTCTCGCGCGACGAATTGATCGCCTTTGAACGCCGGATCCGCGACCGCGTCGGCGACCGGCCGTTCAGCTACGTCGGGGAACTGAAGATGGACGGTTTGGCCATCTCGCTCTGGTACGACCACGGGCTGTTCGTGCGCGGCGCCACGCGCGGCGACGGGTACACGGGCGAAGACGTCACCGCGAACCTGCGCACCGTGCACCAAATTCCCCTTCGTCTGGGAAACGACGCCCCGCCCATTCTGGAAGTGCGGGGCGAGGTGTACATGTCGCGCGGCGTGTTCGCGGAGTTGAACGAACAGCGGTTGGCCGCGGGAGACCCGCCGCTGGCCAATCCGCGCAACGCCGCGGCCGGCGCGGTCCGGCAACTCGATTCGAGCGTCACCGCGCAACGCCGTCTCAAGTTCGTGCCGTACGGCATCGGCGTGATCGAGGGAGCGACGCCGACCACGCACTGGGAAACCTTGGCCCTGCTCACGCGCCTGCGTTTTCCGGTCAGTCCCCACAACGAACGCCTGGCCGACTTGGACGCGGCGTGGGCCTTCGCCCAGAAATGGGAGGCCCGCCGCGACGAGTTGGACTACGACACCGACGGCACGGTCATCAAAATCGACGATCTGGAGCTGCAACGAGAGCTCGGCGAAGTCTCGCGCCGGCCGCGCTGGGCGATCGCGTACAAATTTCCGGCCGAAGAAGCCACCACTCGCGTGGCGGACATCGTGTTGAACGTCGGCCGCTTCGGCGCGCTCAACCCGGTCGCCATGCTGGAGCCGGTCCAAGTCGGCGGGGTCACGGTGCGAAAAGCCACGCTGCACAACGAAGACATCATCGCCAAGAAGGACGTGCGGATCGGCGACTGGGTGGTGGTGCGACGCGCCGGCGAAGTGATTCCGGAGATCGTGAAGTCGATTCCCGAACGCCGCACCGGGGACGAACGTCCCTTTCTCGCGCCCAAGGTCTGTCCGGTCTGCGGCGGGACCGTCATCCGCGCCCCGGACGACGTGTCGTCCCGCTGCGTCAACGCGGCCTGCCGCGCGCAACTCGAACAGCGCGTGAAACACTTCGTCTCCAAGGGCGCGATGGACATTCGCGGCTTGGGCGAGCAGTGGGCGCTTCGCTTGCTCGACGAAGGCTATATCTCGGATGTCGCGGACATCTACCATGTGACCAAGGCCCAGCTCCTGAAACTCGAACGGGTCAAGGACAAGACCGCCTCGAACCTGCTGGCCGCGATCACCGCCAGCCGCGACCGGTCGTTTCCTCGCGTGTTGTACGCGCTGGGCATCCAGCACGTGGGGGAAGTGACGGCGGAAAAACTCGCCGAAACGTTCCGTACCATGGACGCGCTGAGGGACGCGGACGAGGACGCGATTGCCCGCGCCCGGGACGTGGGACCGATCACGGCACGTATTGTTCGCGCGTTCTTCGACGAACCCAAGAACCGGAAGCTGATCGACCGGCTCCGCCAGGCCGGTCTGCACATGGAGTACGAAAGAACCGCCGGCCCTTTGGCGGGGAAGACCCTCGTGTTGACCGGCTCGCTGGCGTCGCTGACGCGCGGCCAAGCCCAGGACAAGATTCGCGCCGCCGGAGGTAGCGTCTCTGACTCGGTCAGCCGAAAGGTGGATTACGTAGTGGTCGGCGACGACCCGGGGTCCAAGCTGGACAAGGCCAAGAAATTGGGGATCACGATCCTGGACGAATCGGCTTTGCTTGCGTTGCTCGCGCAGTAACGACCGTCCTTATGGCGGCGCCACCCCGATGTCCTTGATCACCGTGCCCTTCGGCTTGCTCGGCTTGGCCGGCGTCGACGTCTCGACCAACCACGGCGCCAGCACCGGCCATACCTGTTGGTGTTTGCCGATCTCCGCGTCCCGCTGCATCAATTCCCGCAGTCGCCGACGGGCCGCGGCCAGGTCCGGGTTGTGCGCGTCGTCGAGCACTTTCAGGAAATTCTTGATGAGGCCCTGCACCTCGGCCCCTTCGTCCCGCAATGAACTGATAAACGCATCCACTTCGTAGTTCGTGACCATACGACTCCTTTATCCGTTGTGGTGTTTCACGTAATCCGTCAACGCGTGCCGGGTACTTTCGAACGCCAGCTCCGGCCAAGGCAGATCGGGGATTGAAAACGTTCTCGTTTCCAGCGTCTCGTCTCCGGCCGCCAACCGGCCGCCCGTGACGCGGGCCACGTAGACCACGATCACGACCGGATACTCGCGGTAGGAATACGCGCCCAGCAACCGATCAACCGTAACTTCCAGGCCCACTTCCTCCCACGTCTCGCGCGCGGCCGCCTCCTCCAAGGTTTCGCCGCGATCCACGAACCCCCCGGGAAAGACCCACTTGCCGTAGCCGGGTTCGATCCCGCGTTTGAGCAGCACCAACCCGCCTTGGTGCGGAATCACGGCGCCGACCGCCACTTTCGGATCGAGGTACACGACGCGCCCGCACGCGGCGCAGACCGGGCGCGGGCGTTGGCCCGACGCCGGCGGCTGGACGAGCAGTTGCCCGCCGCAGTGCGCGCAGAACGTCACGCCGCGCTGGATCTCATCCCACCCCACCGGACTCCGCTCCAGTCACCTCGGCCGGCCCCTCCAAGATGCCGTACCACTCCCACCACGACGGCCCCGCGTTCGGGAACAGGACCCGTCCGAGCACGACGCCCGGCGCGTCGATTGCCGTGGCTTTTATACCGATATCCGAGACGCTGTACAGATACGTCGCGTCCCCGCTCGTCATCACGACCGACCGCCGCGGCGCTGCGCCCCACAAGTACCACCCGTTCGCGCACGCGTCGGACCGCCACGTCTCGTCGGATTGGATGTCGCTGCAATACGCCTCCTTGGCCAGGTCGGTATGGTCGACGCGCCCCAGTTCGGCAAACCCATCCGTCATACTGACGCGGTACGCCGCCATCCCGCTGAAGTAAGCGCCCGCGTCGCCGGTGACCAACGGGATCACCAGCACGTTGCGCGGTCCGTAATAGGTGAACGCCAAATGATCGTACTCGGCTCCGCTGTAACTGAACGCGGCGCCAAGCGGAACGTACTGGTGCGTCCGCACCGGGTGCGCGAGATCGCTGACATCGAACATCTGGAGTTGCACGTTGTTGCCGGCGCGGCCCACGGTCAGGAGATGGTCGCGATCCATCGGATGCACGTACGTGCTGAACCCGGGAATCTCAACTTCCCCCTTCAACAGTGGATTGGCCGGATCGGACAGATCGAACGCAAACAAGGGATCCACTTGCCGAAACGTGACCACAAAACCGCGATCCTCCAAAAATCGCACCGCGAAAATTCGCTCGCCGCGAGCCAGCCCGCGAACCGCGCCGGACTCGGCCAATGTCCCGGCGCCCGCGTCCTTGAGCACGAACAGGTGATTGATCGGATCCCGCTGTCCGGTGTCGGCGTTGACGCGGTCCTCGGTCGCGGCCACGCGCAGATGGCCCTGGTATTCGCTGAAACTGAACTGATCCTTCACCCACCCGTCGACGCGACCGGTCGCCAGATACGTCGGAGGCCCGCCCGACAGACCGAACTTGTAGATCGCGGTCTGTTGCTCCCGCGACCCGTTCCACCACCACCCCCCGCTCGACTGCGAGACGTAGAGGTGCTCGGGGCTCGCGTACATCAACCAGGCGTTGTTCATGACCCCCGCCGCCGACGGATTCGCGCCGTCCGTATCCACGCTCGTGACCACGAGGAGCCCGGGATCAAGCTGGACGTCCGGCCGATACACGTCTCCGCACGACAAGAGCGCCACCGTCGTTTCTACGCCCCCGCGTTCTCGCGCGGCGCGTGGGAGGAGCGACGCCACGTCCAGCGACTCGACCGCGAGGTGAATCGCCGCGCGAATCTCCTGTTTGAGCCGGTCCGCGTCCGCGCTCTTCTCCGCAACGACCGCGGCCTGATATCGCGCGACGAGTTCCAGGAGCGGCTGGTTGCCTTCGAGGACCGCGGGCAACGGAATCCACCACCGCGAGACCAGATGAATCCGATCATGCACGCGGCGGCTCCCGACGGCGTACCCGTCGAGCGACAGTCGGTCGGTGATGACGGGCGTCGTCGGATCGGCCACGTTGACGAAGATCAATACGACTTTGGGATTCGTGGGGTCGGGGAGAATGACCGCCATATCGGACTCCGCCAATGGGAGCGGAGACGACCACCGGTTCGAGGCGACCACCACCAGCCTACGGTTAGGCTCGTCCAGATACAACGCGTGCCCGTCCGCGCCGAGATCGAGCCGACTGACCTCGTGTAACTCCCGGGGAGGAAACCCTTGCTCCACGACCAACAATCCATGACTGACCGCGTACAGATACCCGTTCCGGTCGGCCTTGACCAGGTCCGCTTCATCCACGCCCGCTTCCTGCGTGTTGGTCTGGGACACGTCGTCCGGCGAGCTTTGCACCGCGTCGGCCGGAACCGCCCCTTCGAGCGCGACGGGGCCACCGCCGCCGTCGCGCAGGTAGATGATGGGCGGCGAAATCAGGCGTTCCAGCCACGACGCCTCCAGATACCCTTTGAGGTCGTTACAGCCGGACGACGGTTTGAGTTGGAGCGCGGCCAAAGCCAGATCGGTCCGCTCGTTACCGGAGCCCGCGGTGGTCTCCGGTTGAGACGTACACCCGGTCGCAAGCAGCACCGCTCCCGCCACCATCCACAACCCCACGATCGATGCCTTCATGGCAATTCCCCGGATCGGGACGACTCGCGCGCGATCATCACGCCCTTATAACGGACCGCTCGTCGTCCCATTTTGTTCTATGGGGCGCTCCGCTGAAGGGCCGCGACGCGACGCAGGTCATCGACCGGGACATACGGCGGATCGCTCGCGCCGACGAATTCTTCGATCTGCGCCGGCGTCTTGATCCCCGGAATCACGGTCGAGACCCTCGGCGAGGTCAACGCGTATCGCACCGCCGCCTCCGCCAAGGTTTTGACCTCGCCGTGGACCAAAAACCGAAACGACTCGACCTTGTGGAGCACCGTGGCGAACTCCTCTGGCGTCCAGCGCGTGGCGCGGTGGTCCGTGGCGTGAAAGTGCGCGCCCACCCGGTACTTGCCGGACAACATGCCGTACTCGATGGGCGTACGGACGATCACGCCGATGCCGGAGCGTTCCACCTCCGACACGATCGCGTGCAGGATCTGCGGCCGCAATAAGTTGTGCACGAGCTGCAGCGTGGCCGCGGTCCCCCGCGCGATGACGAGACGGGCGGACTCGGCGTCGCTCACCGAGATTCCGTAGTGCCGAATCAGGCCGCGTCGCTGGAAATCCTCCACGATCTCGAATAACTCCGCGCCCTTGAGTAAATCGGACGCCGGGTTGTGCAACTGGTACAGGTCAATGGCATCAACCTTGAGGCGTTTCAGACTCGCGGCCACGGCTTTTTCCAAATGGGCGCGCGAAAAATCCTTGACCATGCCGCGCGCCACATCATACCCGCCCTTGGTGGCCACCACGACCTTGCCCGCGAGCCCGGAGAGCGCTTCGCCGAACAACCGTTCGCTGCGGCCCTCGCCGTACATGTCCGCGGTGTCAAAGAACGTGACCCCGAGATCGAGCGCTCTCCGGATCGCGGCCAGGGACTCGCGGTCGTAGGTGGGCCCGTAGTCCCGCCCTCCAATGGACCAACCGCCGAAACCGACTTCGCTGACGTTCAGGCCGGTATTACCCAGACAACGATAGTGCACGAGCCCCTCGGGGCGTTCACTGTATCACCCTGTTTCGTCGGATCGCAACGGCGCGGGAAAACGGCCGCACCATCACGAGAGGCCGAGGAAAGTCACGGATGTCCCTGATGCATAAATCCGTTCGTCCCGCCCCACCGCCCGTAAAAAAACCTCAGGGGACCGAAGTCCCCTGAGGTCGAACGCGTATGGTAAAAAAAGTCCGGTTTAGGCGATCCACCGCCGCCAGACGCCCAACCCCACCAATCCGGAACCCAGCAACAAGATCGTCCCGGGCTCAGGCACCTTCTGCGTGCAGCACTCCGCATCGTGCGAGAATGGGGCGAAGTGATCGACATCGGTGTCGGTCAGTCCATTTCTTCCGGTTTTCACCACCTCGTCGTACAGATCAAAGTGGAGGTCATAACCCGCGAGAAGCCCCGTGGTGTCGACGTCAAACGCCACGTAGTAGGCGCCGGTGCCGGCGGTCGGTCCGCCCGGATCGTCCGCCGTGTTGTACGCCAACGCGGTCATCAGGGGATCGAACGTGAAGCTGAATTCACTGAAGTACGTTTCGTAAATGTCGTGCTTCGACAAATCATTCGCATCAAACGCCAGATTGGCTTCCAGCGGCGGAACGCCGTAGGACATGTCGCTCGTGGCATTGACCGTGGTGCCGTTGAACGTGAAGCTTCCCAACGAACCGCCGGGCGGCGTGGTCTTTGGCGTCAGCGCCGCGGAAATGTAATAGGTGCCCGCCAGCAGCGCGTTGACCTGTTCCGTGGTTGCGTTCTGGTGTGGGGTCAGAATCGCATACAAGGTAAACGGGTCCGAGGTCCCGACGATGGTCTCGGTCTCAAGGTCGTACACGCCCCCGCCAATATCCAACTGCAAGAGCGGATAAGCCGACGCCTCCCGACTGCCGAAGGCCAAGCCCCCCAAGAGCATCACCCCAGCAACTAACAGCCCCATGCGTTGTCGGTTGATCACAGAATCCCCCCTTAAAGAAATCTGCTGAATATTGAATTGAACCTGTTTTCGAAATTATTCAATAAATATGCCATCTATGATTAGGGGATCATCCACAACAGCGGTAGACAAAATTCCTTTGTTTCACAAATGGTTCTATGGGTTCCTACGCATAAGTTGGTTGATCGTGACTCTTCACAAACGTGCTCTGTGTGAAGAAATCCGTCATCGCCGATGTTAAATGGATCAGCAATAATGATGAACTCCATCAATAAATCAATTGGATATGCACTAACAGCCCCTCTGTTAAATTTCCAGACACATCTTGCCCTGGCACATCGAGGGTTTCCATGATCACGTGGACTCCCGAGATTATGGGCTTGTAATCTGAATCACGATGTCCGCACCAGGAGTCCCTGAGCGATCGATCACCGCCACGTAGTATGGCCCGGCGCCCGTTGCGCGGAAGGCAATCTGTCCGGAAGCATCGCCCACGTCGAAGAAGTCATCGTCCACCGACGGGACTACCGACGCAAACGTGTCGGTTGCGCCTCGAGTGGTGGTCACACGGACGGTGTAGTCGACGCCGCGGACCGCGTCGAACACAAAACGCGCCAATTCGCCGGACGCCAAGGCGCGCGGCGCGGGAAATCCGTTGACCGTGAGCCTGGTCGTCCCGGGCAATGGATCGAGGGACTCGTCGTACGAGACCACGCGAACCGTGTACTCGGCGCCCACGTCACCCCCGCGGTCCGCCACCGCGATGTACGCACGGGTCCCGCTCGCCGTGAACGACAGCCCGGACTCCGAACGGACATCCACCATGGCGTGCGTGAAGGGATCAATGATCGACCACGTGGACACGTAGGTGTCCGCGCTGCCCGCATTCACCCGCGTCAGCACCAGGTACTGATGACCGGGGATTGTTTGAAATTGCCACGCGTGCGCCTCGTGGGATCGCAACTCGGCCACGGCGGGCTCGTCATTCACGAACGCCTCTGCACCGGCCGACAGATCCCAACACTCTCCGGATGAACACGGCACCGGGACCACGGGCTCCACGATCCGCCCGCACGCGGCCGCCCCCAACGCGACCATACCGATCAATGCAACGCCCGCCCCACGCATCGCCGTCCTCCGGGAACTCTCGACTCGACACCCGAACAGACGGCCCACGGCGGACGATATTCACGGCGACGCGCCGCTTTGACTTTGCCCGCTCCGCGTACTACGATCGCGCTCCCATGACCGGCGCGTCCTCGGTACACCGATTCGGAATGGCGTTGATGCTCGCGGCCGCCGCGTGTATCGGCATCCAGGGACTCTTCGTCAAATTGGCGGGACGGGAGATTCATCCGGTGACGCTGGCGTTTCTCCGTTTTGCCGTCAGTTACGGGCTCATGCGGGCCGCGATCACGGCGGGCTGGATCGACGTGCGTCCGGTGAATCGGCAGATCCTGTGGGTTCGCGGCCTGCTCGGTGGGGTCGGAAGCCTGCTGCTCTTTTTGGCCGTCACGCACACGCGCTTGTCCAACGCGGTGGTGCTGTTCTACACCTACCCCGTGTTTATGGCGTTGACCATCCGATTGATCCACGGCACGGCGTTGTCCGCGGCGGTGGCCGGCGCGTTCGCCGCCTCGTTCGTGGGCGTGTACCTGATCGTCCAACCCTCGTTCGACACGGTGGCCTCCGGAGACGTCTTCGGGCTGTTGGCCGCGTTGGCGGCCAGCGGCGCGCTGGTCTCGCTCAAGATCTCCCGCGCCACGGAAACGTCGTGGACCGTGTTTCATTACTACAACATCGGAGGCATGGTGGTGACCGCGCCGTTTCTGGCCGCGTACTGGACCACCCCGGCGCTCGAACACCTCCCCGTGTTGGCCGCGGTCCTGCTCTTTTCGATCTTGGGGCAACTCGGAACGACCTACGCCTACCGCTTCACCACCGCGATCGAGGGCGGCGTGTTGTCCATGTTCGGCGCGGTGGTGGGCGGCGCGTTGGGGATCATGGCCCTTGGCGAAGCCGCGACGCCGCATTTCCTCGCGGGCGCGCTGTTGGTCCTACTGTCGGGAATCTATCTGACGGTGCGGGGAACCGAGGAAAAGGACCAATCCCCCCATCCCCCCTTTGTCAAAGGGGGGCAAGGGGGGATTTAATGCTGGATCTTCATCTCCACTTTCGTATCGCCACGCTTAATTCCGAAGATCTGACCCACGGCATCGTCGGACGAGTCCACCGTGGTCACGCGGGTTTCAATCCCGCGCGACGCCAAATCCGTCTTGATGGCGTCCCCGAACGATTTCCCGATCACCATCTTGCAGTCATTGACCGCCTCGATCAGGCTGTTGTCGTAGTAACGGATCGTGCGGAAGATCACTTCACTGCCTTTCATGTCGTACACCACGACCAAGGGCGGCGCGTCGCCGGAATCCGCCACACTGCAATCGTCGTTCGCCGCGACCGCCACCTTCTGCTCAATATCACTCATCGCCCCCTCCAGCACACACGAACCCTCTTTATCAGAGACCATCAACCACTGGAAGTTATTGTATCGAGATTTCGTCGGAGCAATCAACCGATTTGTTGTAGTCCCTCCTTCCGGACATTTCGCCCCAACTTCGGGATTTTTTCCCCAGCGCGTGGCGTCTCTACCGGCATCCCTGTTCGGAGAACGGTCATTTCCCAGGCATTTTCGTCGTCCGCACCCAGGCTCATGCCTTGCATCCTAATCCGGCATTACCACTCCGGGGCAGTCCCGCCCCTGCCCGAGCGAAGGAGCACCACCGATGCACGCCCTCTGGCCCCGCTTGGTCGTGGCCGTTCTCCTGACCGCGGGTCCGTTCGCCGCCCAGGCGGCCGACGCCCCAGCCACTACGGCAGCGCCGCAGCGACTGGTGGTGGATTCCGAATCCGCGCCCGTGCTCTCGATCCACGACGCCGCGCAACTCGTGGACATCGTTCTGATCCCGAACGGCGACTATCATCCCGTCCACCCGGATTCGGTTGAGCCCGAAACCGGAGACGGCGCGTCCGACGCCGACGATCCCCGATAACGCTGTCATCCGCGGCGCAATTTCGTTACAATCGCCGACGTTGTGACACTGGGAGAACGCATCGCCGCGTGGCGCATGGCTCGCCGGATGGCGTCGGATGACGTGGCCCGACGCGCCGGCATTGACCCCGCGCGGCTCGACGCCGTCGAACGGGGCGAGACGAGCGCTTCCGGTGCCGACATCGAGGCGCTCGCGGCCGCGCTCGGCGTGCCGCCCGGATGGCTGTACGACGACCCCAAGCGATTGCTCGCCTTGATCGAATCCGATGGCGAACCCTGCGCCGAATCCGACCCCGTCACCACGCGGATATTGGCCGCCGCCGGAGCCGAGCGCGCGCTCTACACCCTGCTGACCCAACTGGTGTGGGCCGGCGAGCCCCGGCTGGTTCAGGCCGCGGAAGTGAGCCTGCGGAGTTTGGTCAAGCAGATCCCGCGGACCACCGTCCCATGGGAGAGCCGCCCGCCCGGGCATTTTGAACCGCCTTCCGATTAAGAGCCTGTTCATGAAGGGCCATCTGCGGCGTTGCCGCTGCGCATCCGCTCCTCACGTACCTGCAAACGTACGCTCCGGTGCGGTGCTCGCGGCGCCTTGCATCTGGCCCGTTCCTGAACAGGCTGATGGTACAAACACTTCCTCAGGACGGTATTCACCCACTCTTTTGCTACATAGACGCCACTTGTCAGGCTCTGCTATGATGGCCCGCTATGACTATTCGCGACTCCGCTGACCAACTCCGCCAACTGCTCGCCCGCCGCATTCTGGTACTGGACGGCGCCATGGGCACCGTGTTGCAGACCAAGAATCTGACCGCCGCCGACTTCGGCGGGGCGGAGTACGAGGGGTGCAACGAACACCTCAACCTGACCCGGCCCGACGTCATCTCCAGCGTGTTCGAGGCGTATTTCGACGCGGGCGCGGACATCGTCGAGACCAATACGTTCGGGAGCACGCCGCTCGTCCTCGCGGAGTACGCCCTCGCGCACAAAGCGTTGGAGATCAGCCGGGCCAGCGCCGCGCTCGCGCGCAAGGTGGCGGATGCGCGATCAACGCCCGACAAGCCGCGATTCGTGGCGGGATCCATGGGACCCACCACCAAGACCATCACAGTGACCGGCGGGGTCACGTTCGAGCAGTTGATCGAGTCGTTCACGGTCCAAGCCACGGGATTGATCGAAGGCGGCGTGGATCTCCTGCTGCTGGAAACCGCGCAGGACACGCTGAACCTCAAGGCCGCGGCCATCGGCATCGCGGCGGCGCAGCAGGCGCTCGGCTCGCGGGTCCCGCTCATGGTCTCGGGCACCATCGAGCCGATGGGCACCATGCTCGCGGGCCAAGGCGTCGAGGCGCTTTACACGTCGCTTGAACACCTCAACCTGTTTTCGATCGGTCTGAATTGCGCCACCGGGCCGGAGTTCATGACCGACCACGTGCGTTCGCTCGCGGGCATGGCCCTGTGTTTCGTGTCGGTGTACCCCAACGCGGGCCTGCCGGACGAAGAAGGCCGGTACGCGGAAACGCCCGAGACGCTCGCGACCAAACTCTCGCGCTTCGTAGACGAAGGGTGGATCAACATCATCGGCGGGTGCTGCGGCACCACGCCCGCGCACATCGCGGCGATCGCCAAGATGGTCGCGGGGAAGACACCGCGCGTGCCAAAAACCGCGTTGCGGCCCGCGGTGTCCGGCATCGACTACTTGCCGTTCGAAGACGACAACCGTCCGATCATCGTGGGCGAACGCACCAACGTGATCGGCAGCCGCAAGTTCAAGGACATGATCATCGAGGGCAAGATCGAGGAGGCCTCCGAGATCGGCCGCGCGCAGGTCAAGAACGGCGCGCAGATCGTGGACGTGTGCATGGCCAACCCGGATCGCAACGAGTTGGCGGACATGGACGCGTTCCTCGCGGTGCTGACCAAAAAGGTCAAAGCGCCGCTGATGATCGACTCCACCGATCATCACGTCATCGCGGCCGCGCTCACGCGGTGCCAGGGCAAGTGCGTGATCAACTCGATCAACCTGGAGGACGGCGAGGAGCGGTTCGAGCAGGTCGTCCCGTTGATCAAACGCTACGGCGCCGCGGTGGTGGTCGGGTGTATCGACGAAGACCCTAAACAGGGCATGGCGGTCACACGCGACCGCAAGCTGGCCGTGGCCAAACGGTCGTATGACCTCTTGGTCAACAAGTACGGCCTCCCGCCGCGGGATCTGATCTTCGACGCCTTGGTGTTTCCCGTGGGCACGGGCGACGAGAACTACATCGGTTCGGCCGTGGAGACGATCGAAGGCATCAAACTGATCAAGGCCGAGTTCCCCCAGTGCCGGACCATTCTGGGCGTGAGCAACGTGTCCTTCGGACTCCCGCCCGCCGGGCGGGAAGTGTTGAACGCGGTGTACCTGTACCACAACGTGAAGGCCGGTCTGGACCTGGCCATCGTGAACGCGGAGCGGCTCGAGCGGTACCCCGCGATCCCGGAGGAGGAGAGACGCCTCGCGGAAGACTTGATCTTCTGGCGCGGCGCGGACCCGGTGGCCGCGTTCGCCGCCCACTTCAAGGGCAAACAGACCAAGACCAAGGCGCCCAAGGCCGATCTGCCGCTCGACGAGCGCCTCGCGCGCTACATCATTGAAGGCTCGCGCGACGGGCTGGTGGACGACCTCAACGAGGCACTCACGACCCGCGCGCCCTTGGCCATCATCAACGGCCCGCTCATGGCCGGAATGGACGAGGTGGGGCGGCTCTTCAACAACAACGAGTTGATCGTGGCCGAGGTGCTCCAGAGCGCGGAGGCCATGAAAGCCGCCGTCAGCCATTTGGAGCCCTTCATGGAGAAAACGGACGCCTCCAGCAAGGGCAAGATCCTGCTCGCCACGGTCAAAGGCGACGTGCACGATATCGGCAAGAATCTGGTGGAGATTATCCTGGGCAACAACGGGTACCGGATCGTGAACCTGGGGATCAAAGTCGCGCCGGAAACGCTCATCGAGGCGTATCGCCGCGAGAAACCGGACGCCATCGGCCTCTCGGGCCTGCTGGTCAAATCCGCGCAGCAAATGGTCGTGACCGCGCAGGATCTGAAAAACGCGGGCATCGACGCGCCGATCTTGGTCGGCGGCGCGGCCTTGTCCAACAAATTCACCGCCACCAAAATCGCCCCCGAATACGCCGGGGTCGTGCTGTACGCCAAGGACGCGATGATCGGCTTGGATCTGGCCAACCGCCTGAGCAACGCGGACGAGCGGCAAACCCTGATCGCCCGCATCCGGGAAGAGCAGCGTTCATTGGTCGCGGGCGCGGCTCCGTCCAAGCCCGCCGCGGCGCCGGCGACGTCGGTCGCGGCCCGCTCCGCCGTGCGGCGCGACGCGCCCGTGCCGGCCGCGCCGGACTTCGATCGCCACGTGATCCGCGACGCGTCCTTGGGCGAAATCTTCGCCTACATCAATCCGATCATGCTCTACGGCAAACACCTCGGGTTACGCGGCCAGATCGACAAATTGCTCGCGGACAAGGACGAGAAGGCGATCAAACTCCACGACACGGTGGAAGCCTTGAAGCGCGAGATCATGGAGCACAAACTCCTGTCGGCCCACGCGGTGTGGCGGTTCTTCCCGTGCCAGTCCGACGGCGACGACGTGATCATCTACGACCCGGCGACGCCGGACCGCGTGGCCGAACGCTTTCATTTTCCACGCCAGGCCGCGGGCGAACGCCTGTGCCTGGCCGATTACGTGCGCGACGTCGCATCGAAGGAACGCGACGCCGTCGCCCTCTTCGCGGTCACCTGCGGCGTGGGCGTCCGGGCCCTGTCGCAACGCTGGAAAGACGCGGGCGAGTACCTGCGCTCCCACGCGCTGCAGGCGATCGCGGTTGAAGCCGCCGAAGGCATGGCCGAGTGGCTCCACCGCCGATTACGCACCGCATGGGGCTTCCCCGACCCCCCGACCACGACCATCCACGACGTGCTCAAGAACAAGTACCAGGGGATCCGCGTGAGTTTCGGCTACCCCGCGTGCCCGAACCTGGCCGACCAGCGCAAGCTGTTCTCGCTGCTGCGACCAAGCGATCTAGGTATCGAACTGACCGACGGTGATATGATGGATCCCGAGGCGTCGGTGTCCGCATTGGTGTTTCACCATCCCGAGGCCAAGTACTTTCGGGCGGATTGACACCAGCCTCGGGACACGCGTAAGATACGGTGTTTTTCCGATTGTCGTGGCCGTCTATGATCGCGGGCCAATCACGATATTCCCTGTTCGTCCGCTACGCGGATTCATGGCGCGTGATCATGGCCATGGTGCTCGCGGTCGCGTACGTCGTCTTGATTGGCGAGGCGACTCATTGTCGGTATCTTTCCTCCGCTGAAACCCATCAGCATTCGTCGGCCCCGGAAACCACGCCGCACGACATCCACTGCAGCGCGGCCAACCACGGCTCAGCGGTCATCGCGCCGCCTCACTCGTTCTCCATTGACGCGTTCCTGGTCCTCGGCCCCATCGTGTACTCCGGCCGGACCGACGACACGCCCTCGCTGGTCCTCTCGACACCTCCCCGGTCGCCCCCCTTCGCGTAGCGCCACTCACCATCGTCCCCTGACCGCGGAAACGGGCCCGGCTCGCGGCCGCCGTTGGTTTAAAAGTGGTTCGAGGCAGCGTTATTTCACCCGGAGGAGGAACGCATGAAGTCCACGCTATTTGCGCTCGGTGCCGCAACGCTTGCATTCTCGCTCACCGCCCAGGACGCACTCGGAGCGCACATCCTGGAACCGCTGAACACGGAGATCGCGTCCACAACCGCGCGGGGCCGGATGTTCGGGCAGATCGAGTACGACTACTACAAGTTTGAGAACGGCACGACCTTCAAAGCGCACTTACTTCCCGTGGACTTTGAAATCGGGGTCGGCGAGCGTACTCAGTTGAACGTGGACGGGGTCATCGCCCTCCGCGAGGATACCGCGGGGGTCCACGAAAGCGGCGTTGACGAACTCGCGGTCGGAGTCAAACACCGATTCCTGGACGAAGGACGGGTCGCGCCGGACATGGCGTTCGAAGCCGAGTACGTTCCATCGGCGGGGCTGACCGGCAACGGAAAGGCCGTCGCCGGCACCTTGATCCTCTCGAAGAACGTGACGCCGCGATTCGTCCTGCACCTGAACGGGGGGTACGAACTGGAAACCGAACGAGAGGTCGAGGTTGAGACCGCGCCGGTGGGAAGCGGTGGTGAAGACGTGGTGGTCGCCATCACGGAAGAAGCCCATAACCAGGCGACTTGGTTTTACAATCTCGCGCCGATGTTCAAAGTCATTCCGGACAAGCTGATGGTGCTGGCGGAGTTCAACGGGCGCACGGTGGCTTCCGGCGACACGACGATGGTCGTCGTGCCTGAGGTCATCGCGGTGTTTCAAAGTGATACCAATCTTTCGCTCCAGAACGTGGCGTTTAAGTTCGGCGTGCCATTGGGATTGACCGATGATTCGCCGGACTTCGGACTGCAGTTGGCGATCTCGAAATTGTTTTAGGGTTCACCCGGATTGGCGGGGGAAGGACACGCCCCCGCTGGTGGAGAACACCGATGCCCAGATTTCGAAGAACTCACTGGACGGCCCCGTGGTGGGCGCTTGCCGCCGTGCTTATCGCAGGGTCGGCGTCCGCCCACGAAATCGTCGGGCAGGTCACCCCCTTGATGATTCACATGAAGCGGGCGCTGCTGCTGATCGAGAACGGCAAAGCCTCGGACGCGGTCGCTGAAACCCGCGCCATCTACGACGATTTCTCGCATGACATGGGCATGGGGATGACCATGCAAGGCGCGGGGCTCAAGACCACCGCGGCGCAGATCGATCGAACCTTCGGCACGCGCTTGGGAGAGTCCTTGGCGCAATCGCTCCAGCAAAACAACGCCGACGCGTTGAAAAAGACCATCCAAGAACTGGCCCTGCTGCTGATGATCGAAAAGTTCGACGCGATCCAGGCCGGGTTCGGCAAGGAGACCATGACCCTCGATACCCAGCGGACCATCTTTTGGCTGGGCCGCAACTATTTCTCCTATCTGCTCGAGCCCACGCTCGCGACCGAAGATCCCATAGAAGAGCAGCGCCTCGATCGCTTGCTGGACGTCATGTTGTACCGGCTCGAAGACGGAGAACATCAAGGGTTTCTCGATGTTAGAAAGAACTTAGTGGGCGGAATCACGACGGCATTTCATTTGACGCTGCCGCAGCGAGCCTCGGCCGGAATACCCCGGGGATGAGCGGCGGGTCGAAAGGCCCCCCGGCCGACATTGCCGGACCCGGAGGGCTCAGGCTCCCTTCACCGTGGGTGATTCTGGCCTGCTTGGTCCTGTTCGGATTCGGCGAGACCGCCGGTGCGGCGCTGGGCGGGTTCCCGCAGCCGATCATGCAGACCGCGCGGACGCAAGCCCTCGCCCGTCCAGACGTTCACGGTCTCGCCGGGGTTCCCGACATCGACCGGGCCATTCTGGAAGGCGTCGAGTCGGAAGTGTTGGCTCGAGTGCACACGTTTCACCTCCATGGCCATGGGTTGGCGATCGTGGTGTTCGTTCTAACTTTCATCGTGACGAACGTCGGATTCGCTCCTCGCGTCACAGCGCTCCTGACCGCCCTGACCTGTGTCGGACTCCTCTACCCGTTTGGATGGCTTGCCATGGCGCTGGCGGTCCCGGTGGTGGGCAAAACCGACGCGTTTCGCCTGGCCGAGCGGGGATTTTTCATCCCGTTCGGCGGGACCTTCTTGCTGGCTGTCTGGCTCATCATCGTCGTCTATGCGCTCCATGTTCTTCGGGGAAGGACGGCGCGACCGTGACTCTACGGAATAAACCAGTGGCGGCCGGTGGTTTGACTCACATGGTCAAAGCCGCGTCCGCCATGTCGAGCCGCCTGCGTCGCCCCCGCCTCTCCTCGTGGCGAGCGGTCGTCTCCCTCGGCCTTGTCCTGGCTTACGTGGTTTTGGTGGGAGAGGCGATTCACTGCCAATACGTCCCGCCGGACCATACCGCTCACCACGAGTCATCGGCCAAACCCTCCAACCATTCGACCCATTGTCTCTTGGCGAACCACGCCTCGGCGACGCTCCCTGCGCTCGCGTGGTTCGGCGTTGATTCTCTGCCTTCCCTAGGGGCCGTCCGCCTCGCTGAGGCCGTTCTCGGCGAGCTCGCGACGGTCTCCTTCTCCCCGGCCCGCGCGCCGCCCTTCGCCTCACTCTCCTAGTCGTCCCCGGGGTTCTTAGTCACGACGTTCTGAGACGAGCGGACTGCTGTTCACGCTCGCCGACAGGACGAACACGGAGCGTGTCCGCATGCACTTATTGGGACTCGAACATGCCGTCATCCATCGTCGCCAGGCGCTGAAACTGCTTGGACTGGGTCTGCTTAGCCTGAACACGGTCGGGATTTCCCGCTCGTGGGCATCCATGACCGGGTTGACCCCGGCTGAGGCGCGGGAGTTGGTGAAAGGTTCCCGCGTGATGATGGGGAACATTCCGGTGACCATCTCGGTGGCGGCGTCAGGCCGCCGTGATCAGGCGACCAAGGCGATCGCCGCCGCGTTCGAAGAGATTCAGCGTCTCGAAGGGCTGCTGAGCCTGTACAACTCGGCGAGCGAGGTGTCTCGGATCAACCGTGCGGCCGGACAACGACCGACGTCGGTCAGTTTCGAGACATGGGAGGTGATCAGTCGAGGGCTTGAGTTCGGCCGACTCACCAACGGGGCGTTCAGCCCTGTTCTGGGCGCTGCGAGCCAGCGCTGGAGTTTCTTGGACAAGAAGCACGTCCTGACTCCGGCGGAGGTCGCCGAGCTCAAACCCGAGTCGCATCTGGAAGATCTGGTCTTGGACGAGAACCGGCAAACGGTGTGGCTTCGCAAACCCGGGATGAAAGTCGATCTCGGGGGCATCGCCAAAGGCTACATCGCGGAGCGGGCCAAAGCGGTGCTGCTGGAACACGGGGTCACCTCCGGCATCGTGGCCACGGCGGGCGATTTGGTGATCTTTGGCGCCAAGCCCGACGGCAAGCCCTGGCGCGTAGGGGTTCAGCATCCGCGAAAACCCGGCTACACCATGGCTTCCATGGAACTCACGGATTGCGCCATCTCGACATCCGGTGACTACGAACGGTTCTTCACCGAGGACGGCGTGATCTATCACCACATCTTGGATCCCGAGACGTTGTTTCCGGCGCGCGAGTGCCAAAGCGTCACGGTCGTGGCCGACCACGGCCTGTTCGCGGACGCGCTGTCGACCGGCGCCTTCGTCATGGGATCCGAACGCGGGATGGCGTTGTTACACCGAACCGGCCTGGGCAAGACCATCATCATCGACGGCCGGGGCGGGGTCAGCGTTTCGCCCGAACTGGAGTCCCGCGTGCGGTTTGGAGACGAGTCGTGAGGACGCTGATTGGGTTCACCGCAATCAGCGTATTTGTCGCCGCGCTGGCCTGGGGATCGATCGGGCACGCGGCGACCGTGGGTGAGGAGGCGCCGGGGTTTTCCCTCCCCACCCTCTCGGGGGAAACCGTGACCCTTGACGGCTTGAAGGGCAAGGTCCTCCTCCTGAACTTCTGGGCCAGTTGGTGCACGCCCTGTCAGGAGGAACTCCCCGAGTTCCAAAAGTTTCACCAAAAGTATCACGACCGCGGATTCTCCGTGGTCGGGATCAACATCGACAAGAAGCAGGCCAACGCCGCCAAGTACGTGGAGCGTTTTGGTCTGAGTTTCCCGGTCGTGCTCGATCCCGATTCGGAGACGATCCGCAGCTATCGCGGCCGCTCCATGCCGATCTCGTACCTCGTGGATCGGCACGGCGTGATCCGGCAGGTGTTCTTCGGGTTCAACCCGAAGAAACTGCCCGGCATGGAAACGGCCATCAAGGAGACGCTCGATGCAACAGCCCAATAGACTTCGGTTGTCGCATTCGCGGATTGCCGGATGGTTGGCTATGGCCAGCCTGATCGCGCTCACGGGGTGCGCCGCAGTGCAGCCCTATGAACGCGAGCACCTAGCCGACCCCATCATGCAACTGGGGGAAGGCTCCAAAGGGGCTTACGAACAACACATGCACCGCGCCGTCGAAGGCGGATTGGCCGGACAACCGGCAGCCGGCGGGGGCTGCGGATGCGAACAGTGATCTTTAATGACGACGACAGGAAGGAGAACGTAATGAACCGGGAACTGACATTGAAAACTTTCGCAGCGGGTGTCCTTGCGGCAGCCGCGCTCACGGCGTGTGGTGGTGGAGGAGGAGGGAGTGAAAATAACGCACCGGCGCCCGACCCAACGGTGGCGGAATGGTTGCTACTGGCCAACGACAAGGGCAACAACGTGACGGCGTTCGGCGTCGCCGAAACCGCGTCAGGGGCACGATCCGTCTCTCAGATCGGTCTCCCCTCGATGATCGGCGGCGGAGCGCTCCCCACGGAGTCGTTAGGCGAGATCCACTTTGCGAACGGCAAAGCTTTTATTGCCATCAACGGCGGGCTGGTCGGCCCCGCGCCGGCCTTGCTCGCTTCAGGGGGACTTGCCGTGATTGACGTGGACACCCTGCAGGTGGAAAGCGTGCTCAAACTCGTGAGCACCCAAACCGGCAGACAGTCCCGTCCGGTGCACGTGTACGTTGATCCTGAATCGAAATTTCTCTGGGTGAACAACGACGGTCCCAGCGGGGATAGCAATGCGGACTCCGTCTTTCGCGTGGACGTGGACCCGGCGAGCGCCGGCTATCTGACGTATACGGAGATCGTGGTCGGCGACGGGCACAAGAAGAGCGCGATCAGCCGCCCGCACCTCGCCATGAACGCGAAGAAGCTCTTTATCACGAGTAGCCTGTCGGAAAGACGCGTCGATGTTATTGACGACGATCCGGCGTCGGCCACCTACGGCCAAGTGATCAAGATCGTCCGCAACATCGGATCGAGCCCGCACGGGATGGACTATTCGCCCAACAGCGGCTGGGCGTTCGCCGGCATCACCGGCGGCGGCATGGTCGGCGTCAGCGCGGATCCCGCGAAACTGGATGCCGATTCCAATGGCGTGATCGACATTCCCGACTTTGACTGCGCGGCCACCGTGGATTGCAGCGGCGATCCGTCAGTCGTGAAGTTGACCGCCGGCGACGCCAACAACCCCACGTTGTTCGCCGGATACATCCACACCGTGGTCAACGACGAGCACAACGAAGACGTCGTGTACACCTCGGGCTTCAACTCCGCCACGGACACCGGGTTCCTCAGCGCGATCGACCCGGAAACCTTCGCGGTGGAGACCGTCTTGCTCCCTGGAGTGAGTTCGAGCAGCTTTGACACGGTGGGACACCACAAGATGTACGTGCCGGCTCGTCAGAACGGCTCGGTCAAGAACAAGATCATGGTCGTGGACATCGACCACGATTCACCGACCCATCACCAATTGCTGGGCACCGGGATCGTCGTGGGTGACGGCGGGTCGCACCGCAACGGCGAGGTCAGCCCGGACGGAGACTTGGCCGCGTACCCGGACACGTGCGGAACCTGTAGCGCGGTGAACGTGATCGATACCGCCACCAACGCCGTGGTTGGGACCGTAAATCTGTCGGCGGTTCCGGCGAACGTCGGGATGATTTATCTGCCGTTTGATGCCGAAGATAACCACTGATCCGAGTATTTGATGGCTTCTCGGGTCGCACAAGGCAGCAGGAACGAGGTGGCGGGGTACGCGTTCCCCCGCCACCTTCCCCTACCCTCTCAGCTCGCTGAGCGTCGCGTGACGTCGTCGCGATTCATTCTGTACGGCATGTTCTTCCTGTCCGGGATCGCCGGACTGGTCTACGAAGTCCTCTGGATGCGGTATTTCCAACTGCTCTTCGGGAACACGGCCAAGGCCGCGGCAACGGTCTTGACCGTCTTTTTCCTCGGGATGGCAGTCGGAAGTCTCGTCGGCGGCCGTTTGGCGCACCGCGGCCGTCATCCGTTGATGACCTACGGCTGGCTCGAACTCGGGATCGCATTCGCGGCCGCGCCGGTGCCCTGGTTGGTGCCGTTGTATGAACGCCTCCTTCCGGCATCAGCCGCGTTCGACGCGTCATTCTCGTTCGACGCGCTGCGGTTTTTCCTGGCACTGGTCATGACCCTGCCGGCTGGGATTTTCTTGGGCGCCACGTTTCCGATCATGGGCACGGCGCTCATCGATGGTCGCGATCTCGGCCGCTCCGCCCCGTGGCTATACGGCCTCAACACACTGGGCGCGCTCGGCGGCGTGGCGTTGACCGGATTCGTTCTTCCGAACGCGGTGGGGGTGTCCATGACGTACGCCCTTGCCGTCGGAGTCAACCTCTTCCTTGCGGTGTTGGTGTTAGGCTGGCTCGGACGCTCCTCGGTCCTCACCCGTTCGCCGGAACGGGCCGATGCCCGTCCCTCCTCACCCAGTGCCCCCGGCCGTGCCGAGGAGGCCGCGCCGTCACCCCCGCCGGGGTGGCTGGTGCTGGTGATCGCCGGAGGCTCGGGGATGGCGCTGATCGGACTCGAAGTGCTGTGGACCCGGATGTTCGCGCTCATCCTTCAAAATTCGGTGTACAGCTTTTCCGCCATTGTCCTGACCGTATTGTCGGCGCTTTCGCTCGGCGCACTGATCGTCGGGTGGGTCGCGCCTCGATTGCCTCGGCCGCTAGAATTTCTCGGCATCATCGTGAGTCTGGCCGCGCTCAGCACGGCGCTGATTCCCGTCGTCTTTTTCATAACAACCGGCGGCACGTACTTCGCGTACGGCGTGGGCTGGCCGTCGTATCTCTACCAGATCATCGCCTTGATCGCTGCCGTTATTTTCATCCCCGCCCTGCTCGCGGGCGCGACCCTTCCATTGCTTTGGCGACTCTTCCACCGCCGACGACACGCGGTCGGCGTCACGCTCGGAACAGTGACCTTCTGGAATCTCGTGGGTGCGATCATGGGAGCGGCCGGCGCGGGATTTGTCCTGATTCCCACGGTCGGCCTGTGGACGAGCGTGGTGATCATGGCCGCGCTCTTGCTGGCGCTCGCGCAAATCGCCTGGTGGTCGGCCCCGGGCACATCGGCCCGCCGCTGGAGCCCCGTCGTCATCGCCATATTCGTTCTCACGGCGTCCTTCGTGTCCAATCCGTCGGACTTCCCGGTCCAACACCTGCGCGCGGGCGAGCGCCTGCTGTATCTGAACGAGGGGGAAGACGCGGTGGTGTCGGTGGTGGAGGACGGCGACGGCGCCCGCTGGCTCAAGAGCAACAACGCGTACCGATTGGGCGCCACGGTCCAACTACCCGGCGAAAAACGCTTGGGGCACCTCCCCCTCCTGCTCCATCCCGATCCCAAGTCCGCGGCGTTTGTGGGAATCGGGACCGGCATTTCGATGAGCGCGGGGCTGGACCATCCGATCGAGCGTCTGGTGGGCGTTGAGCTGCTGCCCGGCGTGTTGGACGCGTTGCCCTTCTTCTCCCGACAGAATCAAAACCTCCTCAACGACGCGCGCGTCAACGTCGCGGTCGGCGACGGCAGGGTGTACCTGCGGACCACCGCGGAACGGTTCGACGTGATCGTGGCGGACCTCTTTGTCCCGTGGCACGCAGGCACTGGGAGCCTTTACACCCTGGAGCACTTCCAAGCCGGTCGCGACCGGCTTAACCCTGCAGGGATCTTCTGTCAGTGGCTCCCCCTCTATCAGATGTCAGAACTCGAGTTGGGCATGATCGCGGCAACCTTTACCAAAGTGTTCCCCCACGTATCGATGTGGCGGGGAGACTTCTCCGCGGCCGCCCCGATTCTCGGCTTGGTCGGATCGCTGGAACCCCTGGTGCTCGATGAACAGGAGCTTGGAACGCGCTTGACCCGGTTGACCGACCGAATGACGCCACGGGATCCGCTCCTCCACGCCGTGTCCGACGTCACGCTGTTCTATGTCGGCGACCTGACCTCGATCCGATCGTGGGTCGATCAATTCCCCGTGAACACCGCCGACCACCCGGTCATCGAATTTTCAGCTCCGATCAGCCAGTCGCGTCGACAGACGGTGGCGGGCCCCGCACTGGAATCGTTCTACTGGCGCGTACAGAACGCGCCGGCCCACGACCCGGTTCGCCTCCGCCGGACCGCCGCCTCGGACGTGGTCGCGCTGTCGGCACTGCCAGGCAATTTGTTGTTTGTCGCCGTGGAAGCCGGAGCGAAGCAGGATTTCCATGCCCAGACCGCGGCGATCCACCGCGCCGCCGAATTGCTCCCCGGCAGCAACGTACTCGACCTCTTTCGCTCGGTCTCCGAAGCCACGAACAGCGGTCCGACCAGAGGCGTGGCGTTGGATTCGAGAAGGTAGACCCCGTGGCCGCCGACACTCACGGATTAGACATCTTGGGCATGATGGATCGGAGAGGATTCGGCGTCATCGGACCTGTCTGGACGTTACTCGGCATTGTCTGCCTGTGCTCGCAACCCGCGTGGGGCGCCGACGTCATCGACCTGCACATGGGATATTACAAGGACGATAATCAGCTGACGGTGAACACTCCGAGCCTGAACGTCAGCAAGGACCTGTCGACCGAGACCGCCCTCAATATCAAATACACGTACGAAACATTCGAGAAAGAAGCCCCGTCCAACACGATGGATGCGGTGACCGGGGCCACCTCTGTTTCCGGCGGGACCGGCGGCGGGTACGACGAGGTGCGGCACGAGGTTGTCGGCGGGGTGTCACAACGAATCGGTTCGTCATCCATCGCGCTCGGTGGATTCTATGGAGACGAGGACGATTTTCTCTCGTGGGCGTACTCGGTCGCCCTCAGTCAGGAGTTCTTTCAAAAGAACCTCACCATCACCCTCCAATATGGAAAGACGGCCGACGAGATTCTTAAACTCGATCCGCCAACCACCGGGTTCCCGAAACACAAGGACAACGCAACCTATACCGTGGCCGCCACGCAGGTCCTCAGCCCGACCGCGATTGCCACGGCCGGTTATGCGCTCTCACACGTCGAGGGCTACCAAAGCCTTCCGCTCCGGAAGGTCCTCATCACGCAATCGGTCTCCGGCGTTCCCGTCGCGACGGTGTATGACGAAACGCATCCAGACCTCCGCGACAGACACACCGTGTTCCTGCGGCTTAGGCAGTACCTCCTCTCTCGGACCGCGGGAGACGTGAATCTCTCCTATTACATCGACGACTGGGGCGTACAAGCCCTCGCCGTTGAACCTCGCGTGGAACACTATCTGACGGACAGCGTGGTCATCGGACTGCGGTACCTCTTCTACTCGCAGACCGCGGCTGATTTTTATCGGGAGATTTATACGGTTCCAGAGCAGTACATGACCGCCGACGTGCGCCTAAGAAAGTTTGACGCCCACCAGATCGGGGCGACGCTGCGCCTGTTCGGGGATACGGCGACTGATTGGACGGTGTCGATGGGCTATGACCGGTATTTTCAGACCAACAACGGGATCCAGGCGAACATGTTCCAAGTGGGCCTGACCATCCCGTATTAGCGAGGGGACGACGCGTGCCGGCACCCGAAACAGTCCCGTTTACGATGGCGTTTCTCGCGGGCTTGCTCTCGTTCTTGTCCCCCTGCGTGTTGCCCCTGGTGCCGTCGTTCCTCGTGTATATCACCGGGTTGTCGTTCGACCGGTTGACCGAGGAGCGCCAGACGAGTGCGGTCAAACGCACCGCGATCACGCACGCCGGCGCGTTCATCCTGGGGTTCTCCGCGATCTTCATCCTTTTCGGCGCGTCGGCCACGGCCGCGGGGCAATTGTTGCTCGACTACCAAGAGTGGCTCCGACGCGTGGGGGGCGCAGTGATCGTGTTGTTCGGATTGTACCTGATGGGGGCGTTCACGCTCCCGTTTCTGATGGTCGAAAAACGACTGCACGTTCAGCGACGCCCGGCCGGGCCGATCGGCACGTTCCTGGTCGGCTCCGCGTTCGCCGCGGGGTGGACGCCCTGCGTGGGGCCCATCTTGGGTTCGATCCTCCTGGTCGCGAGCACGTCCGATTCCGTGGGCAGCGGCGTCGGTCTGCTGGCCTTCTATTCGCTCGGGCTCGGGATTCCGCTGTTCGTCGCCGCGTTGGGCATGGGGGCGTTCCTCACGCGGGTCAAACAGCTCAATCGGTACATGAAGGCGGTCTCAACGGCCAGCGGCGTGTTCCTGATCGTACTGGGAATATTGTTTTTCACCAATTCATTCTCCATTGTTACGGGTTGGCTCACCGAATCCGGGATGGGATGGTACATCGCGCAATGACACACTCACCTGCACTGCTGAAGGGGACCGCACTTGCGCTCGCCGCCGCGGTCGCTTTTCTAACCACCCCCCGCGCGGCCGAAGCGATTCCCGCGTTCGCCAGAATGCACCAGGTGCCGTGCACCACCTGCCACGTGGCGTTCCCGAAACTCAACCACTTCGGAGAGGAATTCGAGCACCGCGGGTTCCGGATGCCCGGGCAAGCCGGGAAATACCTCTGGGAGCAACCGGTCCCGCTGGCGGGACGGATCAACGTTCTGGCGAGCGGCGAAACCAATCGGTGGACGCCGCAACTGTCGACCAACGATCAGTGGAACTCGGACAAGTCCGGCTTGTCCCTATTCGACTGGCAACTGCTCACCGGCGGCACCCTCGCGCCCGACGTGTCGTTCTTCGGGCAAGTCGTGGGGAAGGTGCAAGGACTTGGGCCCGATGACAGCGATGCCGACGCCGAACACACCGACCACGGCACCACGACGATTCGGACCGAGGTGTTATGGGTTCAGTTGAACGATGTCCGCGGCGACGACGGCACCATGAACTTGCGCCTGGGGATCGACCACGTCGACAATCACTTCTTGTCCACCCCGCTCCGGCTGACGCACGCGGACTATTTGATTCAAATTCAACCCGGTCACATCGGCGCGTCCCTGCACCCGTTGGCCGTCGGCATGGGCCTCAACGGTTCACTGCACGATTACGGGCTGGACTATGATATCGGAATCCGAAATTACAGCCCGTTCTACGACTCCAACGAAGGGGATGAGCATCGACTCGGCGCGTTCTACGCGGTGCTGAACAAGCGGCTCGCGGAACACACGGTCAGCTTTCTGTTCACCGAAGATCGGAGCGGCAACGCCAATCTCAACGAAGATGGCGTGACCCTGGGGTGGGGCGTCAGTCTGGATGTCCGGATCGGACGGCTCGAATTCATCCCAGGCCTGTACTGGTACCGTGATTATAGCGGGGGATCCGGCGGCGACACAGGAACCGATCCGGGAACTGATCCCGGAACGGACCCCGGCACGGACCCTGACCATGATCACGACGGCGGAACCACCGGCCACGCCGAGAGTTTTTCCGGAGGCCTCGGCGTGTTCAGCGGGACACTCGGCGTCACGTATCAGTTCAAGCCCACGCTCCTCGGAACACTGCGGTACGATTTCAACGATTTCGACGTGAAGGACGAGGCCGTTAATCGCGCCGCCCGGCAGTACGTGGCGAGCCTCGCGTGGTATCAACACCCCAATGTCCGGTGGATCACCGAGGTCACGCGGCTTGATACCACCAACCTCGCCATGTCCGGAGAACCCGGCCTGGCTTCGCTCGTTACGGCCGACTCAAGTCTGACGCAGAATAAATATATCGTTCGGTTGGACGTCGGCTTCTAGCGAACCCGCGGCCCTCCGCAACAGACTGATTTTTCCTTTTGTGAAACAAGCGGTTATGTCCTCGTTCGCGTCTCAGCATCAGGGAATGAAGGCGGCATCCCAAGGGTCTTACCCTCGCCACGCGCTCGCGCCGTTGCATGTCAAACGGAGCGGCGTCGCGACCAATCACGATGCCCGCGTTTTTCAACCATCTGACCACGCAACCCACGCTGCGGGGGTCTTCGATTTCCGCAGCCGCGACGGCCATCGCCCTCGCCGTCGCGGGAACGATCTGGTTGGCCGCCTGCGGCGGAGGCGGAGAGTCGGGAGGCCAGACCGGCCCCGCCGACACGATCCCGCCTTTGCTCACCGGCGTCACGGTCACCGACCTCACCTCCGAACGCGCCACGATCGAATGGTTCACCGATGAAGCCTCCGACTCTCAGGTTGTCTTCGGGACCACCACCGCGTACGGACGTCAAACCTCGCCGGACGATCAGTTGGTGACGCTCCACCGCGTCACGCTCCTCGGGTTATCGCCTTCGACAACGTATCACCTGCGGGCCAGGAGCCGCGACGCCGCCGGGAACTTCACCACGTCCGTGGACGTGCCGCTGGTGACCCCGCCCTCGTTTCTGATCTTGGCGACCGACAGCGGGCGCAATTTGACCGCATTTAAAGCCACCGGCACCGCCGTCTCGGTGCAAACGCCGATTCCACAGTCCGGGTTTCAGGCCAGCTTCATCGGTCTGGATCTCGGCGAAATGCACTTTGCGAACGGGAGGGCATTTGTCCTCATTACATCCGGGATGACCGGCCCCGCGCCCGATTGGCTCCCGTCCGGCGGACTCCACGTGGTGAACATCGCCAGCCAAACCTCGGAAAACAGAATCTCGCTCCCGAGCACATTGACGGGACTCGCCAGCCGGCCGTCACACGCGTCCCTTGACCCGGAAGGCAAGTTTCTCTGGGTGCATAACGACGGCCCCCTGAACGATCCGGGCGCGGATTCGGTGTTTCGTGTCAACGTCAATCCCGCGGACGCCGATGTCGACACCGGGTACCTCACCGCGGTCGAGATCATGGTCGGGAACGGCCGCCAGACCGGCGTGTTCAGCCGCCCCGATTTCTCCAACCCGCGGTGGCGTGAGATGAAAAAGCTGGCCGTGATCAGCAGTCAGGGGCAGGACGAGCACCAGATTGTCGTGATTGATGACGACCCGGCGCCGGCGCATGCAACGACCTACGGAACGGTCATCAAGGTCATCCGCGGCCTGGCGAGCGCCCCGCACGGCATGGCTTTTTCCCCGGTGAGCGGACACATCTACGTTGGCCTCACCGATGGTGGCATGCTGATACTGGACACGCTCCCCGCGGGAATCATCACCGACCCCGACGTCGATCTGTCGCTCCCGAACTGGCCCGCGTGGATCAAACTGATCCCGGGCGGAGCTGGAGACGGCGAGATCCCGCGAGCGGGTTACACCCACGTGTCGCGGGACGGGAAGACGGTATTTACCGTCGGCTACGACAGCAACGCGGGTATGGGTTACCTGTCGGCCATCGATGCCAGCGACCAAGATCGGGTGATCGACGTGCTGGACCTTGGCGACGTGGCGGCCGACAGCATGAACGAGAAAGTCGGCGACAAGTTGTATCTCCCCAGCACCAACGCCGGATCGGAGCGCAACGTGATCGTGGTGGTAGATATCAACCCCGCGTCGCCCACGTACTTGACCCCGCTGCGAACGATCACGGTGGGTGAAGCCGGCGAAGCCCGCGGCGGGGAGATCAGTTACAACGGCGAGCTCGCGGTCTACCCGGACACATGCCCGACGTGCAACACCGTTCGCGTGATCGATACGGCGTCGGACCGAGTGATCGACACCCTCTCCCTCCCCGGTCCTTCGGCGAACACCGTGGGCATGGTCACGGTGCCGTTCTTATCCCAAGACAGCCACTAACGTGACGCGCACTTCGCGCCGACGCTTCGGATGATCGCGGGGAATGAAACACGCCGTCGATCGGTCTTTTCTGAATAGCATGGCATTGTTGCGCCCACATTCCACGATACCCGTCACGAGCAAAAACCCATGACCCACTGTCGGCAGGTCGAGCGCACAAGTTCCAGTCAATTTGTACGGATGATCGTCGGCATCGCGTTGTTGAGCTTGTTCTCGGGATGCGGCGGCGGCTCATCATCCGACAGTGGCCAGCCGGCGCCGGACTCCATCGGCGTCGAGGGAGGAACGGTCCTGAGTTCGGACGGGCGGGTCGTCCTGACGATTCCGCGAAACTCCGTGATGGTCGCAACGGTGTTCGCGATCGATCCCTCGACCGGGACCGCGCCTCCTGCACGCGCCGTGAGCGCGGTGTATGACGTGGAACCGACCGGAACTCAGTTCGCGAGCAACGCGCTCCCGCAACTGACTATCGACTACGGCACGCTTCCCAACGGGACCGATCCGTCGGGCTTCACGATCGGGACGCTTGCGAACGGCCAGTGGGTCGACGTCCCGGGATCAGTCGTTGATCAAGCCAATCACACGGTCACGGCGCCCTTGCAGCATCTGAGCCCGTACGCGGTGCTGCAACCGTCAAGCGAACCGAACGGCAATCAGGCGCCGGTCATTTCCAACGTCTCGATTCCCGCCACCGGGATCGCCGGGGAACCAGTCTCGTTCAGCGGGGCCGCGTCAGACAATGACGGCGATCCTCTGACCTTCACCTGGAATTTCGGCGATGGCTCACCCCTTCAGGCGAGCACCAGCGGCATGGGGACTCACACGTACGCCATTGCGGCTTCGTATGATGTCACGCTCACCGTCACCGATGGTCACGGAGGCACGGCAACGTCCGCCGCGCAAACCATTGTCATCTCATCAGCGCTGCCGGGTAACAATCCGCCGGTGATCACCAGCATGATGATGCCCACGGCCTCCTCGGTCATCGCAGGGCAGCCGATCACCGTCACAGCCACGGCGTCCGATCCTGATGGAGGCAACACCCTCAAATTTAGCTGGGACTTCGGCGATGGGTCGGATAACACGCCCCCAAACACGAGTAGCCTCGCCACCCACCAGTACGATTACGCCGGATCATACGTCGTCACACTGACCGTGACTGACGGCCAGGGCGGATCTGACGTCGGCACGGAGACCCTCGTCGTCTTAGCGCCGCCGAATTCTCCCCCGGTCGCGAGCGCGGGAGGGCCGTATGTGGGAATCGTCGGAGAGATCATCTCGTTCAGCGCCGCTGGCTCGTCAGATCCGGACGGGAGCGACCTTTTGACTTATGCTTGGGACTTCGGCGATGGCAACGCGGGAGCTGGGGTGTCGGACACGCACCCCTACAGCGCCGCCGGACAGTATACGGTCACCCTCACGGTGACGGATCCCGGCGGCTTGTCCAGCAGCGCCACCGCCAACGCCACCATCTCGACGCCCACCCCCGGCAACGGTCCGCCCACGGTGTCGGTGACGATCCCGTCGAGCGGGCTCGTGCTTCAAAACTTGATCCTGCGCGGCTCAGGATCCGACCCTGACGGCGACACCTTGAGCTACAGTTGGAATTTCGGCGACGGGGCCTCGACCGCGTTTGGGCCAAACCCGTCGGTGGTGCATGAATACGCCCAAGCAGGCGTCTACACGGCCACGCTCACGGCCAACGACGGCCAGGGACACAGCGTGTCGGCCGGTGGGACCGTTTCCGTCACCGTTCCGTCACGCCCCGTGGCGTTCGCCCAATCGCTCCTGCTCTTGAGGCGAAGTGACAACTTCGGACCAAACCTCTATCGCAACGCGATTGAATTGGACGGCGCCGGAGTCGCACCGCTCCGATTCAACATCGTCCAGTACCCGACCAACTGGGCATCGGACGCAAAGTCTCTCGATGTGTTCACCACGTATCCTTACCAGTGGTGGGATCCGATCAACAATCGCCTCCGTCCGGAATGCCTGACCACGCTGAATATCCCTGCCACGTGTTTTCCCACCGCGTCATCGCGGGTGGACTTCGTGATCGATTCGGTGACACAGCTTCCGACGGGAACTGGCGAAATCACGATGACGCCGGCCACCGCACCGCCGACCGTGAGTTACATGCAGGAGCGATGTTGGATTTGGCCCGGTCTTTCGGACAGCTTCACGTTTACGGTCACAGACGGCAACAATGTGACCTCGGACCCGGCGGCGGTGACGATCCAGATTCGAAGCAATACGGTGTGTCACTATATTCCTCCGTAGGACAACGACCCAATCGACAGTGGCGACCATGGCCTCTCACGATCCGTTCAGTGTGCGTGACCATTCGATATGGTCGGACCAACCGTCCGGGGGACAAACGGAATGGATTCCGGAGGTTATCGGTCTTTCCGGACAACGACTTACAGGGGGGCCCACGGCGCATGTACACAATTGCTCAGCACTCCATGTCCACTGGCTTGCGCGTCCGTCATTGGACGCGAGTTGCCTTGTTCGGCGGCGCTCTTGCCGGCCTGCTCGCCGGTACGTTCGTGGCGACCGACGCGGAGGCCATTCCGGCGTTCGCCCGCAAGTACGACATGGACTGCAGCCATTGCCACAGCATGGTGCCCAAGCTCAATAAGGTGGGGTTGAAGTTTCACGACAATTTCACGCTCAAGGAGGCGTTGGGTGACCTGGACCCTGAACTCCGCGACCGAGTGAAATCCGAAGATCCCGAGGACCAGCACCCGGCCTATTGGCCCGTGTCGATCCGTGTCGCCGGCGGATACCAATACAACAAACGCGACAACCAACCGGTCTCTACGGGCGGCCTCGAGACCATCACGACCAGCACGTTCGCGCTCGAACGGTTCGAGTTGCTGGCGGGCGGATTATTCGCGCCCGGCGTCTCGTATTACATTTCGTATTACCCGGAGGCGTTGAACGTCGGGCTCCCCGGACAACCCCCGGTTCACGCGCACCCGGGCGCGGTCTCCGGCGCGGCCCAAACCGGCGCCCTCGGATTCGCGTGGGTGCGGTTCGCGGATCTCTTCGGCCAGATGGGAACCGCCGACGATGATCACCACGATGACGCGGCCGACGGCCACGAGCACGAGGCCGCCGAGCAAAAACACGCCCACGGACAAGACCTGATTCTCGGGAGCCACGAATTACACCTCGCGCTCTCGGGGCACCACCGACTTACCAACGCGCCCTACTTGGCCTACCGGTACGCGCCGCCGTATGACCTGAACTCCTCGGATGGGTTCCGCCTGGACGCCCCTCAACTCGGGGCCTCGCTGGACGGCGCCACCCCTTGGTTCGGCTACGCCGTCTCGCTGTACAACGGCACCAGCAGCTCCCAAGACGACAACCGCGCCTTGGACCTCTTCGCCACGATCAATCAGGAGTACGGCGACAATCGTTTCGGCATCTTCGGCCTTCAAGGCAGCTCGCCGACGACCCAAGTCCTGGACAGTTCGAATCAAGTCATTCCCGGAGCCGGGAGCGACAACAAATCGTTCAGTCGATTCGGCGGCGAGGCCGACATCAATGTCGGACCGCTGAACATCCTGCTCTTCGGACTGTACGGACAGGTTGACAAGGCGTTGTTCGACCCGACGATCGGCCAGGACGCGAAGTTCTACGCGGGCTTTTTAGAAGCGGACTACTTGGTCGAAGACTGGCGAACGGTGGGAGTGATCCGCTACGACGTCATTCGCAACGTCACCCAAGGCCTCCCCGAGCCCACCTGGGCCGCGAACCGGGGCGACACGGACGCGCTCACGCTCGCCGTGCGGCGCGATTTGGTGCTGACGAGCCGCGCGAACCTCCAAGTTCATTTCGAATTGAATAGCACCCGGGTACGAGCGATCACCACGAACAACAACGATCAAACATCCAACACGCTCTTTGCCGGCTTGGACTGGTCGTTCTGACGAGAATGGGTTACCCAATCGACGGTTTCCGCAGCAACGACTGAGAGGACGCGACATGAGCACGTCGGATACCACATGGATCAAGGCGGCCGCGGCCATGTTAGCCCTCGCGGTCGCGGGCTGCGCGGGCGGAAGCTCCCCGGCCGGCGGAGGACCATCCGGCGGCGGCTCCAACTCCGATGTGTTCGTGATCAGCGGAAATCTGACCACGTCGGTTGGCGTGACGCTGGGGCCAAGCGGGTCCGGCAGCGTAACGTTTTCGGTCAAGGGAAGCGATCCGACCTCAACATTTTACTGGACGGTCACCGGCAACCTACCTTCAGGCGTTCAAAAGGCTCCGCCAGAGGTGACCGAAGTGGGGCTTCCCGAAACCCCGAACCTGTTTGAAGCCATCAACACGACGTTTCGCCTTCAAGGAACGCCGTCGGAGTGTGGACGCTTCCCGCTCACGATCCAGGTTCATAACCCGGCGCACACGATTGTGATCGTCCCCCCGACGACGGTTGAACTCGTCGTCGAAGGCACCGCGGCCACGTGTGGACCGCCGCGCATCGACACCAGCTCGCTTGATCTGATCGCAAACGTGGACGTGGAACCGCCCGTGTCGATTGCGGTCACCGGAGGGGTCGCACCATTGACTTGGAGTATCGCCGGAGCATCCAGCGTTGATGTTCCGGGAATCCCGGGCTTGAAGTTCAACCAGACTACGGGCGCATTCTACGGAAGGCCGACTACGGCCGGCACGACCAACGTGCTGGTGAACGTCACCGACTCGGCCGGACGCAGCAATTTGGACCATCCCGTTACCGTAGTTGTCCGCGCCTACAAGTTGGAGGATTTCACCGGCACCTGGACCGGTATCGTCACCAGCGGATATTTTCAGAAACCGGATGACAGTTTTGTGGACATCAGAGGGCACCGGCTCGGGGTGTTGCTCGGGAATCCCGTGAACCTCACCGACGTAAACGGCGATCCCTATCGAGCCGATCCACTCAACCAAGGGACACTGGGCGCGCTGGTTCTCACCTCGGTTCCGGAGGGACTCAAGCTCGGCACGTCGTCAGGAGGATACGAAGGACTCCTGAGCGGCCAAATCCCCCAGTTGAAGTGGCATCTCACCTGCGATCCGAACCCGAACTTGGCCGGGACGCTGCAGTGCGTCGGCCATCATTACTCCGGTGTGACGCAAAATGACGCGCAGGTGATCCTCTCCAAAGTGAGCGATGCCCAGCAAGACACTGCCGCGCCGGCCATAGCGTCGAGTAACCCCGCGAATCAATCCAGTGGAGCCGCGACGTTCCCGCTGACCGTCACGTTCTCGGAACCGATGTCGGGAACCGCGTCCGTGGCCGTGACCCAAGGAACGGCATCCCCAGGAGCCGTGACGTTTACCGACCTCGCGACCGCGGTCATCCCGTTGACCGGATTAAATTCCAACACGACCTACACCGTGACGCTGAATCCGACGTCGAGCGCAGGTGACGACCGGTTCCAGGACCTCGCGGGTAATCCGTTGCAGCAAACATCGATCACGTTCACGACCGGCTTGCTGTCGACCGCGAAACTGACGATCAATAAATCAGGCACCGGAACCGGCGACGTCGGCGTCCAAGTCGGCGGCTTCCCGGTGTTCAACTGTAACGCAGCGGAACTGCTTTCCTGCGCGGCGGATTTCTCCGAGGGCACCACCGTCACCCTCACCGCGGCTCCGTCAGGAACATCGGACTTTCAGGGTTGGAGCGGAGCCTGTTCCGGCGCCGGGACGTGCCAAGTCACCCTGGACGCGGACACGGTTGTGACCGCTCGTTTCGATGTGATCCCGAGTTATGTACTCACAGTTAATCTCAATTCGCCGACCGTGATTCCCGGGGGATATGTGACCGTCAATCCAATCGGTGACGGTGACGGCTGCAACGTTTCCCCAACCGCGTGCACCTGGACGTATCTGCGCGATACGGCCGTCACGTTGAATGTCGTCGCCAACCCCGGCCATACGTTCGTCGGCTGGAGCAACGGCTGCACGGGAACCGCAGCGTGTAATGTCACAATGACGCAGCCGACGTCGTTGATGGCGACGTTTGAGCTGATTCCGGATTACGTGCTTACCGTCACGCCGGCCGGAGGTGGAACCGGTACGGTCACGAGCAACCCCGCCGGCATCACGTGCGGCGCCACGTGTGCCGCGCCGTACTCCAGCGGCACCAACGTCACGCTCACCGCCGCTCCCGCGACCGGCTCCGTCTTTGTCGGTTGGAGCGGCACCGGCATCTCGTGTCCCGGCACCGGCTCCTGTTCCGTCTCCATGACTCAGGCGCAGACCGTCACCGCCACGTTCGACCCCGTGCCGACCTACACCCTCACCGTCTCCAAGGGCAGCAGCACCGGAACCGGTACCGTGACCAGCAATCCCGCCGGCATCACGTGCGGCGCTACCTGCGCCGCGCCGTACTCCAGCGGCACCAACGTCACGCTCACCGCCGCTCCCGCGACCGGCTCCGTCTTTGTCGGTTGGAGCGGCACCGGCATCTCGTGTCCCGGCACCGGCTCCTGTTCCGTCTCCATGACGCAGGCGCAGACCGTCACCGCCACGTTCGACCCCGTGCCGACCTATACCCTCACCGTCTCCAAGGGCAGCAGCACCGGAACCGGCACCGTGACCAGCAATCCCGCCGGCATCACGTGCGGCGCCACCTGCGCCGCGCCGTACTCCAGCGGCACCAACGTCACGCTGACCGCGACGCCGAACCTCGGCTCGGTGTTCGCCGGATGGAGCAGCAGCACGGTCACCTGTACCGGCACGGGCCCATGCTCGGTGTCCATGACGCAGGCCCATACCGTCACCGCTACGTTCAACTCCGCGCCAATCTACACGCTAACCGTCTCCAAAGCCGGGACCGGAGTCGGGACCGTCACCAGCGACATCGGCGGCGTCAACTGCGGCGCCACTTGCTCGGTACAGTACACCAGCGGGACCAACGTCGCGTTGAGCGCCGTGCCTCAGGCGGGATCCGTGTTCGCCGGATGGAGCGGTGCGTGCGGGGGCACCTTGTTGTGCAACGTGACCATGACCGGAGATCTTTCGGTCACCGCCACGTTCAATACCATTACCTACGCGTTGACCGTCAGTAAAACCGGCACCGGAACCGGTATCGTCACGAGCAACCCGTCCGGTATCGACTGCGGCGCTACGTGTGTCTATAACTTCAACAACGGCACCGGCGTGACGCTGACCGCCGTGCCTGACACGGGTTCGTTCTTCAGCGGCTGGAGCGGCGGCGGGTGCACGGGCACCGCCTCATGCACCGTCACCATGAACGCGGCAACGACCGTCACCGCCACGTTCACGAATTCCGCGGGCGTGAATCTGCCACCGACGGCCCAGTCCTTGACCATGACCAGGGTCCCCACGCCGCAGTACACCGATCCCATTTACAACCGACGGTACGCGTTCCCGCTGGCGGGAAGCGATCCCGAGGGCGGTCCGCTCACATTCCGTATCACCCGATTCCCGGGGCACCAAGATCCCGCCAATACCTACAATCTTGCTTTGGGTGCCTATTATCGATTGGTCAATATGAGCACCGGCACCTTCACCTCACTATGGCCGTCGCCGACGAGTGCCGTTGTAGACACGACGACGGGCGATATCACCGGATCACCGTATTTCGTCTACACGCCGCTCATCTGTCACATCCTCCAATTTTCCACTGACAGCTTTGAATACGTGGCGATCGACGACTACGGAAATGTATCGGCGCCGGCGACCATCACTATTAACTACGCGTTCAATACGTGCAATCACCCATCTTGATGGATAGCTGAGTGAGCACGCCGCGCCGGCATTGGAGTCTCTTCACGATGGCGCTCCTTTGCGCGCTGGCCGCGGCGTGCGCGGCCGACTCCGGCACGAGCACGGATTCAACCGCCGGGGGCCGGATCAAGACCAGCACCGCCACGATTGACGGCACAGTCGGGGTCCCTTACGGAGGCGGATTCGGCGTCACCTTCTCGGTGCCCAACAGCAGCACGACCTCTCAGTATTACTGGACCGTCACGGGCACCGTTCCGCTCGGACTGCTCGTGATACCGCCGACCAACACCACCACGTCCAATGCCTTGACCCTGGTCGGAACCCCGGTCCAGGCTGCTGAGTTCCCGATTCAGATCACGGTCCACACGTCCAACCACGCGCTCCTGATTCCCGCGGTGCCCTTCACGATCACGATCGCCGGAGACTCGGGCACGCCGCCGAACGTCACACCGTCGTCGTTTACCTGGGTCGTCGGGGTTTCCTCACAACAAACGCTGAGCGCGACCGGCGGGAAACCGCCGTACACGAGTTGGTCGGCCGGCGCCGCGCTCCCATCGTGGTTGACGCTGAACCCAACCACCGGACAGTTGTCCGGCACGCCGACCACGACCGGCACCTTTAATCTGCCCGTCATTGTCACGGACTCGGCCGGACGACTCGGCTCCGGGCAGGTGACGATCGCCGTGATCAGCCTGGCGGAGTACGCGGGGACGTGGACGGGCATCGTGACGAGCGGTCCGGAGAAAGACAAGCGGTTCAGCCTGGTGATGAACGAGCAGGGCCTCGCGCAAGGGGGCACAAAGGGCTCGGACGTGATTGCAACGCCAGGGGCGCCGATCCAATTGACGGTCAACACACAAACATCGGCGTCTCTTGAACTTGATGGACAAATTCAGCTCCCCGGCGTCCTCAACTGGCACCTGGTGTGCTTGCCGACAGCCTCGGTCGATGCGCTCGACTGTATCGGCCACGACCTCGACAACCCAGACTCCACGGTGAACGACGGCACGGTGACCCTGACCAGGATCAATTCCGTCGGGCAAGACAACCAAGCGCCTCTCGTCGACTCGAGCGTCCCGTCGAACGGGGCCACGGCCGTGAGCGCTACCTTGGTGAAGGTGATCTTTAACGAAATGATGTCCAGTCCCGGCACGGGCGCCGTCACGCTGACGGGAGGTCCGGGAACAGTGGGAACGCCGTACTACGTGGTGAACACGCCCGATATCAACGGTCGCACGCTGAACATCCCGTTGGCCGGGCTGCAGAGCGGCACGACGTACACGCTCACGCTGAATCCGGCCGGCAACCTGAAGTTGCGTGATCTCGCAGGGAACCCGCTGGCCACCAAGACCATCGTCTTCACGACCGGAACCGTGAGCACGAACCAACCGCCGACTGCGACCGCCGCGACCTATTCGGTTGCTCCGAACACGCCGTTGAGCATTACCCTCGCCGGAACCGACCCGGAGGGACAGGCCCTGACATTCGCCATTGTCACGCAGCCGACGTCGGGGTCCCTCACCGGATCAGGACCGAACCGTACGTACCAGTCGGCTGTTGCGGGCGTTGTGGACACATTCACGTTTACGGCCAGCGATCCGGTCGGTAACGTCTCGTCGCCGGCCACCATTACGATCAACGTTCTCCAGCCCCCAGTCGCGGTCAGTGCGCAATTCCCGGTGCTCCACGACACCTCGCTGCCGATTACCCTGAAAGGGACCAGCCCAGACTCCGCGGCGATCACAACCTACACCATCGTTACAGGAAGCGGCCCGACAAGCGGTTCACTCAGCACTGGCACCAGCGCGACACGAACCTATACGCCAGCGCCAGGATTTATTGGCACGGACGCGTTTCAGTTCACGGTCACGGACTCAAGAGGTTTGGTTTCGCAACCGGGTACGATCACCATCATGGTGACCGCCACGGAGCCGCCGGTGGCCAACAGCGCGGCGATCACGATCCTCAAGCGACAGGCAACGGACTCTCAGAGCGCATCTCTATGGGCTATTCCGCTGACCGGCAGCCCAGCCAATACCGGGTTTAGAATCGTGACGTGGCCCGCCCACGGCATCTTGACGAACTTTATTCAAGGGGCGACGTACAAGTCCAGCTATAATCCGACCACCCGCATTCTCTCCTACGTCACGGCCACAACCTCGGCCACCCTGAACGGAACGACCGGTGACGTGACCGTGTCTCCTGCGGGATCACCTTCGTGGGTCGTTTACTGGCCCAACAGCTGCCACGACGATCCCTTCACGCAAGACAGCCTTACCTTCGTCGCAGTCGACGAAAGCGGCGTGGCTTCGGCACCCGCCACCGTGACCCTGACCCCGGCGACGTCGACCAGCTGTCTTCATAATTTTTAGGGCGTGTAAAAAATGTAGGCGGCCGGCCCGCCCGCCAGACGTGTTTAGCGCCGGCCGTTCGCTGCAGTCTGTGCGGCGGCCAACTTGGCCGCGATTTGTCCCGCGCCTTTACGGCCTGAGAGCAACATCGAACCGAACGCCGGGCCCATGCGGGGCGTGCCGTACACGGCCGCGACCGAAAGACCGACCAGAAACAGATTCGGGTACACCTCGCCGGTCTTGTCGATCACGATCTCTTCGGATTGATCCACCCACATCGCGCCGTTGCCGGGCACGGGCTGGTGCAGCCCGCGTTTGGCCAACATGTGGACCGCCACCGCGTCGTGGCCCGTGGCGTCGACGACCACGCGCGATTCCAGCGCGATGGGGTCCACGTGCGCCACGTCGTGCCCGACCATTTCCAACGGGGTCCAGTTCACCACCACCCCTTCCAATTGGTTGGCGCGATAGACCAGATCCACGACCTTGGTGAAGTTCATCACTTTCACGCCCGCGTCGTACGCCGCGCCGATCAACTTCGCGGTCGCGTGCGGCGGGTCCACCACGTACATGTCCGGCCCCACTTCCCGGCACGGTACGCCGATTTCTTCAAGAATCGTCTGGGCCGGAGTCGCGATGGTGGCTTTGGTCATGAGATACCCGCCGTTCCAGAACCCGCCGCCCAAATGATTCATCTGCTCCACGATCACGACTTTGAAGCCCGCCGACGCCAGATCGCGGCCGCAGACCAGACCCGACGGGCCGGAGCCGATGATGAGCGCGTCCGACTCGATCATGTCGTCGAACTGTCGAAAGTATTCGCGGGCGATCGCGCGGGTGATGTCGCGTTCGCGGGTGGAAGCAATGGCTCTCGTCTGATTCATGTCCCTATCCTCGTTGATCGTGCCCGACACCGTTCCCCGTTGCATCGCGGTCCGATATCGCGCCCGATACAGCGTTGCCCGTTCATCGTAGGGGCACGGCATGCCGCGCCCCTACACCGTCGGCCGACACCGCGTCGTCCTACCGATAGATCTCCAATCCCGCTTTCTTGAATTCTTCTGACTTCTCGGTCATACCAGATTCGATCGCCTTGGCTTCGTCCAGCGCCTTCTGCGCCGCGTAATCCCGCACGTCTTGGGTGATTCTCATGGAGCAGAACTTCGGCCCGCACATCGAGCAGAAGTGCGCCACCTTCGCGCCCTCGGTCGGCAGGGTTTCGTCGTGGTACGCCTTGGCGGTTTCGGGGTCGAGCGATAAGTTGAACTGATCGTCCCAGCGAAATTCGAACCGCGCCTTGGACAAGGCGTTGTCGCGCCGCTGCGCGCCGGGGTGGCCCTTGGCCAGGTCCGCGGCGTGCGCCGCGATCTTGTACGCGATCACGCCCTGCTTGACGTCCTCTTTGTCCGGTAACCCCAAGTGCTCCTTGGGCGTGACGTAGCAGAGCATGGCGCACCCGTACCACCCGATCATGGCCGCGCCGATGCCCGAGGTGAGGTGGTCGTACCCCGGTGCGATATCGGTGGTGAGCGGGCCGAGCGTGTAGAACGGCGCTTCATGGCAGACTTGGAGCTGCTTGGTCATGTTCTCGTGGATCAAATGCATGGGCACGTGGCCGGGCCCCTCGATCATGACCTGCACGTCGTGATTCCACGCGATCGTGGTCAGCTCGCCCAATGTTTCCAATTCACCAAATTGCGCCTCGTCGTTCGCATCCGCGACCGCGCCGGGCCGCAAGCCGTCGCCCAACGAAAACGACACGTCGTACGCTTTCATGATCTCGCAGATCTCGTCAAAGTGCGTGTAGAGAAAGTTTTCCTGGTGATGCGCCAGGCACCACTTGGCCAAGATCGACCCGCCGCGCGAGACAATGCCCGCGGCGCGCGACGCGGTGAGCGGCACGTAGCGCAGCAACACGCCCGCGTGGATGGTGAAGTAGTCCACGCCCTGCTCGGCCTGCTCGATCAACGTGTCGCGGAAGAGTTCCCACGTGAGTTCCTCGACCTGTCCTTCGACTTTCTCCAGCGCCTGATAAATCGGCACGGTGCCGATGGGGACGGGCGCGTTGCGGATGATCCACTCGCGGGTCTCGTGGATGTTCTTGCCCGTGGAGAGGTCCATCACCGTATCCGAGCCCCAACGGATCGCCCAGATCATCTTCTCCACCTCGTCCTCGATCGACGAGGCCACGGCCGAGTTGCCGATGTTGGCGTTGATCTTGACCAGGAAATTTCGCCCGATGATCATGGGCTCGGATTCGGGGTGGTTGATGTTGGCCGGAATGATCGCCCGACCGCGCGCCACCTCGTCGCGGACGAATTCGGGCGTGATCAGTCTCGGCACGCTCGCGCCCCACCCTTGCCCCGGGTGTTGGTGCCCCAACTGATTGCGGGCGATTGCGCCCGACTCCCCCGCCACATCGAGGAGCCGCTCCCGGAGCTGATTTTCGCGGATCGCGATGTACTCCATCTCCGGCGTCACGATACCCTTGCGCGCGTAGTGCATTTGGGTCACGTTCCGGCCGGATCGCGCCCGCAGCGGCTTGCGAAGGCGGGGAAACCGAATCGGATCCAACCGCGGGTCCTGCTCCCGTCGAAGCCCGTACGCGGACGACACGCGCGGCAACTCCTCGACGTCGCCACGTCCGATGATCCAGGAACGGCGCAGCGGCGCGATGCCGGCCCGAATGTCGATCGTGGCGGCGGGGTCGGTATACGGACCGGACGTGTCATAGACTACCACCGGCTCGTTCACCTCGAGCGATCCGTCCTTGGCGTGCCGGGTCGGCGCCACCGCGATCTCGCGCATCACCACGCGCACGCCCTCGCGTTCGCCCTCGACCGTAATCTTGCGAGACGCGGGAAACGGCGTGAGCGTCAATCCCTTACCCGTCACTTCCTCGGCCACCGCCGCGTTCCCGTTGCCCGTTCCCTGGTCGTTTATCTTCATTGTCACCTCGTCAGTGAAAGGGTGCGTTCGTCGGTCTGAGCCCCCAAAAAAAACAACCGCGCCAGCGTGAATCGGTGCGGTTGTGTGCATACATCCCGCTTCCCTTCGCTGGCATAATCCAGATCAGGTTCAAAGGGTTGTCCGACTGAACGGACTCTCAGCCCCGCGGGGCTCCCCCAGCGCATATGAGGCTTGCATTTTAAGGCCGCTGACTGCGTGAAGTCAACACCCGACATGACACGCATCACCACCCCCAAAATATCTCATCTGTGATCGAGTGTGATCGAGGGCGAGCCCACGGCGACGTCGAGTGCTCTCCGTACGTCTAGCTCTTATTGACGATATTGCAAATCGATTTCAATATATATACAATTGCCGCGTACAGCCAATATGGAGTGTCTATGTTCTGGTTACTGCCCGTCCTGACCGTCATCGCGAGCCTTCTTCCGTTGTTTCCAGCTTCGGCCGAGGAAGTCGTGGTCTACAGCTCGCGCAACGAACAACTCATCAAGCCGCTCTTTGACGCCTACACCAAAGAGACCGGAGTGCCGGTCCGTTTCATCACCGATAAGGAGGGGCCGCTCATCGAGCGCCTCAAGGCCGAGGGCGCGAACACGCCCGCGGATCTGTTGATCACGGTGGACGCGGGCAATCTATGGTACGCGGCGCACGAAGGCCTGCTGCGGCCGATCGATTCCGCCGCGCTCAAGGCCAACGTGCCCGAGGCGTTACGCGACCCCGAGTCGCGGTGGTTCGCGCTCACGGTTCGCGCCCGGACCATCGTGTACAACACCACCAAGGTCAAACCCGCGGACCTCTCGACCTACGAGGATCTCGGCGGCGCGAAGTGGAAAAAGCGATTGTGCCTGCGCACCTCGAAGAAGGTCTACAACCAGTCCATGGTCGCCATGATGATCGCCGGCCTGGGTGAACCCAAAACCGAAGCCATCGTGCGCTCGTGGGTCGGCAACCTCGCGACCGACGTGTTCGCGGACGACACGGCCATGATCGAGGCCATCGCCGCGGGCCAATGTGACGTGGGCATCACCAACACCTACTACTTCGGCCGCTTCAAGCACAAAAAGCCCGACGCGCCCGTCGCCTTATTCTGGCCCAATCAGCACGACCGCGGCGTGCACGTGAACGTCTCCGGCGGCGGCCTGACGCGCCACGCCAAACACCCGGAAGCCGCCGTCAAGCTCTTGGAATGGCTCTCATCCCCACCCGCCCAGAAAATCTTCACGGACATCGACTTCGAGTATCCCGCGAATCCGACCGTCAGCCCATCATCGGCGGTCGCGGCATGGGGCACGTTCAAGCAGGATACGATCAACGTAGCGAAAGCCGGAGAGTTGCAGAGGGCAGCAGTGATGCTGATGGATCGGGCGGGATACCGGTAATGATTCGGCGTCCGGTCGTTGCCGATTCCCACGGTCTCGCCACGTTCGTCACAGGTTTACCCCTCCCTACACAGAAAGCCCCCCCTCCCCCCTTGGACAAAGGGGGGCACGGGGGGATGTGCCTTTTCCGCACATAAGGACTTCCGAGCCAGCCCGTATGACGACATACTCCGACAGCATCACACCCATCGTCGGGAAACGCCCTTTTGACATCTGGCGTCTCGGTGCGTTCGCGATCGCCGCTATCGTCGTGTTTCCGTTGGTCGTGGTGCTCTCGTCCGTGTTTGCGCCGGCGGACGAGGTGTGGCGTCATCTCGCAAGCACGGTGCTGGGCGACCTGCTTCGCAACACGTTCTGGCTGGTGGTGGGCGTGGCCGCGGTGACGGGAGTTTTAGGGGTCGGGTTGGCCTGGCTCACCGCCGTGTGCGAGTTTCCCGGCCGGAGGATGTTCGAGTGGGCGTTGATGTTGCCCCTGGCGATCCCGGCGTACGTGACCGCGTTCGTGGCGATCGGGCTGCTCGACTACACGGGTCCGATCCAGGAACTCATGCGCGCGAGCCTCCCGGCCGAATGGGCGACGCTGCCACCAATTCGATCCCAGGGCGGGGTGATCCTGGTCATGAGCCTTGCCTTGTATCCCTACGTCTACCTGCTGGCTCGTCAGGCGTTTCTGACCCAGGGCAAACGCGCCATGGAGGCCGCGCAGGCGCTGGGCCACGGTCCGTGGCAGGGATTCTTTCGTCTCGCCGTGCCCATGGCGCGGCCGTGGATCGTGGGCGGATTGGCGTTGGTCGTCATGGAAACGCTGGCGGACTTCGGTACGGTCTCGGTCTTCAACTACGACACGTTCACCACCGCGATCTACAAAGCCTGGTTCGGCTTGTTCTCGCTCACCGCCGCGGCACAGCTTGCCTCGGTGCTGATCGTGATCGTGTTCGCCTTGCTCGTCCTCGAACAACGCTGGCACGCGGGCGGCCGCTACGCCACGACCGGCAAACATGACGCGGAAGGCCAACGCATCCAACTTGGCACAACGCCAGCCTGGCTCGCATTCGTCGCGTGCGGCGCGGTTCTGACGTTGGCCTTCGGCGTTCCGGTGGCGCAGCTCCTCGCGTGGGGCGTGAGCCGTTTGGCCACCGATATCGATGCGCGGGCCATCGGCTTTCTCTGGCACTCCACGTTTTTGGGCGCGACCGCCGCGGTTCTGACCTGCGGCTGCGCCCTGGTGTTGACGTACGCGCAGCGACGCGGCAACGGCGTGATCCGCCTCGCCACCCGCGTGTCCACGCTCGGCTACGCCCTGCCCGGCTCGGTCCTGGCCGTGGGCACGTTCATCCCGCTCGCGTGGCTCGACCGGCAAGTCGCGGCCGGCTTCTCGTCGCTCCAACAGGAGGTCGGCCTGGTGATCCTTGGCACCCCGCTCGCCATGCTGTTGGCCTACCTGGCCCGCTTCCTCGCGGCCGGGTTCGGCCCCATCGACAGCGCCATGCACCGCGTCACGCCGAATCTGGAGGAAGCCGCGCGTGGATTAGGCGTGAGCGGCCGCCGCCTGCTGCGCCGCGTCCACCTCCCCATCATCCGCGGCGGCGTGTTGACCGCGGCCACTTTGGTCTTCGTGGACGTGATGAAGGAAATGCCCGCAACCCTGATGACCCGCCCCTTCGGCTGGGACACCCTTTCCGTGCGGATCTTCGAACTGACGTCCGAGGGCCAATGGGAACAAGCCGCCCTCCCCGCCCTGGCCCTGGTGCTCGTCGGCCTCCTGCCGGTGATGTTGCTCACCAAGCACGGCAGCCAGACGCCGTAGAGCCACCCCGGAAGGCCAACGGTCGCCCTCCCGGGTATGACGCGTAGCGGTCGGGTCCTCCGATATCTCGATTTCTCCCTGGAAAGACGCTACAATTTCACCCGGGTTGAAACCACCATGCCGACACGACCGACATATTTGTGGGACTACGATCTCGACGAAGCCCGCTTCGCAGATTTGCTTTCAGGGCGTGCAACCGTCGGAGGGTTGGACCGTGACTGGGCCACGGCCCGATTGCTGGAGTATGCCCCCTACCGCGAGATCATCCGCTTACTCGGCTATCGCGAACTCGTCGACCGATGGCCCCTGGTGCGACAACGGGTTCGCTCACCGGGTCGACGACGGGGCTTCGACTTCTTGGTCGAGTGGTTGACCTCGCACCACCCCGACAAACTGTAAATGGATCGGGCCTTCTACTTCGAGATACTCTATCCGTTGCAGGATCGGGTCTTGAAGGTCATCAACGCGATCGAGACCGGGTTCTATCTGACGGGAGGGACCGCCTCGTCTCGCGGGTATCTGCATCATCGGTTCTCAGACGATCTGGATCTGTTCGTGAACGATGATCCGCGATTCACCCGATGGGCCGACCGGGTCGTCCACGAACTGACGGGATCCACGGACTGGAGGATCGACGTGATCCAAAAAGACGCCCAGTTCGCCCGCCTGTCCCTCCAAGCCAAGGACGTTGTCCTGAAAGTCGATCTGGTCAACGATGTCCCCTCACACCTCGGCGACATCCGCCCGCATCCGGTCTTGGGCCGCATCGACAGCCCCGAGAATATCCTCGCCAACAAGGTGACCGCCGTGATCGATCGGCACGAACCCAAGGACTTGGCGGACATTTGGGGTTTCTGCCGCCTGATGGGGTTGTCACTCGACCACGCGCTGACCGACGCGCACAGCAAAGCCGCCGGGCTGTTCCCGGCGGATCTGGCCCGTGTGTTGTGCGCCGCCACCCCAGCCGACTGGGAGGCGGTGCGCTGGATCGCCCCGCCCCCCCGAGCGGACTTCGTGCGCGACCTCCGAGACCTCGGCGAGCGACTGATCTTGTGAGGTCCCCGCGCCGATCGGTCTGTCACACCCTGTTTCGCAGTGCTCACCATCATGATGACACCACCCGTAAGATACAAGGCATGCGTATTGACTATTTAACCGCCGTCGACGGACAAACCAGACTATAAGTCAATACGCATGCCCAACCTGTTCCTCAATCTGTTCGCTTGGTCTTCGTGGACATGATGAAGGAAATGCCCGCAACCCTGATGACCCGCCCCTTCGGCTGGGGCACCCTTTCCGTGCGGATCTTCGAACTGACGTCCGAGGGCCAATGGGAACAAGCCGCCCTCCCCGCTCTGGCCCTGGTGCTCGTCGGCCTCCTGCCGGTGATGTTGCTCACCAAGCACAGCGAAGCTGCGGATTAACAAAGCGACAGGTGCCGCATCAGCCGATGGAGCGGTCGTCGCCGGACAACGTGGCCGCCGGCTACGCGAACAGTCGAAGTCGGGTACACGCGGCGATGTGGACGAAATCCCGGTCGCGATGGAGCACCATCAAGTCGTGCTCAATGGCGATCGCCGCAATGACACAATCGATCGTGCTGCGAATGGTTCGTCCCCGCCTTCGGCACGCGCGATAAATCTCGGCCGCATGCAGGAACGTCGAGACGCCCTCGGGGTGAAAGAGGGGAAACTGCAAGAGGTGCTCCTTGGTCTCTTGGTACAACGCGTCGTGACGAATGCCTTGAAGGATTTCGGTGAGATTCAGCGGCGTTAAGCAGAGATCGTCTTCCCGTTCGATCAGCTCGCGAAAGATTCGATTGACCGAGGAGTTCGCGCCTCGGAAAAAGTCCACCCACACCGTCGTGTCCACGAGTATCACACGCGGCTCTTTCGCATCCGCGACAAGTCGCCCCGCCACCCCACTTTACCCGCCAATGCCAGGAGGCGCTTGCGACGCTTCTTGACCACCAACTCCCGCAACGCCAACTCGACCAATTCCCGCTTCGTTTTGGTGCGAGTCAGCTTCAGGCCTTCCGCCACCAACCGATCATCCAAATCAATGTTCGTGCGCCCCATCGCAGGCTCCTCCGACGAATACACCTACCATATCAGGTTGTGGTGTATAGAGCAACGACTCCGCGCGGCACGGAAGTCACGTCCGGATCAGGTTACCGTGCGGTGTGCGGTGAGAGCGGAATGCCCAACCGCGTGGCCGCCGCCCCAAGTCGCTCGTCGTAGCTGGCAAGCGAAATATTCTGGTGCTGGTCACGCAAGAAGATCATCGAGGACAAGTGCAGAGCATCGAGGGTCCGAACGGCGAGCGGGAACGGCTCGAGCGCCCTGGCCAGAACCGGAGGGGCCAGTTCGAGGAACGCAATGCGATTCAAGAGTTGTCGCGCGTAGTCGGCGTGGGACGGGCCAAGATTTCTGGCATGGATTCTGGTCCAGACCTCGTATTCCAACAGCCGGCTGGACACGAGCGTCTCATTCCACAGCGCGTCGGGCGGATACCGGTCTTCGGCCAGGAGCTGAGCGAGGGCGACGGACGTGTCGAGGTAGATCAACGGTCCTCGCGGTCCTTCGCGAGTTCAGTGAGGATGTCGCGGAGCCGCGCCACCGGACCCCGCGGCGGCGGGCCTTCAGCCACGAGGGTTGGTGCCGTAAGCCACCCCTTACGCATGGCCTCGGCCAGTAGGGCGTCGGTCAGCAGGTCGCTCCTGCCGGGCCGGGGCGGAACGAGCTCCGCGACCACGCGGTCGCGGTCCGTCACCAAAATCTCCTCCCCGCCGGCAGCCAGCCGAACGTATTCACTGAGCCGGTTTTTCAGAACTTTCAGCCCAACCGCACGCATGCCGATAAGGTAGCGCGCGGAAGCTACCTATGTCAAGCGGGGAAGACAGCGTGACGAGTTACTTGTTTACTTGGGACCGTCCCCGAGACAGTCACGAGACAGTCATGCCTGATAGGATGAAAAAGGGCTGCAACTCCTGGGCAAAGGGTCTCAAAGGACCACGGCCGGTATAATCCGGCCCACGAGCTGACCACGGGGGTCGCTCACGCCGCAGGAGGTGCAGCCATGGCCCACTGTATCGGAATTGATTTACACAAGGCAACCTCATACGTGACCACCGTAGACGAGACAGGACGGATCCTCGACCAGCGAAACCTGCGCAATGAGCCGGAGACGCTGCGGGCCTACTTTGCGGCGCAGCCGGCGGATGCGCGCTTGGTGGTCGAAGCCACGGGGCACTGGATGTGGTTGTACGAACTGCTGGAAGATCGCTATCCCGATCTGGTGCTGGCGCATCCGCTCAAGACGAAGGCCATCGCCAGTGCCCGGATCAAGACCGATAAGCTCGACGCGACGGTGTTGGCGCAGCTCCTGCGCGCCGACCTGATCCCGGAGGCGTACATCCCGACGCGGGTTGTCCGCGATACGCGCGAGCTACTGCGGTACCGCGCGGCCCTGGTGAGCCAGCGGACCATCCTCAAGAATCGGATCGCGGCGATCGTCACCAAGACAGGGCTGAAGCTGCCCACCAAGACTGCGGTCGGGGTCAAGAGCCGCCGGGTCTTGGCCACCGCGCCGGTGCGGCCCTGCTATCGGGCGGCCCTGGATGGCTGGTTGCGGCTCCTAGAGGCCCTGACCACCGAGATCCAGCAGGCCACCATCACGATCGAGGCGCAAGCCCAGGCCGACCCGCAGGCGCAGCGCCTGCAGACGATCCCGGGGATCGGGGCCTACGCGGCGCTGCTGATTCTCAGCGAGATCGGCGATGTGCACCGGTTTCCCGACAGCCGGCATCTGTGCTCGTATGCCGGCCTGGTGCCGTCGGTCCACGCCTCCGGGGGCAAGACGCGGCTGGGGCGGATCACGAAACAGGGCTCGAAGTGGTTACGGTGGATCTTGGTCGAGACCGCGGTGCATGCGGTCAATGGCGCCCCGCAGTTTCGGAGTCTGTACTGGCGCGTGCGGCGCAAGCATGGGGCCAACACGGCACGGGTCGCCGTAGCCCGGGCGGTGTTGAAGACGATCTATGCGATGCTGAAGACGGAGCAGGTGTTTGAGGCCCGGTCACGCCGGGTCGCGGTCGCCGGCTAGCACCCTGGGGTCATGGCCCCGGCGTGAGCCGTGAGGCCTTGAAGTCTGATTGTGCGGCCGGTGTCCGATCCTACTCTGTGTCCTGAGCACGCATAGGTGACTGACGATTAGTCCAAAGAGACTCTCAGCGGACCCAGGCTGCCAGGGATCCTATTGCCGCTTGACATGCTTTTTCATAGGTGACCCCAAAGCTAATACCCTTACCGAGACAGGATAGTCAATGACTCATTCGTGCCCCCAAACCCATTCCCCTGAGCCCGGATCACTCGATTCTAGAAACGACCACCCGCCACGACTTCACTTGGGGGACAAGAGCAACCTTGATATAGCCTCCCTGACTCCCAGCGGTCTCGAACATCTTCCACTCGTGTGCCTCAATCGTTTGGGGGGAAATTCCCTCATCGGAAAACAAAACTTCCCCTCCCTCTCCAAGAAGTTCGACTCTTATGTTCACAAGACACCTAAAGTCCTTGACATTTTCGACCCTTGCGCTCCAATTGATCGCGATTTCGCCAGACACTGCAGCCCCGGTCTCCCACCTCTTTGGGGTCACCTGTAGATTACTCTCGTCACATCGGGGGGTCGGAGCATGTCGAAACGCACGATCTACCTTCGTGGATTCGATTATTTTGTCAATCATGCGTTTATGCCACCAATGGGACAGCGGCTTCATCAGAAATTGGATCGTGATGGTAGCCTCTGATGTATACACTTCAGTCACATCGTTCTTGAACCAGCACCCTTTACCTCCTTCGTAAGGCACACACCCGACGACCCGTACTCCTGGATGCCCGGCAACAATGGTTTGCGCCCCCTTATAACTTGGACCACTGACCTTTTCGTCATATCTAAACTTGCCACCGATGTCCATGATCCGCCTACTTCGCCACACCTCATTCTCGTACAACCGCTCAGGACCCGACACGCCGACCGACATCATCATATCGCCCCACACTCCAGCATGTCGGAATTTTAATTGGATTCCTACCGCATCCTTATACTGACGGCGCAAGAGGTCGGTGTACTCGGCAGATCCATCCGCCTCATACTCCCAGCCAACAGGCACGCTAAGCGATATGCCATACTCAGGGATATCGTATACAGATGTGAATGGGACTGCTGTATTAGCGGATCCCCCGCAAGACGTCACCGACAACAAGACGACTTCAACAAGAAGCGAATAGCGAATTAGACGCCCAATATCCTGCGCAAACCTTATTGACATAAGTCCACGCGACACGACAATCGTCGAACCTAACAAATCATGTTTATCAACAATGTCACTTCCATAAGGGGAACCTTGCACCAGACAAGTCAATACTAGGATCGGGTGGTCTAGGATACAGATCCAGGGGAGTCCAGAATAATAATCGCATCAAAGGATCACGCAAAAATGTTTCGCGCGCCCGAGTCTCTGCGTCATCGCTGGTATTCGATACAAAGCGTTCGATAACGGGCATTAGGTCCTCGAATAAAGACCGGGGAGTGCCTCCCGCCGCTTGGGAGTATGCGGTAAGTTGGCTATAGATATCACGAGCCGCCCGAATTGCTTCGGCCCTATTCTTATAAGGCTTATCTGGATCTGTCCCTGCCAAAGCGTGGCCCCTGCTCCCAGCCCCCCCCTTGGTTCGATAGCCAGAACCTCCGTGCACCGGCTTATCAGCACTGAAATGGAGAGCAATGCCTGCTGGCCTCCCCCTACCCATGGTCATGCCCAAGATTGCCGCACCAATCAATTCCTGACGTTTTCCCTCGACATCAGCGATTGTTCCATGTTCAGGAATAAACGCGTGATAGTCAGCCAGAACAGACTGGTTCAATCCGTTGACAAGGGGATTCGTGCCTATAAAGGTGTCAATGCCCTGGGACTCCTGCCCAAGAATACGAGCGCCCGCTGGACTGAATCCAGCGTGGTATGCGAGGAATGCGACGAGATACAAATGGAAATCAACCTCAAACTTACCCGATGGGTCTCGGTATCGAAGCGGGTTGTTCGAGACATAACTGTATCGATTAAGAGTCTGAGGGACTTCCATCGAAGGCACGATCGCGTCCGGGGAGATAAACCGCCCGATGGACGAATCGTAGTACCGGGCGCCGTAATAATACAGTTGGGTGTTGTCGAGTTCTTGTCCCGTGAATCGATAGGTCGTCCCGGCCCCCTCCGCCAAGCCGGACCGTCGACTGCCGTAGGGGTAATAGGCCAGGTCGTCAGTCGATCCGCCGACGGTCTTGGTCGTCGAGCCCAGGTGGTCGGTCAGCAAATAGGTGACGGTCTCGTTTAAGCCGCCGACGTGGCGCTGCGCGACCCGCTGGCTCCCGGCGAAGATGTACTTGGTGCACGCCGTCTTACACTCGTACAAGTTCTCCACGTAGATCGTTTCGCCACCCTCGGTCTTGCGCACGCGTTTTCCGTCATGGTCGTAGCGGAAGGTCGCAAGAGTCGAGGTTCCCTGAGTCACGCTCGTCAGTCGGTTCTCGAAATCCCACGAGTACGCCGTGGTGACCCCGTTGGTCGTCTTTGACGTCAAATTCCCGTTGTTATCATACTCAAAACAGGTGGCGGCGCCGCTAGTCGCACAATTCGCGTTGAGATCCCCGACCTTGGAGACTGCATGAGGTCTGGGGTACGCAGGCAGGGGGTACTCGTAGTTTGATCCATCCGGGCAGGCACTGACCTGGGTGTTGCAAAGGATATTCCCGATTACGCTATACGAATAGGTATGGGAATAGATGGGGGTCGACGCGCTACTTGCAGTCCGCAGACGGTCAAGCGAATCGTATGTGAAACCCTGGCTGGCATTTCCGACCAAATCGGAAATGCTCTCTATGTTCCCAATGTTATCATAGCCGTACGTAAGGTCTTGGATGGTGAGGCTTCTCGGGCTGGTCGTCTCTTGGGTCTTGAGCGTACAGAGACGGAAACTATTACTTTGTGGGCACGCCGTCTGGGCGTCGGCATAACCATACCGGGTCGTGGCATCGTTACCCAATGTTCGCAGCGTGATTTGGCCCTGTGCGTTGTAATCGAGATTCTTGACGTAGTCGATGCTGTAGGTCACAGAACTGACTTTATCGAGCAGCCCTTGGTTGTTGTAGCTATAGCGAATCTTCTCCCCTGTCGGCTCGGAAGTCGATGTCGGGTACGTCAGGTCCTGCAGGCGATTCATGCTGTCATAGGTTCTGGCGATAGCAAATGTATTGGTACCAATGGTTTTGGCAGTCGTTGTGACATTGCCGCGGCCGTCGTATTCGTATGAGGTGGTCACGGTCGGAGTCTCGGTCGAATCCGTCACCGTGCAAAGTCGCCCCACGCCATTGGGGCAGGTATCGTACGTATAGCTGACCGTCTGGGCGGCCGTCGGCCGAGGCAATATCACACCCACGAGAGCTAACAAGATAATACTGACAATCTGGGTCCCCATAATGACGTTTCTCCATCGTCCCATCTCTGTCACCTCACCGCGTTGCGGACATGGTCAATGTCAGTTTTGCTGACGGGTTGGAGAGGCAGAATGGGGACCAGAATGTCACTAGGTACTGCAAGGGCCTGAAGTCTCGGTGCCTGAAATGCGTCATACAATCGATCTCGAAGCTCCTGCATATGCAACGCTCTAAGCGGGATACAGGTTATGGGAATGGTGATAACACATGGAGTCAGCGGCTCTGACCAACTGGCGTTCGCCAATCCAGCGAGTTGGCGAACCGAATCGACCGCCACCCGGACTTGGTTAACGTATCCAGCACGCGGGTTCGGACCGTCCGAGAAACTGATGGCCGTCGCCAGGTCCAGGTTGCTATAGGCTGAGGGATTGCCCGCTGCGTCGACCGTCCGTACCCGGTACACGTACGCCACGTTTCCGCTGACAGTACCATCGACAAAATCCGTTAGCGTGCTCGTGCCGATGTTGACGTACGTAAGGCCATCGAGGCTTCGCTCGATCTCATACCGATCACCGGCGACAAAGTCCGCCGGAGCGTTCCAAGCAAGAAGGGGGTGGTCGGGGTCAGACAATGATGTATTGACTATCCAACGTCTGGCAGAGTCTGGCGGCCTGCTCGTGCTGCTGGGGATGGGCGGCCTTCGCCATCCGGGAAATCACCGCGGGATCACGATTCATCAGCTGGGCCAGGGTCCGGCCAGGGATGGCACACCTCGCGCCAACCAGCACCAAGAGCCGTCGTGCCCGCACCACCGCCTCGGCCCGCTCCCGCCCCAGAATCCTGGCCGCCGCCACCCCGGAGTGCTCGGCGACGGCTTCCAGAAGACTGCTCGCCGACCGACGCGCGATCGGCGTTTGGATGGGCCGCTGAGGGACCGGTTGCTTGACGGTCGCTGTGACCCGCGCGACAAACCCCTCGTCACCGAGCACCCGTTGGTCTCGCTCCGGATAGTACTCCGGACGACGGGGTCCCGTCACTTCCTCCTGCACAAACGCTGCGAACGCCCGTTGCGCGGCACGCCGCGTCCCGCCAAACTGCGCCAGCACCGGCCCCGTATCGACCACGCGCGAGCGCTCCCGGCCCACATACGCCTGATGACTGCTCCAAGGGTACGCCCCGGGATCCGCCACCACTTTCGCCCGCACCGCGTTCAGGTGAATATACCGCACCAACGCCAGCCAATAGGTCTCGCGATCGCAGAGGATCGCCTTGTACCGTCCTTGAAACACATGTCCGACCGTCCCATAACGCCGGTTGTAGTACTGGGTATAACTCTGGTGGAGCCCTTGGCAGATTTTGGCAAGCGGAACGCTCTGCCGCTCCACGAGCAGATGGACATGATTGCTCATGACGGTATAGGCAAACAGCAGGAATCCATAGCGCGTTTTATACCGCGCCACGCGTTGGAGGTACGCCCGCCGATCCGCGTCATCGTGAAAGATCACGTGGCGTTGATTCCCCCGGGCAATCAGGTGATACAGCCCTCCGGGATACTCGAGTCGCGGCTTCCTGGCCATCGCTCGCGCAGCTTAGGCCCTCCGATCGGCAAAGTCAATAGATCAATGTCTGACCCCCTGATGCTCCCCACTTCCGCAGATATCACCACAAAACTTGCCGGCACTGGCCGCCCTCGGGCGCACCAACTCACTGACCCCATCTATCGATGATTGGTATCTGCCTCGTGTGAGAGTCACGCCGCTGGTCCTGTCAGGTGGGGCGCATTACTAAGAGCATCAGATCCACAATTGAGAGAGCGAATGGTGCGCTCGCAGCCGGAACTGGCCGGGAGCCTAAGGAAGGTGAGGTACAACAGCGAGACGCCAACTGCAACCGACGCATACCGCATGGGAGAATCCCAGGAGTGGACGTGCGTGCGTCTTACGAAAGAATGGGGCCACGTATATCACAGGCTGAGGATATGGTGCAAGTAAAATCTCTAAGGAAAGTTTTTTTGCTTAGAACGAACCATGGTCCGACCAGACTGCCGGAACCCTCAACCACTCAAACACGAAGGGCGCAACCATATGGTCGCGCCCTTCGCCAACATCATGATTATTAGTGCTTTTACCCCGCGGCTTTGGCCTTCGCGGCTTCAGGCTTTTCCTTTTTCGCGCCCTTGGCCTTCTTCTCGGGTCCGGCGGTGGTGACTTTGGGTTTGAGTTCGGTCAGTTCGATCACGGCCATCGGGGCGCCATCGCCTAGGCGGCGGCGGGTTTGCATCACGCGGGTGTAGCCTCCCGCGCGGTTGGCAAAGCGCGGGGCGATGTCCGAGAACAATGTGCGGACCACCGATTCCTTGCGGATGAAGGCCAATGCGCGACGGCGCGCGGCCAGGTCGCCCTTCTTGCCGAGCGTAATCATCTTCTCCACGAACGTGCGGAGTTCCTTAGCTTTGGGCACGGTGGTTTCGATGCGCTCATACTCCAACACCGAGGTCACCAATGCGCGGTACAAGGCGCGTCGGTGGCCGCTGTTGCGGCCCAGCGCGCGTCCGGCTTTACGGTGTCGCATGTCAGGCCACCCCCTCGGGCTTGGCCTCGGCTTCTTCGCCCTCTTCCGCCGGGAGCAGATCCTTGATGTTCATCCCGAAGGAGAGCCCCATGTCGTGGAGCAGGTCCTTGATCTCGTTGAGGGACTTGCGGCCGAAGTTCTTGGTCTTGAGCATCTCGTGCTCGGTCTTTTGCACGAGGTCCGCGATGGTCTTGATGTTCGCGTTCTTGAGGCAGTTGGCGGCGCGCACCGACAATTCCAGTTCGTTGACCCCGCGGAACAAGTTCCGGTTCAGGTCCTGGCGCGCTTCCTCGGTGACCGGCATGGCCACTTCGTCGCCTTCATCGAAGTTGATGAAGATCTGCATGTGGTCCTTGACGATCTTGGCCGCGTGCGCCAAGGCGTCCTCCGGGGTGATGCTCCCGTCGGTCGAGACTTCCATCACCAGGCGGTCGTAGTCCGTGATCCGGCCCACGCGCGCGGGCTCGACCGTGAAATTGACGGCCTTGACCGGGGTGAAGATCGCGTCGATCGGGATGGTCCCGATCGCCATGCCCTCTTCCTTGTTGCGATCCGCCGGCACGTAGCCCCGTCCGTGTTTGACGGTCAGTTCGACCTTGACGTGCGCGTCCTTGTCCAGGGTCGCGATGTGCGTGTCCGGGGTCAGGATCTCCACGTCCGCGTCGGTGATGATGTCCTCGCCGGTCAAATCGCCGGGGCCCTTCTTGTTGATCGTGATCACCTTCGGCTTGTCGCCGTGCAGCTTGACCCGCAGCCGCTTGAGGTTCAATACCACGTCGGTCACGTCTTCCTTGACGCCGGGGATCGTGGAGAATTCGTGCAGCACGCCCTCGATTTTGATCGAGGTGACGGCCGCGCCCACGATCGACGAGAGCAGCACGCGCCGCAATCCGTTGCCGATCGTCGTCCCGAAGCCGCGCTCAAAGGGTTCCGCCGTGAACTTGCCGTAGGTATCGGTCAAGCTCTCCTTGTCGCATTCCAGTTTCCGCGGAGCCTGAAAATCACTCATCTTGATCATGGTTGCCATAGCGTTCTCCCCACCCTAGCCTGCGTTCGCCACCGAGTCCTATCGTTGGACTTACCGCGAGTACAGCTCGACGACGAGCTGCTCGTTGACCGGCAGGGCAATCTCCTCTTTCGTCGGCAATTCTTTCACGCGCCCGGTACAGCGGGTCTTATCGACTTCGATCCAGCTTGGAATCCCCCGGCCGTCCACGCTCTCGAGCGCCTTTTGAATCGGCAGCAACGCGCGGGACGATTCGGGAATGGACACGGTCCCGCCGGGAGCCACCAAGAACGACGGGATGTTGACCTTCTTGCCGTTGACTTGGCAATGCCCGTGCAACACCAGTTGCCGGGCCTCGCGCCTGGACGCGGCGAACCCCATCCGGTACATGACGTTGTCCAGTCGTCGCTCCAACAACACGAGCAGATTCTGGCCGGTAATGCCCTTCATCCGCTCGGCACGATGGAAGTAGCCGCGGAACTGGCGCTCCATCAACCCGTAGATACGCTTGAGTTTTTGCTTTTCCCGAAGCTGAAGGCTGTATTCCGACGTGCGCATCCGGCCCTGCCCGTGCTGGCCCGGAGCGTAGCCGCGTCGATCCACGGCGCACTTTTCCGTGTAACAACGCGTCCCCTTCAGAAACAGTTTCGTGCCTTCACGACGGCACAGCCGGCACACCGGCCCGACATAACGTCCCACGCTCTTCTCCTGTTCTTGACTCCCCGGTTCGCCGATTCCCCGGCTCCCCGGTTCGCCGTTGTCCTAGACTCTACGCCGTTTGGGTGGCCGACACCCGTTGTGCGGAATCGGCGTCACGTCGCGGATCAAGTTGATCTTCAACCCCGCGGCTTGCAACGCGCGAACGGCCGACTCGCGCCCGGAGCCCGGCCCCTTCACGTACACGTCCACCTGCCGCATTCCGTGTTCCATCGCCTTCTTGGCGGCGGTGTCCGCGGCCCGCTGCGCCGCGAACGGCGTGCTCTTGCGGGAGCCCTTGAACCCCTGGTTGCCCGCGCTCGCCCACACCACCACGTTGCCGGCCAAGTCCGTCACCGTGACGATGGTGTTGTTGAACGAGGCCTGCACGTGCGCCACGCCGGTCTGGACGTGTTTGCGTTCCTTCTTCTTCCCGACTTTCTTATTCACCATCCGTCACATCCCCATGTGCGTCACCCGACTCGCCGTCCGGGCGTCCGCGTTCGCCCTACTTTTCTTTCTTCTTCGCCCCGATCCCGCGCCGATTCGGACCCTTCCGTGTCTTCGCGTTGGTGTGGGTGCGCTGTCCGCGCACCGGCAGTCCACGCCGGTGCCGCAGGCCGCGATAACACCCGATGTCCATCAACCGCTTGATGTTCATCGCGGTCTCGCGACGCAGATCGCCTTCGACCTTGTACTCGCGGTCGATGATCTCTCGCAGGCGCACCACCTCGGCCTCCTGGAGCGCCTTGATCCGCGTGGCGGGGTCCACCTTGGCGTCGCGCACGATCTTGAGCGCGGACGAACGGCCGATCCCATAAATCGCGGTGAGGCCGATGTCGACCCGTTTGTCCCGCGGCAAATCAATTCCTGCTATACGCGCCATGCTGGTCCCCTATCCTTGGCGTTGCTTGTGGCGCGGATTTTCGCAGATCACACGCACCACGCCGGCACGCTTGATGATTTTACACTTCGCGCAAATCGCTTTGACCGATGACCGCACTTTCATATCGTCCCTCGTCTCGCGGGCGTACGCGGTACGCCCCTACTTGCTGAATCGATAGGTGATCCGCCCCCGCGTCAAGTCATAGGGCGAAAGTTCCACCGTCACCTTGTCGCCGGGGAGAATCTTGATGTAGTGCATCCGCATCTTCCCGGAGATGTGGGCCAACACGCGGTGCCCGTTCTCCAACGCCACCCGGAACATCGCATTGGGCAACGGTTCGACAATCGTGCCTTGCACCTCAATGGTATCTTCCTTCGGCATCCGTCCCCTTACGCCGCCATGGTCAGCACTTGCGGCCCGTCGGCCGTCAGCGCGATGGTGTGCTCAAAGTGCGCGGACAGGCTCCCGTCCTTGGTCACCACGGTCCACCGATCCGACAACACCTCGACCTCGCTGCGCCCCACGTTGACCATGGGTTCGATCGCCAGCACCAGCCCCTCTTTCAACCGGGGACCTTCGCCGGGCCGGCCGAAGTTCGGGACCTGCGGGTCCTCGTGCAGGTTCCGACCGATCCCGTGTCCCACGAAATCCGTGACCACCGAGTACCCTTCCTCCTCGGCCACGACCTGGATCGCGTGCGACACGTCCGACAACCGATTCCCGACTTTGACCTTGGCCAATCCCGCGGCCAAGGACGCTTCCGTCACGCGAATCAACCGGGCGGCCTCATCCGAGATCGCGCCGACCGGCAACGTCACCGCGGCGTCGCCGTGAAAACCTTCGACCACCGCGCCCACGTCGACACCGATAATGTCGCCCTCGTTGAGGCGCTTACGGGACGACGGGATCCCGTGCACGACCTCCTCGTTCACCGACGTGCACAGGGTGGCCGGGTATCCCCGGTACCCCTTGAACGCGGGACGGGCGCCCTCGCGGACGATAAAATCTTCGGCCCAGCGGTCAAGATCCGCGGTCGTGATCCCGGGCTTGACCCGTTCCCGCAGAAACGCGATCGTCAAGGCCACCACCCGGCTGGCCTTGGCGATCAACGCGATCTCCTGCGGCGTCTTCAAAATGATCATGCCGACCGGCGGCCGCCCAGCGCCGCCTCGACGCGCGACGCCACCTGATCGATCGGCGCCGTGCCGTCCAGCGTGGTCAACAATCCGCGCCCCTGATAATACGATAAAACGGGCGCGGTTTCACGCTCGTACACGGTCAACCGTTTGCGAATCGTCTCCTCGCGATCATCGTCGCGTTGGATCAACTCGGCCCCGCACGCGCCGCACTTGGTGCCCCGCGGCGAGGGGTCGTTGGTCACGTGGTACACCTTTCCGCACGCGGGACACGATCGCCGCCCGGACAGACGCGAGACGATCACGTCCGCCGCGGCTTCAAACGCCACCGCGCGGTCCAACCGCTCGCCGCGCGAAGCCAGCATCTTTTCGAGCGCCTCGGCCTGCGGAAGCGTTCGCGGAAACCCGTCGAGCAAATACCCCGGCTTGGTGTCGTCGGCCTTCAACCGCTCGGCCAACATGTCGATCACCAACGCGTCGGGGACCAACGCGCCGGAATCCATGAACGCCTTGGCCTTTTTCCCCAACGGCGTGCCGTTGCGCACGGCTTCCCGCAACACGTCGCCGGTTGAAATCTTCGCGATGCCCTTGGCCGCGGCCAGTCGCTGCGCCTGCGTGCCCTTGCCCACGCCGGGAGGGCCGATAAACACGATTCTCACGACTACCCGCTCCGGCCCTTGAGCCGGCCTTTTCTCATAAAGCCTTCATAGTTGCGGGTGATCATGTGGGTTTCGATCTGCTGCGCGGTATCGAGTCCCACGCCGACCACGATCAAAAGCGAGGTCCCCCCGAAAAAGAACGGCAGGCCGGCCTGGTAAATCAGCAATTCCGGGATCACGCACACGACCGCCAGATACACCGAACCGGCGAACGTGATGCGCGTGAGCACTTTGTAGATGTAATCCGACGTCTTCTGTCCCGGACGGATCCCGGGAATGAAGCCGCCGTACTTTTTCATATTGTCGGCCATGTCCACCGGGTTCAACACCACCGCGGTGTAAAAGAACGCGAAAAAAATGATCAACGTCACGTACAGAACGGTGTAGAGCAGGGAACCAGGCGCCAACTGCTGCGAAAGACCCTGCACCCACGCGATCTGAATGAATCCCGCGATGGTCGCGGGAAACGCGATCAAGCTCGACGCGAAAATCGGCGGAATCACGCCCGCGGTGTTGATCTTGAGCGGGATGTGCGTATTTTGTCCGCCGTAGACCTTGCGGCCGACCACGCGTTTTGCGTACTGCACCGGGATCTTGCGCCTGCCGCTTTCGAGAAAAACGATCGCGGCGGTCACGCCCACCATCATCACGCCCAAGGCCAGCAGGAACATGCTGTTGAGCTGGCCGGCTTCCCAGAGGTTGTAGGTGTTGACCAACGCGCTCGGAATGTTCGCGACGATTCCCGCGAAAATGATCAACGAAATCCCGTTTCCGATTCCGCGTTCCGTGATCTGCTCGCCCAACCACATGAGGAAGGCCGTGCCCGCGGTGATCGTGATCATGGTCATCAGACGGAACGACCACCCGGGATGCTGCACGAACACCCCGCCGTTCATCTTCTCAAGGCCGACCGCGATCCCGAACGATTGGATCAACCCGATCAGGATGGTGCCGTAGCGCGTGTACTGGATGATCTTCTTGCGGCCCCGCTCCCCTTCCTTCGCCAACTTCGTCAACGTCGGCACCACCACCGTCAACAATTGGAGGATGATGGACGCCGAAATGTACGGCATGATGCCGAGCGCGACGATGGTGACCTTGGCCAGCGCGCCGCCGGAGAACATGTCCAGAAAACCCATCAGCGCGCCGCCCTGCTGATGCAGGAACTTGCTCAGCTCCTCGCCGTTGATCCCGGGCGTGGGCACGTGGGCCGCCACGCGATACACCGCGAGCATCCCGAGCGTGAACAGGATCCGCTGCCGCAGTTCCGGGATCTTGAAAACGTTCTGGAGGTTGGTCAGCAGGCGTTCAAACACGCGGAAAGCCCCTTTTAATCCCGAGGCGACGCGTCGATCACGATCGCTTTCCCGCCGGCCGCCTCGATCTTCTCTTTGGCGCTCCGGCTGAACGCGTGCGCTTGGACCGTCAGCGGAGAGGACACTGTCCCGTCACCGAGAATCTTGACGGATGAGGCCGACGCCTTGATGACCCCTTCGGCTTTCAACCGTTCCGGGGTCACGGCCTCGGTTGCGTCGAACCGCGATAAGCGGTCCAAATTCACCACGGCCGGCGGATCTCGGAAGATGTTCACGAACCCGCGCTTCGGGGCGCGACGGATGAGCGGATTCTGACCGCCTTCAAACCCCGGCGCTTTGGTGCCGCCGGATCGCGCGCCCTGCCCCTTATGTCCCTTGGTCGAGGTTTTACCGTGGCCGGACCCGATGCCCCGCCCGATCCGCTTTTCTTTCTTCTTCGCGCCCCTGGCTGGCGCCAATTGTTCCAATCGAATCATGCCCGCTCCCCGGTGTAGGGCTCAACCCGCACCATATGACGAATCTCGTTCACCATCCCACGAATCGCGGGCGTGTCCGGACGGATCACGGTCTGCTGCAGCTTGCGAAACCCCAGGCCCTTGACCACCAATTTGTGCTTGGCGGGACGCCCGATGGGACTTCGCACCAACTTAATGGCGATGAATGCTTGCTTCGCGCTCATGAGGCCCCCGCCCCGGCGGTCTCGCCGACCCGCACGCCGCGCATCCGCGCGATCGTCTCCGGATCGCGCAACGAGGTCAGCCCGTTCAGCGTGGCTTTGACCACGTTGTACGGATTGCCGCTCCCGAGCGATTTGCACAGAATGTTGCGGACGCCGGAAATTTCCATCACCGACCGCACGGCGCCGCCCGCGATGATCCCGGTGCCTTCGGCCGCCGGTTTCATCAAGATCCGTTCGGCCCCGCACCGCCCCACGGTCTCGTACGGGATGGTGTCCTCCGTGATCGGCACCCGCACCAGACTCTTCTTGGCGTGGTCCACGGCTTTGCGGATGGCTTCGGGCACCTCGGCGGCTTTGCCTTTCCCGACCCCCACGTACCCTTGGCCGTCACCCACCACCACGACCGCGGCAAAACTGAATCGTTTCCCGCCTTTGACCACTTTGGCCACGCGGTTGATGAACACGACTTTATCTTTGAGCGTCAGCTCATCCGGATTGACCCGTTCCAACCGTCACCCCCATCCTTAAGTGATCGTCCAAGGTTCAACGTTCAAGGGTTCAACGAGACGAACCCTTGGTCCGTCATTTCCGCCTTCTTTTTCTCTTTGACCCCTTGAACCATCAAACTCTTGAACCCTTGAACCTCTTCTAAAAGCTCAGCCCGGCTTCCCGCGCCGCGTCGGCGAGCGCCTTGAGCCGGCCGTGATACAAATACCCGCCGCGATCGAACACCACCGTGGTGACGTTGGCGGCCTTGGCGCGTTCGGCCAAGGCGGCGCCCAACACTTTGGCGGCTTCGATCGTGTTGCCTTTGGCGCGTTCCCGGATCGACGGTTCCATGGTCGAGGCGGCCACCACGGTTCGCCCGGCCAAGTCATCGATGATCTGGCAATACAAAAACCGGTTGCTGCGAAACACCGACAGTCGCAGCCGATCCTTCGTGCCAACCACGCGTTTTCTCACCCGTCGATGCCGGCGCTGCCTGGCGTCCAATCGGGATTTGGAATTCGTGCTCATCGTCCGCTCACCTCATGTCCCTGTCGCGGAAAGCCCCCGCGACTACTTACCGGTCTTGCCTTCTTTCCGGATGATGCGTTCCCCGGAATACTTGATGCCCTTGCCCTTGTACGGTTCCGGCTCGCGCATCGCCCGGATCTTCGCCGCGGTTTGCCCCACGAGCTGTTTGTCCACGCCCTTGAGGGTGACCACGGTCTGTTTGTCGACCGCCGCGTCAATGCCCGCGGGCAATGGAAATTCGATTTGATGCGTGTAGCCCAGGCTCATGAGAATCTTTTTGCCCTGGACTTGCGCGCGAAATCCGACCCCGCTGATTTCGAGGATACGCTCATACCCTTGAGACACGCCCTCGACCATGTTCTTGATCTCGTTGCGCACCATGCCGTGCAGCGCCTTGTCGGACTTGTCCTCCGAGGAACGGCCGACCTGCACGCGCCCGTTTTCCACTTTGACCGAAATTCTCGGGTGGATGGATTTGGACAACTCGCCCTTGGGCCCCTTGACCCGCACGACCCCGGCCGCGACCTTGACGTCGACCCCCTTGGGGACTTCCAACTCTTTTCGCCCGATTCGAGACATCAGATCACCACACGTAACAGAGCACTTCGCCCCCGACCTTGGCCTGGCGCGACTGCTTGTCCGTCAAAATGCCCTTGTTCGTCGAAAGAATCGCGGTGCCGTACCCCCCCTTCACCGACGGGATGCGGTCTTGCCCGACGTAGACGCGGCGACCCGGGGTGCTGACCCGCTCGATCCCGGCGATCACCGAATCCTCTTCGTTGAGGTACTTTAAGTCGATCTTGATGACCCGCCGGCCCTCCTGGGTCACCAGGCGCACCTCACGGACGAAGCCCTCCTCTTTGAGCAGGCGGGCGATCTCGCTCTTCATTTTTGAAGCCGGGATCAACACGGAATCATGCCGACGCATCATCGCGTTGCGGATGCGAGTCAACATGTCGGCAATCGGATCGGTCATGCTCATCGAAAAGCAACTCCTTTGTTAGCCGGTTCGCCGGTTCGCCGGTTCGCCGGTTCGCCGGGCACTGCCAAGATTCTCACCCCCGCACTGGCTAACCGGTCAACCGGCCAACCGGTTTGCACCTCACCAGCTCGACTTGACCACGCCGGGAATATCCCCGCGCAGACTGAAGTTGCGGAAACAGATGCGGCACATCGCGAACTTTCGCATGTAGCCGCGAACCCGCCCGCAGGACTTGCACCGATGGTACTGCCGCACCGCGAACTTTTGCGGTTGCTGAGCTTTGTTGATCAATGCCGTACGCGCCATGATGTTCGACCTCAAAATCGTTGTTGGTTGTTCGTTGTCCGTTGTTCGCCAACCAACAACGACCAACGGGCAACGTCTTCCCGTCTATCCCTAATTCCGAAACGGCATTCCCAGATGCTTCAACAGGGCCTTCGCCTCCGCGTCGGTGTTCGCGCTCGTCACGATCGTGATGTCCAACCCGTGGATCGCGCTGATCTCGTCGTACTTGATCTCGGGGAAAATCAATTGTTCCTTCAACCCGAGCGTATAATTGCCCCGTCCGTCGAACGACCGGCCGAGCACGCCGCGGAAGTCGCGAATTCTCGGGAGCGACACGTGCAGCAACCGGTCCAGGAATTCCCACATCCGCGCGCCGCGCATCGTGACCTTGCACCCGATCGACATGCCTTGGCGCAGCTTGAACCCGGCGATGGACTTGCGGGCCTTGGTGATCATCGGGCGCTGCCCCGTGATTTGGCCGATCTCGCCGGCCGCCGCCTCCAACAACTTGGCGTTCGAGGTGGCTTCGCCCATGCCCACGTTCACGACGATCTTCTGCACCCGGGGCACCTGCATCGGGTTGCGATACGTGAATTCCTTCATCAGCAGCGGCACCACCTCCTGACGGTACCGATCACGGAGAGGCGTCACTTCGGTCGTCGATGCCTTAGCCATCACTTATCCCTTGTCCACGATCTGGTCGCATTGCTTGCACCGGCGAAGGCGGCGCCCGTTGTCCAACAACGCGACGGCCATCCGCGCCGGCTTCGCGCAATGCGGGCACACCACCATGACTTTGCCCAACGCCAACGCCCCCTCTTTTTCCACGATCCCGCCCTTGTTCTCGCGGGACGGTTTGGTGTGGCGCTTGATGAGATTCAATTTCTCGACCACGACCTTGGACTGCGCCGGCATCACGTGCAACACCTTGCCTTGCTTGCCGCGCTCCTTGCCGGCCAGCACCATCACGGTGTCGCCCTTCTTGATCCGGGCCTTCGTGGGCGTCGTGTCCGTCGTCTTTAACGTCATCCGTATCATCGTTCGTCCGATACCGAGGTTCTATAACACTTCGGGGGCCAGCGAAATGATTTTCATGAACTTCTTCCACCGCAACTCGCGCGCCACCGGCCCGAAGATACGGGTCCCGATCGGCTCGCCCTGCGCGTTGATCAGCACCGCGGCGTTGCGATCGAACCGGATATACGAGCCGTCATCACGGCGCACGCTCCGAGCGGTTCGCACCACCACGGCGGTGCACACCTCCCCCTTTTTCACGCTGCCCTGGGGAATGGCTTCTTTGACCGCGACCTTGATCACGTCGCCGATGGTCGCGTACCGCCGTTTGGATCCGCCGAAGACGTGAAAACACATCACTTTCTTCGCGCCGGAATTATCGGCGACATCCAACATGGTATAGATCTGGATCATGAGGCCACCGACTCCTGCCCGGGCGCGGCCGCCGCCGTGGCCCGCTCAACGATCGCGACGACCCGCCATCGTTTCCGCTTGGACAAGGGCCGAGTCTCCACCAAACGGACCACGTCGCCCAATCCGCACTGACGGTCGTCGTGCGCCATGTAGCGCGTGCTGCGCCGCACGACTTTCTTATATTGCGGGTGGGTGATGGTCCACTCCACCGCCACCACCACGGTGTTTTTCATCTTGGCGCTGACCACCCGCCCCGTGACGGAGCGTGGCCCCTTTGAAGCGCCGGAGCTTCCGGCTGTCGCGTTGGCCGTCGTCATCGTGGTCACTTGGCGCCGGCGTTGGCGATCTCGCGGGCCACGGTCTTGACCCGGGCGATCTCACGCCGGACGGTTTGAAACCGAGCGGGGCTCTCGACCCGGCCGGTCGCGTTCTGCACGCGAAGATGGAACAACTCTTTTTTCAACTCCCGCTCTTTTTGCGCGAGTTCATCCTTCGACAATCCCCGGAGATCCTTGACGTCCACGGCTACACCTCGGTTCCGCGTTCGATGAACTTCGTGGCGATCGGCAGCTTAAACGCCGCCAATCGGAACGCGGCCTTGGCCACGTCGGGCGTCACGCCCTCCATCTCGTAGATGATGCGGCCGGGCTTGACCACGCACACCCACAACTCCGGGTTGCCTTTGCCCTTTCCCATACGGGTTTCAGCCGGCTTCTTGCTGATGGGTTTGTCCGGGAACACGCGGATCCAGATCCGGCCGCCGCGTTTCACGTACCGGGTCATCGCGATACGCGCGGCCTCGATCTGGCGCGCCGTGACCCACCCCGGTTCCATGGCTTTCAGCCCGAAATCCCCGAACGACAGCTCCGCCCCGCGATACGCCTTGCCGTTCATCCGGCCCTTCTGCATCTTGCGATACTTGACCTTCTTCGGGCTAAGCATGCGCCTTCACTCCCCGCTCGTCGGCGCCGGACGCCCCGCCACCCGGCACGCCTTCGCCGCGGTAAATCCACACCTTGACGCCGATCTGCCCGTACGTGGTCTTGGCTTCGGCCAACCCGTAGTCGATGTCGGCGCGGAGCGTGTGCAGCGGCACCCGGCCCTCGCGGTACCATTCGGTCCGCGCGATTTCGGCCCCGCCCAACCGCCCGGCGCACATGACTTTGATCCCCTTGGCGCCCAACCGCAGCGCGGACACCACGGACTTCTTCATGGCCCGGCGAAACGCGATGCGTTTTTCCAGTTGGAGGGCGATGTTTTCGGCCACCAATTGCGCGTCCACTTCGGGTTTCTTGATCTCACGGATATTGATCGCGACCTGACGTTTGGTCAGGGCTTCGAGCTCCGCCCTGAGTTTGTCCACCTCGGCGCCCTTGCGGCCGATGATGATGCCGGGACGAGAGGTGTGCAGGTTGATCCGCAGTTGATTGCCCGATCGTTCGAGCTCGATCCGGGCGATACCCGCGTGATACAGCTTGGCCTTCACGATCTTGCGGACCTTGAGATCCTCGTGCAGGAGCGGGGCGTAATCCTTCCCCGCGAACCAGCGCGAATTCCAGGTTTTGATGTAGCCCAATCGGAATCCGATCGGGTGGACCTTATGCCCCACGGTGTTCGGCTCCCTTCGCTCCGCTACGAGCCTGTCCATGAAAGGTCGTCTGCGGCGTTGTCGCTGCGCTTCCGGCGCTCACGTACAAATCCAGTACGCTCCGCGCCGGTTCTCGCTCCGCCTTGCATCCGGCGCTTTCCTGAACAGGCTCCATCATTCGTTACTCGGACGAGCTCTTAGTCGCCGCCGCGCGCCGCGCCGGGCGCGGTTTGGGCGTGACCACCACGGTAATGTGACTCATGCGTTTGTGGATCGCGTGCGCGCGCCCCTGCGGCGCGGGCTGAATCCGTTTGAGGGTCGGCCCCTGGTCGACGAACGCGCGGCTCACCACCAGGTCGTCCACGTCGCCGATCTCCCGATTCTCCGCGTTCGCGATCGCGGACCGCAGCACCTTTTCCACCACCCGCGCCGCACCCCGCGCCGTGAATTTGAGCGCGGACAACGCGTCGCCCGCCCGCTTCCCCCGGATCAAATCGACGACGTTCCGCGCCTTGCGCGGCGCGATCCGCACGTATTTGAGTACCGCCTTTGCTTCCGCCATGATCTCTGAACGCTCCCCTCTTCCCCGCTCGTTACTTGAGCGCGGCGGCCTTTTCGGTCTTGGCCGAGCCGTGCCCCTTGAACAGCCGCGTGGGCGAGAACTCGCCGAGCTTGTGACCGACCAGATTCTCGGTCACGTACACGGGAATGAATTTCTTCCCGTTGTGAACCGCCAAGGTATGCCCCAACATTTCCGGGACGATGGTCGATCGGCGCGACCAGGTTTTGATGATCTTCTTCTCCCGGGCCAGGTTCATCTTCTCGATTTTCGCCATCAGGCTCGCGTCGACAAACGGACCTTTTTTCACTGATCGGGGCATCGCGTCTACTTCCTCTTAATGATGAACCGCGTCGTATCCTTGCGACGCCGTGTTTTGAATCCCTTGGTCAACATGCCCCAGGGCGACACCGGATGCGGATTACCCTGGCCGGCCTTGCCTTCGCCCCCGCCGTGCGGGTGATCGACCGGGTTCATGGCCACGCCGCGCACCTTGGGACGCCGACCCAACCACCGCGAGCGTCCGGCTTTCCCGATCGACACGTTCTCGTGATCGAGGTTGCCGACCTGCCCCACCGTGGCCATGCAGTCGGCGTTGATCAACCGGACTTCGCCGGACCCCAACCGCACCTGCGCGTACCGCTCGTCCTTGGCCATCAACTGCGCGACCGCGCCCGCGCTGCGGGCGAGTTGTCCGCCCTTGCCCGGCCGCATCTCGATGTTGTGGATCTGCGTGCCCACCGTGATCTTGGACAGCGGGAGCGCGTTGCCCACGCGGATTTCCGCGTTGGGACCCGACAATACGGTCTCGCCCACGGTCAACCCGTTGGGCGCGAGCATGTACCGCTTTTCCCCGTCATGGTAGTGCAGCAACGCGATACGGGCCGATCGGTTGGGATCGTACTCGATCGCCGCCACCTTCGCCGGGATGTCGAACTTGTTTCGCTTGAAATCGATGACGCGCAGCGCGCGCTTGTGGCCGCCGCCACGGTGCCGGACCGTCATCTTGCCGACGTTGTTGCGACCGCCCGACGGAGCACTCGATACAATCAACGATTTCTCCGGACGCTTCTTCGTGATCTCCTCGAACGTGGAGCACGTCATGGAGCGTCGGCCCGGCGAGGTCGGCTTGTAATCTCGTACCGCCATGCCTCACCCTCCCTCGAAAATGTCGAGTTTTTGATCAGGCTTCAACGTCACGATCCCCTTCTTCCACGACGGACGCCGACCCGCGAATCGCCCGAGACGCTTGATCTTGCCGCCCACGTTGACGATGTTCACGGACTCGACCTTGACCTTCAGCGCCTCTTCCACCGCTTTCTTCACTTCCGACTTATTGGCGCGGGACGACACCATGAACGAAATCTGGTTCTGCGTCTCCCGCAGCCGCGTGCTCTTTTCGGTGAGCAGCGGCGCGATCAAAATATCGTGCGGATCAACTTTGGAAACCGTGCCGCCCGTGGCCTTGGCGGTTGTCTTAGACTGCGCCTTTCGAGTGTCCGCGCTCACGACCACGCCTCCGCCAACCGTCCCAGATCGGACTGCATCAGCACAATGTGTTGGTTCGCCAGGACGTCGTATACATTCAGACCCGACACGTCGAGCACGGTCACCCGACCGAGGTTCGCGCTCGCCCGTTGAATCCATCCGTTGTCGTCGCGGTGCACGATCAGCACCCGGCCGTCCAACCCCAGGGTGTCGAGCACGCCCGCCATGAGTTTGGTTTTCGGTTCCGCCAAGGCCAATTGGTCGAGCACCACGACCCCGTTCTGCGCGACCTTCGCGCTCATCGCGCCCGCCAACGCCGCCCGTCCCTTTTTGCGGGGGAACGCGTAGCCGTAATCCCGCGGAGTTGGACCGAACACGATCCCGCCTTTTCGCCACAACGGCGACCGGACCGATCCGGAACGCGCCCGGCCCGTGCCCTTCTGCTTCCAGGGTTTGCGCCCGGTGCCGCTCACCTCGCCTCGTTCCTTGGTGTCCGCGGTGCCTTGACGCCGAGACGCCAGTTGCATGATCACCGCCTCATGAAGCAGCGCGGGGTTCGGCTCGGACGCGAACAACGCGCCCGTCAGCTCCGCGCGACCGACCGTTTGCCGCTTCACGTTCAATACGTCCAACACGCGCGCGCCGGACGCCGTGACTTCCACCGGCCGAAGCGGTGACTTCTCGATCGCGGGTTTTTTCGGAGCGGCCGCGGCCGGCTTGGTTTTGACCGCCGCGCCGCGAGACGTGGCCTTGGTTGCGCGCGCCGAAGCCTGCTTGGCCTTCTTGGGCTTTGCCGCTGGTTTGGCCGCGGTCCGACGCTTCGCGCCGGCCGCCGCCCGTTTGGTCTTCGACGCGCTCGACGCGGGCTTGGCGGTTTTCTTCGCCTTTGCCTTCCCCTTGTCGTTGCGACCCTTGCTCGGGCTCATTTCCCACTCCCCTGCGCGGCCACGCGGTGGATCTCCACCACAGCGCCGGTCGGGCCGGGCACGGCTCCGTGCACCAGCACCAAATTCTCGTCCGCCCGCACGTCCACCACTTGCAGCCCTTTGACGGTGACGCGCTCCGCGCCCATATGCCCGGGCAACCGCTTGCCCTTGAACACCCGAGACGGGAACGAACTGGCCCCGATCGAGCCCGGCTGGCGATGGAACATGGACCCGTGGGTCGCGGGACCGCCGGCAAAATGGTGCCGCTTCATCACGCCGGCAAACCCTTTGCCCTTCGAGACGCCGCTCACCGACACCATCTCACCTTTTTGAAAGGTTTCCGCGGTGACGGTCTGGCCCACTTCCACGCCTTCTCCGTCGGTCGGAAATTCGCGCAGATGGTACGCCGGCGGCACGTTCGCTTTCTTGAAGTGACCGGCCGCGGGTTTATTCACCCGCCGCTCCCGCTTGGGACCGAATGCCAGTTGCACCGCGCGGTATCCATCGGTTTCGGGCGTCTTGACCTGCACCACCCGACACGGTCCGGCCTGCACCACGGTCACCGGAATCAATCGGCCGTTGTCCCCATAAATCTGGGTCATGCCGAGTTTACGGCCGAGCAACCCGCCAATCACAGCTTGATCTCCACGTGCACCCCGGCCGCGAGGTTGAGCTTCATCAGCGCATCCACGGTTTCCGGGGAAGACTCCATGATGTCGATCAACCGCTTGTGGGTCCGGATCTCGAACTGCTCGCGGGACTTCTTGTCCACGTGAGGAGACCGCAGCACGGTATAACGATTAATGCGAGTCGGCAGCGGCACCGGGCCGGAAATCTTCGCGCCGGTCCGTTTTGCGGTTTCCACGATCTCGACCACGGATTGGTCGAGCACGCGATAATCGTACCCCTTCAAACGAATTCGAATCTTTTGACTCGCGGCAACCATTCTTGAATTCCTTCTTGGTCCTTTGAAAGTCCGGTCAGAAGCGCCTCAGGCGATGATGCCGGTGATGACGCCGGCGCCGACGGTGCGGCCGCCCTCGCGGATCGCAAAGCGCAACCCCTCTTCCATCGCGATCGGCGTGATCAGGTCCACTTCCATCCGCACGTTGTCCCCGGGCATCACCATCTCCA
>JBMOMD010000007.1:0-2866 GCA_049325295.1 Nitrospirota bacterium
GCCGACACCCCGTGGGACCGGCACCATGCGTTCAGCGTCGACGCGCCCTCCGCCGCCGCGAGGCACGCCCGCGCGTCCGCCTCGTCACGAACCTGCCGACCGCGCACCAGCGACATCGTCACCTCCGAGCGCAAGCGTCACCCGGACGGTCGAGGCGGGCTCCCGGGGGTTGGGTGTGGGTTTACCCGTGCGCCGCTACCGGTAGCCGCCGGTGGGATGAGGGAAGGACGGGCGGGATCTCGGGGGCGTGAAGAGGGAGAAAGCGGTGGGACGGGACAAGCCCGCCCCGGTCGCTCGCCTTCACCGCGACCCCCGCGTGCAGGTTGTACCCGTCGCAGGTCGCGCACCGCGGGGGCAGCGGCAGCTCCTTCCCGCCCACCACCTGCACCGTCCGGACGGGCCTCTGGTTCACCGCCGTCCAGCCCCCCGCCGACGCCGCCAGCAGGAGCCCGTGCGCGTCGTCGGGGTCGCCGTCCTCGCCGTCGTCGCCCACGCCCTGCCGCGCGAGCCACGCCTCGCAGGCCTCGGCGATCTCGCGCACGCTCAAGGACTTCGCCGACGATCTCCCCTCGCCATCCCTAGAAGGCTTCCTGGCGCTGAAGAGCCGATGGCGCGTGTCCATCTCGATGATGATTCAGCGAGCTTTCCACGCAGGCTTCATCAACGACGAACGCCGGCAGAAGCTCTACATCGGGATGAGTCGGCGCGGCTGGCGAACGCGAGAGCCACTCGATGATCAGCTCCCGATGGAGGAACCCCAGGTTCTGCGAAAGGCGATCGAGCTGCTGCTCACCGAGGACATCATCGACGCGGAGGGCCTAGTGGACGAGACGAGGCTATCCAAGCAGGATATCGAGCGGATCTCTGGCGTGCCGAACTTGTCCCGACGCCTGGCGCCCGTTGTTCAGCTTCGTCGCCGTCACGACGAGCCCACGAAGAGTGAGGTGCGCGCTCCGGGCGAGATCGTGTCCTTCCCTGTCGTGTCCGAACCGAAGCGCGCGTAGGTCAAACTCGCGACCAGGACGAGCACCGAATACCCGATGTCGTTCCCGGTGTCTGCCGAACCGGCGTTGTTGCCCGCGAAACACGGTGCATCGTGATTACAGATGCCACGCCCTATGAGCCTCGCACCGCGCGTGGACCGGCGTTACGCCCACGTTCCGCGGACGTAGGCAACGAATCTCGCCAAGAACCGGCCTGACAGCCGGAGAAGCGCGGAATTGAGTTCAGCGGGTCATGTTACTACACGCCCGCCCAGAAGGTCCCGGTCGTTGGTGCAGGCCTACGCGGAGGCCGCCTCGATGCGCTGGAAGCGGGACGGCGGGTCGATGTTGAGGTTCCCGAACAGGATGGACTGTGCGTCGGTGACCTCGGTGCGCTGGGCGACGCGGCCGTGGCGGCCCTCCCAGACGACGCGGTGGATTCAGTTGTTGACGCTCACCCAGAACCGCCGGTTTTTCGACGAGGCCGGCTGGCGCGGGGTGGCGGCGTAGCCGCGACCCCGTCTTCCGTCAGCCGGCCTTCTTCTTCCGGCTCGCGTTCTGCCGCTCGGTGGCCTCCTTGTGGCGCCAGGACTTGCCCTCGATGGTGAGGATCTCGGCGTGGTGGGTGACGCGCTCGATCAGCGCGGTGACACAGGCCGCGCCCGGGAACAGCGAGGGCCACTCGCTGAACGCCAGGTTGGTGGTCAGGACGATGCTGCCGACCTCGTACCGGCGGTTCACGACCTCGAACAGCAGGTCCGCGGACCGGCTGTCCGATGCAGACATATTGGTGATATCATTTCCGAACAGTCCCTTAGTGGATCTGCGCCCAGATTGCCCGAAAGGTCTTGCCGTCTGTGGTGTAGACCAATTCTATTGACTCGTCACCAACAGCCCTGAGAACCATCTCGTCGTAGTTCCATTCGGGGTGCCCACCCATGTAAATCTCGAAGCCCTCATCTACACCGAACGCGTTGGTGCATCCGCATGGAGGTTGTGCACCGGTCCCATCACAGGCAGTCAGAAGCAGAGACAACAGTGCAATGCTCAAGGCTAAAATCCCCCCGGAATTGGCTCAGAGGTGCCCGAAAGACAGACAAAGTTGAACTCGTGGGCCGTGTCGCTGCCCAAACCTCTGTTGTCACAAAGCCAGGCATCAGTGCGGAATCGCGCCTCTTCTTGTGCGATCTCCTCTGGAGACGCATCCGTCTCCCCCACGGACTCTACGCCGACGAATTGATAACGCGTCGGCGAGGGATCCCGCGGGCAACTGCACCCCGTGAGTCCACCGAAAAAAGCCACAATCAAGGGTGCCAAAGCCGTAAGCTCTCCGCGTAGTGAGAATGAAGCTTCCACTTGCTGACGATGTCATAGGCACGGATAACAATGTCTGCTTGTTCCCTCGACAAGAAATCCCCCCTCCTCAAATCCCCCGGGGGGTGATCAGGTCCCGCCTTGTCGTCAGGGAGCCCCGTCCCGCTCAGTACGGCATCTCTAACGGCCTCAGTGCAGTAGTCACGACTGTCGGAAGAATCACACGACACCAACGAGCGATCCTCGCCGCTCTCCCAAAACCATGAAGCGGATGCGGAGCGGATAGGAAACATGAACCCTTCACCCCCGCACACTACCACCCGGCCCCTCGCCTCCGCAACTGCGCCCGAACGCTCCGGGTCACGACGCGCGGAGCAGCCGGGCCTCCCCTTGGCCCCCGCTACGCCTCGGGCGCGCACCCCTCCCCGCCGGTCCCGCGCGCAGGTCGCGCCTTCCGGTCCTCGCCCGCGTCGCCGCGCTACGGCGGCCCGGTCGCGTGCAAGCCCGTCAGCACCTTCCGGCTCGCCGGCCCCATCGTCACCGAGCGCAGCTTCATCGGCGACCCGCAC
>JBMOMD010000008.1:0-25756 GCA_049325295.1 Nitrospirota bacterium
TGTACGACGCGTCGGGTCGTGTGGCGCAGGAGGTGCGTTACGCGCAGGCGGTGGCGTTGACGACGACGTTGCGGGATGCGCTGAAGGCGGGGACGGCGACGGTATCGGGCGTGGGTGCGGTCGCGACCGCGGCGGACGAGCGCGTGCGGCATGTCTACGACGCGACCGGACGTTTGCGCTACAGCGTCGATGCGACAGGCGCGGTGAACGGCGTGTGGTACGACGCTGCCGACCGTATCGTCGCCACGCGCCGGTTCGCGCAGCGATTGAACCCGTCGCTGGTCGCCGACGGTATCACGCAGGGTCAGATCGAGGGCGCGATGGGCGGCGGCGCGGCGTCCGATGCGGTCGACCTGTTCGTTTACGACGGTGCGGGCCGGATGCGCTTCGCGATGCATGCGAATGGACATGCCGCGGCGTATCCGATATCGGTCAGCGTAACGGAGACGCGCTACGACGGCGCGGGTCGTACGCTGCTGACGCAGACCTATCTGGCGTCGGCGATCCTGGACATCGCGACGGCCGGAAGGATCGCGGGCGGCAACGGCACGGTGTCGGATCTTGCGGCGTTCACGACCGCGAACGCAGGCAACGTCCAGAGCCAGCGCAACGTGTACGACGCGGCGGGCCGGCTGACCTTCTCGATCGACGGCACCGGCGGCTATATCCGCACCTGGTACGACGGCGCGGGCCGGGTCTCGGTGCGGCGTGCGGTGACCAACCGCTTCGCCACCGCGGGCCTGAACGACGCGACGACCGTGGCCCAGCTGGACGCGCTGGTGCAGTGGGGCGCGACCGACGATCTGGACATGTACGTCTACGACGCGGCGGGTCGGCTGCGGTACGAATTGCAGGCGGTCGGCGCGCCGACGGTGTTCCCGTTCACGGCGTCGGTGACCGAACGCAGCTACGACGGTGCGGGTCGGGTGTTGAACACGCGTGCGTTCGCGTCGTTGATGACGCTGGAAGCGCCGCTGATCGGCAAGCTCGGCACGGGCACGGCGACGGACGCGGACTTCGCGACCTTCGCGTCGGCGAACGCCCCGACGGCGCAGAGTCAGCGCAACGTGTACGACGCGGCCGGCCGGACGGTCTACACGATCGACGCCATCGGCGCGTACGTGCGGACGTGGTACGACGGCATCGGTCGTGCGACCGCCGTGCGCCGATTCGCCACGCCCGCGAATCCGGCGACGCTCGGCGATGCGACGACGGTCGCCCAGATGGATGCGCAACTGGTGTGGACGGCGGCCGATCCGACCGAATATCGCGCCTACGATGCGAGCGGCCGGGTACGCATCACGTACAACAGCCTGGGGCATGTGACGCAGATCGACTACGACGGCGCGGGCCGCGCGGTGGCGAGCCGCAGCCATGCGGTGGCGTATTTCCCCGGATCGAGCCTGTCGGACAAGTTCTTCGCCGGCACCGCGTCGTTGGCGGACTTCGCGACCTTCACCGCCGCCAACGAAGCGACGGCGAGGGTGCAGTCGCAGGTGTACGACGCGGCGGGGCGGCTGCGCTACAGCCTGGCGCGCAACGCTGGCGCGTGGACGGTCGGCGAGCGCCAGTACGACGGTGCGGGCCGGGTGACGGCCGAGATCGCGTACGGGGTGACGATCGCGCATGCGCCTGGGGAGACCGAGGCGCAGGTGGGCGTCGCGCTGCAGGCGCAGCTGAGTACGGATCTGCAGGTGCTGGCGAGCCAGCGGCGGAGCACGCGCTATCTGTACGATGCGGCGGGCCAGCAGCGGTTCGTGCTCGATGCGACCGATGCGGTGAGCGAGCAGCGTTACGACGGTGCCGGTCGGGTGGTCGAGACCCGCAGCTACGGCGTGCGTCCGACCAACCTGACGATCGACACGGCGACGCTGACGAGCTGGGCGGAGGGTCAGTCTTCAGCAGATCTGCGCCGGGTGTCGAACGGCTACGACGCGGCGGGGCGTTTGACCGCGCGGACCGATGCGCTGGGTCACAGCGAGACGTTCGCGTACGACGGTGCCGGGCGCATGACGACCCGTACCGATCGCGCCGGCGCGCAGTGGAGCTACCAATACGATTCGGCCGGGCGCAAGGTCGCGGAGATCAGCCCGCAGGTCGAGGTGTTCAGCGTCGATCTCGCCGGAAACCTGAGTTCGAATGCTCGATCGCTGGTCACCCGCTATGCCTACGATGCCCTCGGACAGTTGATCGAGAAGACGGAAAACGCGGATACCGCGGACACGCGGGTCACGGAGTACGTTTACGACAACCGCGGTCATCTGATTCGCACGCGCTTGCCGGATGCCGGCGAGATCGATCCCGCTACCGGCGATCTCGTGTACGCGGGCGTGCGTCCGACCGTCGAGACCACCTGGGACGCGCTCGGTCGCGCCGTGGTGCGGAAAGACGAACTCGGAAATTACACTTACCTGATCTACGACGCGCTCGGCCGCGTGGCCTATGAGGTCGACCAGGCCAATTACGTGACGGCCTACGGCTACGACGCCTACGGTGCGCAAACCGCGTTGACCCGGTATGCGACCGCGTTGAACACGAACGCCAGCGCGTTCTCCGCCGCAAACTGGCAGGCCGGGCAGGCCATCGGCCTGGCGCAGATGCAGGGTGCGGGCAGCCTGACGCCGAATGCGGCTGCGGACCGCACTATCGCCACCAGCTACGACCAACTCGGTCGCAAGACCCAGGTCGTCCAGTCGAGCGTGAGCTACATCCGCTCGAACGGCACGCAGGCCACGGGCAGTCCGACCACCACCTTCGCCTACACCGCCTACGGCGAAGTCGCGAAGGAGTCCGTGCTGCTGGAAGGCACCGCCGGTCAGGGCGACGCGGTGTGGGCGCACACGTGGCGTTACTACGATGCGGCCGGCCGCAATACGGTGACGGTGGATGCGGAAGGCCATGTCACCGAGATGGCGTACAACGCCACCGGCGAGGTCGTGCGCAGCGTCGAGTACGCGCGTGCCATTTCCACCGCAGCGTTGGGTACGACGCCGCCGGCATTGCCCGCTGCCGGCGATGCGGTCGTCGGGTTCGACCGCGAAACCCGCTTCACCTACGACGTGCTGGGTCGCAAGGCGACGATGACGGTGGTTCGCAACCATCAACGCATCGACGGCAGCACGGACCGCCTCGATGCCACGACGACCTACGGCTACGACAACGAAGACCGTGTCGTCTCCGTCGTCGAAGCCGCCGGCACCGTGACCACCACCTACAACGCGATCGGCCAAGCCATCGCGGTGCAGGAACAGGCGCGCAGCGTATTGGTCGCCAATGCGGATACCCTCCTGCAGGCGAGCGCATCGACCGATCTCGAATCGACTGCGCTCTACGAACAGCGTTCCCCCTACAGCGCGATGATGTACGACGCGTTCGGCGGATTGGTCGGCGTCCGTCGCTACGCCAACGGTCGTGTCGGCACCGGGCCGGTCGTGGCCGACAATGCCCGCGACCAACTGTTGGTCACGCGCTACCTCAAGTCCGGAAAACCGGGCATGAGCCGGGATGCGCTGGGCAATGCGGTCTATTCGCGGTACGACGCCGCCGGCAATCTGACCAGGCGGTGGTCGCGCCTGGAAGGATCGGAGGACGTTCGCGACGCGATGGCGTACGCCGAATACAGCTACGATCCGACCGGTCGACAGCTGACCGCGAAGCAGTATCGCAAATCGTTGGACGGCCTCGCGCTGTTGGGCACCGATCAATCCGAAACGGTCCAGTACAACGCCTTCGGCGAAATCGTCGCCAAGACGTTCGAGGGCGTGACCGGCACGCTGACCTACAGCTACGATGCCGCCGGCCGACTGGTCGGAGACAACGCGAACGGCGCGAATCGCACATTCGGCTACAACCTGGCCGGCCATCAGGTGCGGTCGTCGCTGAAGGTCAAACGCAATCCGACGGATCCGGCGATCGATGCCGTCACCCGGACGGTCACCGACAAGCTGGGACGAGCGGTCGATACGATCCTGCCGTCGCACACCGACAATGCGGCCCAGACCAGCATCGTTCGTCGGAAATACGATCGCTGGGGCAACGTCCTGCAGTCGATAGACGCCCGCGGCTATCAGACCGACTACCAGTACAACGATCACAACCAGGTCGTCCGTGAAGCGCGTCCCCTCGTGTGGGTGGTGGGCGAGAACGGCGGCGGCAGCTGGCAACGGCCGGTGAACCAGTGGTATTACGATGCCCAGGCGCGCCTCGTCGCGACCCGCGACGCCAATGGCAATTTGCGCACGATGGTCTACAACGCCGTCGGACAGCATGTCCGCACCGTCGATTCGTTCGGCAACAAGACCCATCACGCCTACGACATCTTCGGACAACAGCGGTTGAGTCAGGACGCGCTGGGCTACATCACCTTCAAGGACTACGACCGCAACGGCCGCATCGTTGCCATCGGCGATTATCTTCCGGGTGGCGTCGGTCGTTCGCGCAACGTGCAACAGACCTATGTCCTGAATCAGGCGGGCGATCGCATCCGGATCGCGAACGCGCTCGGTCAGACGATCCGCTACGACTACGACACCCAGCAGCGGATGATCCGGAGCGAGACCGCGGCTGGCGTGACGGTCCAGTACGGCTACGACGCGCAGGGACGCAAGATCCTGGAGACCAACGGCCTCGTCGGCGCCGGCGGGCAGGGCGGAACGACGCTCACGGACCGAGACGGTCAGAGCGTGCGTCTGCACGAGATGAGCTGGAAGTACGACGCCTTCGGCCGTGCGACCGACCACAACAATCTGGACGGGCGCGACAGCGACTACGTCTACGACGCGCTTTCCGGTGCGCTGGCGTCGGAATCGGCATCCGGAGGATACAGCGGCGGCCATCCCGATGCGGTCAAGGACATTCGCTATTTCCCCAACGGTCGCATTCAGCAGATCACGGAGACCGGCGGCAGGATCTACCGCTACGAATACGACGCTTCCGGCAACCGTACGTTCGAGGAAACCATCACCGTCGACGGCGACAACCAAGCCGTTCACACGATCACCCGGACCACCTGGGACAGCAACAACCGCATACAGCGGGTGGTCCAGGAAGACGTCATCGCCAACAAGCGCGTGTTCGACCTTCGCTACGACTACGACGCCAACGGCAATCGCAGGCGCGTGGTGACGCAATCGGGCTATGGCGAGAACGTCGACGGGATCGCGGTGGTCAATGTCGCGCCGGCGGTGGTGGCGCCGCCGGCGGATCGCGGCGTGAAGAAGGGGGTGACCTCCGAATTCCGTCTGTTGTTCAGCGATGTGTTCCGCGACGCGGACGGCGATGCCCTGACCTTGACCATCGCCCAGGGCAGCGGCGCGGCGCTGCCGACCTGGCTGACCGCCTCGCGCGACCCGCAGACCGGGGAGATCGTGTTCGTGGCGACGCCGGCCGCCAATGCCGCCGACAGCGATCTCGTGGTGCGTCTGACCGCGCACGAAACGGCGAATCCGGCCAATACCGTGAGCGCGACGTTCACGGTGAAGGTGCGGGCGAACAACGGTTCCGTGGCGGTGGGCGGTGCGACGACGTACAACGCCAAGCTCGGCGAAGTCTTCGGCCGCGATCTGTCGGCGGTCGAGCACTTCCTCGATATCGACGTGGGCGATGCCCTGGCTTTGAGCGTGGTCGGCACGTTGCCGGCCTGGTTGTCCGTGAACACCGCTGCGCCGGGCCTCGTGCGTCTGAGCGGTACGCCGACGACGGCCGGCAGCGCGAGCTTCACCCTGCGCGCGACCGACGCATCGGGGGCGGTCGTCGACAAGACCGTCACGATCGTCAGTGCGGCGAACCTGCCGCCGACCGTGGTCGCTGCGCCGGCGCCACAGGATGCGACGATCAACCGCAGCTTCGCCTGGACGGCGACGGTGCCGCAGGTATTCCAGGATGCCAACGGCGATCTGTTGCAGGTCACCATCAGCGGTCTGCCATCGTGGCTGACGTTCCAGCACATCGGCACCCAGTCGCCGCCGCAGCTCCGTGTCGCCGGCCAGGTGCCGCAGGACGCGGTGGACGGCCAGATCTACAACGCGGTGCTCACCGCCACCGACACCAGCGGCGCCAGCGTCAGTACGACGCTGCAGGTGCGCGTGACCACGAACGTGCCGCCGCAGCCGCCGCAGGTGGCGAACAAGATCGCGAAACAGGGCCAAGCCTACAGCGCGACCCTGCCGGAGTTCTTCGACGAGAACGCCGACCCGTTGACCTACAGCGTCGCCAATCTGCCGCCGGGGCTGAGCTTCAACGCGTCGACGCGCCAGATCGTCGGCACGCCGACGACCGCAGGCAACTGGACGATCGTCTACACCGCCAACGACGGTCGGGTGAGCGCGTCGGCGACGTTCGCGATCGCGGTGGAAGCGAACAACGCCCCGGTCGCGCCGACGGTGGGCGCGCAGAGCGGTACGCGCAACACCCCGGTGTACCTGCTGTTGCCGGCCTTCACCGATCCGAACGGCGATGCGTTGACCTACACCGCGAGCGGCCTGCCGCCTGGCTTGAGTTTCAACGCCGTCACCCGCGAGATCACCGGCACGCCGACGACCGCGGGTGGTTGGACGGTGACCTACACCGCGAACGACGGTCGCGGTGGGGTGACCGGCATCACGTTCGCCTACACGATCGCCAATCCGGTCGGCAACCAGGCGCCGGTGGTGGCGTCGCCGCTGGCGGACCAGTGGTTGATGGGCGGGTCGAGTTTCAGCTTCACGTTCCCGGCGAACGCCTTCGTCGACCCGGAAGGTCAGACGCTGACCTACACCAAGGCGGTGATCGCGGGCCCGAATGCCGCGAGCTGGCTGAACTTCAACGCGTCGACGCGGACGTTCTCGGGGACGGCGCCGGCGCTGTTGGGCGGCCCGTGGACGGTGCGGGTGACGGCGACGGACCCCTCGGGCGCGAGCGTGTACGACGACTTCGAGATCGGTGTGGACACCGGCGAAGGGTCGATGGCGGGCGGCGGCGAGTCGGCGCTCAGCTTCGAGATGGGATTGAGCGAGGAGACGCTGACGCAGGGCGCGACGCAGTCGTCGAGTGCGGGTTCGGGTGCGATTCCGGCGCAGATCAAGGACGAGTGGTACCTGTACGACAGCGAGAACCGGATCAAGCTCAGCGGCGGCGTGCTGTCCGGCGCGGCGGGCGCGGTGGGGACGACGATCCAGCTGGCGACGCTGGGCCAGAACGCGGAGAGCTGGGAGCGCGGCTACGACGCGGTGGGGCGGTTGGTGCTGAGCTACCGCCGTGTGTTCAACGCGGCGACGCAGTCGGAGGTCACGATCGCCGAGCGCACGACGTACGATCTGCGCGGTCAGCGGCAGTACCAGTTCCACCAGCAGATCATCGGCGGCGGTTATTCGCCGGACCCGGGGGTATCGACGCGGTTCGCCTACGACGCGGCGGGTCGGCTGACGGAAGTGCGCAGCTACTACGCGACCGGCACGCTGATGCCGACGCCGGTGACGATCGAGGGCGAAGTCCAGAAGCGCGACGTGAGCGGCTGGCTCAGCGGCGCGCAGCGCATGGTCCACGATGCGGACGGCCGGTTGCGCCGGCAGGAATCGCTGGGCCGCGACGAGACGGTGCCGCACACGTTGTCGCCGGGGAATCTGGCGCTGCAGTACACCGACCTGTCGGTGCTGGAGCTGCAGAGCCGGGACGAGTTCACGCTGGCGGACGGCACGCCGGCCGACCTGGACGACAACCCGACGGCGTACGACGCGGCGGGCAGGTTGGCGCAATACCGCCATTCCGCGAAAGCCGCCGACGACAGCTGGTATACGCATACGTTCTCGACCACGTACGCGGGCTGGGACGGTTACCTGGAGAAAGTGGTCGCGGGCACGAGCTCGAACGGCAACTTCAAGCCGACGACGAACACGCTGACCTACGACGCGTTCGGTCGGCTGCTGAAACAGCAGGAACACACGGAGTACCAGGACAACGCGATCGACGACCGGATCCGGGTGTACAGCCAGACGGCGGAAGGTCAGGCGCAGACGCGCCGGGAAGGGACGTGGAAGGAGGTGGACGGCGTCCGCCGGTTCGTGGAGAACGACGCGGACGCGTACGGCGGGAAGGACAACTACGGGTTCGTGTACAGCGGCGGTCAGCAGGTGGCGGAACTGCGCGCGGGCGGGAAGATCCGGACCGGTCAGGCGGTGAACGGGATCCTCGGGGTGAACGGCGTCGGCGGCTACGCGGCGGGCGGCGGGACTGCGACGGTGCTGGCGGGCGAGACGCTGCGCACGCTGTCGCAGCGCGTGTACGGCACGCAGAGCCTGTGGTACGTGCTGGCGGACGCGAACGGGCTGAGCGATGCGGAGGCGGCGCTGACGGCGGGCCATCAGCTGAAGGCGCCGAGTCTGGGCGTGAACACGAACGACGCGGGGACGTTCAAGCCGTACGACCCGAGCGCGGCGATCGGCAGCACGATGCCGAGTCTGCCGTATGTGCCGCCGGCGAGCGGCGACAACTGCATGCGCGTGGTTGCGCTGCTCGTTCGGGTCGTGGCCGTCGTGGTGACGGCCTGGGCGCCACAACTGGCCTGGTATGCCAAAGCCGCGATCGCGGCGACCTCGGAAGGCGCGGCGCAGACCGCGGAAATCGAAGGCGGCTGGCGCAGCGGCTACAGCGGGCGGGAAATTTTCCGTGCTGCGGCGAACGCCGTTGCCGTGCCGGGCATGCAGTACAGCTCGCCCACCGAGCGCATCCTCTACGCGATGGCACAGGCCGCGGGAGAGTACGTGACCACGTACGCGACGGAGCGCCTGCTGGGCAACGACCCGAAGTTCAGTTTCCGGGCGATGGCGTCGCAGGCGGTCGCGGCCGGACTGACGGCGGGCATCTTCGGGGACAATACGATCCGGGGCGATGCGGGAGACACCTATCGGACGTCGCAGCAGGTCCTGATGCGCACGGCGGCGTTCTCGTGGGACCGTGTGGCCCGGGAAGCGCTGCACACGATGACCCAGGCCGTGGTCTCGGCGGGTATCCGGTACGGGACCGGCAAGTTGTTCCATGTCGACGACACGCGTTGGGACACGCGCACGGTGGCGTTCTCGGCCGTACAGGCCGGCCTGACGACGGCCGGCGTGATGGGGGCGGTGGAGTACAACAGACGGCGCGATGTGGAGCGGAATCGCGTATTGGCCGAATCCCAGGCTGACGCGAAATCCGCGCCCGCCGGGGTCGCGGATGAATTGCTGTCGGTGAACGACCCGCGGTTCGGGGTGCGCCGCGATGCGTTGGGTCGGATGGTCGATACGGACGGTCGACCGATCATGGCGAGCGACGCGCCGGGCATGGGGGGCATGACGTTTGGGGTCGAGACGATCACCGCTGCGCCTTCGGGACAAGGAAATCTCCGGATGCAGCAGGCGTTGATCAAACGACTTGTCCGCATTCAACAGTTGGAGGCGGAAGAAATGGCCGAACTCAGGCCGGGCGAAACATTGATCGAAGGTATCAGCGTGAGCGCAAGTGATGCCGGCGACGATGGTACGTCGCGTGATTTGATGGATATCATCCGCAAACGGGCGCCGCAGTTCCATGATATGGCGCGATACTACGACTGGGTGGGACGCAGCAACTTGCACGCGATTAAGTACAAGGGCGTACAGATTCCATTGACGGCTTCGCCAACGGACGCGATGCGCATTCATGCGTACAACGTGGCAAAGAATCAAACGCAGCAGTGGGAGTACCTGCAACGGTCCTATCTGGGTAGGACCAATGGCACACCGTACGAGACGCCGCGCGGGCCGACTTGGGATGATGCTGGACGCATGTTGGCGCAGTCCGATAATCAGTTCGCAATTGACGCCTTGAAGCGGATTCCCGGTTCGTTGGCGAATCTGGCCACAGACGCTCTATACATGAGCGGCGCCGGCACGCTCGTCTCCGCGTACAACGTGATGATGGGGCAGGAAAACTGGATGCCGGCGGCGCCGGCACAGACAGGCGGGGCGATGTTCATGGATTTTTATGTGAACATCGGCGCCGGCGTCGTCAACCCGCAGGCCGCGCTATCGAGCCGGGCGAGGACGGCCACCAGCAGTTTCAGCGGCTTCCGGGCCGGGGAGCGGGCCTTGGTCCGCGCCCGGATCGAAGCGGGAAGGGCCGAGCATCTCGCTGCCATGAACGCCTCGAATTTCGGTGAACATGCCGGGATTGGTGCTAGGATTGAAGCCATCGCCGCAAACAGCGGGAGGCAGTCTGCCAACAAGGCAACCTTCACAGTCGTCGATATGGGCGAAGGTTTAGATCCCATTTCTGCGAAGAATTTCGGCGATTATGTAGCATCTGATCCTGTCGCTTATCGCGCATTGACACAGCTACAAAATGCGAAAAACCCTGTTGGTGTGACCCTTGATTTTGGACCTTTGGCTAACCCTAGGATCGCTGGCCAGACCACTAAGTACTTTGAAGAAGTTGATTTCACGATCTTCATGAGACACCCTGAAAATCTTTCGCGGAAGGGTGCCGTCTCTACGTTTGTCCATGAGTCAAGTCACGCGACTCGGGCGTCTCGCGGCTTGGAAATCAACACGCAGCTTGACGAATATATGGCCTTCAGGCGCGAGGAATTGTTCAACTTAGGCCGTAGGCCGACTTTGTTGGAGCGTCGAAGAGTTTGGGAAACGAAGGTTCAAGAGTTGTGCTCTGATTTGCCAGTAGGTGGCGAGTTACCGTGGTTCTTGCGTCGGCCTAAAGGCAATTGAGGGAGGAGATATGGAGACAATCGTTTTTGAGCGAGGATCGGCTTTTTTACGCAAGGTGTTTGCAGAATTCCCGAATGGGAATTTGCGAGTTGTTTGCCCGGCTTGTGGAGAAGAAATGGTGATAGTTCTTACTGCCGAAGATGCAGCGATTCAAGGGCAAGCAAGAGGAATTTATTGCCCCCAAGGACATATAAAGACAATTTTCAATTTCCGTTAACGAAAACTGGTGTGCCGTCCGCGTCCGCGAAACACCGATTCCGTGCCCGGCAACGGGCCGGAAAGCTGTGGTCAGAGTAGGCTTTTTCTCATCTGAACTGGGGGGCGTGCTCCTCCGCTGATCAATCGACGACTGGCACAGCGACGCGTTGACCTACACCGCGAACGACGGTCGCGGCGGGGTGACCGGCATCACGTTCGCCTACACGATCGCCAATCCGGTCGGCAACCAGGCGCCGGTGGTGGCGTCGCCGCTGGCGGACCAGTGGTTGATGGGCGGGTCGAGTTTCAGCTTCACGTTCCCGGCGAACGCCTTCGTCGACCCGGAAGGTCAGACGCTGACCTACACCAAGGCGGTGATCGCGGGCCCGAATGCCGCGAGCTGGCTGAACTTCAACGCGTCGACGCGGACGTTCTCGGGGACGGCGCCGGCGCTGTTGGGCGGCCCGTGGACGGTGCGGGTGACGGCGACGGACCCCTCGGGCGCGAGCGTGTACGACGACTTCGAGATCGGTGTGGACACCGGCGAAGGGTCGATGGCGGGCGGCGGCGAGTCGGCGCTCAGCTTCGAGATGGGATTGAGCGAGGAGACGCTGACGCAGGGCGCGACGCAGTCGTCGAGTGCGGGTTCGGGTGCGATTCCGGCGCAGATCAAGGACGAGTGGTACCTGTACGACAGCGAGAACCGGATCAAGCTCAGCGGCGGCGTGCTGTCCGGCGCGGCGGGCGCGGTGGGGACGACGATCCAGCTGGCGACGCTGGGCCAGAACGCGGAGAGCTGGGAGCGCGGCTACGACGCGGTGGGGCGGTTGGTGCTGAGCTACCGCCGTGTGTTCAACGCGGCGACGCAGTCGGAGGTCACGATCGCCGAGCGCACGACGTACGATCTGCGCGGTCAGCGGCAGTACCAGTTCCACCAGCAGATCATCGGCGGCGGTTATTCGCCGGACCCGGGGGTATCGACGCGGTTCGCCTACGACGCGGCGGGTCGGCTGACGGAAGTGCGCAGCTACTACGCGACCGGCACGCTGATGCCGACGCCGGTGACGATCGAGGGCGAAGTCCAGAAGCGCGACGTGAGCGGCTGGCTCAGCGGCGCGCAGCGCATGGTCCACGATGCGGACGGCCGGTTGCGCCGGCAGGAATCGCTGGGCCGCGACGAGACGGTGCCGCACACGTTGTCGCCGGGGAATCTGGCGCTGCAGTACACCGACCTGTCGGTGCTGGAGCTGCAGAGCCGCGACGAGTTCACGCTGGCGGACGGCACGCCGGCCGACCTGGACGACAACCCGACGGCGCACGACGCGGCGGGTCGGTTGACGCAATACCGCCATTCCGCGAAAGCCGCCGACGACAGCTGGTATACGCATACGTTCGCGACCACGTACGCGGGCTGGGACGGCTACCTGGAGAAGGTGGTCGCGGGCACGAGCTCGAACGGCAACTTCAAGCCGACGACGAACACGCTGACCTACGACGCGTTCGGTCGGCTGCTGAAACAGCAGGAGCACACGGAGTACCAGGACAACGCGATCGACGACCGGATCCGGGTGTACAGCCAGACGGCGGAAGGTCAGGCGCAGACGCGCCGCGAAGGGACGTGGAAGGAGGTGAACGGCGTCCGCCGGTTCGTGGAGAACGACGCGGACGCGTACGGCGGGAAGGACAACTACGGGTTCGTGTACAGCGGCGGTCAGCAGGTGGCGGAACTGCGCGCGGGCGGGAAGATCCGGACCGGCCAGGCGGTGAACGGGGTGATGGCCGTGAACGGCGTCGGCGGCTACACGGCGGGCGGCGGCACGGCGACGGTGCTGGCGGGGGAGACGCTGCGCACGCTGGCGCAACGCGTGTACGGCACGCAGAGCCTGTGGTACGTGCTGGCGGACGCGAACGGCCTGAGCGATGCCGAGGCGGCGCTGACGGCGGGCCACCAGCTGAAGGCGCCGAGCCTGGGGGTGAACACGAACGATGCGGGGACGTTCAAGCCGTACGACCCGAGCCAGGCGATCGGGTCGACGGCACCGAGTCTGCCGTATGTGCCGCCGACGCGGTGCGATGTGTTCCTGACGGTGATGATCGCGGTGATCGCGATCGCGGTGGCATACGCCACCGCGGGGGCGATGTCCCAGGCGTTCACCCAAGCGGCGGTGCAGGCAGGGGCGGGCACGGCCATGGCCACGGTCTCGACCACGACCGTGTTGGTACCGGTGGGTGCTGCGACGACGGCGGTGATCGTTCCGACGGCAACGTTGAGCGCGCTCGGCACGGTCGTCGTGGGTGCGGTCGCGGGCGGCGTGGGTGCGCTGGCCAGCGGTGCGCTGCAGAGCGCGACCCATACCGGCACCTTCAGTTGGCGCAACGTGGCGGCCGGCGCGATCACCGGCGGGATCACGGCCGGTCTGGGCCACCAGTTCGGGAGCGTGGGCGACGCGCTGGAAGCCGGCACCAAGGCCTTCAACGCCGCGGAGTACGGACTGGCGTTCGGCAATTTTGCGGAAGCGGCGCTGATGTCCGTGAGTTACGCCTCGGCCGGATATGTCGGCCAGAAGTTGGCGGACGTGCCGAACACGCACTTCAGCTGGAAGGGGATCGCAGCCGGCGTGTTGGCGAATGTGGCGACGAGCGCGATCGCGCCGACATGGGGCAAGGCCAGCGCCACGTTCGGTGGGCGGTTCCTGGCCGGCGCGGTCGATGGCGCGCTGACCCACTACGCACGCAAGGCATTCGGGTTCGACGAGGACCTCGATCCGACGCAGGTGTTGATCGGGGCGCTGGACAGCGTGCTGACTCGGGAGGTGGTCGGAGCGAAGAGGACGACCGAAAAGAGCGTCGATAACCTGAAGTCCGCTTCGACCGACAAACTCGATCTCTACAAATCGCCTGTGGTGACATCGGTGTCCGATGCTGGCCAATACGACTCGTTCGGATGGATGGCAGCAGGTTATGGCGGCGGGCGCGTGCGCTCGCGCATGACGGATGCCGAGCAGATGGTGGCAGGTGGCGTCCTGGGAAATGTGGGCAGCAACGGACGCCAGTTGCTCGGCTCCCCGATGAACTCGGAGGAGGTCGAAGCGTTCCTCGAAGCGCGTGCCTTGGAAGGTGACGAATCGGCTCGGCGGCAGCTCGATTATCTCCGCGCCCTCAATAGCCACCTGAATGCGTTGATGGATCGGCCTGACGACGGCAGGATCTTCCTTGGCGGGAGGGCATCGTATCCGTCGCAGCAAGTCGCACAGCCAGGGGATCTTGACACCGTCGAGGTCGTCGGTGTGCGTGTGGTTCCCGCCGAACCGTTGAAGTTCGTGGCGCCGAACTTGTCGCCCACCGACCTGTTGCCGTCTGAGCGGGAGTTCGCGGCACAGGAAGCGTTCCACGAGTACACGGCAAAGGACTTGTTCGGAGTCAGCAAGTGGGACGAAGAGCGGCAGATGGCGTTCACGAGGAAACATCACATCCCGGACGCGCTCTCCGCCACGTGGTGGACGACGAAGAAGGTGCTGCACGGAGCGTCGGACCTGCTGACGCTGGGCTTCCTGGAGAAGCACGACGATCTGCTGGCCGCGAGCAACATGGGGTTGATCGACCGAAGTCAATACTGGAAGGCGACCACGGCGGTGGCGGGCACGCGTATCACGAGTCTGGCAGCCGGCGGGGGTACGAAAGCCTTGGCCAGCAAGATCGGCATCGGCAGGACGGGCGCCGTATTCGCGGGTGGCAGCGACGCGCTGATCCAGTTGGGCGACATGTATGCCTACCGCACCACGGGCGGCCTCGTCGGCCAGGAGTCGTTCAGCATTGGTCGCGTCGGTGGGACGGCGCTATTCGGTGGGTTGGTCGGCCACTTCGCCGGATCGTCGATGGCGAACACGCCGATCCAGGATCTGCGCTTTCAGAACCCGTTCGTGCTCGAAGGATTTGGTGCCCGTGCGCTCAACCAGACCCCTTCCGTGTGGGGAGTCCTAGGAGATCGCCTCAAAAGCCCGATTTATGCTAAGAATGGCGCGGAGGTTGGGGCAATTGGTGAGCACTCGGAAGCCGCGAGCTCGGCGCTACACGCTAGATATATCGAAAGACTGTCGAGAGAAGAGTTTGTGGGCCAAGCCGCATGGAAACCGGCTACGCAACATGGCGATGAACTTCTTCATCATGCTTTCGATAGACACCCTTCGCTCGCGACTACAGGGGCTGGCACGATTGATCCGGCGCTTTACGATTTTCGAGCGAAATTGAATATTCTGGACGAGGCGAGTGAAATTCATTCGCTTGGCAACGGTCGATATGCAGGCTTTAACCCTGAGACTGGTGAGTTCACTGTATTCTCATGGCAAGGTGGCGGCGGCTTGGCGCCCGGTAGCGCGACTCTGCATAGCTACTACGTCCCGCTAGAGCGACAAATGACTTACGGAATTCCGTTTAAATCGCAAGGAGTTGTCGATTTCTACTCTATTCGCCCGAGGTGATGCAGATGAGCAAAGACTTTGAAGGCATCGTCGACGAAATCAGATTCCTTCGGTGGAGTCTGATTCCGCCGTACTGCGAGAATCTTGATGAAGATGAGAAATCATCGAGTGAGTACGCACATTACTATGCGAGTAATCTTGAGCGGGGGATCGAATCATCACGCAAATATCTGCGTGCAATTGAATCTTTAGCGGAATCCCCAGATATCGACTCGTTTAAGAGTGTATTTTGCGCGAGATCGGAGTTCATTGGCTCGTTTCCATTTTGTGAAGATGAATTGATAGGCATCGGTACAGAAGAACTGCAGCCGTATCTTGATTTTATGGCCGGAACTTATCGTCAGGAATCATCTAATGGAGGTCTTCAGAGAAATATCGCTCGGTACATTGAACTGCTTGAAAAAATTGTGGTATCCGCTGTCGGTGAGCCCCATTCCTGAGTGTTGTGGTGTGGCGTCCGCTGTCCGCGAATCCCGTTCCCGGGGTTCGCGGTGGCCAAAATTCGATCTTCGAGCGGTTTTTTTTGGACCGTTTCAGTTTTCGACGCAGTTTTCTCAGCGCCGGACTCGGTGAGAACTTCGCTGGTTCCGGCTGATTTCCGAGGTCGAGACGTCAAAATTCGCGGGCAATGCCTGCCCGGTCGTTTCCGCCTCGTTTTCGACCGCGGGACGGTTGTCGTCGCTCCGGTTTCCGCTTTCCGAGGATGTGCCAAGCTTCAACCGGTGTGTGCCCGCTGAGCGACTGATGCGGGCGGTGCTGGTTGTAGGTTTCCTGCAGCATTTCAAGCGTCGCCTGCAATTCGGCTTCGTTCTTCAGGTCGAACATTCGAAGCAGTTGCTTGAAGGTCGACCAGACGCATTCGATGCGGCCGTTCATTTCTGCCACCCGTTGCGACGGGGTTGATCGCCACCGCCGCGTGTGGGCCTGCGCGGTGCGGGTCTGAGCGAGGAAGTGCTGACGCAGGGTGCGACGCAGTCGTCGAATGCGAGTTCGGGTTCGACCCCGGTGCAGATCAAGGACGAGTGGTATCTGTACGACAGCGAGAACCGGATCAAGCTCAGCGGCGGTGTGCTGTCGGGAACGGCGGGCGCGGTCGAGACGACGATCCGGCTGGAAGAATGTTTTGATATTGAGAAAATCCAGCTGGATACGATGGGTAACCCGGACAGGGTTTATTCTGATGTGAATACGCGTGCAACGGTTTTTGAAAAGAGGTATGACTTTGATATTAGTCAAAGCGTCTTTGATGTTGATGAGAATACGGTGGCAGGTGCATCGCGTGTGCACAAAGTTTTTGTTAGCCCTGATCCGGCCAGCTCGACTCAGTTTCCCCTGGCTCCAAGACATCATATAGGGGTGTTCTAATGAATAAATTTACACTGTTTTACGAGGAGTTCAGGGCGGATGATCGTCTCTCTCTACATGGTATTAATTTTTCAAATTGCATTGTTGTTAGGTTGGTGGTCGACGGTGTGCTTTTGCATGAAGAAAAAGGATTTGAGGACTCTCTTTTATATTTTTCCGAGCTGCAAAGAAGCAGCCTTGGTGCAGGGAGGTACTTGATATTTACTTGTGCTTGCGGGATTGCAGAAGATGGTGGCTGGGACGGGATTGTTGTTTGCCACGATTCAAATTCTGTCTCTTGGGAATTTTCTGTCGGCGACGTGAGATATACATACAGGTTTGATCGCAATGAATATCTTGATGAAATTGAGTCTATGTCTGTTTTTCTCAAGGACGCCGGGCTGCACATAGAGCCGTCGAACGTTGTTTTTCCTGAAAACATGTCCGGGCCCCAAAAGGCGGACGAGGTGGTGTAAAAACATCGCAGGTGTGACGTCCGCTGTCCGCGAATCCCGTTCCCGGGGTTCGCGGCGGCCAAAAATTCGATCTTCGAGCGGTTTTTTTGGATCGTTATCAGTGTTCGACGCAGGTTTTTCAGCGCCGGAATCGGTGAGAACTCCGCTAGTTCCGGCTGATTTCCGAGGTTGAGACGTCAAAATTCGCGGACAATGCCTGTCCGATCGTTTCCGCCTCGTTTTCCGCCACGCGACAGTTATCGTCGCTTCGGTCGTTTCGTTTTGCGCTTTTCGAGGATGCACCACGCTTCAACTGGCGTATATGCCCGTTGAGCGACGTATGTGGGCGGTGCTGATTTTAGGTTTCTCTTAGCACTTCGAGCGTCTCCTGCAGCTCGGCTTCGTTCTTGATGTCGAACATCCGCAGCAGTTGCTTGAAGGTCGGCCAGACGCGTTCGATGCGGCCGTTCATTTCTGCCACCCGTTGCGTCGGGGTTGATCGCCACTGCCGCGGATGGGGTTGCGCGGTGCGGGTCTGAGCGAGAAGATGCTGACGCAGGGTGCGACGCAGTCGTCGAATGCGAGTTCGGGTTCGACTCCGGTGCAGATCAAGGACGAGTGGTATCTGTACGACTTAGGTATGAAAGCCATCCCAGGGATTGAGTCCCGGTGATGTCGGGTTCAATGCCCGGCATCGCGGTGAGCACTATCATGTGGAGATAAAGCCCGATCGTGTGTCTTGGAACCAGGCGAATAAGCAAGGGTTGATAGTCAAAGTGAAGCCGGAGAATTATTCGCCCGGTAGGGGCACGGGCTTCTTGCCCGGTGAAAAGTTCCCTGGTCAATGAGGTGATAAATGTTTGTTTTTTGAAAAATGCCGCCTCGACGACGCTGAAATTGTTGAAGTGAGGGTGTCTGGTGACGAGCTTCACGTGGATTATAAGGATTGGTGCGAGCAGGACCTCGTGCTGATCTTCAAGCATGTCGCGGGCTATCAATGGTTCAGTCCGCAGGGAAAAGCTCTGAGTCATGGCACTGTCGAACTAGAAGATCCCTTCCTGTCTTTAGCCTGTGAAATGGCTGATGAGGATGGGGTAGGGGGCTTCAAGGTTTTCTCCTTCGTCTCTGCATGGAGCGACGCAAAGATGCTCCGTGTAGTTGCCAAAGAAGTTGCGCTGTCGGAGATTGGCCGGTAACCGCCTGCTCAGGGAGCTGTTGTTGCAAACAGCGGTAGGGTTGACAGCATTCTTTAGCGTAGTGGGTGCCTGCCAGATCCAATTGATGAAATCCTCTATGGGTCGCGTAAGGGACAGAGTCTGCCAAGCTCAATTGAGGGCGCCCCGATTCCGAGGAGGCCTATTCCGCTTGAGCTTGAGAATATGACGCTCAAGCACGAGATCGAATTTGCAGTGTCGTACAAACTTGGATCTGGGAAAAATGGTGGTGTCGGCCAGTATTTCTTGCATGCAGGAGAACGGTCTGCCGTTGATGTTGCGCTTGAGGCGGACCGAATGCTCATCCATCACACCCTTCCTGGGGGGGCTTTTGCAAGCACGGTTGACATGAATTTCATGAAATTTTTAAGGCTAATTGGTTCGCCGCAACGAAGCTCTCAAATTGCTTCGGTTGGCAAGCCGGTCGTTCGATTTGTGAAGACGCCAGCAGGCTTTTAGTAAGATGAAAAATGATCTGCAAAATTATGCGGCGTTTTTTGGTTAATGAGCAGTTCCTTCTGCAGCAAGCGCAGAAAGGAATGTCTTTCCGCTTGGTAAATACCACGCCGCACCATGCGGAGCAGTTCTTCCGCGCCTCGGCAACTATGCGAGAAATCAATTTTCTTAACAGCGAGCAATTTATGTCGTTGGGTTGCGTTAGAAGAGGAAACTCTTGGGTGAGGGTGGAGAAATGAAAAGCCAACATTGCGATCTGGCCAAAACGCTTGCAGGGAAAGAGTACGACCAGTTTCTGAGCGACTATGGATTCAGCTTGGCTCTTGATGAGGATGGGGAGAGTTTCTCTTGTACTGTTGTGCGGAACAGTGAAATTTTGCTCGCCTTCACTTATCAGATGAACTTTGGTGAAAATTTGGTTGTTGCAGAAATCGGCGCGCCTGTTGACGTTGCTAGCATTTCATCGCGCAGTAATGGATGGAGCTTGATTGGCGAGGTGTGGAAGGATGCTTACTCTGAGTTTCACGCTGCAAGGCGAGAGTTACCCTATCCGCATCGGTTGGATCGCAAGCGTGAAATCGCCTTGATTGAACGTGCGCTTAGAGAGTTCATGAATAAAGTAAGGAGCAAGGAGGTTTCAGTTGGGCATCCTACGTTTCGTATGGACGCATAACCGCTGCGGTGTGGCGTCCGCTTTCCGCGAATCCCGTTCCTGAGGTTCGCGGCCAGCGAAATTCGATCTACCTGCGACCGTTTTTCACCGATTGACGCACTCAACGCCGGTTTTGAAGCGCCGTGACTGGCGAAATTTCGCCAATTCGGGCTGATTTCCGAAGTCGAGGCGTCAAGTTTCGCGGATACTGCCTATCCGGTCGTTACCGCCTCGTTTCTCCGTCGCGTGACGGCTATCGTCGCTTCGGTCGTTTCTGTTTCGTCTTGCGCTTTTCGAGGATGTTCCAGGCTTCGAGCGGGGTATGTCCGCTGAGCGCTTGATGCGGCCGGTGCTGGTTGTAGGTGTCGCGTAGCAGTTCGAGCATCGCCTGCAGCTCGGCTTCGTTCTTGATGTCGAACATCCGCAGCAGTTGCTTGAAGGTCGACCAGACGCGTTCGATGCGGTGGTTCATCCATGATCAGTCGTCGACAGCGAGAACCGGATCAAGCTCAGCGGCGGAGTGCTGTCGGGAACGGCGGGGGCGGTCGGGACGACGATCCAACTGGCGACGCTGGGCCAGCACGCGGACGGTTGGGAGCGCGGTTATGACGTGGTGGGGCGGTTAGTGCTGAGCTATCGCCGCGTGTTCAACGCGGCGACGCAGCAGGAGGTGACGATCGCCGAGCGCACGAGCTACGACCTGCGCGGACAGCCGCAGTATGCGTTCCACCAGCAGATCATCGGCGGCGGGTATGCGCAGGTCGGATCCGCGCTCGCTCATCGCCAAGCCCACGCTTTGTCGCGTCTGCAGGTCAATGGAGCGGCGAATATTACCTTTTATCGTGTCGTCCAATCTCCAGCTACTAAAGTCACGGGCGGGATCAAATAATGTTGAATACTGTAACTGTGGATGTTGCCGAGTGGATATCGACAGGCAGCTTCTCGGGCGTAGTTGTTGGGATGAACAAGGGGCAAGTCCATTCGATCGTTGGGGATCCACTGGGTTGGGCGGATTCATCGAAAGTTGATGAGGTCGGGGATTTCTTGGATGCCAACATTTGGGGGTATGGGATATGGACTTTTTTCTTCGATGATGGTGTTTTGGATGCTGTAACCGCCAATTTCGCCATGCTTGAAGAGGTCGGATTCTATTTTGGTGTTTCCGGAGTTGAGTTCAGTGCTAATGACGAGGTCGATGATATCTTGGGTAAGCTTGCGGTTAGAGGCATTAAGGTGTTCGAACTTCCAAGGGAATATTGGGTTAGGGAGCCTTCGAGGGTAGAGATCAGCAGGAAGAAGAGAGTACGAGCAGAAAGGACATTCTTGGTCGGCAGTGAATTGCTTGGAAGAATTATGTTTGAGCGCGAAAGTGAGAAACTATCGCAGATGGCGTACCCATTTAGTCCTGTATTTCAAGCCATTGGGCGATCCGCCATGCAACGGCGCCCCGGATATGTTGTGGATTCGGATCAGAGTTAAGAGCGTTGTGAGCCGCCCGGTGTGGCGTCCCCTGTCTCTGCAAGTTTAGTATTTACCCGACATTTCCGATCCCCGACGGACGGTTTCAGGCGGCCGCTGGCACCGGCTGATCGGCCTCCTCTTCGGCGGGGATAATCTCGGAAAGTACGTCAATCGTGAGCGCCTCGCGCAGTGCCTGTGCGGGCGTTCGGCTCCGCAGGGGATAGTCCTCATGGCTGCGCTCCCGGATCTCGGTGACCTCCAGATACCGGGTGTGCCGTCCGCTGTCCGCGGACCTCATTCCTGAGGGATGCGGTCAGAGATATTTGATCTAACTGCGGCTGGTATGACCGATCGCAAGGTTTGATTTGGATTTTCAGTGTCGGGTTGGCGAAAATTTCACCAATTCTGATCATGTTACGGGGTGGAGACGTCAAAATTCGCGGGCAATGCCTGTCCGGTCGTTTCCGCTTCGTTTTTTTCCGCCGCGCGACGGTTATCGTCGCTTCGGTCGTTTTCGTTTTGTACTTTTCGAGGATGTGCCAGGCTTCAACCGGCGTATGCCCGCTGAGCGCTTGATGCGGCCGGTGCTGGTTGTACGTGTCGCGTAGCAGTTCGAGCGTCGCCTGCAGCTCGGCTTCGTTCTTGATGTCGAACATCCGCAGCAGTTGCTTCAAGGCCGTCCACGCTCGTTCGATGTGTCCTTCCGTCATGGGCAGTGCGGTTCGATGCTTTCATGGCGGAAGCCGCCCAGACCGGAAATTTGGCTTCAACACGGCCAGCCGCGAGATCACCGGCACGCCGACGACTGCGGGCGGTTGGACGATGACCTGCAGCACGAACGATGGTCGCGGCGGGGTCGCCAGCACCACGTTCGCGTACACGATCGCCAATCCGGTCGGGAACCAGACGCCGGTGGCGGCGACGCCGCTCGCGGACCAGTGGTTGCTGGGCGGGACGAGCTTCAGTTTCAGCTTCCCGTCGAACGCCTTCGTCGACCCGGGGGGCAGGCGCTGACCTGCCGCCAAGGCGGTGGCCGCATGCTCGAAGTTCGCTCCAGTTCGATCCTTTTTCGGGCGTGCCAATCCTACCCCTATCCATGGCCAAGGGGTGGCAGGCGTCGTCACTCAGCCGCTACCGCGGGGTAGCTGAACGCATCGGCCCGAAGCCGTCCGTACGCGTTCAGCAATTCCCCCTAAACCTTCCCCTTCAAACCGGGATTAGTGCGGATTCGTTCGGGCAGGGAGGCCCATCAATCCATTACAAGAATCGGAAGGTTACGCCATGGTTGCAGTGTTCACCGGTACCGGACTCGGGCTGTTCAATTCCTCCCTGACCCAGTTGGGGGGCGCCTCGGGCGGCTCCGGGCGGTTGGGGCAGAGCAACAGCCGGCACTACGTCAACCTGGCGACCGGCAACCTGGTGCTGCAGGACGTCGACGAGACGATCCTGACCCGCGGTCTGCCGATCTCGATGCTTCGCACCTACAACAGCCAGGGCACGGTGGCGGGGCAGGGGCAGGACGGGTGGCTGAGCGCCTTCGAGCGTCGGGTGGGGGCTCCGACCGGAACCGCGAACACATCGGGAAGCACGATCACCCGTTACCTCGGCGACGGCAGCCAGGCGCTTTTCGTCTACGACGTGGCGCGCGGACGTTACATCTCGTCCACGGGCGATGGAATGCACGAAGAAATCGTGTGGTCCACGGCGTCGAACTACGCGTTCTGGACAGACTTCAACGCCAAACAAAGGGAACAGTACGATTCCACAGGGAAACTGACGCTCATCCAGAGCCTCGAAACGGGCGTCGGCTATACGCTGACGTACGACAATGCGGGACGGATCTTCAGCGTCGTTTCGAATGTTTCCGCCAATGGCGACGGTCTCTTTTTCGCCTACGACGACACGTCCGGGCGATTGATCGGGCTCGTCAGCCGGGAAGGCGGCCAGACGCTCGGGCAGGTGTGGTACGACTACGATACCCTGGGTCGACTGAGTGCCGTTACCACCGACCTGACGCCTGATCTTGCGACCGTCGACGAAGTCGCGAAGACCGTCACGTTGCCGTCACGCGCGGACGCGAATGCGTGGAACGGCGTCTCGCTCGCCAGCAACGACGGAAAGCTGTTCCGGACGCGGTACACCTACGAATCCGCTACCGACGCGAGCAATTTGCGCATCGCCGCGGTCGATTTCAGCGACGGGACGGTGCTCTCCATCGAGTACACCGCGGGCAAGGTCTCGAAAACGATCGTCGGAACGGCCGGAAACGGCGCGCAGGTCACGGAGTATGCGTACGACGTGGAAGGGCCTTCGACCGGTCTGTCGTGGGTCGAAGTCAAGGATGGATCCGAGCGTCGTTGGCAGTACGGTTTCGATGCGTCGAGCCATCAGCTCGCCATGATCGTTTCGCCGCAGATCGGTGGGTTGTCGGATGCAACGACCTACAGCTACGACGCGGATGGAAACGTCGTCCAGGTCAGGGTCGAGCGCGGGTCGACGCTGTTGTCGCGCATCGATTACCAGTACGACGGTCTGGGCAATGTGGTGAAGGAGTGGGATCTCCTGGGGAATCGCATCGACCGTACCTACAACACGTTCGGCGCGGTGCTGACGGAAACCCGATATTCGGCTCCGGATCCGGATGGCGCGGGCGGTTCCGCGAATCCGGCCGCAGGGTCCGGCATGACGGTACGTTACGTCTATTCGGGCATGCGTCTGATCTATGTCGTCGGGGCGACCGGCGAGGTCACGGAGTACGTGTACGGCACGGGCTCGGAGGCGACGGGCGGACTGGGCGCGAGATTCCAGCCGATTTCGAAAAAACGTTACGTCTCGTACGCATACGATACGACCGCGCTCGCGGTCGGCGATGCGATCGACAACAACGCGATCTACAACTGGACGCTGGACAAACAGGCGTCCATCGAGCGCGTGGATTACCGCTACGACACCCAGGGTCGTCTGCAGGAGACCCGCGAGTACGCGCAGGTGGCGCAGACGGCGAGCGCAGGCGTTGCCGTGGGCGATGGCGTGCTGGATGCGTCGACCAGCATCACCCGCTATACCTACGACGCGCAGGGGCTCCTGCGCCAGCAGATCACCCAGCGCGGCGCGGGACGCACGCTCGGTGCGACGACGCCGCAGACGACCAGCGAAATCGTCGATTACGTGTACGACGGCATGGGCCGTCTGCTCAGTTCGCTCAAGCGCAGTGGCGCGACGCCGGCGATGCCCGATCCGACGACGCAGGCCGCGGCGTATGCCGATTGGCTCGCGGCCAACGACGCGAATACGGTGCTGACCACGTGGACCTACCTGGACTCGGGCAACACGATCAAGGTGATATCAGACACCGGCATGACCCGCACCGAGGTGCGCAATGCCGCCGGTATGCTGGTCGCGGTGACCGAAGCGGACGCGCCGAGCGCCCCGATGAGCACGCGCACGGCCGAGCGCAAGTACGACGCTGCCGGTCGCCTGGTCGCGGAGGAGGACGCCAACGGTGCGCGTCGCTACTTCATCTACGACCTCAAGGGTCGTTTGAGCGCGACGATCGACGCCACCGGTGCGGTGATCGAGACGGTGTACGACGGGATGGATCGGGCGATCGAGACCCGACGCTACGCGAACCGGGTGACGCCGCAGGAGAGCTGGTGGACCGGGTCGCCGCCGACGGTGCTGTGGCGCAGCGACGCCGGGACGCCGCCGGGCAACGCGCTGGTGGTGACGGTGGATGCGACGCGCGACCAGATCGTGCAGGCGAGTTACGACGGTGCCGGCCGGTTGTCGATGGAGACGGTGGTCGGTGCGGATGCGTCGCAGACGCGCACAACCGCCTACATCTATGACGCAGCCGACCGCCTGCTGCGGGTGAACGTGACCGACGGCGCGGGCACGACGGCGACGGAGCGCAGCACGCGCTATCTGTACGACAAGGCGAACCGCAGGATCGCCGAAGTCGATGCGCTGGGTCATGTGACCGAGTTCAACTACGACCTTGCGGGTCGTGTCATCAAGACGATTCGCTATGCCCAGCCGACGTCCAATCCGGATGCGACCGACCTCGCATCGCTCAAAGCCTCGATCGGCATGTCCGGGGCCGAGATCGTCAACCGGCACTTCTACGATGGTCGCGGCAACCTGATCGGCACGCTGGATGCCGAGGGCTATCTGACCGAGTACGTCTACGACGAAGCGGCCAACCAGAGAGCCGTGCTGCGGTATGCCAACAAACCGACGACCACCGATACCGATGAATGGATGATCATCCTGCGCGGGGATCGGAGGGGGCTGGAAATCCTTCGCGGTCATGCCGTGGCCGGCTTGCCGTCGGGTACGGGTTTCCGCACCACCCAGCGCCAGTTCAACGCGCTCGGCCAGTTGGAAACCGAGCTCGACCACGAGGGCACGGTCACCCGCTACAGCTACGACGAAGCGGGCCGTTTGGTGAAGACCAGCCGCGGGGATGCGTTGGAGCAGATCCGCGACGGGCATCTGCGTTACGACGCGTTCGGCAATCTGACCGGGGAGCTGTCGGGCGAGGGCGCGGCGCTGTTGACGGTGGGCATGAGTCAGGCGCAGATCGACGCGCTGTACGCGCAGTACGGGGTGCGCCACGGTTACGACCTGCTGGGTCGCCGGACCGAGAGCGTCGACGCGCAGGGCAACAAGACGTGGTACTTCTACGACAGCGAAGGTCGCCAGACCTTCGTGGTGCGGGGCGTGCACGACGCGGGCAACGTGCAGAACGCACAGGGCGAGGTCCGTCAGACGCGCTACGACGCGT
>JBMOMD010000009.1:0-2822 GCA_049325295.1 Nitrospirota bacterium
ATCCGGCACTCACGGCAGCAGTAGCCGTCGTCATGCCACGTCGACCGCTTGCAGGAGGCGTTGCGGCAAGGCACAGCGTTCTCTCTCATGCGACGGCCCGCCTGCCCTCATGGTGCGGGCACAACTTGTGGAGCCCGTACATGTGGTAGGTGCCGCAAGTCCAGCGGCGCAGACTGGTGCTCATGCGGGCCATGTCGTCGAGGATCCGGTTAGCGATCTCGAGCGGCACCTTCCCGTCGATGTTGCGTTGTTCGAGAATCGCGTCGATCTCTGCGGGGGTGGGGGGTTCGTTCAGGAACCTGTCGAACGGGTTGCGGAGCGGCCGGTGCAGCGGGCTAGCGGACCCGGACGCGGGTATGGCGGTCACGATGACCTCGCCTGCCACGGCGTGACGGGCCTTCACGTCTGCCGTCTCAGCGGCCCGGACCTGCACGACCGTGACCCTCACGACGCCCCGCCGATGTAGCGGACGTACAGGGTCACACTCGCGGAGCCGCGCGTCCCGCGGCCCTTCGCCTCGAACTCACCGGGACCAGCCCCAGCGAGTGTCCCTTGGTTGATCCGCGTCACGTACTGGCGGTTGTGAGTGCCGAGGTTCGCCCACCTGCCAGGGTGGTCGCGCAGGGGAGCGAGCCGCCCCTCCCACACTCGCGGTCGACCGCCCGGGGTCCTCGGGCGGGGGTCCTCCCACACGATGTCGCTCACGACGCCTTCGCCTTGTACTCGGAGGCGAGGCGGTCAACGTCGGCGGCGTCGAACAGCATCGCCCCACGCGGCCCGTCGATCTTCGCGACGTACTCGATCTGTCCTAGCTGCACCCACCGGAAGAACGTGGCCCTGTTGACTCCGCACCGCTTGGCCGCTTCCGTGGTCCCGATGAGCGCTCTTGTCATGTGGAGCACTCTTGCCGATTCGGCAAGTGCTGTCAACACTTACTTATCCACAACTACTTGACAACCCTCAGGGGCTATGACAACAGTTATCGCATGAGCGAACAGAGAGTGATTGAGATCCCGCCGTTTGAGCTGACGCACCGCCTAGCCCGAGCGTTGGAGCACGCACACCTCAGCAACGAGGACATGGCCGAACACCTCGGCTGCGCGGAGACAACGATCCGCAACTACCTCTCGGGTCGGACCCACCCCCGCAGGCCCACGATCAGAGACTGGGCGCTGCGCTGCGGCGTCCCGTTCGAGTGGCTCAACGACGGCACAGGAATGGCACCTACGCAGGAAAAAGTGCCGTCGAGTTGTAAGGACCGAAGTGCAGTTCACAGCCCCGGCCGGGCACGGACTAGGCAGGCGGCGTAAGGGTGTCATCGGTTGAATGGCCCATACCACAGCCGCAGTTGTTCGCCTACGGTCCTCTCCCGGCAGCATCGGGCAACGGGGACGAGGAAACAGAAATGCGGCAGTACGCACGCGCCTGGCTTCGCTGGCGCGTCCAAACCGGGCAAATCAATCAGGTCACCGCCAGGGAGCAGCGGTACGTCATCAGTTGGTTCATCGACGCGATGGGGAACCGGCAACCGAAGCAGATCGGTGAGTCCGACCTTGAGCGCTGGCGGGCGTCCATGACCGGCAGGTTGAGCCCGGGCACGATCCGGCTGCGCTGGCGGACAGCGTTCCTGTTCCTCGAATGGCTCGTCGATGAGGGCAAGATTCGCCGCAACCCCGCACGGCGGATACCGAACCCGAAGGTCCCGAGGTCGGTGCACCGCAACCTGCGACCCGACCAGGCCACCGCGATCCACGACGCCTGCATGGACGACCGTGAGCGGCTGATCGTGACGCTCGGCTTCCAGTTGGGGATGCGCCGCAGCGAGATCGCACGGGCGCAGCTCGGGGACGTTGACTTCGTGGCCCGTACCATCCGCATCATTGGCAAAGGCCAGCACGAGCGGGTCATCGCACTCACCGACCAGGCGGCACGCTCGATCCGGGCATACACGGAGAGCCTGCACATTCAGGCTGGGCCGCTGGTCCGGAACGTCGAGGGCACCCACGGACTTTCCCCCGGTTACGTGGGTGCCCTTTTCGAGCGGGTCGCCCGCCGTGCCGGAGTGAAGACCCGCGGCTGGGACGGCGTAGGTACACACTCCGCACGGCACACCGCTGGGACGGATGTGGCGCACCGGTCGAAGAACCCGATGATCGTCCGCGACTTCCTAGGCCACGCCTCGCTTGCCACAACGAACGGGTACATCGGTTCGGTAGATCTTGAGGAGCAGCGGAGGGCGATAGAGGGCAGGCGGTACGCGTCCTGACTAGTGTTGTGGTGTGCGCCGACTCGTAGCCGTGCTGATCCTGCTGGGTGGATGCGCTGCCGCTGGCGCACAGGACACCACCACGACAACGTTTACGCCGCAGCCCGTGCCGCTCCCCATCCTCGATGATGTCGACGAGCAGCCCCAGGCGTGCCGACGCGCCTGCACCCCCACGACAACAGTCCCGACCACGACGACGGCACCGCCCGTCACGACAACGACGGTGGCCGTGTCCCCGGTGCTGGTTCTCCCCGAAACCCTGTAGCAAAAAGCAAAGAACCCCCCGCGCCGGTTGTGGGCGCGGGGGGTTCCTTGTCGCTGGGGGGGAAGCGAAACTCAGGAGGGTGTCACACGGCTCCTAGTGAACAACGTGAGGACGGCCTCGAGCGCGGCCATGGATGCGACGAGCTGCACGTCTGTGAGGTGCAGGCCGAACGCGATCGCGGCGAGCAGCACAAGGCGAACAGCGTTTACGACGGCGATGGGTTCACGGCCCACGGGTACCTCCAAGAAGCAATCGGCTGCGACCTCGCAGCACACGGACTCGGCAACTCGC
>JBMOMD010000010.1:0-2434 GCA_049325295.1 Nitrospirota bacterium
CGGGGCTTTCCTGTCTCGGCCACCTCCTCATGCTCGATCACCGCTGGTGCACAGTGCGGGAAACGGCGCGATCGCCGTCACGAAAAAGCGTGGCAATCAGCCGGCCGAACTACGCGGCAAACAACAGGTGGCCCTTGAAGTCGATGAGGACGGACACGAACTCGCGGAAACCGAAGGTCGGGTTGCGGCGGAAGAAGTGCTCGTCGATGCCGACGATCTTTGGCCATGGGTACTGGCGCTGCCGAAGACGAAGCTCGAGCTGCTCGTAGAGGGCGTGGTAGATGAAACCGGCCGAGCACTTGTAGGCGCGGCGAACCGAAAGCAGGTCCGAGAAGTTCTCACAGGCCCACAGGACGCTGCGCTTATACCGTTCGGTGCAGCGGGAGCCCTTGCGGATGCCCGGCACCGGCTCGGTAAACGGCTTGCCGCAGGGCCTGCAGATGAACCGCCGCTTCGTGATGCGCAGCTGGACAATCTTGTCCCTCAGCGGCTCGTCGCGAACGACCGCGACGCGGCGGTCGTACACAGCGCGCGAGGGAGTCGCGCACCTCGGACAGACCTCGACCTCGGAAACCTTCTCGACCTCAAGGTTCGTGGTGAGCGAGCCGGGGACCCAGTGACAGCGGACCAGCTTCAACTCCGGCAAAAGGACGCGACGGACTAGATTCTCTTCGGGCATAGCTCGGGGTCTCCGGTCACGGGTTTGGCGTCGACACCCAAACCGTAGCCGGGACCACCCCGGGCTATGCCTTTTCAGCCTCTTGCGTTACCCACCCTCGAGCGACAAGAACCGCATCACGACGGAACTTCGAAGGCGACGTTCGGTTCGATCGGCGCGTTGATCGCGCGAGGCCGCTCACCGCTTAACGACATCGGCGCATCGTCGACCGGTTCTCCGGCCCTCGAAGGGAGAGAGAGGCGGAGAGAATCGGGCCTTGGGTTAACGGCCGCTGTTAACCCCACGGGCGCGCGAATCTCCGCCGAGCGTTCGCGATCGGGGGACAACGGTCACCCCGTTCGACACTCCCGGGGTGGCGAACGGACCCCGTTGGACACCGTGTCGAACGCCCCCTCGGAAGCGGTCAGAACATCACCGGACGATTGACCATGACCGAGACCAACGACTTCGATGCGGCAAAAGCCATCTCCGATCAGCTGAAGGGCATGGAGAAGGATCGACAGCAACGGATCCTCCGTTGGGTCGCCGAGAGTCTGGACATCACGTTGCACGTGAAGACTCCGAGCCACGAGCCCGCGACTGAGAAGGCGTCTGCGCATGGCGGGCTGGCGATCGCGGAACCCGTGGTGCCGGCCGCGCGTGCTCCCGATATCAAGACGTTCGTCGAATCCAAGAGGCCGAAGAGCGACATGCAGTTCGCGACCGTGGTCGCCTACTACTACTGCTTCGAGGCTGACGCTGGCCGTCGATCAGAAACGCTGACAGCTGACCAGTTGCTCGAGGCGGCGCGTCTCTCGGGCTGGAACCGTCCGCCCCGTCCGTCGATGACGCTGAACAACGCGAAGAACCAAGGCTACCTGGACTCGGCGGGTAAGGGTGCCTTTCGCATCAACAGCGTCGGCGAAAACCTGGTCGCGATGACCCTGCCAGGCGAAAACGGCAAGCCACCAGCTCGAGGCGCTGCGCCCCGCAGGCGCGCCAAGAACAAGGCCGCGAAGCCTCGCGGACGTTGAGACAAGATGGGGCCGACCGGACATGACCTCCGCCCATGAGGCCATCGAGGCCGCAATCGCGGAGGCCGAACGCGCGCTGGCACGCGTTCGAAAGGGCAAATCCAGGCAGGTCAAGACAGTCGATGAGATCGACTACCTGAAATCTGTCGCGTACTCATGGTTCCGATCATACAGGCCGAAGATCGAACCATTCGTGGCGGCCACCGCGCTGGCATCGATCGACGGAGTCTTCCGCACGCTGATGGATTCGACGGCAAAGAGCGCGGCCCGTTCCACGCATCTCGCGACGCTCAAGGACGCCAAGGTCGCCCTCGTGGAACTTCGATCGTCAAACCTCGTGCCGCCTGCCCCTGGCCGCTCATCGAGGCCGGATGTCGCTCCAGACTTCTCGGCCCTCGCAACTGACGGCGAAATGCAGAGAATCCTCTCGCGGCGGTGGGACGAGTGCCAGCTGTGCCTTCGAGCCGGTGCACACCTTGCTGCCACGGTAATGATGGGCGGTCTCCTTGAGGCGCTCTTCGTCGCCAGGGCGAACCAAATGGCGGACAAGAGTCCCTTGTTTCGTGCGAAGACCACTCCCATCGACGGGAAGACGAAGAAGCCCCTACAACTGACGGAATGGACTCTTCGACCTTACATCGAGGTAGGCGCCGAGCTGGGCTGGATCTCGAAGCCCGGGAAGGACGTGGCCGCGGTGCTCAGAGACTACCGAAACTATGTGCACCCGGAGAAGGAACGTACT
>JBMOMD010000011.1:0-2382 GCA_049325295.1 Nitrospirota bacterium
GATTCGGCTCAGTTGATCGCCCGCCATCTCGGCGACGAAAAGATCAAAGAACAGCGCGACGAGTTGGTGGAACTCAAGCGAGCGAACGACGAGTCGAATGCCAACGAGGGGCGACAGGAAGTCGGCGGTGCAAAGAAGACCGCACCGGCGAAAACGAATCCCGCGGCTCAGAAATAGTCTTGTCACTCCGTGACAGGAATGCCGAGTGTTTCCCGTTGTGCTTCAGCCGAACGGAAGCATTGAGGCTTGCTTGACGTTCGGCTTTCCTGTCGCGGAGAGCCTGTGAATCAATCGCCGTTTGGGGATGGATTTGAATTAGCTCGGAGTCGCCTTGTGGTTTGCGAGTGGGATTTTTTTGTTCGGCGGGTCTTCGGGGAGTTTCTCGGAGACTCGCCAAGCGGTCGGACTTGGTCAGGGAGGTTTCACGTTCGCCTCATGGTGGGGTTTTGATCGGGGTTCTGAGTCGTTGAGGTCAGCGGCCAGCGGCCATTCGGGGGGATTTCTGGAAGAACGCCCAGCGGAGGACGTTGTGAGCCAACGCGAACCAGGTCGCGATGAGTTTCACCTTGGCCAGGCCGCGCACGCGGAACTGTGTCAGGCCACGTTGTCGAGCCAGCGCGTTCACGCATTCGGCGGTCGAGGCGCGTTCCTTGTAGATCGCTTGAGCCGACTCGGTGCCCATGCGTTGTCGCCATTCGGCGCGTGCGGGCGAATCGTTGGGGAGCGGCGCGAAGGGATCGATGCCGTTCGCCCGTTTCTTCTCGGCGTCGCGCACCGGCAGATAAATCTTGGGGCCGTCGCCGGGATCGTTGAGCTCTTCGAGATCGTCGTCCGACGCGAAGCCGCCGTCGGCCAGATAAGCTTGCGGACGTTGGCCCGTGCGCGATTCGATTTGTTGCGACATCGGGCCCAATTGACCGGCGTCGGTGCCGGCGTTGGTCGCGTCCACGCCCACGATGACTTGGCTGGCCGTGTCGGTCGCGAACTGCACGTTGAACGCCGGGCGAGTCCCGCCGTCGGGCATCTTCATCTTGCGAGCATCCGGGTCGGTCGTCGATCCCCGAGCCGGTTGCTTCAACGAATCGCGGCCACGTTTTTCTTTCGCGGCGTGAACTTCGTCGCAGGCGACCAAGGCGTCGCGGACACGCTGTTCCCGTTCCCGCGCGGCCCGTTCGCGAGCCGCTTGTTCTCGACGAGTCGCCGCCGCCGGATCGCGTTCGACTTCCTCACGCAACGCCGTGACCTGCGCTTGAGCCTCCACCAGACATTGCTCCAACGTCGGCTTCCGCCGGAACGACGAGGCCCCCGCGCTGGCACGCACCCGCACGCCGTCTTGAGCCACTCGCTCCAGCGTCACCGCGCCCACCGACATCAACTGCGCGATCTGCCGTGTCAGCAAATCGTCCAGAAACTCCGCGTGGTTGACGCGGAAGTCCGACAGCGTGTGGTAATTCACCGACACGTCGCCGCAAATCCACTGATACGACAAATGCCGCTCGCACAACCGATTCAATTCCCGCGCGCTGCCGACCCCTTTGATCGTCGCGAACAGCCACAGCGACAACAGAATCTTCGGATCGATCGGAGCCTGCCCCGGCCCTCCCTCGACCGCTCGAATGCGACGGTACAGTTCGCTCAAATCGACCTGCTCGACAAACGCCACGACCGTCCGAGCCTCATCGTCCGCCGGCAACATCTGGTCGAGCGCCAGCATCCGCATCACCACCTGATCGCGACACGCCACCCGCAACCGAGGTGTCCCCGACTTCGACGCCTTCTCGGATTCCGGCCCGGACTCCGATTCGTACTCCGCCCTCTCGAACAACCGACGCTCCGTCATCTGTGCTCCTCCACTCCGCAATCAACACGGCCCGCAGAATGTAGCGCCAAGCGTTTGGTTGGGAAGTGTCTTTTGTGAAACTTTCACAGGCTCTCCGGGAGCGACCCACGCGGTCGGGTCGATCTGCGGCCGAGTCCACAAGGCGTCCCAAACGTTCCCTTCGTCGGGATACGGCAGAGCAGGGGAGGGGGCCGGCGCGGGTATCGTTGGAAATTCGGATGCAGCGTTCATGGCGGAACCTTCTCGCGTGTCGCGTTCGCTTGCAACGCTGACGCTGAGTTGTCGTAATGCTCGCCGACCTCAATTCGCCACTCAGGAGCCTGCATCCATGAAGATCATTCGCTACCGCGATTCGGCTGGGAACACGCACTACGGACACCAAAATGCCGATGGTTCGGCGACGCGCATCGACGGAGACATTTTTGCTCAGCATCGCGACACCGGCGAGAAGGCCAACGTCGCCAAGTTGCTTGCTCCGATCGCTCCCGCGGATGTGCTCTGCATCGGGCTGAACTACCGCCGACACGCGGAAGAAGGGAACC
>JBMOMD010000012.1:0-115046 GCA_049325295.1 Nitrospirota bacterium
ACCGGAAGAGGGTCGCGATGTGTTCGTGCACTTTTCAGCCATTCAAGGCGACGGATTCAAATCGTTGGACGAAGGTCAACAGGTTGAATTTGAGATCGTGAATGGTCCGAAAGGACAGCAAGCGGAGAACGTGACGAAAGTCTAACCGCACGATGACCAACGAGGGCCCGGGGACACTCACCCCCCGGGCTTTTTGTTTTTCTGAACGTGGCGTGACTACGAACTGCGGTTCAGCGGTCAGAACCCGCGGTGGCGACCGGGGCCCGGCGTTGGATGGCCTACTTCGCCGCGAACGAGAAGTCGGCTTTGGTGTGGGTCTTCGCCTGGATCGTCACGTTGGCCTCCTGTCGGCCCAAGACGGGATGCCACGCGTAGACTTCGTACGTGCCCGGCGGGATGTCGCTGATGCGGTAGGTTCCGTCCTCGCCGACGATTGCGTAGTACGGATTGTCGATCGGCTGGAAGTAGACCTGCATATAGTTGTGCTGGTCGCACTCGACGAAGAAGGTGCTGTCCTTCTTGCGGAGGATCACGGGCTTCTTCACAGTGTGCCCTTTCTCGGGCAGGGGCACATTGAAGATCGTCGTCCTGCTCGCGCCCGCCACCTCATAGCTGTGCGGATTGTGGAGCACACCGGTCGCGGCCTTGGGGTCGGCGGGGTCGGCGTCCATGTTCAACACGCGGATCTCTTTCTTCTTCATCACCACGCCGGTCATCGTTGACGGCCCACCCTGGACCATGAATTTGCATCCCTCGGCGTTCACATCGGTTCCATCGAATGTGAACGGCTGGCCGTTCGCGACATCCTCGAAATAGACCACCACGTCCCTGAGCGCGTTGTCCTCCCCGACGTTGACCTCCCGAACCACGCGGTGGCCCAGATCGTCCGCGTCGGTTTTACCGCAGAATTCCGAGTTCGGAAACTTATTGAATGCAAACGTCTTGGGCGCGGGCGGAGTGCCCTTGAACGTCACCCGGCCCGACAGCATCCCTCCCCTCCCTCGAGGGACCTCGGCCGACTGTTCGTTGGACACGGCGCGTTCGATCGGGAGAACGACCACCGGGGCGGGCGCCGGAGTGTTGGAGTACACCGTCGTACCCGCGCTCCGGGAGTTTCCGGCGGCGTCGGTCGCCGAGACCACGATCGTATTCTTGCCATCAACCAGCGGGACGCCCACTGAAAACGCGTCGCGCTCCAGAGCCAAGGGCGCGTCATTCAACGTCACTTCCTCGAGGCCGCCGGCATCAGAGACCCGGCCCTCGACCGTGACGACGGCGGCATTCGTCGACCAACCGTCTTGCGGCCGCGAGATGACGATGTCCGGGGCGAGCGAATCGAGCGTGACCATGATCGAGTCCTTACTCTGATTGCCGGCGCGATCCACGGCGATGGCGATGAGCGGATTCGATCCCTGCTCGGTCAAGACGACGTTGGTAGTAAAGGTCCCGCCTTGTGCCGTCGCGTGGACACCGTTCACCGTGACGGCGGCTGTCGTGTCATCCACCGTGCCGGACACGGTCACCACGGTGCGATTGAGCAGAGTCCCATAGGCCGGGGACTTGATGGTCACCGTGGGGCGGGTGCGGTCAGGAACTTTGCCGGGTGGCGCCTCCGGTGGGCCGGCATCGGCTGTGGTCACGGGGGCCTCGTTGGCCAGTACGCGCGGCTCTGGGAGCGGAGACGGCGTGCTTGGTGTCGTAGCGAGTGCGGGCGCGACGTGTACGACGGGAGGCGGGGCGGCTTCTTCGTGCGTTGATTCCGCGGGTGCGGGAGGGGGCCTGACCGGCATGGCGGCAGTTTCGGTTGACACCGACCCTTCGGACGATGGTGCCGACTGTTCCGCGGTCTTACTTGACTCACACGCGGTCAGCATCGCGAAGACGAATGCTCCGGCAAGGATCACGTGAGCTGGGGTCGATGGTTCCGAGAATCGAGACATGACGTCAACTCCCGTTGCCAGCCTATTATCATCTAATTTGCGCGTGGAAGAAAGCGAGGTTGGATGTTAGGTTAGCGCAGGAACTGAAAATAAATCTGTCACTTTTTTGTGACGAGCTTCACGCCGGTAGTCGCTCAGCGCGGTGTCTTGGCAGGATGAACGAGAAAACGGGACAACGAGAAAACGGGACAGATTTATTTTCACACCGAACATCCGCCCACGCCCGTGTTCTGTTCGGGATGGTGTGATCCGATGGCTTTCTATAGCGAACCACTATCCCTACGTTCCGGTTTTCTTCAGTATCCTGCGGGCGCGTTTGGGTTTGGCCAATGCCAAACCGACTTGGTGAAGGACCTTTGGCGAGACTTTCCTCGTCTTTTCGAGCTTTGAGACGTAGGCCTGGGTCACGCCCATTCGGAGCGCGAGGTCTTCTTGGGACAATTCAGCCTTGATTCGGGCGGCCTTCACGGGATTGGAGATATAGCGAGCCACGTCGAATGGTGCGAGTTCGCCTTCGATCGGATCGGCGAGTACGCGCTGGGCTTCCGCGGCGAGGACTTCGTCTTCGATCTCGTCCCTGAAGCGCACGAAAATCTCCCACGGGACGACGGCGAACTTGGGTTGGTCGTTTTCTTTAATGACCTGGATCTTCATCGGTAGACCTCTCGTCGGTGCCTCACTCTGATGATCTCGATAATCCGTATGGCGTTCTTCCGGAGTCACCAACTCTCAAGCGATAAAAAGAACTGCCGCTGAGTTTCTTGACGTCCAGTATCGGTTGATCCGGGTCCTGACCCAGAAGAACGATCTTCTCGGCGATGTTCTCCCGATCGACCCGCGTGATCGCATCGAGGTCTTTCTGGGCTCGGCGGGTGATCAGCACCCTGTACATAACTATATATAACTTATTATGATCATCGGATCAACAAGAAAAAGGGCGGCCAGAGTCAATCCAGCCGCCCTTTTTATGATTAGAAGAGTCGGTTATCTTACCCCAGCGCGTTCAGCGCCGATCCCGCTTTGAACCACCCGATCTGCTGCGTGGTCATGCTGTGGTTGGCCTGGATCTTCACGTCGCCGCTGGCCTTATGGATGGTCACGTCCACTGACTTTCCGGGGGCCAGATTCGAGAGGCCGGTGATGCTCACGCGGTCCTTCTCTTCGAACTTGTCGTAGTCGGCGGGATTCGCGAAGGTCAGGGGCAGGATGCCCTGCTTTTTCAGGTTCGTTTCGTGGATGCGGGCGAAGCTCTTGGTGATCACGACTTTCACGCCCAAGAAGCGCGGGGACATGGCGGCGTGTTCACGGCTGCTGCCTTCGCCGTAGTTTTCGTCGCCGATCACGATCGAGCCGATGCCTTGCGCCTTGTAGGCGCGGGCCACGTCGCTCGGAGCCTTGTTGGCGTCGCCTGTCAGGACGTTGTTGACCTTGCCGGCTTGTCCGGTGAACGCGTTGGTCGCGCCCAGGAACGCGTTGTCGCTGATCTTGTCCAGGTGACCGCGGTACTTGAGCCAGGGACCGGCCGGGGAGATGTGGTCGGTGGTGCACTTGCCCTTGGCCTTTAAGAGGATCGGCAGCTTGGCGAAGTCTTTGCCGTCCCATTTCGGGAACGGTTCGAGCAAGGCGAGGCGCTCGCTGCCGGGGGCGACTTCGACTTTGACCGCGTCGCCGTTCTCGGCCGGGGCGATGAAGCCTTCTTCGCCCTTGGCAAATCCCTTGGCCGGCAATTCCTCGCCGTGCGGGGGCTCGAACTGGATCTTGGTGCCGTCCTTGGCGGTGAGCGTGCCGCTGACCGGGTTGAAGTCCAACGTGCCGGCGAAGGCCATGGCGGTCACGACTTCGGGGCTCGACAGGAACGAGAGAGTTTCCGCGTTGCCGTCGTTTCGCGCCGGGAAGTTGCGGTTGAACGAGCTGATGATGGAGTTCTTTTCGCCGGATTTGATGTCGTCGCGTTTCCACTGGCCGATGCACGGTCCGCACGCGTTGGCCAGCACGGTGCCGCCCATTTCCTCGAAGGTCTTCATGAAGCCGTCGCGGATCATGGTGTGGTAGATGCGCTCGGAGCCGGGGGAGACCAGGAAGCTCGCCTTGGCTTTGAGGCCGGCCTTCAAACCCTGACGCGCGATGTGCGCGGCGCGGCTGATGTCTTCGTATGAGGAGTTGGTGCAGCTCCCGATCAGGGCCGCGGTCAAGTTCATCGGGTAGTTCTTTTCCTTGGCCTCGGCCGGGAGCTTGGAAACCGGGCGCGCGAGGTCTGGCGTGTGCGGGCCCACCACGTGCGGCTCCAGTTCGGACAGATTGATTTCCACGATCTGATCGTAGTACTTCTCGGGCGATTGCAGCACTTCGGGATCGGCCGTGACCAATTCGCGGTTGGCTTGCGCCAGCTTCGCGATGTCGTCGCGGTCGGTGAGTTTGAGGTACGCCACCATCTTGTCGTCGAACGGGAAGATCGAGGTGGTCGCGCCCAGCTCCGCGCCCATGTTGGTGATGGTGCCCTTGCCCGTGGCGGAAATCGACGAGGCGCCGGGGCCGAAGTACTCCACGATCTTGTTGGTGCCGCCTTTGACCGTCAACAACCCGCACAGGTACAGGATCACATCCTTGGCCGAGGCCCAGCCCTGCAATTGGCCGGTGAGCTTCACGCCGATCAGCTTGGGATGCAAGACTTCCCACGGCAGGCCGGCCATGACTTCGCCCGCGTCCGCGCCGCCCACGCCGATCGCCAGCATGCCGAGCCCGCCGCCGTTGGGGGTGTGCGAGTCGGTGCCGATGATCAAACCGCCGGGGAAGCCGTAGTTTTCGAGCACCACCTGGTGGATGATGCCCGCCCCGGGTTTCCAGAACCCGATGCCGTACTTGGCCGCGGCCGTGCGCAGGAAGTTGTAGACCTCTTTGTTCTCTTCGATGGCGCGGTCGATGTCCGCCTTGGCGCCGGATTGCGCGCGGATCAAATGGTCGCAGTGCACGGTGCTGGGCACGGCCACGCGTTTCTTGCCGGCCTGCATAAATTGGAGCAGCGCCATCTGCGCGGTGGCGTCCTGCATGGCCACGCGGTCGGGCCGCAGCAGCAACTGCGCCTTGCCGCGTTCCCACACTTGGTTGTCGAAGTCATCCGCGTGCGAGACCAGGATCTTCTCGGCGAGCGTGAGGGGCCGGCCGAATTTCTTGCGGGCCTTGGGCACGATCTCGGCCATTTTCTTGTAGACCGCCTGCACGGATTGCAGCGACATACGAATCCTCCTTCATTAGATAGGTCGTGCTGAGAGTGAGCGTCGGACGTGACGGGGAAAACAGCCCCGGAGCGGCATATTCTATGGAAGAGACAACAACACTGTCAACGGACCAGAGGGCTTAGGCCTACTGGACCCTGTGCCACGCCATTGGCGCGGCACAGAGGCTGCTGAAAAAGCCCATCTGCTGCGTTCTCGGTCGTCGGAAAATCCTCACGTACGACACAGTACGCTCCGGTTTTCCTCCTCCCTGCGGCCTTGCATCTGGAGCTTTTTGAGCAGCCCGAAGGCTTGCCAGCACTTCATGCACGCTGCTTCGCCATACCTGATATACTGGCCGCGTGTTGACGGTGTTGTTTCGATTGAGGAGTACGCTTCCATGTTCACGCCTGAAGTGGTGTGGTTGAGTCTCGGCATCGTGCTGCTGTTGGTTGAAGTCACGACCGGAGGATTTTGGGTCGGGTTCTTCGGGCTGGGGGCGATCGTCGCCGGTGCATTGGTCTGGTTCGGCGTCATCGCGAGCCTGAACGCCCAGCTCGCCGCGTTTGTCCTCGCGTCGGTCCTTCCGTTGCTTTTCTTCCGGCGATCGCTGGTGCAGTGGCTCAATCGCGACAAGCCGATCGTGCCGATCGGCGACGCCGCGGGGCAGACCGCGGTCGTGGTTTCCGAGATCCGCCCCGGCACTACCGGTCGGGTCGAGTTCCAAGGCAGCACGTGGGACGCGGAGGCCCTTTCCGGCGAGCGGTTCGCGCCGAACACGCGAGTTCGAATCGTCAAACAGGATGGGACCCGGCTGTTCGTCCGATCAATATAGAGGCGGGTGGATCGCCCGAAGGTTGGCGGTCCGTGCTTCGACAGGCTCAGCACGAACGGTGACGGCAGGGAGCGTGTCCGAGTCTCAACCATCGTAAGCCCGTTCAGGAACGGGCTCCAGGAGAATCCATGGACTTGATCAGCCCAGCTTGGATCACGCTCGTCGTTCTGGTCATCATCGTCTACGCCCTGGCGGTGCGGATCGTGCCGCAGCAGAGCGCGCATATCGTCGAACGGCTGGGGCGGTATCACGGCACGCTCACCGCGGGCCTGAACTTCATCATCCCGTTCATCGACCGCGTGACGTATCGGCACACGCTTAAAGAGCAGGCGATCGACATCCCGGAGCAGATCTGCATCACCAAGGACAACGTGCAGGTCGGCGTGGACGGGGTGCTGTTCCTGCGCGTGGTGGACGCGCAGAAGGCCTCGTATGGGATCGGCAGCTACCTGTTCGCGATCACGCAGCTCGCGCAGACCACGCTGCGCAGCGAGATCGGCAAGATCATGCTGGACCGGACCTTCGAGGAGCGCAGCACCATCAACGCGCTGGTGGTGACGGAACTGGACAAAGCCACCGAGCCGTGGGGCGTCAAAGTCCTGCGCTACGAGATCAAGAATATCGCCCCGCCCAAAGACGTGTTGGGCGCGATGGAGAAACAGATGCGCGCGGAACGCGAGAAGCGCGCCGTGGTCCTGACCTCGGAAGGTGAACGCGACGCCAAGATCAATCGCGCCGAGGGCGAAAAGCAGGAAGTCATCAAGCAGTCCGAGGCCGCCAAGCAGCAACAGATCAACGTGGCGCAGGGGCAGGCCGAAGCCATCCGCGAAGTCGCCACCGCCACGGCCCAGGCGATCCGTCAGGTGGCCGCGGCCGTCGCTGAACGGGGCGGCATGGAGGCCATCAATCTGCGCGTGGCCGAGCAGTGGATCGCCCAGTTCGGCCACGTGGCCAAGGAAACCAACACCCTCATCTTGCCCACCAACCTGGCCGACGTCGCGTCGCTGATCGCCGCGGCCATGAGCACGCTTAAGACCGCGGGGCCACCACAGGCACCCGTGCGTTGATGGGTTGGCGGGGGGGCACCGCTTCCGCGACCGCGCTCTCAGGTCCCAAGCCTCAGGGCTATTGTGCCGCCCCGTGTTGCACCTCCACCACCCCGCTCATCTAATGTCCCTGAATCGCGCAGTGGTAGGGGAACGTGCCGGGCGTGGTGAAGGTGTAAGCGACGTGCCGCCAGCCGGAATCGGCTCGCATCGTTCTCCCGCACGGTCACACTCAGCAACGAGACTTACGAGTAAGCAGCTGATCAGGGTGGTAAGTCGACGCTTGTCCGTGTTTCCGGACAAGCGAGCCCGTTCAGGAATGGTCAGCTGCAAGGCGCGGCGAGACCCGGAGCGCAGCGTACTGTATGCGTACGTGAGCACCGGAAGCGCAGCCGCAACGCTGCAGATGGCCGTTCATGGACGGGCTGGCTTTACTTGGCGTCCTTGGCGCAGCGAAAGCCCACGTCATACCCTGTATGCCAATCCGTGTTGCGATTGTTGATCGCGAACAATTCGGGCGCGTGGCGGTTGGCTGATCGGGCGAACGGCACCGCCGGGGCGCCCCACGAGCCGCCGCGCATGACGCGAAACTGTTTGCCGTACGCGGCGCGTTGCACGGTGTTGCCGGGGTAGGGCTCGTACCACGAGCTGGTCCACTCCCACACGTTGCCAATCAAGTCTTCCACGCCGTACACGCTCGCGCCCTGCGGGTAACTGCCCACGGGTTTGCTCCACGCCAGACCGGTCTCCAGGGTATTGGCCTTGTCGCGCGAAAACGCGGAACCCCACGGATACGCCGCGCCGTCCGGTCCGCGCGCGGCCTTTTCCCACTCGGCTTCGGTCGGGAGGCGTTTCCCCACCCACGTGCAGTACGCCTCCGCGTCGTAGAAGTCCGTGTCGCCGACCGGATGATTCGGCTCTTTGTTGAGCGCGTCGCGCTCGCGCCACGGCGCGGGCTGATACGCCGAGCCCACGGCCGCGACGTACTTGCCGTACTCGGCGTTGGTGACTTCGTATTTGTCGATATAGAACGCGGCCACGTTGACTGAATGTCGTGGTGTTTCATCAACTCCAATTTCGATGCCGAGCGAGCCGTCCGCTGCGTCACTGCCCATCAAGAAGGGACCGGCGGGGATCAGCACCATCCCGGCGGGAGGGGCGACGGGGTGAGGGGGCGAGGGGGTGACGGGGAGAAGAGAACAAGAAACGCTTGATAGAGCTAAGAACCCGAGAGTTGTGATCACGCGCATGGTGAGTTCCTTTTCCCGTAGCGACATGGAAGCTACTTGCTAATAGTCCATTTCCCAGGCTCGTCAATCATGCAGACGAGTTGAGCGAGCACGTGGTCGTAGAGGTGGTCAAGGTCTCGACAGGTGGTGGCGTCAAGATACCGACACTGCCTGGCAAAGTCGATCCAGACTTGTGTCTCGCACGCTTCCCCCTCGGCATCGTTGAGTTTGGCCACGAACGCCGCTTGATAGCGCCGCTTGCGCCATGCCTCTGCCAGGTTGGCGCACACTGATCGCGATGAACGGCGCATTTGGTCGACCAAGGAATACCGTTCTTCCGGCGGGAATGACTTGGTCGCCTCAAACACCTTCATAGCCGCATCCATCGCGCCTTGGTAGACCCGTAGGTCTCGGTGGCTTTCTATCCTCGTCGTTTGCTGTTTCGCCCCCTCGCCCACTCTCCCCCTCACCCCCTCGGTCATTTCACGCATCTGAACCCAAAATGCGGATGGTCCCAGAAGGGGGCGATGGCGTGGCGGTTCGCGGCGCGGCTGAAGGGCAGCGGGGGCGTAGTCCAGGCGCCGCCTTTGAGGACCCGATATTTCTGTCCGAAGTCGAGGCGTTCCAACGTGCTGCCCGGATATTTTTCGTACCACGACGCGGTCCACTCCATGGCGTTGCCGGCCATATCGTACACGCCGTAGGGACTTACGTCCGCAGTCCGGCTGCCCACCGCGGCGGTGTCGCCGTTGGCCGTGTCCTGCAGGACCGCGGCGCCGCGTTGGTATTCGTTGCCCCACGGCCAGATGCGGCCGTCGTCGCCGCGCGCGGCTTTTTCCCATTCCATTTCCGTGGGCAGCCGCTTGCCGGCCCACCGGCAATACGCGTCCGCGTCGTCCCACGACACGTCCACCACCGGATGGTCGGTGCGCGAGGGGCGGCCTTCGGGCCACATGCGCGGAGCGCGATGTCCGGTGGCCGCGATGAACTTCGCGTAGTCTCCCTCCGTCACTTCGTATCGATCGATCCAGAACGCGTCCAGCTTCACGCGGCGCTGGGGCGTTTCATCAACCCCTTGTTCGAACCAGGCGAGGGTCGGGGTCGGTGAAGTGCCCATGGTGAAAGCCCCAGCCGGGATAAGTACCATCCCCGCTGGGGCGATGGGGGGAGGGGGGGAGGGGGGGAGGGGGAGAGAAGAGCAGGAGAGGACAAAATAGGTGGCGATCAGGAGCGCGAAGCGATATTGATCGCTTTCTCGCCTTGTCGCCCCCTCGCCCCCTCGCCCCCTCATCCTTTATCCCTTTCGATCATTTCGCGCACCGAAATCCCAAACTCCGATGCCTCAAATCCGGCGGTTGCGAGAGATTGCGGTTGGCGGCGCGGGACCAGGGTTCGGCGGTGAGCACCCACGCGCCGCCGCGCGCCACGCGCATCTGTTTGCCGAACGCCGCGCGGCTGAGCGTGCTGCCGGGATACGCCTCGTACCAGGACGCGGTCCACTCGGCCACGTTGCCGCACAGATCCATCACGCCGTACGGGCTTGCGCCGTCGGGAAAACTGCCGACCGGCGTGGACCAGAGCAGGCCGGTTTCCACGACGTTGCACCGCTCGGGGTCGAACACGTTGCCCCACGGCCAGACGCGGTTATCGTCGCCGCGCGCCGCGCGCTCCCACTCGGCTTCGGTGGGCAGGCGTTTGCCGTTCCACTTGCAGTACGCGTCCGCTTCCGCCCAGTTCACGTAACAGACCGGATGATCTTCCTGTCCGGCCGGCGGTTTGCCGTCCACCCACGAGTAGTATTGGTCGTCGTGAGGGTCGGCCGGGCTCGGACGTCCGGTGGCCGCGATGAATCGCTGGTACTGCGCGGTGGTGACCTCGTGGCGATCGAGGAAAAAGGAGCGGAGTTGAACCGGGTGTTGCGGCATCTCGTCCACCCCGACCTCGAATCCCACCCGGCCCTCGTCGCCGCGGCTGCCCAGGAGAAACGTGCCGCCAGGAATGAGCACCATGCCCTCGGGCGGTTCTCCGGGGCCGTACTCCGTCGAGACCACCACGCCCGCGATCACAATCACCGTGGCGGCGACCGCCAGCCAACCCTTATCCACGGGCCACGGTTACTTCGCGGAGCGCTGCGCCGAACTGGTGGCGACGCGGACCGCCTGCTTGGTGGCCTCGGCCAGCTTGCCCGAGGTCAGGTCTCGGCCGAAGTCGGCCAGCAACTTCTGAATCTCCGGCGGCGCCGCCGAGCCGGTGTTGATCGGCGCGATCTGGCTTTGCCCTCCCGCGCACCAAGTACCGGTCCCCGGCTGAACATTCATATCTCGAGCCAAGTTGCGATTGGCATTACCCATGTAAAAGCACGTGGACATCACCACGCCGTGGCAACGGAGGTTACAGCGGAACACGCCGAACGGCGTCTGAGAAGGATCGTTGTCCGCGATCGTCTCGGTGTAGTACCAGACCGGACGATCCGCGGTCACACCCTCGACGCCGGAGAAGATGTCGAATCGTTGGGTCGTAATTGGTGGAATCTGGTCTGAACCGGTGTTTGCAGGATTGGGATTCGTTATGGCGGTCGTTACACACGCCGAATCCTCGACCGCTTGTAAGGGTTCTGCGGGATCGCACCGGCGTCCGCCGGTGTAAACCGCTGGACCCGGCGGCGCGAAGTTGATCAGGTGGGTGTCGCTGACCCCATCGGACACGCCGTCTTCATCGTCGGGCGGCAAGCCTGCCGGACAGCCCGGGGTGCCGCCGATACAGCCGGTCCCGTCGCCGAAGATCGTGTTCTGCGCCTGCACATTGCTGTGGACGTTGTAGTGACACTCGTGACAAAGGGCGCCTGTTCGCATGAGGTGGTACATATGGAGGTTCGCTTCCCAACTCAATTGGGGGGCGCCCCCAACCGGAATCCCTGTGTCACTAGGACTCAGCGGCACGCCGAAAAAGTTCGTCCAACTGGAGTCCTGCACGCCGGCCGCGTTCAGGAAGGGATCGAACGCGTTGCGGTCGTGGCATTGGAAACAGAGAAGGAAATTATCCCAATGGGTGGGATTAAACCCGTCTCCTCGATAGTTTCGACTCGAGTTCGCGATATCGGTGTCGTAGGGCGCTCGGAGAATTCGAATGTAGTTGGACCCGTGCGGGCCGATGGGGTATTGGCTCCGTTCTCCGGCGTAGTCCTGTGCGATCCCCAGATTTTTCACGTCGCCGGATCGCACGGTATTGCTCTCGGTGATCGGACCGAGGAATCGAGTCTGCACCGGGGTCTGAGACCCGCTGGTCCCGTAGGCGTTGTAGTAATCGTTGTTGTGGCAGTCCGTGCATTGGATGGTAATCTCGTTCGCCGCACGTCCGCCTGACCAGGCTTGGAGCTGTTTGGTCAAGGCCGGGGTGCCGTTGCGTCCGCCGGCTACCACGGGATGGAAGGCCTTGTGGACGCCGGGCCCCACCTGCCGGGTCGCGTCGGTTGTCCACGAGTCGCCCAGAACATAGCTCGCGTCCGGTCCGCCGATCCGCTCTTGGGCTGCCGAGCCGTACGTCGCGAACTCCAATCGTTTGTTGGAAAACCCGGACAGACTGAATTTGGGATTGCTGACCGCAACTTGCGGGTTCGAGCGAAATGAAAAGTTGATGCCGCCCAGACTGTACTTGGTGTCTTCCGGGTATCGGTCGCCGTTGAAGATGTTGGTATAGCTGTTGCCGTGGCAGCGGAAGCAGACTTCGTAGACGTAGGGACGGTTCAGGTCCCCGGCGGAGGTTTCAATAACCTGGGCGTCGAACGTGATGCCCTTGATCCCGCGCAGGCGGTTGTCTCGGACCACCTGATGCGGGTTGTGGCAGTCCACGCACTCGATGTGCGCGGTATCGGGCGTGCTCACGCCGGGCGAGAATTCGTTGTTCGCGGGTGGAGAGGGACTTTGGAGTTCCACGCCTTCCTGCGACCGCGCCACGAACACGGGTTCGTGGCCTTGGTTGAACTGCAGGCTCATCGCGCTGCCGCACCGGGGAAACGTGGCGCAATTGCCCACGCCGATATCCTTGGAAAACTCGCCGTATACGTCCGGCGCCGCGCGCCCGGTGCCCGTGACGAACCGCGGGTTCGCCCCCGAGGTCGGATCGCCCGCCACCAGGGTGCCCGCGGCCGTGGGCGTGGTGTTGGGCGCATGGCAGAGATAGCAGGTGGCTTCGATGCCGTCCGTGCCCTGGGCGTTCACCCCTTCGCGGTGCAGTCGTTTGGCGCCCTGGATCGTGTGCGGGTCGTGACAGTTGCGGCACGCCAATTCCGACACGGTGTGGCTGCCGTCGTAGTCGTATCCGGAGTTCGGATTCGACGGGTCGTTGTTCACCAGCGGGTACTGGCTGCGGACCGCGGGGGAGATCGCGTGCGTGCTGTCGATCCAGCGCGGTTTGTCGTGGCAGCGCAAGCAGATGATCGGCTCGGTGGGGTGGTTCTTGGTCGGGTCCGGGTTGTTGGTTTCCTGGTGGAACCAGTTGCCGCGCAGGAACTTGGGGAAATTGACCTGGTGCGGGTTGTGGCACGAGGTACACTGCACCGAGTCGTAGGTGTTCGGATCACTGCCGGGATACCGCCGCGCCGGCGAGATCGGCGTGGGATCGCTGACCTTGGCCGGCGGCTGCAGCGCCGGACCGGGGTTGACGAGCTCCTGGTCCTGGATGAGCAGGGCTTGGTCGAACGCGAAGGAAATCGGATGATCGTTTCGCAGATCCAATCCCAATCGCCGTGTGTCGCCGGTGAGGTCGCCGCTGCCGGGCGGGATCGTGCCGCCCGGACCGAGGTTGCCGATCATGGGGAGTTGACCCCGGTAGCCGCCGCTGCCGGGCGCGTTGATCACGTTGCCCAGCGCCACGGTGCCGTCGTGACAGGACAAACAGAGGCGCGAATATCCGGTGGGCCGACGGCCCGCCGCGTCGTTGAGCGCGCCTTCGAACGAAAAGCTCCACACTTGATCGTAGAGCTGATACGTCCGCGTGGACTGGTAGTCCACGTTCCGGTTCCAGATCGGGGCCTTGAATCCCGCGCCGGTGGCGCTGGCCCCGTGCGGCGTGTGACAGAACACGCAGATTTCCGTGGTGGTGCCGGGCGCGGCCTCGGCGTCGCGCGCGGTGCCGGGACGCGGGAGCACGCCGGAGGAGAGCAATTGCTGCGGGTCGACCGACGACAAGTTGTGCTTGGTGTTCGTGATATCTTCCAAGACCTGCGGGCTCACCGGCGGGGGCGGCGGAGGCGGCGGTTGGGCATGGCCGATCTGCGACCACGCCACGAGCGCCGCCAACGCAGCGGAGAGAAGAAGCGGCCGGTGCCGTCCCTGGATCCTCATACCAAGTGCTCCTTGATGGCGAATGTGTCGAGCCTGTGGGGTGACCGTGTCGTCATCGCCGGTTACGGGGCAATCGACGCTTGCGGGGTCGACACGTCCAGCAATCGAAAGACCTGGACGCGCGCGTTGTACGTGTCCGCGACGTAGATCCGATCCCGGCCGTCCACGGCCACCCCGGTCGGCAGCCAGAACGAGCCGTCGGTGAGGCCCGCGTTGCCGAAATTCAGGAGCAGCTCGCCGTCGGGGTTGAAGATCTGCACCGTGTCGTACAAGCCGTCCACCACGTAGACGTTGCCGTGTCGATCCAGCCCCACGCCTTTGGGTTTGGAGAAACTCCCCACGGTGGTCCCTAACTGGCCGATCGAGCGCACCCAGCGGCCATCGGCATCGAGGACCTGCACGCGGAAGTTCATGGCGTCGGTCACGTAGAGCCGCCCCGATCGATCCACCGCGAGGTGCGTGGGGAAATTGAACTGCCCGGCGTCCGACCCGCGGACCCCGAACGTCCCGAGCTTGCGGCCGTCCGGCGCGTACACGAGCACCTTATGGCCGCCCGCGTCGCTCACGTACAACGCGCCCCGTTCCGGGTGGTAGACGATGCCCGAGATGCGCACCGCGTCGCCGTCCGCGACGAACTCGCGTTGGTACGCGCCGTCGCGGTCGAACACCAGCACCCGGTTGAGCTGGGAGTCCGCGACGTAGACCCGACCGTTCGCGTCTTCCGTGACCCCGGTGGGCGAGAGCAGCCGCCGCTGGTGGTCCAGGCGAAAGAATTGCCGGTACGCGCCGTCGGCCGCGAACCGATGGACGACCTGCAGTCCCGTGTCGGTGACCAACAAGGTGCCCTTGTCGTCGGCGAACAGGGCGAACGGGCGAATCATGCGGGCCGCGGCCTCGTCTTCTTTTCCGACGACGCGCTCGAACAGGCGCGTGAAAAACCCCTTGGGTTTCAGCGACGCCTCGGCTTGCGTGAGATTCTTGACGTACTCGATCCGGGGCGGGTCCGGCGGCAGCGGCCACACGCGAGCCACGGTCGGCTGCGTGGGCGCGGGCGGCGCGCCCGCGCAGGCGGCGGTCAGAAGTAAGACCGAACCGGCGAGGGGGAGAAGTGATGAACCGGGGAACCGGGGAACCGGGGAACCGGGGAAAACGCGCAAGGAGCGGTTCATGGTGTGTGCGCCGATTCGCCGATTCCCCGGTTCTCCGATTCGGCCGTTTCCCCCGCTCACCCGCTCTCCCATTCGCCCGCTCACCCCTCGTCTCGTGCCTTTACTAGAACGGTCGCGCGGCCTTGAGGAACGCGGCTTGGTTGAGGTGCCGGTCCACGGCGCGCGACTCGAATACGAATCGGTAGTCCGCGGTCAGCTGGACCTTGCCCAGGTAATACGAGAAGAGCGTGCCGCCCTCCGACCGGGTCACATCCTGTTGATTGCCCGCGTACCGCTCCCAGGCTTGCTTGGCGGTCATGTCCAGCGATCCGTTCCGGACAATATACGACAACCAGCGCACCTGGATAAAGGTCGTGGATTTGTTGTCGTAGGGGAGTTGGGACTGTTGCTCGTAGGTGTAGCCGACCGTGCCGGCCACGCCTCGTCCGGTCTCGTAGGTGTCGGAGACGTTCACCAGCACGACGTGGTTGGTGAACGAGCGATACTGCGTGGCCGCGTACGACGCGAGGCCGCTGATGACCATGAAGTCGCCGGGCAAGAAGAGATTCTGCGGCGCGCTGCTGGTGGCCGTCGCTTGCACGCGGTGATCGGTCTGGTCGGCCGACGGGGCGCCGTCGGTGCGATGCCGAATGAGCGACAACGAATAATCTCCGGACACCGCGACCAAGCGCGTCTGCGTGTTGCTGATCCCGGCGCTGAACACGTTGGTCAGGTCGCGCGAGCTGCCCTCGGGGAGATTCAGATCATTCTGGCTGTAGTTGCCCTGGTACCCGAGGCGATAGATGACGAGGGTGAGCGTTTTGAGGTAGTTCGCTCCGACCGCGTAATTCTGATACACGCTGTGGACGTCGCTGGCGCCGGTGACGTCGGTCAGCCCGATGGAGGCGCTCGCGTTCGTCGACAGGCCCAGGAAGGGCCGATAATTGACGGTGGCGAACGCATAGTTCGACGTCGTCAACGCGTCGGGCACGTCGAAGCGCGACAGGCGGTATCCGGCGTTCACGTCCAATTCTTGGAGCGGCCGCAACTGAGCGGAGGCCAAGGCCAAATGTCGGACGAAGGGGTCCTTGTAAAAGTCGTAGGTGGCGCTGAAGGAGGTGTCCAGGCTCGGCCGGTAGAACACGCTCGCGCCCGCGCTGCGTTGCTGCAGCGTGCCCAAGCCGGGCGTGACCACGCCCAACGTGCTCACGCTGGAGGAATAGTTCACGCGCGCCGCGCCGGATAACGCCGGCGTGAACCGCGTGTCGGTCGAGGCGGTGATGGTGTGGCTGGTCGCGTCGTTGAACGAGCCCCCCATTTCGGAAATTTGATAGCGCGCAAAGTAGCGCGTCATGCCGGTTTGTCCGTCCGCGTCCAGCGCCGCGGATCGCGTGGTTTGGCCCGTCGACGTGACGACGGACCCGAGGCGCACGTCGGTTTGGACGTCCGTCTGCGCGAGGTTGAGACGCAGGCGCGACTGTCGCTGGAGCGGAAAATCCCAGGTCAGGTTGTACGTCGTGTTGGTGGACACCGGGCCGTACGTATCGGGCCGGAACGCGTCGTTGTCCTGGGTGGTGCGTTGCGCGTAGAGCGCGAGCGGCGTCTGGCGCGGCAGCAAGGTGAAGTTGAGGTAAAAATCCTTCACCGTCAGGTCCTGCGACTTGTCGCCGTTGAGGCGACTGACGTCATCCACCAGGGAGGCGCTGGCGATGTAGCTGCCGACGTTGGGGTGATACAGCAGGCCGGAACTGGCGAGTTGATAGTGTTGTTGGAGGCCGTGGGTCTCTTCGGTGGGAAGGTCCGCGCCCAGCATGCTGTGATCCCAGCGCGACCATCGACCCGTCAATTCCACGATGCCGTGGAGATTGAGCGGCGTCGCGTACGACGGCGACACGCCGGACCACGCGGCCGCGGCGACGACGAAGGCGATGAGGCTTCGTCGGACACTCCCGCGCGGGCTCCAGCCCGCCGCCGAACGCGGGCGGATCATGCGGCGCGTCTCGATTCGCGCCGCGCGCCGACGTCGTCACGCATCGGGATGGGGCGGCGCGGGTTCATGGTTCGGTCGGCAACAGCTCCACCTCGGCGCGCCGACGCAGGTCGGCCAGCCACGCCTCGCGCAACCGGTCGGTTTCCGCGCGCCGGAGTTCATCGGCCAACCGCGGTTTGTTGACCTCGTCCCACGACAAGGCCTTGGCGGCGCGTTTCTCGTCGACGCGATACACCGCGTACCCGTACAACGTGCGGAGCGGGTCGCTCACGCCTGCGACGGGCAACGCGAACAGCACGGCGTCTTCGTCGTGTTCCAGTTGCCCTCGGTGGACCCACCCCCTGTCGCCGCCGGACTCGCGGGTGTCGGCGTCGTCCGACTGCGTCTTGGCCAGGTCCGCGAAGGGTTTGCCGGCGCGGGCCTGTTTGACGAGCCCGGCCGCGCGCTGTTTTGCCGCCTCCCAGTCCGCGGGGCTCCCGCCGGGGTCCACCGCGATCAGGATGTGTCGATACCGGACCTGCTCCGGCACCACGAACCGGGACGGATTGGCGTCGTAGTAGGCGTTCATCGTGGCGTCGGTGACGACCACCTTGTCGTTGACCGCCCGCTCGGTCACGCGTTTGACCAACAGGAATCGTTCTACGCCGGCGCGCACGGCGGCTTCCGACAGACCGGCGCGGGACAACGCTCGGTCATACTGCGCGGAGTCGGCGAACCGTTTCTTGATTTTGGCGGTTTCCTCGTCCACGGCGGACCGCGTGACCGTCAACCCTTGTCGTTTCGCCTCCTGCACCATGAGCTCTTCCTGAATCAGGTCCTCCAGCGCCTGGGCCCGCAACTCCCGCCGGCGTGATTCCGACAACGCGCCGTGTCCCGTGATGCGGGGCACTCGCTCGTCGACGGCGCGATCCACCTGGACCAACGTGATGGCGACGCCGTTGACTCGCGCGGCGACCCGGGCCTCTTCCGCCCGACTCGCCGCGGGGACCACGAGCAGCACCGCGAGCCCCCACAGGCCCGACGCCAGCCCCGCCCGCAACCAGGGCCCGCCGAGGGCGGGGCTTAAAAGCGGTTTCGCCCAGGCCGAAGCCTGGGCGAAGGGACTCGGATCATGGAACGCGACGCGGGAGGGAGGCATCACGGCCCCCGGCCGGTGCGCTATTTTTCGTGACACGTCAGGCAGATCAAGCTTCCTTGATTCGGTTCGTGGTTCAAGTTGCGCGTGGCGCCCAACGCCGCGACCACCTCGCCGTCCGCGGGCGCCGACACGCCGGTCGGCGTGCTGGGCAACCGGAGGAACGTGGTCCGGGGGGTGTGCGGGTTGTGGCAGGACGCGCATTCGACCCAGTCCAGGGACACGGTCGTGCCGCTGCTGACCCCGCTGTTGTACAGGCGAATCCGGTCGCGTTGGTCGAGGGGCAATTGGGCGCCGGCCCGCGACACGTACCGGACGTTGCCGCCGTTGGCCAACGTGGTCGAGTTGGCGAGCGCGTCGGTGAACTGCGGATCGGAGTTGGGCATGCGCACCGAGATCGGGTGGTCGTCGGTCAGGTTCCGGCTCAAGTTCGGAAACGGCTCCATGCCGCCCGCGCCGCCGACAAAGTCGTTCAATCCGCCGTTGTACCCTCCGCCCGACGGGGAGTCGGGCCGATCGCCCTCGCGCAAGGACTCCGTGCTGTCGACGCCCGGGCCGTTGAACGTGAGACCGGTGAGGCTCGTACCGGCCGATGATCCGGTCAGCGGGTTCCGATTGGCGGGGGTGAAGCCGCCGGACCCGGGGGCGTTGATCAGGGCATCCAAGGCGATGGTCCCGTCGTGACAGGACAGACACGCGAGCGACACGCCCTTGGGCCCGGCCACTTCCGCGCCCAAGTCGTTGTCGAAGTTCGGCGACGTGTAGTTTTGGAATTGGGTCGACGGCGGCAACGCCCGGTTCCACAACGGCGCCCCCCCGCCGGCCACGTCGGTTCGGCCGCCGTGGGGCGTGTGGCAGAAGACGCAGACTTCGCTGGTGCCGGTGGACAGAATGTCGGTGTTGGCCGCGAGGTTGTGTTTGGTCTCGCGGACGTTTTCCGTGCAACTCTTTCCGGTGGTGCCGCCGCAGTGCGCCGCCCACGCGGTGCCCGCCGCCCACGCGGCGATGGCCACGGTCATGGCCAACGCCACTCCCGCTCCGATTCGTGTTGCCTTCATACTGGTCTCCTTGGTGCGTGATTCCGTCGGGCTAGTTCGTTGCCGCCGGTTCCTCCATCCGTGGCCCGTCGCCGCGTGTCCGGCCGGCCTCGGATAGATACTGATAAATGTTGATTCGTTTGTTGTATTGGTCCGCCACGTAAATGCGGTCGTGCGCGTCCACGGCCAGTCCCGCCGGCAACCAGAACTGGCCGCGCCGGCTGCCCATCTCGCCGAAGAACAACAGCAGGCGCCCGTCCTGGTCGAAGATCTGAATGTTGTTGAACGCCGCGTCGCTCACGTAGATGTGGCCTTCGCTGTCCACGCCGATACCCTTGGGCTTGGAGAACTGGCCGAAGCCGGTGCCGATGCCCCCGAACTTCGAGAGAAACTTGCCGTCCGCGTCGAAGATCTGCACGCGGAAATTGAAGGAGTCCATGACGTAGACTTTGCCCGCGGCGTCGACCACGAGGTTCGTCGGGAAGTTGAGTTTGCCGTCCTCGACGCCGCGGCCGCCGAATTCGAACAACAGATTGCCGGTGGCCGCGTCGAACACCGTCACCTTGTGGCTCTGCGTGGCGGTGCTGCCCGTGCTGACGACGTACACGCGCTTGAGCGCGTCGTTGACCGCCACGCCCACCGGCTTGTCGAGTTGGCCGTGCAGGCCCATGGCGAGCTGAAATTGCCCCGTCTCGCCGTACACGACCACGCGGTTCTGCGAGACGTCCGTGACGTAGACGCGCCCCTCCGCGTCGCTGGTGACCCCGCGGGGATTGATCAACAGTCCGGGCCCGTCGGTCCCGAGGATGAAGAAATCTTTTCCCGTTTCGTCGAACACCAGCACTTTGCGCCACGCCGAGTCCGCGACGAACACGCGCCCCTTGCGGTCGGCGTGCACCGCGTACGGCTTGCCGAGCACGGCGGTTTGCTCGTCGCCGATGATCGTGCTCCGCAGGCGTTGCGTGAACGACGTGGGCCGCACGTCCGCAGACGACGAGATGCTCCGCACGAATTTGATGCGCGGCGTCTCCGGCGGCAACGGCCAGACCAAGTCCGGCTCGGGCGCGGGTGTCGAGGCGCAGGCGGTGAGGAGCAGGAGGAGGAGCGAGGGGACGATGGAATGAAAGAGCGAGCGGGAGAGGGGGCGACAGGGCGAGGGGGCGAGAAAGGCCAAACCGATCCGGCGCGCTGTTGGCGCGAGGCGTTGTCTCCCCCTCCCCCCTTCTCCCATTCTCCCCCTCGTCTTGTTCATTTCGCGTGGCACGTCAGACACAGCGCGCTTTCACGATTCGACGTCCGTAAGAACGGATCACGCCCCTCTTCGTTGCGTTCATCCGGGTCGTGCGGGTCGTGGCAGGAGGCGCACTGCACCTTGTCGCCCTCGAACGTCTGGACGCCGTTGGGAAACATCCGGCCGCCGTCCGGTTTGAGGGTGGTGGGTTGATTGAATCCCTGATCCAGTTGAAAGGACGGGAACGGGATCGAGAACGGGTGGTCGTCGCGCAGGTCGCGGGTCAAATACCGAACCGAGGCGTCGTGCGCGCGGCCGATGCCGCCGTACGCGCCGGACTCGCGGTTATGGCACTTGCCGCAACTGTCGCTGCCCGGCGAGCCCTCCAGGTCCATCTTATAGTGGGTGCCCGCGTCGACGATCGGGTGGTACTTGGGTTTGTTGCGCACCGCGTCGACCGCCACCGTGCCGTCGTGGCACGACAGACAGGCGAGCGAGATGCCGTCCGGCGCGGTCGCCCGGGAGTCGAGGTTGGGCGACGAATACATCTGGTAGCCGCTCTGCGCGGGCAATTCCCGGTTCCACAGGGGCGCGGTCCCGTCCGCGTTGTGCGGGGTGTGGCAGTAGACGCAGACTTCCTGGTAATCGTTGAAGGTCGCCCCGGTCATGGGGCCGGTCTCAGTGCCGTACCCGCGCATGTTTAGGCCCGACAAGTCGTGTCGGGAGCCTTTGATCGAGTTCCCGAACGCGATCGCCAGGGGCATGGCCGCAATCGCCATGACCGCGATGACGACGATTCGACGCGGGCCATTCATGGTGTCTGTTTTGCCGCTGGACAGCCGGCCCTCTGAGGGTGACGGACCTCACCCATTCCGAGGACGAGCACGCCTCAGATGCTACCCGTTAAGACCATACGGAGTGGGGAAAATTCCCCATTTCATGCCACTCCATTGATATTCCACGGCAAAAGGAAGCCCAAATATAGGGAAGGGTGGAGTGCGAAGTCAAGCGAAATCCCGGTTGATCGCGGATGCGTGTTCATACCGCCGTATCCGCGCAGCGGGGCCAGTCCGGGCACGGTCTCGCCGCTGTTCGCGGGGAGATCACACGCGGTTGTTCCGGAGTCCACCCATCGCGGGAAGGGGGAGCGACGGAGAGTCGGTGCGTCGCGTCAACGGCGAACGCCCGGGCGTGGGTACTCGGCCGCCCGCGCTCATCTCCGGCGGTCGGTCCGGTCGGCACGAGCGACGCGCGGCGTTGCGCGTGCCTTCACGCCGCGTCGCCTGGTTCATTGAAACCCGTTCAACGCCTTTGCTATACTGCGGTCCCATGCCTGTCGCCGGGATGTCTCGCGAACGGGTCCAAGAGATTTTGGGTGTGACCGCGGCGACCGCGGCGGTGTTCCTGGCCGTCAGTCTCCTGTCGCACACCTCCGCGGACCCGTCGCTGTTCTCCACCTCGCGCGCCCCGGTGCAGAACCTGGCCGGCCGGGTCGGCGCCAACCTTTCCGAAGCCCTGTTTCAGTTCGCGGGCGCCGCGTCGTATTTGTTCCCCGTGTTCGCGGCGTGGGCCGCCTGGCAAGGCGTCGCGCGCAAGCGGGCGCTCTGGACCTGGCGCGGCGCCGGGATCGGCGTCCTCATGGTGCTGTCGGTCGCGACCGTGACCGAACTCTATCTCCCGGAAGGCGACATTTACGGCGGCGGCGTCCTGGGCGCCGCCGCGTCGGGCATGCTGTTGGGCGCGTTCGCGTGGTGGGGCACGCTCATCGTCCTCACGGCCGCGGGCGTCATCGCCGTCATCGTCTTCATGCCGGTGTCGCTGCGGGATGTGACGGGACGTGCCCGCGTCGGGATCGCGTCGTTGGTGGACCGCGTCGCCGGCATGCTCGCGGTTCGCCGCGGCCGCACGCGCCGCAAACACGCCGCGCCGTCGGCCCGCAAAGTCGAGGCCGTTCCCTCGCCGCCTCCGCGCATTGCCGAGGTTCCGGAACCCGCGCCCGCGCCGGAGCGCCAGGAGAGCCTGTCGTTTATGCGCGGCCACGCGAATTATCAGTTGCCGCCCTTGTCGTTGCTAGCCGACGCCGCGTCCGCGCCGCACAAGGCCGGCAAAGACGACCTGGTGATGAGTTCGCGGCTGTTGGAGAAGAAGCTCCAGGACTTCGGCGTACAGGGCGCGGTGACCGAGGTGCACCCCGGCCCGGTCATCACCATGTACGAGGTGGAGTTGGAACCGGGCGTGAAGGTCAGCAAGGTGCTCAACCTGGCGGATGATCTGGCGTTGGCGATGAAGGCGCCCAGCGTGCGCATCGTCACCCCGTTGCCTGGCAAATCCGCCATCGGGATCGAGATCCCCAACCAAGTGCGCGAGACCGTGGCGCTCAAGGAAATTTTGTCCGCCACCGAGTTCCTCGACACCACGGGACGATTGCCGCTGGCGTTGGGCAAGGACACCGTGGGCCAGCCGGTCGTCGCCGACCTGGCGGCCATGCCGCACCTGTTGGTGGCGGGGGCCACGGGGTCGGGCAAAAGCGTGGCGCTCAACACCATGATTCTGAGCCTGCTCTCGGCCGGGGGACCCCGCGACATCCGGATGGTGATGATCGATCCCAAGATGCTGGAGTTGTCCGCGTACGACGCGATTCCGCATCTGCTCGCCCCCGTCATCACGCAACCCAAGGACGCGTCCGCCGCGCTCAAACGCGTGGTGGCCGAAATGCAGCGGCGGTATCGACTGCTGGCCGAGGCCGGCGTGCGCAACATCGACGGCTACAACAAGCAGGTGGAGTCGTCGCCGGTCGCGGACGAGCCGCAGGTGACGTCGTCGGAATCGAGCGTCGAGGTCTCCGTCGCGACGCCGCGGGAACGGCTCCCGTACATCGTGGTGATCATCGACGAACTGGCCGACCTGATGCTGGTGGCGGCGCGCGAAGTCGAAGACTCCATCATGCGGCTGGCGCAGATGGCGCGCGCCGCCGGCATCCATTTGATCCTCGCCACGCAGCGGCCGTCGGTGGACGTGCTCACCGGCGTGATCAAGGCCAATTTCCCGGCGCGCATGTCGTTTCAAGTCTCGTCCAAGACCGACTCGCGCACGATTCTGGACGCGAACGGGGCGGAACAACTCTTGGGCCGCGGCGACATGCTCTACCTGATGCCGGGGACCGGCCGGATCGCGCGTATTCACGGCGCGTTCGTGTCGGACGCGGAGATCGCCTCGACCGTGGAGTTCGTCAAATCGCAGGCCCCGCCCGGCTACGAATGGTCCATGGAAGAGGCGGACGCGTCGGGTTTTAAGGGCGGCGAAGACCCCGAGCGCGACGACTTGTACGAAAAGGCCATCAACTTGGTCGCGACCACCGGCCAAGCGTCGGCCTCGTTCATTCAGCGCCGCCTGCGCGTGGGTTACCCGCGCGCGGCCCGCATGATCGAAATGATGGAAGAGGACCAGATCATCGGTCCCGCGAGCGGGGGCAAACCGCGCGAAGTGCTGGTGCGACGGGCCGTGCCGGGCGAGGCGGAAGTATGAATCTGGGAGCCTGTCCATGAAGCACCATCTGCGGCGTTGCCCCTTGCGCTCCGGTGCTCACGTACCTACCTCGTACGCTCCGCTCCGGTGCTCAGAGGCGCCTTGCATCTGGTCCTTCCTGAACAGGCTCCGCTTTCGCGGGTATTCACAATGGCTTCCAGAGCTGCGGCCTGTCATCCTCGTGGGGCTGGCCTGCTGGACGCTGGGCGCCGCCGCGCCGAACACCCCGGCCGACGTCGCGTCCGGCGTGCGCGACACCTATCAGGCGTTGTCCGACCTGTCCGCGGACTTCGCGCAGACCACGACCGTGCCCGGTTTTTCGACCACGATCCAGTCCAAGGGCAAGGTGTATCTGGCCAAGGGCAAGATGCGGTGGGACTACACCGAACCCAGCAACCAGCAGATTTACGTGAATGACAAACGGATCCAGTACTATATCCCGGCGCACAAACAGGTGATCGTCAGCACGCTCACGCCCGAGAACGACGACCAGATCCCGTTGCATCTCTTGATGACGTTGGAGCGGCTGAACGAGGACTTCAACGTGACGTGGGAGGATCCGGCGTCGCCGCGGCGCGACGCGGAGTACCGGCTGCGCCTTGAGCCCAAACGCGCGGTGGCGGACTTGGACCATGTGACGGTGGGCGTGGACGCGCAGCGGCGGGTCGTCACGTCGATCGCGTTGCATCCGAAGAACGGAAACGTGTCGTCGTTCGTGTTCTCGCAGCTCAAGGTGAACCCGCGGCTGGACGCCTCACTATTTTCGTTTTCGGTGCCAACGGGAATAGAAGTCGTCGAAACCCCGACACTCCGTTAGGCCGATCCGACTTTCGCGCATGCAAGCCTGTTCAGGAACGGGCCAGATGCAAGGCGCCGCGAGCACCGGAGCGGAGCGTACGAGGTGGGTACGTGAGCACCGGATGCGCAGCGGCAACGCCGCAGATGGCCCTTCATGGACAGGCTCATAACATGATGATTGACGTGCGCCACCTCCGGCGCATCTTCCAGACCAAAAAAGGATCGGTGACCGCCGTGGACGACGTGTCGTTCACGGTGGATCGCGGCGAGATTTTCGGGTTTTTGGGCCCGAACGGCGCGGGCAAGACCACCACCATCGGGATGCTCTGCACGTTGCTCCGTCCGAGCGCGGGGACCGCGACGCTGAACGGGCACGACATCGTGGCTCAGCCGCACCTGGTCCGCAAATCCATCGGCCTGGTCTTTCAAGACCCGAGTTTGGACGAACGGTTGACCGCGCGGGAGAACTTGGAGTTTCACGCGCGATTGTACGGCGTGCCGCGCGACGTGGCCGGCCGACGGATCGCCCAGATGTTGGAAATGGTCGAACTGGTGTCCCGTCGGGACGATTTGGTCAAGAATTTTTCCGGGGGCATGAAGCGGCGGCTGGAAATCGCGCGGGGGCTGATTCACCACCCGCGCATTCTGTTTTTGGACGAGCCGACTCTGGGACTGGACCCCCAAACCCGGTGTCTCATTTGGGATTACATCCATGAGTTGCGGGACAACGAAGGGATCACCATCTTTCTGACCACGCATTATATGGAGGAAGCCGAACACTGCGGCCGGATCGCGATCATCGACTACGGGAAACTGATTGCGTTGGATACCCCGTCGGGACTGAAGAAGGCCGCGGGCGGAGATCGGATCGCGATCACCACGCACCAGATCGATCGCGCGCGGGAGTTCCTCTACGGCCGGGGGCTCTCGCCGCTGATGGTGCGCGAACGCGAACTGGCGTTCGAGGTGCCCAACGGGGAGGAGTTTCTCCCCGCGTTCATCCGGCAGGCGCCGTTCGACGTCACGAGCGTGAACCTGACTCGGCCGACGCTGGAAGACGTGTTTCTGCACAAGACCGGCCGGCACCTGCGGAGCGAAGGCGACGGCACGCGGGGCGCGGCATGAACCGAACGAGCGGCGCGGAAGGCCTTCACGTCGAGCCGGCCGGCGCCATCGCGTCCAGCCGGTGGAGAGACGACGCATCGGGCGTGTACACGATCTGGCTCCGCGAGGTGGTCAAGTTCTGGCGCGACAAACCGCGCATCATCGGCGCGACGGTCCAGCCCGCGCTGTTTCTGCTCTTGCTGGGAACCGGAATCGGCAAGGGGATCCCGCACGCGTTCAACGTGGAACCCACCGGCCGCGAGTTCGCGCCCGGCGTCCCCGATTATCTGACGTTCATCTATCCCGGCATCATCGCGATGACGTTGTTGTTCACGTCGGTGTTCTCCGCCATTTCGATCATCTGGGACCGGGAGATCGGTTTTCTCAAGGAAGTGATGGTGGCGCCCATTTCCCGCGGCGCGGTGGCGGTGGGCAAGACCCTGGGTGGCAGCACGGTCGCCATGCTCCAAGGCTGTTTGATGCTCCTGTTCGCGCCGTTTCTGCACATTCAGTTCTCGTGGGCGTCCGCGCTGGCGTTGTTGCCGCTGCTGCTGTACATTTCGGTTTCGCTCACCGCGATGGGGATCGCGGCCGCCTCGCGCATGCGCTCCATGCAGGGTTTTACCGTGATCATGAACTTTCTCACGCTCCCCATGTTCTTTTTGTCCGGCGCGATGTTTCCGGTGGATGGCTTGCCCCGCTGGATGACCGTTCTGGTGAACCTGAATCCGTTGACCTACGGCGTGGACGCGTTGCGCTCCGTGCTGATCGGGTTTCACCGGTTCGAGGTGCTGCAAGATCTGGTGGTCATGGGCGCTTTCGGCGTCGCGATGTTGTGGCTCGCGGTGCGGGGGTTCGAGTCCCGTGACTGAGTCCGCGCGCCTTCGCGCAAGTTCCGGACGGCGTCGCTCCGCGGCGCGCCGGCTGATCGGGTTTCGCGGCACGATCGCGGCCGCGCTGTTCGCCGCGGGGTTGGCGCCGCTGACGATCGCGACCGCCGCGCTTTGGGCCTCGCGCGAAGGGTTGGCGGGTTGGCCCGCGTGGGCCGGCCCGGCGCTCTACGCCGGGTCCGCCGCGGTGGCGGCCGCGCTCGCCTTCATCGGGTCCCGGGTGCTGGCGCGGCCGATTCGGGCGTTGCGCGAAGGCGTGCGCCGGATCGGCGAAGGCGACCTGGACCACCGACTGGACATTCCGGCCGAACGGGACCTGGCTCAACTTGCCGCGGCGTTCAACGCCATGGCCACGCGGCTCGCGGAATCGCACCGTACGCTCGAGCAAACCGTCGCGGACCGGACCATGGCCTTGACCGCGGTGAACACGGTCGCGGTCACCGCCAATCGCTCGCTGGATCCCGACGAGATTCTGACGAGCGTCCTCGACCGCTTGCCGGTGGCGCTGAATCTGGAGGCGGCGTTCATTCGGCTGCTCGACGCGCGCGGCTTGGTGTTGCGCGCGCACCGCGGCGTGCCGGCCGGCGCGCTGGAGGCCTTGGCGATCTGTCCGTTGGGGGAGGGACTGTCGGGCCGCGTCGCCGCGCGCGGGACGCCGCTCACGGCCGACGCGGGAACGGACGGCATGGACGACGCGGGCGAGACCGCGTTGTTCGCGCAGGGGTTCCGCGCCGCCGCGTGCGTGCCGGTGATGGCGAAGGGACACGTGTTGGGCACGTTGGCCGTGGCCAGCCGCTACGCGCGGACCTTCACCCCGCAGGACCTGAACCTGTTGACCTCGATCGGCAGCCAGGTCGGCACCGCGTTGGAAAACGCCGCGTTGTACGAACGCGCCTGCGCCATGGTCAAGGAGTTCGAGCAACTCGACCGCCTCAAGACCGAGTTTCTCTCGAACGTCGGGCACGAACTGCGGATTCCCCTGACCGCGATCATCGGGTTCGCGGAATTGCTGTTGGATCGGATTCCGGGCCCGCTCACCGCGGAGCAGGAGCGCTACGTCCGGATCATGCTGGACAGCGGGCGCGACCTGCTGGCGATGATCAACAACCTGCTCGACCTGTCGAAAATCAAAGCCGGCAAACTGGACTGGCGCGCGGCCCCGTTCGACCTGCGGCCGCTGGTCGGGCTGGTGACCGAGACGTTGCGGCCGCTCATCGTCAAACAGCAGTTGCGGTTGGCGGTGGAGATCGACGACGGGCCGGTGATGGCGTACGCGGACGAAGGGCTGGTCAAGCAGGTGCTCCTGAACCTGTTGTCGAACGCGGTGAAGTTCACCCCGGCCGGCGGCGCCGTGACGCTGCGGGTCCGGGCCGCCGGCGAGGGGGCGGAGGCCGGAGCCGTGGAGTTGCGCGTCGAGGATACGGGGATCGGGATCGCCCCGGAAGATCTGGATCGCGTGTTCCAGGAGTTTCACCAGGTGGACGGAAGTCCGACACGGGATCATCCCGGCACCGGCCTGGGGTTGGCTATCGTCAAACGCCTGGTGGAGCTGCAGGGCGGCCGGATCTGGGTGGACAGCCGGGTGGGACACGGCAGCCGCTTCACCGTCCTGTTGCCGCGCGCGCGGCCCGCGATCGAAACCGAGCCGGCGCCCGCGCGGACGGCCGGCATCATGGAGTCGGTGATGGAGTCGCTGGTGGCCACGGCCGCGGCGCGGTCGCTGGAGACGCGGCGAGTTCCCAAGATCGCGGTCGTGGGCTCGGCATGGGCCTTGGAGCGGGTCCGCAAGACCGTGGAAGGGGAGGGGTACGAGGCGCAGGCCATCGCGCCGGACGACGTGGCGACGTTGCGCGCGCGGCCCACGCGGCCGTTCGCGGTGGTGGTCGAGGCGGGCGATCACGCCGGATCGGGCGCGGCGATGAGCGCGCTGCGACACGCGGTCGACGTCCCGGTGGTGTGGTTGGCCGCGTCCGAGGACCGCGTGCGCGCGTGCGCGCCGGCCGCGATCGGCGTGGTGGGGGCTCCGCCGACGCCGGACGCGGTGCGCGCGTTGTTGCGCGGCTGCGGCATCCTGCGCGCGGTCAAACGCCGCCCCACCACGGTGTTGGTCGTGGCCGAGGCGGCCGTCGCCGCGGTGTTGGGCGAGGCGTTGCGGCCGGACGGCGTGGGCGTGCAACGCCTCGCGTCGGACGACGTGGCGACCGCGGCCGGAGAGTTGTCGCCGGACCTGGTGCTGGTGGACGTCGAGACGGCTGATCCGTTCGCGATCGCACAACGGTTGGCGCAACACGCGGGGGCGCGCGGCGTGCCGGTGGCGTTGGCCATTCCCGACCACGCGGCGCGGGAGACCTGGGCCCGCTTGGCCGAACAGGCGCGCCGGGCCGCGGCAAGCGGCGAGTTGGCGCGCGACGAGATCCTGGGCGCGTGTTACCGCCTGGAACGCGCGCTGCCCGATCGCGCGGGTTTGGTGGATCACGCCACCCGGTTGTACACGGGTCGCTATCTCCGGCATTGCCTGGTCGAAGACGTCGATCGCGCGTGGCGACTGCACCGGCCGTTTTCGGTCGCGTTGTTCGAACCCGACGTGCGCGCGCAGGCCGCGCTCGGCGGCGCGTCGGGCGGCGACCGACTGTTGCGGGAAGTGGCCGACGTGTTGCGGCGGAACACGCGCGCGGTCAATCCGATCTGCCGGTACGGTCCGACCACGTTCGCGGTGCTGCTCGCGGAAACGTCCAAGGACAGCGCCCTGTTTGTGGCGGAAAAGCTCCGGCGGCTGATCGCGGACGCGACGTTTCGCATGCGCGGGATAGAGCTGGAGCCCGCCACCGACGACTCGGGACGCCGCGTGACGGTCAGCGGCGGCGTGGCCACGTTTTTCACGGACGGCGAAACCGCGGACGACGTATTGGCCGCGGCCGGCCGCGCGCTCAGACGCGCCAAACAGGGCGGGGGCAATCGGATCGAGGGCGCCGAGCGTACGGATCGGGAATCGAAACAGGTCGAAGTCACGGATCGTACATCCGAGCGGGGAGGGGTGTGATGGCTGATCAGAATTCATTTGATGTGGTGTCGGAGGTCAATATTCAGGAGGTCAAAAACGCGCTGGATCAAACCATGAAGGAGATCGCGCAGCGGTTCGACTTCAAAGGCAGTAAGAGCAAGGTGACGCTGGAGGAGAACGAAACCGCGTTGGTGCTGGTGTCGGACGACGACGCCAAGCTCAAGAGCGTGATCGACATTCTGCAAAACAAATTGGTCAAGCGCAACGTGTCCCTCAAGTCGCTCGACTACGGAAAAGTCGAACAGGCCCTGGCCGGCACGGTGCGCCAGAAAATCACGATCACCCAAGGCATCGCGTCCGAGAAAGCCAAAGACATTACCAAGGCGATCCGCGACGCGAAGTTCAAGGTCCAAGCCCAAATCCAAGGCGACCAACTCCGCGTCACCAGCAAGAGCCGGGACGAGTTGCAAACCGTGATCGCATTCCTAAAGGGAAAAGACTTCGGGATTCCGCTGCAGTTTACGAACTACCGGTAAGGGCAATGGGGCATGGGAGAGAGGGGAGTTATGGGAGCGATGAGAGGAATGCGGGTCGGATCATTCCTCCGCGGGGCGATTATCGGACGCTGTTGTCATTTCAGAAAGCCGAGATCGTTTATGACATCACGTTTCGCTTCGCGCATAAGTTCCTCTCCAAGGGGGATCGCACCGTTGACCAGATGGTCCAGGCCGCGCGATCTGGCAAGAAGAACATTCTGGAGGGCAGCAAGGCGTCGCTGACGTCCAGGGAGACCGAGATCAAGCTCACCAACGTCGCCCGCGCCAGCTTGGAGGAATTGCTGGACGATTACGGGGATTATCTCCGCGCCCGCGACTTACCCATCTGGGACAAGAATTCCAGGGAATCCCGGTACGTCCGCGCACTGGGCCGCAAGACGCCGCAGACGTACGAGGACTATCGCGAGTTCGTGGAGACCCGTCCGCCTGAAGTCGTGGCCAACATCGCGCTCTGTCTGATCCACCAGACCAATTACCTGATAGACCGACAGCTCCGTTGGTTGGAAAAAGACTTTGTAAAGGAGGGCGGCCTGCGCGAGCGTATGACCCGCGCCCGATTAGAACATCGCAACTCCCGCGATCCGCGGCCCAAAACAGGCCACCCATGACTCCCATCCGTCCCATCTCTCCCATGAAAAGCTTCCTCATCGACATGGACGGCGTGTTGGTCCGTGGGCCGCAGTTGGTGCCGGGGGCGGATGCGTTTATTGAGCGGGTGGCGGCGCAGGGACGCAAGTTCCTGGTGCTCACCAACAATTCGGAGCGTACGCCCAAGGATTTGGAGCACCGGCTCAAAAAGATCGGTCTCAACGTCGGTGCCGAGCATATCTACACGTCGGCATTGGCCACGGCGCGGTTTCTCAACAGCCAGCGGCCCAAGGGCACGGCGTTCGTGATCGGCGAGTCCGGACTCATGGGCGCGTTGCACGACGTGGGGTACGTGGTGACCGAGTATCACCCGGACTACGTGGTGGTCGGCGACACCCAGCACTACGACCACCAGCGCATCACGCAGGCCATTCGGTTGATCAACGACGGCGCGCGGTTCATCGCCACCAATCCCGACGTCACCGGACCCACCGAGGCCGGTATTATCCCGGCGACCGGGTCGTTGGTGGCGCTCATGGAAAAGGCCACGGGGCGGCAGGCGTATTTTGTGGGCAAACCGAATCCTTTAATGATGCGGACCGCGCTGCACCAGCTTCAAGAACATTCCGAAAACGCGGTGATGATCGGCGACCGGATGGACACGGACGTGATCGCGGGTATCGAGAGCGGGATGGAGACGATCCTGGTGTTGACCGGCGTGACGCGACGCGAAGACGTGGACCGGTTTCCCTATCGTCCGGCGCGAATCGTGGAGTCAGTCGGCGCCATCGACCTGTAGTTCCCGGCCGACGCGGCCGCGTCAGCCGCCGGTTTTTCTCGCGAACCCGATCTGGGTGTAGGCCCACCGATTGACCGGCCACCAATTGCGCCAGGCCAGGTCCAGGCGGTTGAGCGCCATGACCGCGCGCTCGGGCAGTCCGATGCGGTCCGAGAATTGGTACCGTTCGGGGTGTGGAATCAGAAATGAGAAGAAGTCGAATCCGTAGACCCGCTCCAGCGTGAAGCCGTGGCGCGCGAGAAGGTTGCGCATTTCCTGCCGGCCGAACGTGTTGAACTCCAACTCGCGCCCGCGAAACGACCACGCGTGGGTGTGGCCGTGCTCCGGGTCCTGTCGCGCAAGGCGGCGTTCTTCCGCGTCCCACAGCAGGCCCGGGTGAAACTTGTTGTCGTAGTCGAGCACCATGAGCGCGCCGGGTTTGCAGAGGCGCGAGAGTTGCGCGAGCGCGGCGTCGTACTCCGGGATGTGGCCGATCACGTCGCCGTAGGCGATGACGCAGTCGAACGACGCGTCGGGCAAGGGCGGCTTGGTCAGGTCCGAGCACACGAACTGCACGTTGCTCACGCGCTCGCGTCTCGCGCGCTGCTCGGCCAACGCGAGCGCGTCGGGTGAGACGTCCAGACCCGTGACGTGTTTGGCGAAGCGGGCCGCGTAGAACGAGTGATACCCCTCGCCGCAGCCCACGTCCAATACGGACTCGTAGGGCCCGCCGTGACGGCCCAGCTCGAAGATTTCGCGCTGGCAGGCGTCGAAGAGCTGATAGATCCGGATGAAGTAGGGGAACTGCGCGAGATTCAGGCCCGCGATGTTGGCGTAGAACGCTTTGACTTGCTCCACGTGTTTGGCGGGGTCGGGCAGTTTGCGGCGGGGCGTTGTCATTGGCGCGGCATTATACGCAACGCGATCGACGAAGTCACTCCGCCAGCACTTTCGCGGTCGTCTTGAAGTGCACTTTGGCGAACGCCGAAAGGGCGTCTTTCCCTTTCGCGCGGACCAAACGTTTGGCCGCGGCGTCCACGAGATTGGACGCGCCTTTGGGCAACACCAGGCCGGCCTCGTCCGAAAGACGGTCGAGGCGTCGGACGAACTCGGCCCGCGCCAGAATCGACGCGGCGGCTACGGCCACGTCTTCCTCGGCGCGCGGGCGCTGGGTGAGTTGGATGGTCCGGCCCTTGTCCATCAACGCGCCCGTGATGAATCGTTCGTCGCCGAACTGATCGCTGATGGCGCGCGTGGCGGGGCACCCGGCTTCCAGCACGTTTTCGATGGCGCGCGCGTGGCCCCAGCCCAGGAGGCGATTGAGGTTGCGGAACTTGGCGTAGAGTTCGTTGTATTTAGCCGGGCCGATCGCCACCACGCTGGTCCGGCACAGACCTTCGATGTCCTTCGCGAGTTCCGCGATGGCGCGGTCCGAGAGCGTTTTGCTGTCGCGCACGCCCGAGCCCCGCAACATGCCGGCGGTCTCGTCGTCCACGCACACGGCCGCGATCACCAGCGGGCCGAAGTAATCGCCTTTTCCGGATTCATCCACGCCGATCCAGGTGGAGCGGGGAGGGGTCATCGGCGGTGGCGGATGGAAGGGATGGACGCGGCGGGTTTCATGCGGGCGCGACTGTAGCAAAACGCCGTCGCTCCGATCAAGCCGGCGTGCGCGACGGACCGGCGGGGCGCGGTCGGGTCGGCGTGAAGGGATCGGGCGGCGCCGGGAGCGCGCCCTTGCTTTCTCGTCGGGGCCTGTGCTACAAATTGCGGTCCTTGCTCTCGCCGTGGTGCGAGGGCTTTAGAGCCGGAAGGAGTCCCATCACATGACGGTCTATGAGACCATTTTTATCGTGAAGACCTCGCTGACCGACGAGGAACTGTCGGGTCTGGTCGCAAAAATTCGCGGCGTAATCGAAAAACACGGCGGCGAAATCCTCAAAACCGAAAACTGGGGCAAGAAAAAGCTGGCGTACGAAGTGCGCAAGGAGAAAAAAGGCGCCTACGTCTTTTTCCGGTTCCGCGGTCCCGGCGGGCTGGTGTCGGAGTTGGAGCGCCAGTACCGCGTGGAAGACGCCGTCATCAAATTCCTGACCATCAAGTGCGATCCCAAGCTGTTGGCCGAGGAACTCGCGCGCGAAACCGCCGCGGCGCACGCCGTCGCGGGGAGCGCCGCGGCCGCGGCGGCGCCGGCGGCCGAGTCCGCCTGACCCCACGGATCGCCTCGGCACGGAGGAGCGTATATGGCGAGCTTTAATAAGGTGATCCTGATGGGGAATCTCACCAAGGATCCCGAAATCCGCTACACCCCCAGCGGCACGCCGGTAGCGACCTTGGCGTTGGCGGTCAACCGACGGTACAAACAGGGCGAAGAACTCAAGGACGAAGTCTGTTACATCGACATCGTGGTGTTCGGCAAACAGGCCGAGCACTGCGGGCAGTACTTGAGCAAGGGGCATGGGGTCATCGTGGACGGCCGCCTGCAACAGCGCCGGTGGGAGACGGATGACGGCCAAAAACGGAGCAAACACGAAGTCGTCGCGCAGACCATCAATTTCCTCCCCAAGCGCCAAGACCAGGCGGGCGCCGGGGGGCTGACCACGGGCAAGACGCTGGCGGTGTCCGCTGACGCGGCGCCCAGCGAAGAATTCGCGGACCAGGACGTTCCGTTTTAGGAGCCTGTCCATGAAAGGCCATCTGCGGCGTTGTCGGTCGGCCTTGCGTGCTCACGTACGACCCAGTACGCTCCGCGCGCAAGGCGCTCCCTCCGCCTGGCATCTGGCCTTCCCTGAAGAGGCTCCACCTGGACTTTTCGGACCGCTCCTGGAAGGGCGGTGGTCGTCAATCGAGTGTGTGTACGTGAACTGAGAGGAGTGAGGGGAAATCCATGAGAACCGCGCCAGTCACATCATCCACCGCGCCGTCCTCCGGACCGTCCCGCGGCGGGGACGCCAAGCAGGGAGCCGGGGCCTCGTCGGAGCGCAAGTTTTTCGGACGGCGGAAGGCCTGTCGATTTTGCACCGATAAGGTGGTGGCCATCAATTATAAAGACGTGTCCATGCTTCGAAATTATCTGACCGAACGCGGGAAGATCATGCCGCGTCGGTTGTCCGGCAACTGCGCGCGCCACCAGCGCGAGTTGACCATGGCCATCAAGCGCGCCCGCAACATCGCGCTGGTCGCGTTCGCCGAAGAACGATAAACGTTCCCGCCGCGTCGGCCGACGCCGCGATCCGCGGCGATCGGGTTTCGGTCGCCGGAGCGGCGGCTGAACGCCGCCGCGCGGCATCCCCCCAGAGGCCTGATGGCGCGCCTCACGAGAAAAACGCTGTGGATCGTGACGGCGGCGCTCGTCGCCGTGGTGGTGTTGCTCCAGTTCTGTCCCGCCGCGCGTCATCAAATGAACGCCTACACCCTTAAGACCTCGTCGGGTTCGCTGACCGTCGACCAGTTCGATTCGCCGGAGCGGCGTCTGTTCGTCCTGGGCGCGCTGACGAGTTTTCCGCCGGGGCGCGGGGTGTGGTTTGTCTTCGAGGACACGGAGCGCGCGCGTTTGTGGTCCAAAAATCTTCAGGTCGAGGCCGACGTGTTGTGGTTGGACGACACGCGGCAAGTCGTGGATCGGGATGTGCGGGTGGCCCCGTGCGCGGACTTGGATTGTCCGGAATACACGCCCGAGCGATTCGCGAGCTCGGTGTTGCTGCTCCCGCCCGGAACGGCCGATGATCCGTCGCTGGCGGTGGGGCAAACCGCGTTTCTTCAGCCGGTCCCCGTGTCGCCTTCGCGATGACTTCCCTCGCGTCGCGCGCTTGCACGAGCTCGAACGACTTGCTATAGTTGCCGCGCCGTGTCCGGATCCCCTAAACGCACATCATCGTCAACGGTCCGCGGAGCGCGAAAGCCCAAGGCGTCCGCCCGTGCGCGGGCCGCGAAACCCGCGGCCAAGCCCGCGCGCCGCGCCGCCAAGCCGAAGGCGGCCAAGACCGGCGGGGCCGAGCGGCGCGTCGCCGAGCGCGCGCCGGTCATGGTGTTGGAAGTCCGCGGCAAGTCCTACGACAAAATCTTCGTCGGCTACGCCGAGAACATCAGCCGCAGCGGGTTGTTCTTTTCCGCCGCGAATCCCCCGGCGGTGGGCACCACGTTTCCGGTGGAGTTCGTCCTTCCCGACAACCGCACCGTGGTCCAATGCACCTGTCGCGTGGTGTGGCAGCATCGATACAACACCAGCGGCCGGCCGTCCATCGGCGTCGGGGTCGAGTTCGTCGATCTGGACGGGGTCAAGCGCACGTTGATCGACCAGTGGGTGAAACGGAAGGTCGGCACCTCCCGCGGCGCCTCCACTCCCGCCCGCCGGTAGCGGAATGGGTCGCTCCGAGCCGGAGCGTCGTCCGATGACATTCTTCTCCCTCCTGACTCAATGGCTTCGGCGGCGCGGGTCACGACCCAGCCGAATGACTGTCCCGCGCTCGTCTCAATCCGGTGTGGTTCGCCACCCGAGCCAACGGGGGCCGTTAACCTCGGTGCCCGCGTCGCAACGAGGTTTTACCCTACTTGAAATTATGATCGTGCTGACGATCGTGGGGATCTTGCTGACGATCGCGGAGCCGTCGTATCGCAACCAGATCATCAAGGCCCGTGAGGCGTCGCTTAAAAAGAGCCTGTTCGTGGTGCGGGACGTGCTCGATCAGTTCGCCGCGGATCAGGGACGTTATCCGGATGGATTGCAGGAACTCATAGATCAGAAGTATCTGCGCGCGCTCCCTACCGATCCCTTTACGCACTCGAGCGACACCTGGATCGAAGTGCGCGAGGAAGTCACCGACAGCGAGGAGACTCCCGGAGTGTTCGATCTGCACAGCGGCAGCAATTTGGTGGCGCTGGACGGCACGACCTACAATGAATGGTGAGGTTTTGCATAGGTCTTATAGGACGTATAGGCCCTATAGGTCCTATAAAAATCAGTGCGGGTTTTCCTACTTGTTTGCCTTGTTCGCCATCGTGTTGGTCGGGTTGAGTATGATGGGAGCCAACAAGCAGTGGACGACCATGATGCAGCGCGAGCGTGAGGCTGAATTGTTGTTCCGCGGCCACCAGTACCGGCGCGCCGTCGCGAGCTACGTGGAGTCGGTCCCCGGGGCGCGGCAGTATCCGCCTAGCGTGGAGGCTTTGCTCAAGGATCCGCGGACGTCCAAACGCCATTTACGGACCGGATATCTCGACCCGATCACGGGCGGGCCGTTTCTCGCGGTCCAGTGCCCGACTCTGACGGACCGCTTCAAAGGCGTGGTCAGTTCCAGCAACAGCCCCGCGCTCAAACACGACAACTTCCCCGCGGACTACGAGCAATTCCGCTCGGCCGGGTCCTACCGGGGCTGGGTCTTTCAATACGAGCCCCAGCCCGCTCAGCCGGGGCAACGAGCGCCTGCGCTTCCACCGATTCCCTGCTGACGATGCTCCCGGCTCGCTGGCGCGCCCATCCCGCCGCTCGTTACGTGCCCGCGACGCTCGCGATACTGGGAATCGCCGCGGCACCGTTCGCCTTGATCGCCTTGTTGGGCGAGTCCTCGACGGCGAGCGGCGCGCCCGAGTTGGTCGGGCTGCAGGGCTGGGTGGGTTCGGAGCCGCTCTCCCTCGCGGGCCTGCGCGGCAAGGTGGTGTTGATCGATTTTTGGACCTTCACCTGCATCAACTGTTTGCGGACGATTCCGTACCTCAACGCCTGGTACGATCGGTATCGCGACGACGGCCTGGTGGTGATCGGGATTCACAGCCCGGAGTTCGCGTTCGAGCGGGATCCCGCCCGCGTCGAGTCGGAAGTGGGCCGGCTGGGCGTCGCGTACCCGGTGGCGATCGACAGCGAGAAACGCACGTGGGCCGCGTACGCCAATCAATACTGGCCGCACAAGTATCTGATCGACCGCGGCGGGCACATCCGTCATACCCAGATCGGCGAGGGCGGGTACGACCTGATGGAGTCGCACATTCGCGCGCTGCTGGCGGAGCAGGGACAGGCGGTGTCGCCCGAGACCGCGACGGTGTCGCCGGAGCCGGTCGATGCCAAGGCCATTGCCACGCCGGAGATCTACTTCGGGACGTATTTCGGCCAGTTCCTCGGCAACCCGCTCGGGTTTCGCGGCATGCGCGGGGACGCCGAATACGGGGAACCCGCCGCGCTGGAGCCGAACCTCTTTTATCTGTCCGGTCGGTGGTTGATCGGCGAGGAAGCCGTGACCTCGGTGGGCCGAGAGGCGCATCGCGTGTCGCTGCGCTACACCGCCAAAGCGGTCAACGTGGTGGCGGGCGCTCCGGGCCGGCGGATTTTGGTCGAGGTTCTGAGGAACGGTCGGCCGCTCGACGAGGCCGCGTGGGGCGAGGATGTGCGGCGCGACGAACAAGGACGCGCCGTGGTCCAAGTGAGCGACCATCGGCTGTATCGTCTCATCAATGATCGCGCGGGGTATGGGACGCACACGATCACGCTGGGCATCGATGAACCGGGGTTCGACGTGTACACCTTGACCTTCGGATAGGAGGGGCGGATGAAAACATGGCTGGAGGGACCCGGGTTCCTGAGCCCGTACGGGACCATGGGCGCGGATTTGAGTTTCGTGTTGGCCGTCGGTTTCACCGTCATGTTCATGGCGGGGTGGCGCCAAGCCAGACAACGCAAAGGCCAAGCACACCACGTGGTGACGCTGTGGGCCATGCTGGCGATGATCGCCTACTTCGTCGCCTACTACGTGAACCGGGGTCTCGGCGCCCTGGCGTTCGAAGGCGAAGAGGGGTTCGGCGGTCCGCCGGAACTGTACGACACGGTGTTCGGCCCATTGCTCACGTTCCACATCCTGGTGGTGACCATCGGATTGGTCATGGCGGTGTATATGATCGTCCTGGGGTTTCGCGCCTCGGTCAGACGCGGTGAGGACCGAACCCTCACGGTCGGTACTCCGAAGGGCTCGGGGCTGGCGTTTTCCGGGTGGATTTTGTTGGCGTCGATCGTCACGCCGTTGTTGTTGTTCGGCATCCGCATCATGTTCACCACGCCCACCATGGGCAAGTTCATCGGCTGGATGTCGACCGGGCTGCTGGTGGGCATCGGCGTGCTGGTGGCCGAAGCCGTGGGACGGCTCATGTACCCGGACGGCGCGCGACGTCATCGCGCCATCGGCACCTTCACCATGGTCCTGTACGTGATCGCCCTCCTGACCAGTACCGCGACGTGGGTGATGCTGTACGTGATTTGGAAGCCGACGATCGGATAAGGGGGGGCACATCGGACGTCCGCGTCTTGTCGTCGTCCCTCCTTGCGCAGCCGGGTTGGCTTCATGTGTGCGCGGATCGCCGAGCCGGACACGGGGGGCCTTCCCATTCCCGGTGAATTCCGGTATGATGGCCGCGCTCTGGACCCGGCGCTGAGCCGCACGGGACAACGATTCTACTCTCATCACCCAAGGAGGTACTCGGTATGGCAAAAGCAATGACCAAGTCGCAGATCATCGACCACCTCGCCACCAAAACCGACCTGCCGAAAAAAGAAGTGGTCAAGGGCCTGGAAGTGTTGGTGAACCTCGCGTATAAGGAAGCGCGCAACGGGTTCACGCTGCCCGGACTCGGAAAATTGGTGCTGGTGAATCGCAAAGCCCGCATGGGTCGCAACCCGCAGACCGGCGCCGCGATCAAGATCCCGGCCAAGCGGGTCGTGAAGTTCCGCGTGGCGAAGGCCGCGAAGGATGCAATCCTCGGCGGGAAGTAAGTCATTTTTTGATAGGCTGTTTGTTGTCCCGCGTCGTTTCCTCGGAGATCCGGCGGTCGTCCGCCCTTGCAATCCCTCCGGCAGATCGCGGATGATAGACGCCGGGGAATGACCCATGGCCACATCGGATCTCAAGACCATTCTCAATAAGCTGCAATTTCCCGATGACGCGCAGGTCATGCGCCAGATCGTGGACCAGACGCTCCAGGTCAAGACGCGCATGGGCCGCATCAAGCGCAAGATCGTGGTCATGAGCGGCAAGGGCGGCGTGGGCAAGAGCATGTCCACGGTCAACCTCGCAGTGGCCTTTGCGCGGCGCGGCGAGCGTGTGGGCGTGGTGGACGTGGATCTGAACGGCCCCTGCGTGCCCAAGATGTTGGGAATGTCGGGTCGGCGATTCGAAATGACGCCGGAGGGGGCGGTTCCTCCGGTCGGGCCGTTGGGGATTCGCGTGGCGTCCATGGATTTCTTCCTGGAAGAGCACAACCCGGTTCGCTGGAAAGGCTCGATGGAACTGAGCCCGGTGTGGCTGGGCATGTTGGAAATGAACGTGATCCGCGAGTTCCTGGCCGACATCGTGTGGGGAGAACTCGATCTCTTGTTGGCGGACCTTCCGCCGGGCGCGGCCGCGGACAAGCCGCCCGCGTTGGCGAACTTCATCCCCGAACTGGACGGTGCGGTGATCATCACGACGCCGTCCGAGGTCACCACCGACGTGGTGCGCAAATCGGTGGTCTACGCCCGCGACGTGGGCATCCCGGTGATCGGGCTGATCGAGAACATGAGCGGGTACCACTGCGAGCGGTGCGGGCACGAGAACGAGCTGTTTTCCGGTAGCGTGGACGCGATGGCCGCGGACTTGGACGTGCCCGTGCTCGGCAAGGTGCCGTTCGACCGCGAATTGAGCGCGCGGTGCGACGGCGGGCGTCCGGCGATCGAATCCGCGAATCCGATCGCCGCGCGATTCGATGAGATCGCGCAGCACATCGTCGACTGTCTGGGTTTTAGAAAGATCCTGGCGGAACGCTTGTAACTCGCGCGTCCGCGGAAGACGGAGAACATCAGATGAAGTTCGTGTGCCTCAATTGTGAAGCGTTCATGTTGTTTCAGAAGGTCGAGAAGCCCGGCGAAGGGTCGTTGGGAGTGGAGTTTCTCTGCCCCAAGTGCAGCGCGCGATTTTCGATGGTCACGAATCCCGGCGAAACGCAGATGGTGCAGGCGCTGGGCGTGAAGATCGGCGGGCGCACCACGGCGCCGGAGGCGTTCGAACTGACGCGCGGTACGTTGAAGGACGCGGCCGAGTGTCCGATGCCGGAAATGGTTGCCAAGGCCGGGGCCACGTCGGCAAAACCGGCGGCGGCCGAGTCGGCCGGCGGCGGGAGTTGTCCGTTCTCCTCGATGGTGGCGGGCATGGGCGCGGGTTCCTCCACGGAGGCGGCCGGGCTGGAGTGGTCGGCGGAAGCGTTGGACCGGCTCGCGAAAATTCCGGAGTTCGTGCGGCCCACGGTCAAAATGGACGTCGAGGCATACGCCAGGAAGACCGGCGAGAGTTTCGTGACCCAGGCCATGATGGACCGTTACAAGAACGGCGCGGACGGGATGAGGTGGAGCGGGGACGCCCAGCAGCGCTTGGAGAACATTCCGTTCTTCATCCGGCCGATGGCCAAGAAAGAAATCGAGCGGATGGCGCGGGAGGCGGGACGGACCGAGGTGACGGTTGAGGTGATGGAGCAGGCCAAAACCGCATTCGCCAAATTCATGGGCGGGTGAGAGCCCGTCCATGAGCGGCCACCTGCGGCGTTGTCGCTGCGCGTCCGGTGCTCACGTACTCACAACGTACGCTCCGCTCCGGTGCTCGCTCCGCCTTGCATCTGGCTCGCTCCTGAACGGGCTCCAAGCGCGTAGCGCTTGGGTAGAAGCATAGAACACGACAATTTCAGGTTCATGTCCCATGGGCATTGTTTCGTCGGTTAAACCGACTGTCGAAGCAACCAACTTCATTAAATCGCTTGAAGCGGAGATTCTGGCGCACGAGGCGGTGCGGCATCCGTTTTTGGCGCGATTTGCGTCGGAGCCGCTGACGATTGAGCAGGTCAAGGCGTTCGGGCTCCAGCATTATCAGTTGGTCCGGGTGTTCACCACCTACATGACCAACTTGTTGCCCAAGATTCCGGACCATGACGCCGCGGAGTTGTTTCGCCACGTGTTCGACGATGAATTCGGGGCGGTGAGCGGGCGTGACGCGTCGGTGGGCCAAGCCACGATTTTTCGCAGCCACGTCCATTTGTATCGGGACTTCCTGGCGGCGATGGGCGTGCGGGACGAGGAGTGGGGACGGACGCGACCGTTGCCGGAGACCGACGCGTATATTAGAGGCCACCTGGCGTTGACGCGGGACGAGGACTTTCGCGTGGGGCTGGGCGCGGTGGGGCCGGGCCACGAGTTTTCGATTCCGACCATGTTTAAGTCGCTCATCGCGGGCATTCGCCGCAATACCTCGTTGACCGATCAACAGATCGAGTACTTCACGCTGCACGTGGAGGAAGACGTCGAGCACGCCGAAGTGTTCAACCAATTGATCGCCCGCCACGCGGACACCGAGGACGGGCGAACCATGATCCGAAGCGGCGCGATGAAATCGCTCGCGTGGCGCTCATTGTTCTGGGACGGGCTGAACCGCGCGGTGTTCGCCCCGCACGGGGCGCGCCGGTAGGACGAAGCGATATGTCGACCAATTCACCGGCAACGGAAATCCGTTGGAGCGAATCCGGGCTGGAGAGCCTCCAGCGCGCACCCATTTTCCTGCGCGGGATGGTCAAGAAACTCGCGGAGAAAAAAGCGCGTGAGTTGGGGATTGCCGTGATCACCGCCGAGCAACTCGCGGAGTGGAAGAACGCGTCCATGGGCGGGATGGGCGGAGAATCCGGGCTCAAGGAAGCGGCGGAGCAGATCGCCAAAGGCCAGTTGCCGTGGACGCAAGCCGCCAAGCAGCGTCTCACCACCGTACCCGGCTTCATGCAGGACATGGTCCGGCGGATCGCCGAAGACGTGGCGCGCGAGCGCGGCCACATGGAAGTCAACGTCGAGTTGCTCGAAAAGGTCGAACAACTGGGGGTGGGTGAGGACGCGACCCCGCAATCCGCCATCCCGTGGACCGAGGGCGCGACCGCGAAGCTGGCCAAGAAGGTCGAGGGCACGCCGCCCATGGCCACCGACTTCGTGGTCCAGATGCTCAAAGCCGACGCCGAGGATCTGGCCCGCGCGCACGGCGTGACGGAAATGACCGAGGAGGCGTTGACCCGGCTGTGGGAGACGCCGCAAGAACCGGTGCGATGGAGCGAAGAGGCGTGGGCCCGCCTGCAAACGTCCCCGGATTTCGTGCGCAGCGGGATCAAAAAAGCCGCGGAGCGGCGCGCCAGGAAAGCTGGCGCCACGACCATCACGTCGGACCTGCTCACCAAGTTCCGCAACGAAGCCATGATGAAGGCCGTGATGCGGATCCGAAAACTCGGGTACGACGAGCTCACGTTCGACGCGTTCGATAAAGCCAAACAGGAAGTCAAACGCCTCCAAGGCAACGAGCAGGCCGAACACCGCTTGGACGAGATCCGCACCTACATGGCCAAGAAACCCCACGTCGGCGTCCTGGGCGAAGAGCTGATGACGCGGTTTCGCAAGTACCTCAAGGGCGAGGGGGACCTGAAATCCGACACATGAGCGGGGACCGTTCCCGTGCATGAGAGCGCCGAGCACGGCGGCCAACTGCAACGTTTCGGGGTCTCGATCGAAGGGAACCTGTTGACACGGTTCGATCGGGTCATCGAACAGAAAGGTTATACCAACCGGTCTGAAGCTCTTCGAGACCTCATCCGTGATTCGCTCGTCGAGCAGGAATGGGACGAGAACCGTGAGATCATCGGCACGGTTACGATCGTCTATGATCACGAAGTCCGCGAGTTGTCCGACACCCTCACCGACCTCCAGCACCAGTATCAGAAACTGTTCCGCTCCACCCTCCACATCCATTTAGACGAACACAACTGCCTGGAAGTCCTGGTCGTCCAGGGCCGCGGCCGCGACGTCAAACATGTAGCTGATCGCCTGATCGGCACCAAAGGCGTCAAACACGGCAAGTTCACCATGACGACCACGGGAAAAGACCTGTAGTCGTTCCTCTCGAGCGAGAATCACGCCAAACAAAGCGCGAACACATTGAGAATCACTATCTTTATCTGTTTATTTGGTAGCACGAAAATTATTTTGTTGACACCGTCAACTGATGATGCTACAAATTTATTATTAATAACACGATGGTCGGATCGTTCATGGCAGAGAAGGGGAGTGCGTCATGCTAATGAGGTTGGTTTTGAGTTTGGGCGGGCTCTTGATTGCGGCCGTAATACTGGATCCGAGCCGAGCGCTTGCCGCTGGTGAGGCTGACGCGGTAGATGTCGAGCAAGAGCTTAACGAGCTAAAAGCGCGCTTGAAGGCGCTCGAGGACCGGGATCGCGATTCGCGCGAGTCAGCGGTCGATAAAGATGGTCACAAGCACCGGCCGCACCCGCTCCACTCCCTCGCCAAGACGACGCTCGACGGCGACATTACGATAGTCGGCCAGACAACGCCGTCGCTCGCCGCGGGCGCGCAGTCAGAGGGGACGATGTCGGTGGATTTGTTCTTCGAACACAAGGTAAGCGACGCCGGGTTGGTGCTGTTGCATCTGGATGTGGCCCAGGGGCAGGGGTTTCAGTCCTTCCCGGTGTTCACCGCGCCGAACGGCAATCCCACCGGCTCCAACAACGACATCGAAACGTTCGATGATGGGCAGACAACGGTCCATCTGGATCAGGCGTATTACCACCACCACTGGCTCGATAAGCGGCTCGAGTTGACCGTTGGCCAATACGACCCCACCTCGTTTTTCGACACCAATGCCTACGCGAACAGCGAGCGCACGCAGTTCATCGCGCCGAGCTTCGGGACGAACGCTGCGCTCGAATTCGGCGGAACCGGCAACTTCTACGGGTTCGGGGGCGTACTGGAAATCCGCCCAGCCAAGCGCGTCACCATGATCCTTGGCGTGATGGAAGGTGATGGGGATTATCAGGAAATGTTTACGCGGCCATGGTCCATGGCGGAGGTTGATGTTACGCTCGATCCGTTTGGACGCGACGGGACGTATCGGTTCTTTGTGTGGGAGAACCATCGTCACCACGACCCGGATTTTTCGTTGATGCCCGATGAGAGGAATCGCGGCTTCGGAATCAACTTCGATCAGGTCCTGACCGATCGCGTCGGGCTTTGGGGGCGCTATGGCGTACAGGACGGACGGGTGGCGCACTTTGACCGCGCGGCCTCGCTGGGCGTGCAGATCGACGGTGGGATCGGCAATCGTCCGTTCGACGCGTTCGGCATGGCTTACGGGCTCACCATGATCGGCGATCCATACGCGGCGTATCAGGCCTCACTCGGCAACCCTCAGTTTGACGCGAACGAAGGCTATTTTGAGGCCTTTTACCGGTATGTGCTGTCGGGGGACGGCGAACGGATTGGTGTTGCCGTGTCTCCCGACGTGCAGTACGTCACGAACGCGGGCGGTGATCGGTCGATCGATCCGATTGTGGTATACGGAATGAGATTTCAGGCGTTCTTTTAACTCAATAAATGGGGAGATAAAACATGTTCTTGAACAAACAGTTTCAAAGGATTCTCGGTCTCGGTGCGCTGACCTCGATAATCATCGCGGCGCCGGCCTATGCGGCGGAAACCGGCAAGAAGATCAAGGTGCTCACCACAGTGGCGCCGGTTACCAACATCGTGCGCAACGTGGCGGGGTCGAATGTCGATTTGCACGGCTTGATCCCGGAAGGCGCGGACTCACACACCTTCGAGCCCGTGCCGAGCGACGTGAAATACGTGGCCCAGGCGGACCTCATCATCATCAACGGTCTGCATTTGGAGACGCCCACCATGCACCTCGTCGACGCCAATAAGAAGAAGACGGCGGTCGTCGTACTGTTGGCCGACCAGACGATCAGTCGCAAGGAATGGGTCTTTGATTTTTCCTTTCCCGAGGACAAGGGCGATCCGAACCCTCACCTGTGGCTGAACGTCGCCCACGCCGCGAAGTACGCGGAACTGATTCGCGAGGCGCTGGTGAAGGTCGATCCGGCCAATAAGGCGGCCTATGACACGAACGCCGCCGCGTACCTGGCCAAACTCAAGCAGCTCGACGAGGCCATCATGGCCACCATGAAGACCATTCCGGAGAAAAATCGCAAGCTGGTCACGTACCACGACTCGTGGGCGTATTTCTGCCCTCGCTACGGCTGTAAGGTGATCGGCGCGGTCCAGCCGTCGGACTTCGCCCAACCAACGCCCAAGGACATGGTGACGTTGATCAAACAACTGAAAGCCGAAGCCGTACCCGCGATTTTCGGCTCCGAGGTGTTCCCGAGTAAAGTATTGGATCAGATTGGTCGCGAGGCCGGTGTGAAGTTTATCGACACGTTGCGCGACGATGACTTACCCGGAGAGCTCGACGCTCCCGAGCATACCTATGTCGGCATGATGAAGGAAAACGTAGAAACGATGGCACGAGTGCTGGGGGGCGACCCGTCGGGACTGAAGGAGATCGATCCTGCCAACGTGGGAAGGTGAAGGCTTAGTATGCCAGCACCACCCCCAAAACCCCGGTGTGCGCTTTTTGCGGGTGGGTGGAGTCCCGTGGTTGCAGGTCGTGCGTGTACTCGGCGAGGAACTTGAGATTTCGCAGGTGATAATAGGTGATGTTCGCGGTCAGGGTGCGGTTGTCCAGGGTTGGAAGGTCGGTTGAAGAGACTTGATTGTAGAGCAGGACACCGATCCACCGCTCGTTGAAATGGGCATCGACTTCGACGAATCCGCCGTGGTGGTCGACCGCCGGCTCGCTCGGCGTGAACGTGGGGTGATCATCGCGGCCGACGATCCAGTTTGCCCTCAGGTCGGCTTTTGTCCCGAGTGGGGCATACAGATCGGGCCCGTATCGAACAAAACGGTTCGATTGACCGGTCAGTAAGTCCTCGTCCTTGCCGTGATAGCCGAACATGCCGACCGTCATCCACGGCACGTCCACGGCAATCCGCGCCATCTGGTTCTTGTACGCGTTGGAATCAAAATGACCGTTGTCCAATTCCCCGAGGCCGTTGCCGTTGGTGACACCCACCATGAGAAAGGCGGGACCCGCTGACCACGTGCTGAGCGCGCCTCGGTCGTAAGCCAGTTTGAAACCGGGGGCGGCGCCTCCAGATGCTACGTTCACAACATTCGTGGTGTAGATGGTGATGTCTTGGAATGTCAGGCGCTGTTCTCGCGGGTAAAAGGTGTCCATGACTTGAAACTGTCCGACGATGACGTCCCAGTCGTGTCCACGAAGGTTGTTGAAATACAAAAACGCGTCCTCCAGTCCGACTTCGCCGCCTTCTGAAACGAGAAAATAAAAATAGTACGTGAGATTCTTGGCGAAATAGCCCGTACTGAACAGTTTGGCGGTCAGAGGAGATTCAAAATCCGTCTTGACGGCGGTGTCGTTTCGCGTGCGTAAATAGGCGTCTGTTCGAATAGCGAAGTTCGGGCTGGAGGGGAGATGGAGGAGCGGGTCGCCGGTCTCGATCGCCGTTCGCGCGGGATCCTCGTCCGGAAACTGGTAGCCGTTGCCGGAAAAATCGCGACCGAAGTCGTTGAGTTTCGGGAATGCCACGTGGCACATGACACAACTGACATTGTACCGCCGAGCGAAGCCTGGGTTGGCTTCGGCCCACGTCGCGCACGCTCCCAGAACCGTGACCAGCGCCAGGACACAGGCTCCCAGCGGCTGAACTCGATGCGTCAAGTCGCTATCCTCTTGCCGTCACGCCATGGTCGGCGCCGAGACTCGTGGTCGCCTGCGTCGCTCTTGTGAGCGAGGCGGTTCCAAACGCAGTTGGCAGTGATCGCAATTCACGCGGGGAGGATCTTAGGGGAGCGTTTCGAAGCGTGTCAAGGTGTGGCGTTTTGTCTCGATAGCTCTCCGTCCTGAACGACCCCGTCCATACGGCGGAACCAGGGGAGAACCCTGTTGCACTTTGGCGTTGAGTTTGATAAAAATTGGCGGCGTTATGAAAATGGTCCATTCGATATTCGATCGCTACCGTATGGTGCGATGGGGGCTTGCCGTTTATCTGTTCGTGTGGATCGTCAGCCTGCAAGGACTCGTCCCGGTCTCCCTGGTCGAGGGCGGCTCCCATCGGGCCATCATGTCCACGACCGGTAACCAGCTCCGCCTCGTGTTGCACCATCACGGATACCAGGATGAACACCACGCCGCCGATCATGTGCATGACCGCGCCTCGTCAGAAACAGGCGGGGATGTCCCGCCGGATCACGAGCTGTCGTTGGCCGATCACGGCGAGCACGCGACGACCACGCCTGCATCGGGAGCCGCCAGCTTCACGAACGCGGTGGTTGTCGTCTCGTTGGCCGCGGCTGACGAGTCAACCCGGGTCCAGATTCCGATGGATCGGGTCGATCCGTATCAATTCGTACTCAGTCCCACGCTGCGCTCCCACCGCACCACCGTTCTGCTGATTTAAATCCTCCGTTCTTTCGGTTCCACTCCTCCGTTCCGCGGAGGAGAATGCCCGGTCATGTCTTGCGAAGAACTCGGAGGATGTATGCCTGTCTCAGCCATTTTCATAGTCGGTGTGTTCACGATTTCCATCGGACTGGCAAGCTGTGCCGCCACGAGACCGGAGCCGACGCAGCCGAGTCCCCGTCCCCTTGGTCGCGACGTGACGGCCTTCGAAGCCGGCCCTCTTCTCCGGGCATCGGAATTCGAAGAGCCGGTCGGCGCGATCACCGTTCGGCAGGCGGTGGCCCTCGCGTTGATGCGCAACCCGGATCTCCAGGCGTACTCGTGGGAGGCCAGGGCGCGCGACGCCGACGCCATCCAGGCAGGACGTATCCACAATCCCGTACTGACCGCGGATCTCCAAGATATCGGCTCGTCGGGCGCGACTGCGGAGACCGTGTTTCAGCCGCAGGCCAACCTGACGGTCAGCCAAGTGATCGAGCTTGGTGGAAAGAGGGGGAGGCGAGCCGAGGTCGCGTCACTGGCGCGCGACCTGGCGGGATGGGAGTACGAAAGCAAACGGATCGAGGTTATCACAAAGGTTTCCCAGTCCTGCGCGGAGTTGATCGGCGCTCAGGAGCAACTCGCCCTCGCGGACGAGATGCTGCGTCTGGCGGAGAACGTCGAGCAGATCGTCTCCGCGCGGGTTCACGCAGGCAAGGTCGCGGCGGTCGATGAGGTCAAGGCCCAGGTGGCGCTGTCCGCCGCGCGGATCGAACGAGAGCGCGCGGCGAACGATGTGGCGGCGGCTCGCGGACGACTGGCGGCGACTTGGGGGAGCATGGCTCCACGGTTTGAAAAGGCGGAGGGAGAACTTGGCCCAGCCTTGCCGATCCCCCCGCTGTCGCATCTCTCCGATCGCATGGGCCAATCGCCTGCGCTGGCGCGGTGGCCGGCGGAGCTGACGCAACGTCGGGTTGCGCTGGAACTTGAGCGCGCGCGGGCGATTCCAGACCTCACCGTGCTCGGGGGATATCGCCGATACGACACCACCGGCGATTCGACGTTCACGGCCGGTGTGTCGATCCAGTTGCCAGTTTTCGACCGCAATGGAGCGGGCGTTCAAGCGGCGCGCGACCGCCTGGCCAAAGGGGAGGCGGAACGACAAGCCGAACAGGCCAGGGTCTCTTTAGAGTTGGCCGAGGCCTACCGAGCGCTTTCCGCGGCGCATGGGGAGGCGGCCGCCATTGAGGAGCGGATCCTGCCCGGAGCGCAAACCGCGTTCGATGCCGTTAACGAAGGGTATCGGATCGGAAAGTTCGGATTGCTCGACGTACTCGACGCCCAGCGCACATTGTTTCAAGCCCGTTCTCAACACCTTCGGGCCTTAATCGACTATCGAATCGCCGTCAACGACGTGGAGCGCCTCACCGGCGAGTCGCTCCATGCGACGAGCGCTCATACACCAGGTGAGGAGTTGCCATGATCAGGAAGCCCAAGACTTCAATCGTCACGTTGCTGTTGGCGGGCATGGCGCTCGTCTCCGTGGTCGGGTGCACCGACGGCCCGATGCGCACGCGGGAGGATGCGGCTCGGCCGCAGGAGGGAACCCTGGTCGCGGACGTTGCCAAAGGTCCTCATGGGGGGCGTTTGCTGTCGGATGGCAACTTTCAGCTCGAGGTCACGATTTACGAGCGGGGCGTCCCTCCGCAGTTTCGCGTCTATTCATTTGAAAGCGGAAAACCAGTGGATCCCGCCGATCTAATGCTGGCGATCACGCTGCGTCGGCTCGGGGGGCGAGTCGATGAAATCGGATTTTCCAAGGAAGCCGATTACCTGCGAGGGGACAAGGTCGTGTACGAACCCCACTCATTCGACGTGGAGATCACGGCCCAACGCAACGGGAAGGCTTCGCGATGGAACTACTCCCAACTTGAGGGACGCGTGCAGATGACCCCCGAGGTCGCCGCCGCCACCGGGATTGAGGTCGCGGCTGCCGGCCCGGTACGGATGAAGGATGTCCGCGGGTTTCCCGGGGAGATCGGGTTCGATAAGGACGCGGTGGCGCACGTGGTGTCCAGGCTCGCGGGTGTGGTCGCCGAGGTTCCGAAGCGACTGGGTGAACGCGTCAAGAAAGGCGACGCACTTGCGGTGTTGGACAGCCGAGAACTGGCCGAGGCCAAACGAGAGTATATCGAATCAGTCCACCGCCTGGAATTCACTCAGGCCGCGTTCGTCCGGGAAGAAGAGCTGTGGAAGAAGAAAATTTCAGCCGAGCAGGATTACTTGGCCGGTCGCCACGCCTTGGAGGAGGCCGAGATCGCGCGGCAGGTGACGGAGCAGAAACTGTTGGCGTTGGGACTGTCCGCGTCCGATCTGGCGGCCTTGGCCGTCGAGCCGACCGGGCGGGTGATTGAACGAGAAGTTCGCGCGCCGTTCGTCGCTCAGTCGCTCACCCGGTATGAGATTCGTTCGCCGTTGGACGGCGTACTCATTGAAAAGCACGTGGCGGTCGGCGAGGCGATCCCGGGGGATGCCGACATGTTCCTGGTCGCGGACCTCTCGACGGTCTGGGGAGAATTCACGGTGCACGCGAAGGACCTCGCCGCGGTGCGGATCGGTCAACGCGTGACCGTACGATCCCAAGACCTGGGTCTTGAAGCCGCTGGGAGCGTCTCCTACATCGGGTCGTTGGTGGGCGAGCAGACTAGGACCGCGAAAGCGCACGTCGATATTCCGAACCCTAAAGGACTGTGGCGTCCCGGTTTGTTCGTGACCGTGGCTCTCGTCCAGGAGGAGGTTGAAGTGCCGGTGGCCGTGCGCGCCGAGGCCCTGCAGACGTTTCGGGACTGGGACGTGGTGTTTGTCCGGTACGGCAACGAGTTCGAGGCGCGACCGGTGGAATTGGGACGGCGCGACGGTGAGTGGGTTGAGATCAGGGACGGACTCGCGCCGGGCGAGCCGTACGCGGTTCGCAACAGCTTCGTGTTGAAGGCCGACCTCGGCAAATCGGGGGCCTCGCATGATCACTGACAGCGAAGGGCGCTCGCCAGATTCCACTTCGAGAACGGGCGGCGTGTTCGAGCGCGTCATGGCATGGTCCATCGTGCACCGGTGGTTCGTGCTGGCGGCCACCGTCGCGGTCGCGGCGCTCGGCGTCTACAACTACCAGCGGCTTCCCATCGACGCGGTGCCCGATATCACGAACGTCCAGGTCCAAATCAATACCGAAGCCCCGGGGTTCTCCCCGTTTGAAGCGGAGCAGCGCGTCACCTTTCCCATCGAGACGGTGATGGCCGGGCTTCCGCGCCTCAAAGAAACCCGTTCCATCTCTCGATACGGGCTGTCGCAGGTGACGGTGATCTTCGAAGACAAGACGGACATCTACTTTGCCCGGCAATTGGTGGGCGAGAGGATACAAGAGGCCAAAGGGAAGCTCCCTCCCGGGGTTGAGCCGGCCATGGGACCCATTGCCACGGGCTTGGGGGAGATTTTCATGTACACGGTTTCGGCGCCACCTCCGTATTCCGAAACCGACTTGCGGACGATTCAGGATTGGATCATTAAACCCCAACTCCGAACCGTCCGCGGGGTCACCGAAGTGAACTCGGTCGGCGGGTACGAGAAGCAGTTTCACGTCACGCCCTATCCGGACAAGTTGATCGCCTATGGCCTGACGATGCAGCACGTGTTGGAAGCCCTGGCCCGGAACAATGCCAACGTGGGAGCGGGGTACATCGAGCACCGGGGCGAGCAGTATTTGATCCGAGCGCCCGGCCAGGTCGCCGGGCTTGACGAGATTCGCCGGATCGTGGTGGGGAACCGGCGCGGCGTCCCGATCTATATCAGGGACGTCGCGGAGGTGCTGGTAGGGAAGGAACTCCGGGCCGGCGCCGCGACCGAGAACGGCAAGGAGGTCGTGCTCGGGACGGTCTTCATGCTCATGGGCGAAAACAGCCGCACGGTCTCGCACGCGGTGGCCGGCAAGATGGTCGAAGTCAACCGTACCCTGCCGGACGGCGTGGTCGCCACCCCCGTTTACGATCGGACGACCTTGGTCGACGCGACCATTCGGACCGTGAAAACCAACCTGGCTGAAGGGGCCGTGCTGGTCATCGTGATCCTCTTTGTCTTTCTGGGAAATATCAGGGCCGCGGCGATTACGGCGCTGATCATCCCGCTCTCGATGCTCGTGACGATCACCGGAATGGTGGCCAACCGGGTGAGCGCGAACCTGATGAGCCTGGGGGCGCTGGACTTCGGCATCATCGTTGACGGCGCCGTGGTCATCGTGGAGAACTGCGTGCGGAGATTTTCCGAGGCGCAACGGCGGCTGGGGCGCGGACTGAATTTGGCCGAGCGCATGGAGATCTCCCTCGGCGCGGCGAGCGAGACCCGGCGGCCGCTCATCTATGGGCAGCTCATCATCATGATCGTATACTTGCCCGTCCTGACCCTGACCGGGGTGGAAGGCAAGATGTTCATCCCGATGGCGTTCACGGTGCTCGCCGCGTTGATCGGCGCGATGATCCTTTCCGTGACGTTCGTCCCCGCCGCGATCGCGCTGTTTCTATCCGGTCGGTTTTCAGAGCACGACAACCGGGTTGTCCACTGGGCGAAACGGGCCTACGGTCCGCTGTTGGCCTGGTCGCTGCGGAATCGGCGAGCGGTGGTGACCGGCGCGGTGGTGTTGGTGCTGTTCTCCGGCGCGATGGCGAGCCGGATGGGCAGCGAGTTTATCCCGAGCCTTGATGAGGGGGACATCGCCCTGCACGCGCTGCGCATCCCGGGCACCAGTCTGACCCAGTCGATCGACATGCAACGGCTCCTGGAGGAGGCGGTCAAGGAATTTCCGGAAGTCCGGCGCGTGTTCGCCAAGATCGGCACGCCGGACATCGCCACCGACCCCATGCCGCCCAGCGTCGCCGACAACTTCGTCATGCTGAAGCCGCGGTCCGAGTGGCCTGATCCGCAACGTCCGAAGGCGGACGTGGTGCGGGCCATGGAAGCCCGCGTCAGGCAAGTTCCAGGGAACAACTACGAGTTCACGCAGCCGATCCAGATGCGATTCAATGAATTGATTTCGGGAGTTCGCAGCGACGTGGCGGTCAAGATTTTCGGCGACGACATGGAGGTCTTGATGACGACCGGCGAATCCGTTGAGGATGTTCTGGGGACGATCCCCGGCGCGTCCGACGTCAAGCTCGAACAAGTCACGGGGCTTCCGGTCCTCACGATCGAGATGGATCGGGACGCGATGGCGCGGTACGGCCTGAACGTCGCCGACGTTCAAGAAGTGGTCGAAGTGGCATTGGGAGGCAAGCGCGTTGGACAGGTGTTTGAAGGCGATAGGAGATTCGACCTGGTGGTCCGTCTCCCCGAGGCGATGAGGGGGGACCTTGACGCGCTCACCCGCATTCCCCTCCCGCTTCCCTCGCCAGACGGCGAGTCTGTCGCGTCGTCACAAGGCGAGCGGGGAGCGGGCTCATCCTCGCGTTCCTACATCCCCCTCGACGCCGTTGCTGATTTCACGATCGCTCCCGGTCCCAACCAGATCAGCCGGGAGAACGGGAAACGCCGGGTCGTGGTGACCGCGAACGTTCGCGGGCGCGATCTCGGGTCGTTCGTATCGGACGCGCAACAGGCGATCGAAGCGCAGGTCAGTATCCCTGCGGGATACTGGACGAGTTGGGGCGGGCAATTCGAGCAGATGCTCTCCGCGGCTCGTCGGCTTCAGGTCGTAGTGCCGCTCGCGCTCGGATTGATTTTCGTCCTGTTGTTTATGACCTTCGGCACGACCAAGGATGCGCTCCTGGTGTTCACCGGCGTTCCCTTGGCGCTCACCGGCGGCGTGGCGGCGCTCTGGCTTCGGGAGATCCCGCTGTCCATTTCCGCCGGCGTGGGGTTCATCGCACTCTCGGGGGTCGCCGTGCTGAACGGCCTGGTGATGATCTCGTTCATCAACAAATTGCGCTCGGAAGGGACGCCGCTCGACCAGGCGATCTCGCAGGGCGCCATTACCAGGCTGAGACCGGTCCTGATGACGGCCTTGGTCGCGTCGCTTGGATTCGTCCCCATGGCGCTGTCGACGGGCATCGGGGCGGAAGTTCAGCGACCCCTGGCCACGGTGGTGATCGGCGGTATTTTGTCCTCCACGGCGCTGACGTTGTTGGTTCTACCGGTCCTTTACCGGATGGTCCATGCCAGGGATAACATGGCTGATGCGGCGTGACTGGTGGAGCCTTGTCGGCGCGCAATTCGATCCTTGGCACGAATTCCGTGGTTGTGTTAGATTTTGCGGCGATATGAAACGCGCGGCGTCTTTCACAGCGGTCTGGGGCCTGGCGCTTTACTTGGCGCTGTTTTCAAGCGTTGCCCTCCTGCACGCCTACGCGCAGGACGAACTCACCGACCCCCACGGCTGCCCCATCGGCGCGTGGGTGCAACACGCCAACGCGACAGGATCCTCCGCTCCGCCGCTCGCCACACTTATTGGCCTCAACGAATTCCTCCCATCGACTCACGACGCGATCCCTGAATCGGCTGTTCTCGTTGTCGCCTCCCGCGGTCCTCCGCGCGCTTCGCTCTAACTCACTCAACCACCTAACCTGATCGGAACGCCACGTTGCACGCGCGGACCTTGTTCGCTCGCGTACGGCGTGACGTTTCCACGCGTGCGGAGGCACTATGCGGAATACCGTTATCGGAATGACGGCAGTCTGTCTGTTGGGAGCAGTCGTGGTGTGGTGCCCGTTGGTTTCAGCGGCGGACGACGAGACCATCAAACGTCTGGAGCGCGAATTGGCCGAGACCCAGGCCGCGGTTCGCGCGTTGGAGACCAAGCAGCCCGCTCAAGGCTCCGGGGCTCGGTCCAACCCGGATATATCGCTTGACGGCTTGTTCGCGGCCGCCGCGTCCACGGCTCCGGATCTGGAGACGCTGGAAACCGGCGCGCATGACCCCAACCAGAGGGGATTTACGGTCCAGAATCTGGAGTTGACGCTCTCGGGCACGGTTGACCCGTACTTCACGGCCATCGGGCATCTGATCTTCGGGATCGATCGTGAAGGGGAGAGCTTTCTCGAAGTGGAAGAGGCGTACATGACGACCAGCGCGCTGCCCGCCAACCTGCAACTGCGCGCCGGCCAGTTCTTCACCCAGTTCGGCCGCCTCAACCCGACTCATCCGCACACGTGGTCGTTCGTGGACCAGCCGCTGATCAACGGCCGGATGTTCGGGGGCGACGGGATGCGGGCGCCGGGTCTGCAGGTGTCCTACCTCATCCCGCTTCCGGTCTACGCGGAGGCCATGCTCGCGCTCCAGGACAGCCAGGGAGAAACCATGTTCAGTTTTCGCGGGGTGCCGGGGGAGGATTTGTTCGGCCGCGCCGTGATCGAGCGCCAGGTCGAAGGGATCGGTGATCTCGTGATCGCGCCCCGGTTGGCCACGTCGTTCAATCCCAGCGACACCCAAACCGTGCTGTTCGGCGTTTCCGGCGCATTCGGTCCCAACGGCAGCGGCGAATCAGCGCGGACGCAGATCTACGGGATGGATCTCTACTACAAATGGAAGCCGATCAAGACCATCAAGGGATGGCCGTTCGTGGCGTGGCAGACCGAGGTCATGAAGCGGGAGTACGACAACGCCGCCGTGGAAGACGATCCAACCACGGTGGCGGACGAGAGTTTGCCGGAAGAACAGCTTCAAGACTGGGGCGGATACACGCAGGTCATGTGGGGCTTCACGCCCCGGTGGGTGGCCGGTCTGCGTGGCGAATACGTAGCGGGAGAGGGCGGGGACCTAACCGATCCGTTGCGCGAACGCCGGAACCGGTTCGCGCCCAGCCTGACCTTCTATCCCAGCGAATTCTCGAAGTGGCGCGTCCAATACAACCGAGACGACGTGGACAGCCGTGAGGACATCGTGCACTCGGTGTTTTTGCAGTGGGAGTTTTTGATCGGTTCACACGGTGCCCATACGTTTTAGGACCAAAGGAGAGAGACGATGAGACGGTTATTGCTCACGGTGTGCCTGTCGGTGATGGCGAGTCCGGTTGCCGCCGCCCCGCTGACCGTTGTCACGACCACGTCAGATCTGGCCGCGATCGCCAAGGAGGTAGGCAAGGACCGTATTGACGTGACCAGTCTGGCGTCGGGGATTCAGGACCCGCACTTCCTTGATCCACGTCCCAGCTATCTGGTCAAACTGAACCGGGCCGACTTGTTGATCGATGGTGGTCTTGACTTGGAAGTCGGCTGGCTGCCGGCATTACTCGCCGGTGCGCGGAACCCGCGCCTTCGCGCCGGTGAAACGGGAAAGCTGGAGGCGTCGCGCGGGATTCAGGTTTTTGGAGTTCCGGACGGTCCAGTCGATCGATCCCAGGGCGATGTCCACGGAAAGGGGAACCCGCATTTCCTGACGGATCCGGTGAACGGCATCATCGTGGCCGAGACCATTGCCGAGCGACTGTGCCGTCTGGATACCGGAGGCTGCGCGTCGTTCAAGTCCAACGCACGGGCGTTTCGTGGTCGAGTGGAATCGGCTCTGGCGAAATGGACGACGACTCTGGCGCCTTACCAGGGCGCCAAGGTCATCGTATATCACGACAGTTGGCCCTATTTCACGAAACGATTCGGCCTGACGACGGTCGGATACGTCGAGCCCAAGCCGGGTGTCCCGCCACCGCCCAGTCACGTAGCGGAGTTGTCGGACCTCATGAAGCGTGAGCGGGTAAAAGTCATTATGATGGAACCGTATCACGAACGGAGTATTCCGGACCTTTTGGCGCGGGAATCCGGCGCCGCGGTGCTGGTGCTCGCGCCCACCGTGGGAGCCACGCCGGGGACCGACGACTACGTCGCGCTCTTCGAGACCAACGTGGCGCGCCTAGTCGCGGCGCTCAACGGCGGAGGCCCGGCGGCGAAATGATCGAGATGTTGTCGCTCCCGTTTATGCGGCAGGCCGCCGTGGCCTGCGTGCTCTTGGCGCTGGTCCTCGCGCCGCTGGGAACCGAAGTGATTCGGCGGCGCATCGTGTTCGTGGATCTCGCGCTGGCGCAAATCGCGGCGCTGGGCGCGGCGATCGGGACCGCGGCAGAGTGGGACCCGATCGCCACGTCGGTCGTGTTCACCGTGGTCGGCGCCGGGTTGTTGGCCGTCCCGGGCTCCAGCGCCCGACTTCCCCAGGAAGCGGTGATGGGCGTGGTGTACGCGGTCGCCGCGGCCGCCGCCGTGCTGGTCGTCGCCAAGGCGCCGTACGGAGACGCCGACTTTCTCCACCTTTTGTTCGGCAACATCTTGGTGGTAACCGACCGCCAACTGGCGATATTGGCGGGGCTGGCGATCGCGGTCGCGATCTGGAGGACCGCGACCCGCCGCGCGGACCCCGCCGCGGCGAGCCGAGGCGCCACCGTCGGGTTCTACTTGCTGCTCGGTTTCGCGATCGCGGCGGCGATTCGCAGCGCGGGCGTCTTGATGGTCTTCACCTATCTGGTCGCCCCCGCGTTGGTGATCCGACTGATGAACGTCGGACGCGGGGCCGGCGTCGCCGCCGCGGCGATCGCCGGCTCGTGCGGCGTGGTCGGCCTCTGGGGCTCGTACCAATGGGATCTGCCGTCCGGTTCGGCGATCGTGGCGGCCTTCGGGTGCTGTTTGGCGGTGGCGTCGATCGTGACGCGCGTGGGTCGCGCCTGACGCCGGCCCGTGGCTGATCAGGCCGACGTCAGAGGGGTATCAAGAGACCGATCACGGCTCCGCCCGCCACGAGCCACGCGGAGTTGACCCGAAACCGCATGAGCAGCAGGGCGCTCGCGATCGCCAGGATCGCGGTGGTCGCGTCGGTCACGGCCGCGAGGCCGAGTTGCCACGTCACGATCGCCATGAGTGCGAGCGAGGCGACGATCACGCCGTCGAGCGCGACGCCGGCGCTCGGGGAGCGACGAATGCGGGGAACCAGCGGCCCGCTGAGCGCCACGAAGACGAAGGCCGGCAAAAAGATCCCGATGGTCGCGAGCACGGCTCCAGGCCACCCGGCCACCAGATACCCGACGAACGTGGCGGTGGTGAAGAGCGGTCCCGGCGTCACCTGGCCCACCGCCACCGCGTCGAGCAGTTGCTGCTCGGTCAACCACCCGAACCGCTCCACGAAATCCGCGCGGAGAAACGCGAGCAGGACATAGCCGCTCCCAAAGAGCACGGCGCCGATCTTCACGAACGCCCCGAACAGAGACGTCAGGCTGACGGCGGCCGGACCGGCCGTCGAGCCCGCGGCCAGCGCGGCCGTCGAAACCGGGAAAACGCCGGCCGTTGTCGCCAGCGCGGCGGCTTTCCACGTCCCGCCTCCCGCGTCCGGAGGCCGCGCGAGCATTGCGCCGGCCGCCGCGGCCGCTGCGAGGACCGCCAACTCGTGCACTCCGAGGAGAATGGCGGTTGCGGACGCGAGACCGAGAGCCGCAAGGCGGTACGACGTCACCGCCGACCGCCCGAGCCCCCAGAGCGCCTGGATCACCACCGCGATCACCACGGGTTTGACGCCGTAGAGAACGCCCGCGACCTGGGGCAACGCGCCGAACCGAACGTACGCCCACGCGAGCGCGGCCACGATGAGCGTGGCGGGAAGAATGAACGCGCATCCGGCGACGAGCAACCCCGGCCAACCGGCCCGCGCGTGCCCGATATGGATGGCCATTTCCGTCGAGTTGGGACCGGGGATCAGATTAGTGGCGCCCAGATAGTCGAGGAATTGTTCGCGCGTCAGCCACCCGCGTCGCCGAACCACCTCGTCTTCCATCATGGCGATGTGCGCGGCGGGGCCGCCGAATCCGATGGTCCCAAGCTTGAGAAACAGCGCGCCGAGTTCGGAGAGCGAGACGCGTGGGGCGTTGTCCGCGATCGGGCCGGACATTAGGATTCCATCATGACGCCGGTTCGTCTCGCGATTCGACGTGTCGAAGCGATGCGGCGCGGACGGTCATCGCGCGCCCAATACCGCGATCGACGTGGCCTTGATGACGGCGACCACGTGTGATCCCGGGTGCAAGCCGAGCGACGCAACCGCCTCGTCCGTGACCAGCACGCGCAACGGGGGCGCCTCCAGCGTGACGAGCACCGCCGATCCCGCGCCGAGGATCGTTGCGACTCGCGCGGGGAAACAATTCCGAGCCGAAATGCCGTCGGGGATTTTGGCGGCCAACAGGATGTCGTGCGCGTAACAGGCCAGGCGGACTTCTCCGGTCAGGGACTCCGGAAGGAGGACGGAGAGTTCCCACGGGCCGACCGCGACGTGGTGCGGCCCGATCACGGTTCCGGTGAAGTAGTTATCGATACGCGTTTCGCTCGAACGAAGGACCGAGGCGCTGGGGCCCATCGCCGCGACGCGGCCGTCTTCCAAGCGGATCGCCCAATCCGTGAGCCCGATCACTTCATCCGCGAGGTGGCTCACCAGAATGACCGGAACCCGATACCTCGTGCGCACGTCCTGCAGCAGCGAAAGCGCGTCGCGGCGCCGGGGTTCGTCCAAACCGGCAAAGGGCTCGTCGAGGAGCAGGACGCGAGGGCGGCTCAGAATCGCCCGCGCCAGCGCGACGCGGCGTCGTTCGCCCCCGCTCAGATGCCGCGGCATCCGGTCCAACAGATGCTCGATGCCCAGCGCGGCCGGGACGTCGCCCAGCGCGACGGCGCGCGGGCTGTAGGAAAGGTTGGCCCTGACGGTCAGGTGGGGGAACAGCAACGCGTCCTGCGTGACGTGTCCCACGTCGCGTCGATGAATCGGCAGCGCGGAACAATCCACGCCGTCCAGCACCACGCGCGCGCCGGGCTCGATGCCCGCCACGGCTTCCAGGAGCGTGGTTTTCCCGCTGCCGCTCGGCCCCACCAGGCCGATGGCCTCGGCGTCGCAACGAAGGGACGCCTCCAGCGCGAACCCGCCCGGGCGTCGAATGCGCGCCTCGACCTCGAACTTCATCGTTCCAGTTCCAGCCGTTTGCGATAACGCGCGTCCAACGCGCGCGCGCCCAGCACGCAGGCAAAGCAGATCACGACCGAGATCACGACCAGCCCCGCCACGCGGGATTCGCCGCCCGGAGCATCCAGTTCCGCGTAAATCTTGAGCGGGATGGTTTCGGTTTCTCCCGGAATGCGGCCGGCCAAGACGATGGTGGCGCCGAACTCGCCCAGCCCGCGCGCGAAGGCCAGCGCGGCTCCGGACAACATGCCGGGCCACGAGAGGGGAAGCGTGACGCGCCGGAACGTCTGCCAGGACGAGCGGCCCAGCGTACGCGACACGGTTTCCAGTCTGGGGTCGATCGCTTTCATGGCGAGCCCGGTCATCATCACCAAGAGCGGGAATCCGACCACCGCCGCGGCCGCCACCGCTCCCAACCAATGAAACGCGACCGGCGTCCCGAAGTTTTCCAGCGCGCGTCCCAACCAGCCTCGCGGGGAGAACAGCTTTAACAGCAAATAACCGATCACCACGGGCGGGAGAACGAGCGGGAGCATGACGAGGGTCTGAAAGACTCCGCGACCGGGCGCGCGCGTGCGTTCAAGAAACCACGACGACGCCACGGCGAAGGGCAGGCTGACGAGCGTCGCCGTCACCGCCACGAGCAACGAGAGCGTGACCGGCGTCATTCGAATTCGAGAAAACCGTGCCGGCGGGCGATCGCCAGGGTCCAAGGTTCCTGCAATGCGTCGAACACTCCCTGGCCCTCGGTCGTGAGCAGCCCCGCCGCGTATACGATCATGGGATGACTGTCCGCGGGAAACGTGAAGGCGATCCGAACCGTGGGCTCGACGGTTGCGTCCGTGGCGTAGACGATGCCGGCCTGTGCGCCGCCGGCCACGACTTTGGAGAGCACGTCGCGCGCGCTCGCGCCGTAGATCACGCGCTTGGGGAGCGCGATCCCCATATACCACAGCGCCGCGCGCGCGTATTTCCCGGAGGGCACCTGTTCATTGGCCAAAGCCAGACTGTCCGCGGTCGCTAAATCGAACGAGGCGACGTTCTTGGGCACCACGCACACCAGGCGATTGGACAGCCACTCCACGCGCGCGATGGGTTTGACCGCGTCGAGCCACTCCGGCGCCGCGGCCACGAACACGTCCGCCGGAGCGCCGGCATTGATCTGACGAGCCATGACCGAGGTGGCGTCGAACGACAACGTGACCGGGCGCGCGTGTCGCCGCGACCACTCCTCCGCGATCTCGGTGACGACGTCTTTCAAGCTTGCCGCGGCGAAGACCACGACCGGACGAGTCGGGTCGGCCGCGGCGGACGGTTCAACGACCGTCACGCTCAACAGAACCAGGCCGAGCCAGAGGGCGGCGAGGCGCGTCATGCGAGGGGCGATCCGTGATCGTGGGACGAATGGTCGGGCTGCATGGGGTCAGCCGCGGCTTGACTGCACGACAAAGTCGAACCGGGCTTCGAGTCGATCGCCATTCGGTTGGACGTCCATAATGAGTCGCTCGTCGAAGATGCCGTCCTGGGCGTTGAGCGGTTCATTCGGGAAATACAGTTGCGTGGTGAGCAACGGGGTGTTCCGGCCCTGGATTTTGACGTGGATGTGCGGGGTGCGGCGGAACATCAGGCCGCCGTAGGCTCCGGGTTTGATGGTTTCCAACCGGAACTGCCCGTGTTGGTCCGCGAATTGGTGGCCGCGCAGCCGGTACCCATCGTTGTCGTAGTCGCCTTGGCCGTCCGCCTGCCAGAAATCCAGGACCGCGCCGGGAATGGGTCGGCACGCGGTGGTCACGACTCGACCGACCACCACCAAGGGAATTCCGGTGACGCCGGGCTCGATCAGGGACGCGCGCTCGGGCGTGCGCGGCGTGTAATACGGGCCTTCGGTCTGGGCGATGGTCCGTTCGTCCCGGCCGTCGGCGCAGGCCGGAGTCGGGTCCAACTGCAATCCGAGATCCGCCGGCGCGTCAGGAAACGGGTAGTCAAGAGGAGTGGATCGCGCGCCGTTGACCGCGCGCGGCATTAGGTACAATCCGGCCGCCACGGCCGCCACGCCGGTCCCGGCGGCAATCAGCACCGTCCGGCGCGAAACGCGGCCGGCATGTCCGAAGTCGTCAAACGCCATAAGAAGGCTCCCACGGTCTCCCGACGTTTTGCCATAGTGCGGGGGGCTGTCGCAAGCCCCTCGCGTCTGAATCGACGCAACGGCTATTTCAAAAATATGACGATTTCGGACAAGACGTCGTCCTGGCGTCCGATCCACACGTGCCCGCCGCTCGGATAACCCATGAACCGCGCCTCCCGGACGTGTTCCGCGGTATACCGCGCGCCCTCGTACGTTCCGTAGAGATCGTCGGCGAAACTGATCGCCAGCGTAGGGGTGGTGAGATTGTCGAGATCATAGCGGGCAATCGCCGACGCGATGGCCGCGTCGTTGAGCAGGCCCTGCTGGCGCGAGCTGACCGGGAGAATGTGGTCGATGATCGATCGCGCGCGAGCCCGCTCAGCCGCGCTCGCGCGGTCGAATACTTCGGGCGGCGTGGCCAGGATCGCCTTCACCAGGGTCCGCGGCATGATCTTGGCCGCAAGCCAGAAGAGAAAGTCAGATTTCAGCGCCGTCTCGAACACGATCGGCGTGCTCGACGGCGCCGTAGCCTGTTCCGGGGAACGAGGCGCATAGGCCAGCGGCACCAACAGGATGAGCCGATCCGTCCGATCGGGATAACGCAACGAAAATTGCATGGACGACGGCGCGCCGGCCGACACGCCGATGATCCCCGCCACCCGTTCGATGCCCAATGTGTCGAGCAGGCACGCGTGCGCGTCCGCTTGCGCCTGCGGCGACGCATCCGGGGGAAGCGGGGTGCGTAGATACCCGAAACGCGACATGGTGATGACGCGATACCCGACGGCGACGAACGGGTCGGCGAAAGACAGTCCTTGATCAAATCCGCCGCCCGCGCCGTGCACGATCAAAATCGGTTGACCGTCTCCGACCGACGCGTATTCGATCAGTCCGCAACGCGTGAAGACGATGTGGCTGCCGATCGACGCGCGATTCCTCGCCGGGGCAATGTCACGTTGATAAACGATGTACGTGAAAACGGACGTTCCGACAATCACCGCCCAGAGAGCGATCCACAGCAGAGAACGGACGCGTTTTAACGGCATCGCGGCGCCTCACCGCGGCTGCGCAACAATCCTTTTCGGGATTCGAAAGACGCGCTGCGAACGGACGTCATAGGGTCTCGCCGACTACGGGCTCCAGGCTCGATCAGCCCGGTTGGCGAATCACCGCGAGCCGATCCGTTCCGGACTCCGGCAGCCACACCTCGCCGCGCCGTCCCAGAATCTGTCGGACCTTGGCGTCTCGCGTCGGCAGCGTGAACGTGGTGAACCGCTCCGTGCTCGAATCGAACCGCACGACCGCGTCCCCGCCGAAATCCGTCAGCCAGACCAGGTCCTGATCATCCACGAACACCGCGTACGTCTGCGGGTTCCCGCCGGGGAGCTTCCACTGTTTCCACCGGTTCGCGTTGGGATCGTAGACCGACACCTGCCCGGAATTCCACTCGCTGACCCACACGCGGCTCTTGGAGTCCGCCCACACGCGCCGGGCGCCTTGATCGCGCGTGGGCGGTTCGACCACGGTGGCCTTGCCGGTCGTGGTGTCGATGCGCGCGATGTGCGAACCCGCGAGCGACGCGTACCACACGCTGCCGTCCGGCGCGGTGCAGATCCCATAGGGTCCGCGCCCGCGCGGCGCCTCGAAAATCTCGACTTTGCCGGTCTTGGGATCCACGCGGCCGTAGTATCCGCGCTGCCCCGTGAACCAGAGCGTGCCGTTCAGGTCGAACGTCGCGGTGTTGAGGTTGGCGTATTGTTTGATCGGGAGGGGATAGACGCTGACCTTGTCGGTCTTCGGATCCACCCGCACAATCGCGTTGAGCCCAGAGTCCGTGATCCACGGCGCGCCGTCAGGGCCGACAATCACGCCGTGCGGCGCGGAGTCCTTGCCGAGCGGGATGTGCCGCGTCTTGCCGGTCTTGGGATCGAGATGCCCCAACGCGCCCTGGTGCTGCGCCGTGTACCACACACCGCCGTCAGCGGCGGGCGCGACGTCGTGCGGATGGGCGCCGTCGGGAACCGGGTACTCCTGGATGATCAGGTCAGCCGCGTATACCGACGTGCGTGCCAGTACAAACGCGGACAAAATGAACAGACTCCAAAATATTTTCATGCGAGCACCTCTCGGGAGCCGCCCAACGTCATTTCGCTCGCGCGACCGGGCACGAGCGTGTATGGTCGTTCACCAACCCCACGCTCTGCATGAATGCGTACACGATGGTGGTGCCGACAAAACTGAAGCCACGCGATTGGAGATCGTTCGACAAGGCGTCGGACTCGGGAGAACGATCCGGACTCTGGCCGCCAGGGTGTCGCCGCCGAATCGGCCGGCCGCCGACAAAGTCCCACAGGTAATCGGACAAAGAACCGAACTCCTCCCGCACCGTCAACACGGCCTTCGCGTTGTTGATGGCGGAGTCGATCTTCTGTCGGTTGCGAATGATGCCCGCGTCAGCCAAGAGCCGCCTGCGCTCCCGCGCGCCATACGCCGCGACGCGATCCACGTCAAAGTTGTGAAACGCCCGCCGAAAGTTCTCGCGCTTATACAGAATCGTCCGCCACGACAACCCGGCCTGAAACCCGCTCAGCACCAACTGCTCAAACAACAACCGATCATCCCGCACCGGCACACCCCACTCGTCTCGGTAGAGGATGAATAGGGGATCGTCCGTTTCCCAGCATCGACAGCCGCCGATCGGTTCTTCTGCTCTCTCAGCCATGTGTATATGGTTCTTCGTCATTGAGGGATATTTTTCGGGGTGCATTGTCATCGTTCATTTAGCCGTAACCTCATCATTATGTATTAAAGGGGACGGGTCTATTTTTCTACGACCAAGGATGCGCCTTCGATCATCGGCCTCGGAGTATCGGCCACGGCAGTTCGGATTGGCGCGTCTTGCCGAGTTGCCACCACCTGATTCTGGTCGAAGAAATCTGGAATACACGGCCGCAGCGTTGGCGGCGCGTTTTGAACTCCGGATGGCGAAGAAAACTTCGAATCAGGGCGGCTGTATCGAGGACCGGAGCCTCGATCACGGCCAGAGAATAGTTCCTATGGCAGAGACGGATGCGGAAAAAGCCAAGGTCTCTGGTAAAGAGCGTCGCTTGTTTGGCTTTGTGCAGAAATCGAAGGATTTCCTGTTGGTCGTCCCACTCAGGTCGTCCGACTTGAAACCCGACCTGCCGAACGTGAATGCGCCATCGCGTGAGCTGTTTGACTTGGTCTCTGGGGATGTTGTGATCCAGCAGGATCACGCCGCGGATTGGCGCTTTGTCACGATCTCTCTTACGACACCTCGACGGAGCAGAGACAAGGCTTCCCGAACGGCCTCAGGCGAGATGAGCCCTCGATATTCTTCCGAGATCGCATTCGGGGTGTAACCTGCGGTGGCGAGATCGACTATATCCGATACGAGGATCCGACTGCCCTTAAAGATCAGGCGTCCTCCGCATACCCGGGTATCTGTCGCCAAATACTTGCCGATCTCAAGCCGCGCCATGGTCGTGCCCCGCTGTTCGACGAATTCCATACGTCATATTTGGCAGTATATGCCAATCTTCACAGGCCAGACAAGCGACGGGGGGAGGCGCCTTCCCGATGGTGCCCTACGCGCGCACTTCGCCCGAGGCGGGCACAACTGAAGGGGATTCTCCAGCCCGCTGCGCGGCGTAGTCTCGTCCCAGGTACAGGTATACGGCGGGCACCACGAACAGGGTGAACGCGGTGCCGATGGTCATGCCGGTGGCGATGACCAGGCCGATGGCGAAGCGCGCGGCGGCGCCGGGGCCGGTGGCGATCAACAAGGGGACCACGGCGAGCACGAGGGCCGCGGTGGTCATGAGCACGGGGCGCAGGCGGATGGCCGCGGCTTCTTCGATGGCGTCGCGTTTGGATTTGCCCTGCTTCTGCAACTGGTTGGCGAACTCCACGATCAGGATGCCGTGTTTGCTGATCACGCCGATGAGCGTGACCAGGCCCACCTGGGTGTAGATGTTGATGGTGGTCAGGCCCAGGCTCACGAAGATCAGCGCGCCGCAGATGGACATCGGCACCGTGACCAGCATGACGATGGGGTCGCGGAAGCTCTCGAACTGCGCGGCGAGCACCAGGTAGATGATGATCAGCGCGAAGAAAAACGTGAGCACCAGGACCGCGCCCTCGCTCTTGTATTGGCGCGACTGGCCCGCGTAGTCCACGGCGTAGCCTGGCGGTAGGACTTCCTTGGCCGCCTGTTCGAGCACGCCCAGGGCTTCGCCCAGCGTGACGCCGGGACGCGGCACGCCCGAGATGACCACCGCGTTCAACTGCTGAAAGCGTTTGAGTTGCTGCGGCTCCACGGATTCGCGCAAGGTCACGAGCGTGGAGAGCGGCACCAGCTTGCCCGAGCCGGTTCGCGTGTAGTACTGCGTGAGCTGGTCCGGGTTCAGGCGCTCCGCGCGCTGGACCTGGGGGATCACCTTGTAGCTGCGGCTCTCCATCGAGAACCGGTTCACGTACCCTCCGGACATCATGGCCGCGAGTTCGCTGCCCAGTTGGCGCATGTCGATGCCGAGCAACGCGGCCTTGTCGCGATCCACGTCGATGTGGATCTGCGGTTTGTCGATCTTGAGGTCCGTGTCCATGAAGATGAATTTCTTGCTCGCCATGCCGCGCTGGAGAATTTCCTGGGTCACGTCGTTGAGCGCCTGCACCGGCTGCGTACTGGCGATCACGAATTCCACCGGGAAGCCCATGCCGCCGGTGGGGAGCGGAGGCGGGGCGAACACGGCGTTCATCAGCCCCGCGACCGATCCGGTGCTCTGCTGGACTTCCTGCAGGACCTCCTTGGTGGCGCGATCGCGTTCGGCCCAGGGTTTAAAGACGATGCCGGAAATCGCGGTGTTGGTGCCCACGGCCGACCCGCTTCCGCCCACGCCGTTCATCTGAAAATAGTTCTCCTTCTCCGGGAGTGCGTTGGCGATCGCGGTCAACTCGTTGGTGAAGAGCGTCAAATAGTCGAGCGACGAGTAGGGGTCGCTCTGCGAGAAAATCAGGATGATGCCTTGGTCCTCTTCCGGCGCGAGTTCCCGCGGCGAGGTCATGTACAGAAAATAGGTGCTCACGAGCACGATCACGCCGAAGAGCGCGATCACCTGTTTGTCGTTGAGCGCGCCGTGCAGGCGGCGTTGGTAGCCGACCCGCAGCCGATCGAACTGGCGATCCAGCCACTTTTCGAGCCCGTGCCCGCCGCCCTCCTCGCGCGGCCGCAACAATCTCGCGCACATCATGGGCGAGAGCGTCAACGCGATCACGCCGGAGAGCAACACCGCGCCCGCGAGCGCGAACGCGAACTCCACGAACAATGTGCCGGTCAATCCGCCGATAAAACCGATCGGCAGGTACACCGCGACCAGGGTGATGGTCATGGCGATCACGGGCAGGCCCAGCTCGCGCGCGCCTTTGATCGCGGCGTCGAACGGCTTCATGCCGTTTTCGATGTGGCGGTGGATATTCTCCAGCACGATGATGGCGTCGTCCACCACCATGCCGATGGCCAGCACCATGGCCAACAACGTGAGCAGGTTGATGGAAAAACCCATTACCCACATCAGGAACAAGGCGCCGATGATGGAGAGCGGCACCGTGACCGCGGGGATGATCACGGAACGCAACGACCCCAGGAACAGGAAGATCACCAGGATCACGATGATGACCGCCTCGATCAACGTGGTGACCACCTCGTTGATGGCGTTGCGGATATACCGCGTGCTGTCGTAGGGGATGTTGGCTTCCAATCCCTGCGGCAACTGCCGGACGATGTCCGGCCACTCCTCGCGCACGCGCGCGACCACGTCGAGCGAGTTGGCGTCCGGCGCCACTTCAACGCCGATGAACGTGGCGCTTTGGCCGTTGAACGAGACCGAGGTGTTGTAGGTCTCCGCGCCCAGCACCACGTCGGCGACGTCGCCCAGGCGCACGATCGCGTCGCCCTCCGAGCGGATCACCAAATTCCGGAATTCGTCGGCGGTCTGAAGGTCGGTGTTGGCCTTGAGATCCACCGAGACCATCGAGCCTTTGGTGGCGCCCACGGCCGCCTGTACGTTGTTGGCTTGGAGCGCGGTCTGCACGTCGCTCGCGGTGAGGTTGAGCGCGGCCAGCCGTTCCGGCTTGAGCCAGATCCGCATCGCGAACGTGCGATCGCCGATGATCAGCGCCCGCTGCACGCCCGGGAGCGTGGACAACCTGGGTTCGATCACGCGGACCAGATAGTCGGTGATTTGATTGTTGTCGAGGATGGTGCTGTAGAAGCTCAGATACATCGCGGCGATGGTTTCGCCGACCGACAGTTCGATGACCGGGTCTTCGCTGCCCTGCGGCAGATCGCGCCGGACCTTGTTCACTTTCGCCGCGATCTGGGTCAGGGCTTCGTTCGGATCGTAGTCCAGGCGAAGAAAGACCTGGATCGAACTCACGCCCGGCAGGCTGGTGGACTGGATATAGTCGATGCCCTGCGCGCTCGCGATTTCGCGCTCGATCGGCGTGGTGATGAATCCCTGGATCAACTCCGCGTCGGCGCCCACGAAGGTGGTCGCGATCGTCACCACCGCGTTCTTCATCTCCGGGTATTGGCGCACGTTCAGCTCGGTCCACGCGCGCAGGCCCAGCAAGAGGATCATCAGGCTCACCACCGCGGCCAACACGGGCCGCTTGATGAAAATATCCGTGAATTGCATGGGCGGGCGTTAGCTTTCCGGAGGCGAGGGTCGAATATCGGCCGCCGGCGTGACCTTGTTGTTGACCACCACCACCGCGTCGTTGCGGAGTTTGAGGAGCCCGGAGGTCGCGACGCGTTCGCCGGGTTTGAGCCCTTCGATCACCGCGACGAAGTCGCCGCGGGTGGGCCCGGTTTTGACCAGCCGCCGCGTCACCACCAGCGTCGGCCCCTGCGCGTCGGGCCCGGCTTGCGCGGCGCCGTCGGCCGGGCTCGGATTCGCTCCGCCGGGCGCGCTGGCCGCGGCCTCTTGCACCACGTAGACCGAGTTGCCGTACGGGTTGTAGCTGACGGCCGTCTGGGGGACCACCACGTAGGTGTCCGACTTGGCCAACGCGATCTGGACGCGCGCGAAGAGTCCGGGTTGCAGGCGGACGTCGGCGTTGCCGAACGTGGCCTGAACGTTGAAGTTGCGCGTGTTCTCATCCACCCGGGGCTCGATCGCCGTGATGCGCCCTTTAAACGCGGCGTCTGGAAACGCATCCACGCCCGCCGTGACGGTCGTGCCCACGGTGAGCACCCCGAGCCGCTGCTCGGGCAGGGAGAAATTCACGTAGATCGGATCCAGCGATTGGAGCGTCACCAGCGGGGTTCCCGGGCTCACGTACTGTCCCAGGCTGATTTGCTTGATCCCCAACACGCCGGAGAACGGCGCGCGGATGGTCTTTTTGGCGATGAGGGCCTGTTTGGCCGCGACGCGGGCGGCGGCTTGGGCCGCCTCGCTCTCCAGTCGGTCCAACTGCGACTTGGCCATGACGTCGGATCCGAACAGTTCGCGTCCGCGCGCCAGTTCCGATTCGGCCAGATCGTGCTGCGCGTTCAGGGTTCGGAGCTCGGCCTGGTCCACCACCGCGTCGAGCGTGACCAATACCGCGCCCGCGGCCACGCGATCGCCGGATCGAAACCGGATGGACTCCACGGCTCCCGCCACCTCGCTGGTGACCGCGATCCCGTTGACCGGGGTGACCGTGCCCACCGCGTCGATGGTGGCGGGCCACGTCTGTTCCTGGGCTTCGGTGGCGGTGATCGCGACCGGGGGCATCGGCATGTTGTCGAAGAACTGGTTCATCATCTTGTTGCCGAACCATTTGAAGCCGAAGATGCCGCCGAATACGAGACCGGTCACGACCAACATGATGATCATGCGCTTATTCACGACAATGCCTCACCGCGAGAGGGTAATCCGAAGGAAGTAGTACCGCCTTTATACACTGTCCGGGCGGCTTATTCCAGGGGACAATACCGATGGAACGGCGATCGGACCCACGGCGCGGGCCGGCGTCGTTCGGTTCGGCCAACAGGCCGGCTTAACTGTGTTTGAGAACCGCCGCCATCAGGATGATGAGCACGCCGAGAACCAACGTGGCTTCCTGATACGGGAAGTGCGCGATGGGCTTCTTGTTGCCCAGTTCCTTGAGGTGCAGGAGGTAGAACGTGAGCAAGATCGTGAAAAAGAAGATCTTGAGCATCAAGGCGTTGAAGTACAAGCCGGTGATGGCGCCCCGGTATTGCTTGGCGAAGTGGATGTTGATGCCGCCGGTGACCAAGAGGAGCAGCACGAACGCGCCCGAGAATTTCTGGAAGCGCGCGTGAATCTGGCGGAGGAATTCGCCGCGGACGTCTTTGGCGAGAAATTTCTGCGCGGAGGGGAGCAGGATCAAGCTGGAATACAACACGCCGCCGATCCAAATAAAGGCGGAAATGAGGTGGACCCAGAAGTTGAGGATCTTGAACAATTGGCCCGAGGCGATCACCGGCCGCGCGCCTCCTGATTCGGGGCGACAATGGTCTCAGCGCCCGGCCAGCCGCCTTCGGGCATCAAGCCCTGGAACCGCCCCATGTCGAACACCGGGGTCTCGTTGCCGAAGGTGCGCTTGCGCAACGCTTCCATGATCTCGGGCGTGATCGCGGCCGCGCCCTGTTCGCGCGCGTATTTTTCCACGCGCTGCTTCACCATTTTCTGGAGAAAGAACGGCAAGCGGTTCAACCGCTCCAGCGCGGCCTCGCTCCACGGGGGCGGAGGACCGTCGAACGCTTCCACCAGCGGGAGGATCTTGGCGCCGCCCTTGGGCGTGTAGTTGCACCACAGGTCTTCGTCGAAGAAATCCCCGTGGGACGCGAACGGCCGCGCCCGGCACCCGCCGCACAGTTCGCTGTACTCGCAGTCTCCGCACTTGCCCTTGAGTTGCGGCGCGCGGAGCTGGTGGAACACCGGTGAGTCGTTCCAGAGCGCGTCGAACCCGGTCTCGCGCAGGTTGCCGACCGAGATCGGCATGAACGGGCAGGGCGTCAGATCGCCTTCCGGCGTGATGCGCGCGTAGTGCGTGCCCGCGAGGCATCCGCCGCCTTCATACCCCTGCGCCTTGGTGATCGGGGATTCCGGGTTCTTCTCGTACGCGATGCGTTTGAAGTGCGGCGCGCAGCGCGAACGCACGAGCATGCCGGGGAATTTGCTCTGGATGTCGACGAGGTAGTTCAACACCTGCTCGTATTGCTCGGGCGTGATGTCCGACATTTCCTCGCCGCGGCCCGTGCACACCAGGAAGAACAGGTTGTACACCCGCGCGCCCGCCTTGTAGGCGTACTCCATGATCGCGGGGATCTCCGCGTAGTTCATCGAACTCGCGGTGGTGTGGACCTGAAACTGCAACCCGTTGCGGCGGCACGCCTCGATACCGTCGAGCGAACCCTGGAGCGCGCCGGGCAAACGGCGGAACGTGTCGTGGTTCTGCTCGTCCAAGGAGTCGACCGAGATCGACACGCCCATCACGCCGGCGGCCAGGAGCTCCGTGATCTTCTCGTCGGTGAGCAGGGTTCCGTTGGTGCCGACCACGACCATCATGCCCTTGGACGTGGCGTAGCGGGCGATCTGCGGAATATCACGGCGCAGCAAAGGCTCGCCCCCGGTCAACACCAGGATTGACGCGGGGTTCACGCGGACCATGTCGTCGATGGTCCGGTAACACTCCTCGGTGGTCAATTCGTCGATCGACCCCGCGTCCCGCTCGCCCGCGGAGAGGTAGCAGTGCGCGCAGCGCAGGTTGCAGCGTTTGGTGAGGTTCCACGCGATCAGGAAGGGCTTGAAATCTTCCTGCGACGGACGATGAATTGGGAGGACCAGGTCAGTGGGCATCAATCGGGAAAGGCCGCCCCCTCCCCAGCCATTCCTTCTTGACGTTCCGGTAGGGGCACGGCATGTCGTGCCCCTACGTCGGGGGGGATCACCTCGTTCATCTCATCAGGCCGTCGGCTGCGCGGTTTCCGGCTTCTTCGGCATGAACTTCGCCATGATCTCGTCCATTTTCGCGGGATTCTTCATGGCGTCTTCCATCGCGGCCTTGGCTTTTTCAATGCCCTCATTGCAGATCTCAAGAGTAATTGCGCGCACGCCCTTCTCCCGCGCGTGCTGCTCGACCATGCCCTTGGTGCAATCGCGCATGTAGCCCGGAGGCACGCGTTCGATGCGTTGATTCGCGTCACGGGTCCATTCGAACTCGGGCGCCGGGGCCGCGAGCTTTTCTTCCGCGTCGCCCGCGAGTAGTTCGTCCTTCCAGCTCACTTCCGAGGCGTACTCCATGATGACTTTGCTCGCGAACTCGGTGGTGATGGTCTTGAGCCCCATCTTGCGCGCGGACTTGTCGATGATGGCCTTGGCGCGCCGACGCATGTACCCCGACGGCACGGCTTTGAGCCGTTCCTTGGCTTCCGCGGTCCACTGGATCACCACGTCGTCGTATGCGATTTCCACCTCGATGTTGCCCTCGGCCTTGGCCGCGGCCACGATAATGGACTTGTCGATCATCTTGAATTTGGACCCGTCGGCTGGACAGATCGGGCACTTGACCGGCTGGCTGCCCTTGGCCAGGTAGCCGCAGTCGCTGCACACCCAGTAATCGAGTTCGCGGCGTTCTTCATAGCTGAGGATGTTCTGCCCCGCGCTGGCCGCGGCGGTGTCGCCCATCAGGCCCATGATCTGCGCGCCCTGCGCGCCCATCAGGTCTTTGACGACATCGTCGCTCGCTTCCATTTTGTCGCGGTTGATGCCCGCGGCGTCCAACGTCTTGCCGAGCCCCTTCATGGCGGCCACCGCGTCCGGCGGCAAAAGATGCCCCATGGCCGCGTCCACGACTTCGTTCGAAATGATGGTGTGGCCCTTCTCGATCGCGTACCGATAGATCGCGGTCCGCGCCACGCCGCGCGCGAACACCGGAACTTTCTCCATGCGCTTGGCCGCTTCCTCGGTCCACGCGATGGTGTACTGCGCCATGGTGTCGATCGGCGGCACGTAGGTACGGTTGGAGATCAAAATGTTGCAGCCCGCGAGGCGCATCAGGTTCTCGGAATTGCTGCCGATGTCCATGGTGTCGTCGGAGTGCACGCCGATGCGGCCCATGATCAGGAGCCACGGCTTGTTCTTCTTCACGTATTGCAGGCAGCGTTCGAAGGCCTTGCCGTCGAGCAACGTGGTCTTGAGCTCCATGCCCTCGGCCTGCGCGATCTGTTTGCCGATGTCCAGGTGCGCCTGGTAGATCTTGGCGAGGCCGGAGTCGATGATCTCCTCGTGCAGCTTTTCCTGTTCCTTGAACCGGAACACCTGCCCGGCTTCCTCGGAGAGCACGTCCGCGATGCTGTTGAACATCGCGTAATGAAAGTAGGGATCGAATGCGGAGATCGCTTCCACCGGCGCGTTCAGGGCCTTGCCGAGGGCGAGCGCGGTCATCAGGCCGCCGTAGGAGTGCGGGCTGCCGTCGAGCGCCGCCACGATCGGCCCGTCGGGTTCGATCGACTTGGGATTCTTGATGATCAAGAAGTCCGACCCGTGGACCCGGCGCACCGTGCGCTCCACCACGCTGCCGATCACGCTGTCGCGCACCGCGCCCACGCCCAAGGCGCCCATCACCACCAGATCGTACTTGTTGGTCTTGATGTCGTCGACCAGGACCTGGAAGTTCTTGCCCTCCAGGAAGCGCCGCTCAAATCCCACGTTGGCGCTCTTGCATTGCTGGTCCACCACGTCCAGATAACAGTCGGTGATGATCTCCAGACCGCGGGTGATCAACGAATCGTGGATGCGGCGTTGGCGTTCGAGCTCCTTTTCGTCGTGGTATTCCTCGGGCAGTCCCGCTTCCATCTGCTTGAAGCGTTTGTCGTGCATCTTGGCCGCGTAGGCGTGGCTGCCGACCACGGTGGCGCCGAACTGCTGAGCGAGTTGGACCGCCAGCTCGATTGCGCGGTTGGAGTGATCCGAATTGTCGACGGGGACGTAAATCGTCTTGTACATCAAGTTCTCCTCTACGACGCATTCCGTGTCAGCACGCGGGACGGGTCGCGCAACCGGCTGGATCAGCCGAGGGTCGTTTGTACGAAAAACGGCACATTATAGATCGGTGGGTTGGTGAATGCAATGGCACAAAGGCCCCACCGGACAACCGGGTGTGGTTCGCGGACGTCCTACGGTGAGGCCCGCAGCCGTCGCCGTTTCGGAGACAGGACAACCGCCACAAAAAAGAGCGCCGTGGCCAGCAGGACGATGGTCGCGCCCGAGGGCACGTCGAAGCCGTACGAGATGAGCACGCCGCCGACCGAAGAGCCCACGCCCAACGCGACCGCGTACGCCATCATGCCCAGCATGGTGCGTCCGAGCTGGTAGCCCGCGGCCGCCGGAATCACGATCAGGGCAAAAACCAACAAGGCGCCGACGGTCTTGAGCGAGACCACCACGGTCAGCGCGATCAGGTTCAACAGCAAAAAGAACAGCCGTCCCGCCGCGATCCCGGTGGCCTCCGCCATGCTGGGGTCGAACGTGATGAAATGGAACTCCTTATAAAACAGCACCACCAGCGCCAGCACCGCGCCCGCCAGCCACACCATCACGGTGATGTCCTCGTTGGTGACCGAGAGCACGCTGCCGAACAAAAACCCGTAGACTTCCGCGTTGTAGCTGCCCATCAGGCCGAGGAACAAAATCGCCAGCGCCATGGTGAAGGTGTAAAAAATCCCGATCGACGCGTCGAGTTTCATGACCCCGCGTTGATACAACGCGTGCACGATCCACACCGTGCCCAGTCCGAACGCGATCGCCATGGCCAGCGGCGACACGCCGGTCAGGTAGCCGAACGTCACCCCAGCGAACGCGGCGTGGGACGTGCCTGCGCCGATGAACGACAACCCGCGCAACACCACGAACACGCCGATGACCGCGCAGAGCGCGCCGATGATGACCGACGCGGCCAGGGCGCGCTGCATGAAACCGAAGGAAAGCAGTTCGTAGGTCATATAGGACCTATGGGACCTATAAAAAACTTAGGCATGATGATCCCCCACGATCACGTACGGCGCGGCGCCGTGATCGGTGACCACGATGTCCTGGCCGTAAACTTGGGCCAAGGTGTCGCGGCAAAGCACCTCGGTCGGAGGGCCCGCCGCGAACAGTCGGGTTTTGAGCAATACCAGCCGGTCGGCGACCCGGCTGATCAAGTTGATGTCGTGGGTGACGAAGAGGATCGTCAGCCGCATCTCGCGGTGCAATTTGGTGATGAGGTCCATGATCGCGTGCTGGGTGGGCGCGTCGATGCCGGTGGTGGGCTCGTCGAGCAACAGGATCTCGGGCCGCTGCGCGAGCGCGCGCGCGATCATGACGCGCTGTTGTTGTCCGCCGGACAACTCGCCCACCGCCGCGTCGGCCAAGGGGAGTATATCCACGGCTTCCAAGGCTTCACGCACGATCGCCCGGTCGGCGCGTCCCGGATACCGGAACAATCCGATCGTGCTGTAGCGGCCCATCATCACGGCTTCGGCCACCGTGATGGGGAAGTGCGGGTCCACGTGTTCGTGCTGCGGAAGGTAGCCGATTCGGGCGCGGTGTTCGCACCGCAATTGGTGGCACGCGCAGTCGAAGACGCGGACCGATCCCGCGGCGGGCGTGATCAACCCCAAGATGGCCTTGAGGAACGTGGTCTTGCCCGATCCATTGGGCCCGATGACTCCGAGGAACTCCCCCGCGCGGATGCCGATGGTGATGTCCTCCAGCGCCGGCCGGCCGCGGTAATCAAGGGTCGCGTGGTCGAAGGTGATGACGTCCGGCGCCGTCACCGCAGCGCCTCCAACAGCGCCGACGCGTTGTATCGCATCATGGAGAGATAATCGTCGGTTCCCGGCAGCGCGCCGGGCAACGGGGTGAGGATCACGACCCGCGCGCCGGTCTCCTGCGCCAAGGCGTCGGGGATTTTCGGCGAGAGCTGCGGTTCGGACACGATCACGCGGATCTTCTCCTTCCTGATCAATCGGATCAGGTCCGCGATGCGTTTGGCCGACGGCTCCGTGCCGATCTGGGTGAAGATTTCGCCGCGGATGCGTATATCGAACCGCCGCGCGAAGTACGGCCACGCCGCGTGGTGCGTGATGATCTTGCGGTTGGGAATCGCCTCGAACCGCGCCTTGAGCGCGCGCGTCAACTCGTCGAGCTCTTTGAGATAATCGGCCTGGTTGGCCAAGTACGTTTTTTTGCGCGCCGGGTCCGCTTTGATCAACCCGTCGGTGACGTGGCGCACCATGGTTTGGGCGTTCTCGGGGTCCAGCCACACGTGCGGATTGCCGCCGCTGCGGCGTTCCTCGGCGCGGGGCAGCGCGTCTTTGTCGTCGCCGTGGTCGTGTTCGCCGCCCCGCATGAGGCCGATGCCCTGCGACGCGTCCACCACAATCAACCGCGGGTTCTCGGCGTTGGCGATCAAGCCGTTGACCCAGACTTCAAGGCCCAATCCGACTTTGACCAGCACCGCGGCCCGGCGTACGGCTTCGACGTCGCTCGGTTTGGGCGTGTACGTGTGTTCGCTTTCCAGCCCGGTGATCAGACTCGTGACCGAGACGGCGTCGCCGCCCACCACCCGAACGAAGTCGGCGAGGACCGGCAGGGTGGCGACGACCGGGAGCGGTTCGGCGAACGCGGGGCGGGACGCGCTCAGCAGGACGGCAAGGACCATGAGCGCCCAGCGCGGGAGCCCGGCCGTCCTCATGCCCCTGACTCGATACGGGTCAACAAGATGGTGTTTTCGACGTCGTTGGGGATGAACTCGGTCGGCCGGTCGCCCGGTGAACGGGTGTGCGGCATGCGGATCATGAGCTTGCCGCCGCGGGCGAATTCGGCGATGGCGCGGATGGTCACGGCTCGACCTTCGGGCCGGGCTTCCAGGTCGAGCCACGCCGGCTTATGGGTGTCGTCGAACCGGTACTGGTACGGCAGTTGCGAGGGGCCGATGGACATGGCGCCGGAGCCGTCCTCCCTGAACACGAACGTCACGGCGTTCTGCGGCGCGCGGTTCGACCACACGCCCACCAGTGACGGTGTGGTCAGCGTGACGTAGGCCCAAACCGTCACGGCGGCCGCCACGGCCGCGCCCGCCGCGATCCACGCGCGCGTTCGCGCGGAACCGCGCGGTTCCGCCGACGGGCTGGGCGTCGGCGCGTCGCTCGGATCCATACTACGGCCTCCAGAGATACAGGAATCCGGGTTGATTCGCGGGGAAGAGGTCCAAGTCGACGTTGACCACCGGCGCGGCGTAGATGCTGCCCTTGTATTGGCCGGGCCGGGTGTAGGTTACGACCGTCGCGGACGTCAGGCCCGCCGCGGCCTTCAGGCCGTCGACGGCGTCGTCGAGGTATCCGATGCCGTCCACGAGCCCGGCGACCCGGGCCTGTTCCGCCGTGTAGATCCGGCCGTCGGCCAAGGCCGCAATCCGCTCGCGCGAGAGGGTGGGGCGTCCGGCGACGACCGCGTCCACGAAGCGTCCGTACAAGTCGTCGATCACGGATTGAAACAAGGCGCGGTCCTCGTCCCCCAACGGATGGAACGGCGAGCCCATGCCTTTATGGGGGCCGGAGGTGATTTCCTCCGTCTCCACGCCGATCTTGCCGAGTAGTCCGGACACGGACGGCCGCACCATGATCACGCCGATGCTGCCGGTCACGGTGGTGGGTTGGACGACGATCCGGTCCGCGGCCTGCGCGATGTAGTAGGCCCCGGAGGTGCCGAGATCGAGCATGTGGGCGACCATCGGCAGCTTGGTGCGCTGTTTGTAGCGGAGTAATTCGTGGTAGATCGTATCGGACGCGGTGACCGTGCCCCCGGGGCTGTTGATGCGCACGACGACGCCTTTGATTCTCCGGTCCCGTTCGGCTTTGCGCAGGACCTCCGTCACCTCGGACACGAGGCTCGGCATGGGCTCTCCGAGCAACTGGTTGCCGCGCTCTTGCCCCGAGAGAAACCCCTCGACGTCGATGAGCAGCAGTTTGTCCCGGCCCGTTCCGCTCAACCGCGTCTCTCCGAGGGGCTGGTTGGCCGGACCCGTGTTGATCGTGACGCAGCCGCTCAACGTGAGGGCGGCCAGCGCGCAAGCAAGCGCAGAGATTCCGTGTCGCATCGTGACGGCTCCAAACCGGACCGGCATTCTACCGTGTCGGGTCCGCCCGTGCAACCGACGCGCGTCGTCCGCGCAAGGTGAGACGTTGGAGGCGCGACGTTATTGGAGGAAGTTGATGACCAGTCCGACGAGACTGAGTGCGAGGATGACGAATCCCAACCCGCGTTCCACGTTGGGGGGAGCGGTCTGGCGAGAGGTGTCGGCGCTTTTCATGGTCGATCCGGGGTGAAAAGTGGTGCGCGAGAGTATAGCGCCGGCGGAACGCCTGTCAACCGTCTCGTCCCGTCCGATCCCGCAAGTCGCGCGGCGTTCCCTACAAGTTTGACTTCATTTTTGGCCCACGTTACACTACCGCCGTTCATGATTACCTCCTGATGACGATGCCCACATCCGTGGTCGGGCACGAATCCGACGAAGAACTACAAGCACGAGTGTTGCGGGGCCCGCTGCCCCGTCACGTGGCCATTATTATGGACGGCAACGGGCGCTGGGCGTCCGCGCGCAACCTGCCGCGCGTGGCGGGCCACCGGGAAGGGATCAAATCCGTCCGCGAAACCGTCACCGCGTGCCGCGAACTCGGTATCGCGGGGCTCACCATCTACGCGTTTTCCACGGAAAACTGGCGCCGTCCGGCCTTTGAAGTGCGGGAACTCATGATGCTGCTCGAGTTGTATTTGCAACGGGAACTGAACACGCTGCTGGAAAAGGACATCCGATTCCGCACGATCGGCCGCATCGAGCGTTTGCCCGCGACCGTGGTGGATTGGATCCGCCGCGTGGAGCGGGAAACCGCGGGCGGGCGCGAGATGACCCTCACCCTGGCGCTCAGTTACAGCGGCCGCAGCGAGATCGTGGACGCGGCGCGGCGAATGGCCGAGGACGCCAAGAGCGGCGCGCTGGACCCGTCCGCGATCGACGAAGACGTCCTGTCGCGGTATTTGGATACCCGCGATTTCGAGGACCCCGACCTGGTCATCCGCACGAGCGGCGAATGCCGCATCAGCAACTTCTTATTGTGGCAGATCGCGTACGCCGAGCTGTATTTCACCAAGACCTTGTGGCCGGATTTTCGCCGTCGCGATTTGTTGACCGCGCTGTTGGACTACCAACGCCGAGAACGCCGTTTCGGTCGCACCGGGGAACAACTTCAGGGGAGTCCCGGGTGAAGGAGCACGCCGGGCGGATCGTCACCGCCCTGGTTGCGCTTCCGATTCTCTATGCCGCACTCGTCTGGTCTCCGCCCCTCCTCTTTGCCTCGTTGATCGGCGTCGTGGCGGCGTTCGCGCAAACCGAACTGTACACCATGGCGCTTCCCGCGGGCGAAGCCCGGACGTGGGGCGCGGGACGGGTGCCCGTGTTCGCCGCGGGCGTGCTCGCGGGCGTCGTCCTCTTGGGCCTCATGGCGCTCGCCGCGACGGGCTCCGCCTCCTTCCCGGCGGCGCTCACCGCGATGGTCGGGGGGATCGCGGTCGTTGCCCTGACGTGCGGGCGCGACCTGCGGGTCGCCGGCCCGGACGCGGCGTTCGCGTTGTTCGGCGTGTGGTACGTGGCGTGGTTGCTCGGACACACGGTGTGGCTGCGGGGGCTGCCGGGCGGGGCGTGGCTGGTCGTGTTCGCGCTCTGGGTCACGTGGATCGCGGACGCCGCCGCGTACTACGTCGGCAAGACGTGGGGCCGCACGGCGCTCGCGCCGCGGGTGAGTCCCAAGAAAACCGTGGCGGGGGCGGTGGGCGCGGTGGCGGGCGGGGCGATTGCCGCGCTCGCGGCGGCCGCGTGGTTCGTGGACGCATTGTCGTTCGGAGAAGCCGCGGCGCTGGGCGCGGCGGCGGCGGTGGTGGGGATCGTGGGGGATCTGTTCGAGTCGCTGATCAAGCGCGGCGCCGGGGTGAAGGATTCCGGCGGCCTGATCCCGTCGCACGGCGGCGTGCTCGACAAGATCGACGGCCTGCTGTTTACCGCGCCGGTCATCTACTACTATCTCACGTGGGTGAAGGGGTATGCGCCGGTCGGCGCCTCCTAGGAACATGAATGCCTCGTAAACGGCTCATCATTCTTGGCGCCACCGGGTCGATCGGCCGCGCCGCGCTCGACGTGGCCGCGGCGTTCCCCGAGGAGTTTGAAATCGCGGCGTTGTCGGCCGGACGGGGCGGCGACGCCTTTGAACGGCAAATCAAGAGCGTGCGGCCGCGGATCGCGTCCGTGGCGTCGGAGGCCGAGGCCGCGCGCTTGCGCACGCGCTGCGCGGGCGTGTCCACGGAAATTCTCGGGGGGCCGGACGCGGCGGCCACGGTGGCGCGTGACGCGGACGGGGAACTGGTCGTGTCCGCGATCGTGGGCGCGGCGGGCTTGCTCCCCACGCTCGCGGCGATTCGCGCGGGCAAAACCGTGGCGCTGGCCAACAAGGAAACCATGGTGATGGCGGGCGCGTTGGTCACCGCCGAGGCCGCGCGACGCGGCGTCGCGATTCTGCCGGTTGACAGCGAACACAGCGCCATTTTCCAGGCGCTGGCGGGCCAACGCGGGGAGGACGTGCGGCGTCTGATCCTCACCGCGTCGGGCGGACCGTTTTGGGACGCGCCGAGCGACCGCCTGGGACGCGTGACGCGCGAGGACGCGTTGCGCCATCCCAACTGGTCCATGGGGCCCAAAATCACCATCGACTCGGCGACCCTCATGAATAAGGGGTTGGAGGTCATCGAAGCGCACTGGTTGTTCGGGATTCCGGCGGACCGGATCGACGTGGTCATCCATCGCCAAAGCGTGGTGCACTCGATGGTCGAATTTTGCGACGGCTCGGTGCTCGCGCAGATGGGCGTCGCGGACATGCGCGGGCCCATCGCCTACGCGATGAGTCATCCCCGCCGGTTGCCGCTGCCCCTGGCGCCGCTGGACGTGGTCGGGCGCGGGGAACTGACGTTCGAGGCGCCGGATACGTCGCGTTTTCCCTGTTTGGAGCATGGGTACGCCGCGTTGCGGACCGGGGGCACCATGCCGGCCGCGCTCAACGCGGCCAACGAGGAAGCGGTGGCGGCGTTTCTCGACGGCCGTATCGGCTTTCTCGCGATTGCCGAGACCATCGAACGTGTGTTAAATGAAACCAATCCCGGGTCGGCGTCCACGGTGGACGACGTCCTGGGGGCGGACGCGACGGCGCGGCGCGCGGCGCGCCGCATACTCAAGGTCAAATCGGAGGAGGTGCCGCTGTCGCGTGGACCGGGGCTCCGTGAGGTGAGGGCATGATCCATACCGTTATCGTGTTTCTGATCGTGTTGGGCTTTTTGATCTTCGTCCACGAGTTGGGCCACTTCATGGTCGCCCGCTGGACCGGCGTACGCGTCCTGCGCTTTTCCCTGGGGTTCGGCCCCAAGATCTTCAGCCGGCAAGTGGGCGACACCGAATACATGGTCTCGGCGATTCCGTTGGGCGGCTACGTCAAAATGGCGGGCGACGATCCCACGCAAGAAGGCACGCGCGCGCCGTATGAATTTTCCTCGCGCACCTTGGGGGAACGCGCGCGCATCGTGCTGGCGGGTCCGGCGATGAACGTCATCGTCGCGTTCCTCTTGATGCCGGTGGTGTTCATGCTCGGCACCAGTTTGCCCGCGTTTTTGGAGCAACCGCCGGTGGTGGGATGGATCGAGGCGAACTCGGCGGCCGAGACCGCGGGGTTCGAGCCGGGCGATCGGTTGGTCTCCGTGGGCGGGACCGAAGTGGCCACCTGGGAGTCCGCGGTCACGCAAATGGCCAGCATTCCGGATCGCACCGTGGAGGTGGTGGTGCAGCGGGGCGATCGAACCCTGACCATGCCGATCGCGGTTCCGGCGCAATTGGAGAAGGGGGGTGTGGGCCTGGGATTTCTGCCCGAGAAACCCGCGGTGGTGGGAGCGATCAGTCCCGGCATGCCCGCGGCCGTGGCCGGCGTGAAGCCGGGGGATGAGATCATCGGGCTCAACGACGCTCCGATCCGCAATTGGTTCCAGATGTCCGAAGTGATCCAAGCGAACAAGGGCGAACCCCTGACCATCCGCTACGTGCGGGACGGGGTCGAATCCACCGTACAAGTGACTCCCGCGATGGACGACGCGTCCAAGCGCTGGGTGATCGGCGTGGGCGGGAAGGATTCGACCGTGACCCGCTCGTACGGGTTTAAGGACGCGGTGCTGTTGGGCACACAGAAGATGTGGGAGCTGACCACGTTGACGTTCCAGGTGCTGGGGCAGCTCTTTACCGGGAATTTGTCGATCAAGGCGCTGGGCGGGCCGATCATGATCGCGCAGGTGACGGGTGAAGCCGCGGATTCCGGATTTTCCGACGTCGTTCGCCTGGTCGCGTTCATCAGCCTCCAACTCGGGATCATGAACCTGCTGCCGATCCCGGTGCTGGACGGCGGGTGGCTCGTCTTCTTCTTGATCGAAGCGGTCATCGGCCATCCGTTGAGCCGCCGGGGCTTGGAAATCGCGCAAACGGTCGGTATGGTGCTGCTGATTACGCTGGCACTCGTCGTTTCCTATAACGACATTATGCGGATCATTGGATAGGGGATGAGGAAAGACGTTGGTCGTTGGACGTCGTTGGTTGTTAGTCGAACAACGAACAACGAATAGCGAACAATGCTTCTCGAACAATGCAAATAACGCGGCGAAAGACCAGGCAGATTAGAGTCGGCAACGTGGCCATCGGCGGCGACGCGCCGATTTCCGTGCAATCCATGACCACCACCGACACGTCGCAGATCGACAAGACCGTGGCGCAGATCGCGGAGCTGGAGCGGGCCGGGTGCGAGATCGTGCGGGTGGCGGTGCCGGACGTGCCCGCGGCCGAGGCGTTGCCCGAGATTCGCCGGCAGACCACGTTGCCGTTGATCGCGGACGTGCACTTCGACTACAAGCTCGGGCTCGCCGCGTTGGACGCGGGCGTGGATTGTCTGCGCATCAACCCCGGCAACATCGGCGACCGCGACAAGGTCGAGCGCGTGGTCAAAGCGGCCAAGGAGCGCCGGACCCCGATCCGGATCGGCGTGAACGCAGGGTCGCTGGAGCGCGAGTTGCTCGAAAAATACGGGTATCCCACGGCCGAGGCCATGGTGGAGTCCGCGCTCGGCCACATTCGCATCCTGGAAGACCTGGACTTCTCCGACATCAAGGTCTCGCTCAAAGCCTCGCACGTGGGCCTGGCCGTGGCCGCGTACCGCGCGTTTTCCGCGGCCAGCGACTACCCGTTGCACCTGGGCATCACCGAGGCGGGCACCGCGTTCTCCGGAGGCATCAAGTCCGCGGTGGGCCTGGGCATCCTGCTGGCCGAGGGCATCGGCGACACGATCCGCGTCTCGCTCGCGGCCGACCCGGTGGAAGAGGTCAAAACCGGTTTTGAAGTCCTCAAAGCGCTCGATCTGCGCCGGCGCGGCGTGAACGTGGTAGCCTGTCCCACCTGCGGCCGGTTGGAGATCGACGTGATCCGCATGGCCAACGAGGTCGAACGCCGCCTCGCGCACCTCAAAGAACCGCTCACCGTGTCGATCCTCGGCTGCGTGGTCAACGGCATCGGCGAGGGCAAGGAAGCCGACATCGGCATCGCGGGCGGGCGCGGCGTGGGTCTGTTGTTCAAGCACGGCGAGATCGTGCGCAAGGTGCCCGAGACCGAGTTGATGGACGTGTTGCTGAAAGAAATCGACCTCATGCTGGCGGAACGGGGCGTTGTGTCGCCGAACCGCCTCGCGGTCCTCTAGATAGAAGCGTCCTTCGACAGGCTCAGGACGAACGGATGAGCGCGCAATCGAATCTCCGTTCGTGGTGAGCTTGTCGAACCACGCTCCAGGAAGATCTGCATGGCTCGTTATTCCAATCTGTTGATTCCCACGCTCCGTGAGGACCCGGGCGAGGCGGAAACCGTCAGCCACCGGCTTCTCCTGCGCGCGGGCATGATCCGCAAGCTCGCGGCCGGGATCTACAACTTCTTGCCGCTCGGCTACCGCGTGCTCAAGCGGGTGGAGCGCATCGTGCGCGAAGAAATGGACCGCGCGGGCGCACAGGAAATCCTCATGCCGTTCGTGCAGCCCGCGGAACTGTGGGAAGAGACCGGCCGGTGGGCGCAGTACGGGAAGGAACTCGCGCGCCTCAAGGACCGGCACGACCGCAACTTCTGTCTGGGCCCCACGCACGAGGAAGTGGTCACGGACCTGGTGCGCCGCGAGGTCAAGTCCTACCGCCAGTTGCCGGTCACGCTGTATCAGATCCAGTCCAAATTCCGCGACGAGATCCGCCCGCGCTTCGGTCTGATGCGCGGCCGCGAATTCCTGATGAAGGACGCGTACAGCTTCGACCGTGATGACGCGGGGAGCGAGAAGAGCTACGAGATCATGTACCGCGCGTACGCGCGGATCTTCGAGCGCTGCGGCCTGACGTTCCGGGCGGTGGAGGCGGACGCGGGGTTGATCGGCGGCAACTTCTCGCACGAGTTCATGGTGCTGGCCGAGACCGGGGAGGACGCAATCGCGGCGTGCGACCGCTGCGGGTACGGCGCGAACGTGGAGCGCGCGGAAGCCAAAGCGCCTGCGGCCGAGTCGGGGAGTCGCGCCGATGTTCCGCCTGCCGAGGAAGTCAGCACGCCGCGCCAACACACGGTGGCGGAGGTGGCGGAGCGTCTCGGCGTGCCCGCCGCGCGACTGATCAAGACGATGTTGTATCAGGCGGACGACGACGTCGTGGCGGTCTTGATTCGCGGGGACCATGAGGCCAACGAGGTCAAACTCAAGCGGTATTTGAAGGTCGATCACGTGGCATTGGCGTCGGACGGGGCCATTACGCGCGTCACGGGCGGGCCCAAGGGTTTTTCCGGCCCGGTCGGCCTCAAGGACGTGAAGATCATCGCGGACCACGCCGCGGCCGCGGTGAGCGACGTGGTGGTGGGCGCGAACAAGGCCGGCACCCACCTGACGCACGTGGAGCCGTTCCGGGATTTTCAGATCAACGCGATCGCGGACCTACGCAACGTGGTCACGGGCGACCCGTGTCCGCGCTGCGCCGACGGCCATTTGACCGTCTCGCGCGGGATCGAGGTGGGCCACGTGTTCCGCCTGGGCACCAAGTACACCGAGAAGATGAAGGCCGTGTTCCTGGATCAGGACGGCAAGGAACAGACCATCATCATGGGCTGCTACGGCATCGGCGTGAGCCGCATCATGGCCGCGGCCGTGGAGCAGAACCACGACGCCAAAGGCATCATCTGGCCCGCGCCGCTCTCGCCCTACGCCGCGCACGTTATCCCGCTGAGCGACAAGCCCGCGGTGGTCGACGCCACGGCGCGCATCGAGGCCGAACTGACCAAGGCCGGCGTGGAAGTGTTGATCGACGATCGTTCCGAGCGCCCCGGCGTGAAGTTCAACGACGCGGACCTGCTCGGCATCTCGTTGCACGTGGTGCTCGGCGATAAATCGCTCGCCCAAGGCGAAGTCGAGTTCAAGGAGCGCCGCACCGGCAACGTGCGCAAGATCAAACTCGACGACGCGGCCGGCGCCATCATCGCCTGGGTCAACGCCTCGCAATGACCACGCGCGCGGGCTAGGAGCCTGTCCATGAACCTGAGCGCGCCGAAGGCGCGAATGCTAGTTCGGCCGCAGGCACCTTGCAGGTGGCGAAGCAAAGGCCATCTGCGGCGTTGTCGGTCGGCCTTGCGTGCTCACGTACGACCCAGTATGCTCCGCGCGCAAGGCTCTCCCTTGCTTCGCCACCCGAGAGGACCACGCCGTTTCCATTTCGCGCCTGCGGCGCGATGCAGGTTCGCCTGGCATCTGGCCTTCCCTGAACAGGCTCCAAACTCGCGGCTCCAGGCCCCAAACTTGCTGGCGTTTACGCGGTTTCGCAACGAACGTTCATGAAGAATCAGGGCTGGACGCTCGCGCGGCCCATGTCCACGGTCCGCTCCCACTGCGCCGCGGCCGTCCATCAGAATCGCATTTTCGTGTTCGGTGGCGGCGGCCACGCCTTCGCCGCGCTCAACAGCGCGGAATGTTACGACCCGAAGACTGACCGCTGGTCGCCGATCGCCACCATGCCCACCGCGCGATCCGGCATCGTGGCCGTCCCGTTCCAGAACAAGATCTATGTGATGGGCGGGGGCTTCAAAAAGCCCGACGGCACGTTCCAGTTCCTCACCGTGGTCGAGATCTACGACCCCGAGAAGGACTCCTGGACGAAAGGTCCCGACTTGTTACGCCGCCACGACGCCCCCGCCGCCACCGTCATGGGCGGCCGCATCTATCTAATCGGCGGCCACTTGCCGGACACCCCCGGCGGGCCGCTCACGGACCCCGCGTTCAATTTCTCTGAAGTGTTCGACGTATTCCAGGGCCGCTGGCTGGAACTCACCCCCATGCCGACCCCGCGCTTCTCCCTCGCAGCGGTGCCGTGGGAAGGCAAGTTGCTGGCCATGGGCGGCGGTGCGTTCCGCGATGGCGCGTTCCGCAACTTCGACGTGATCGAAGCGTACGATCCAGCGAAAGGCGCCTGGGAAAAATCCAACGTCGGACCATTACCATGGCCCACAGCAGGCGTGGCAGCGCTCGTCGTTGATAACGCCATCCATGCATTCGGCGGCAACGACGGCCACGGCATCCAACCCAAAGCCGCGCGCTACACCCGCGACGCCGGATGGACCATGCTCCCGCCAATGCCCGAACCACGCGCCGCGGCTGCGGCGGTCACGTTGGGCGGAGCGATCTACCTCATCGGTGGGCGCGACGCGGGCGGGAAGACGCCGACGGATACTGCGATGGTCTGGCGCTCTGCCTAATGACTGTTATATGGGACGCGCTCAGCTCATCTATGGTCAAGCTGGCTCAGGAAGGCAAGTGGACGAGGTCACTTGCTGTTGGGCTCCTGAAAGGGACGTTCCGGCTCCTGAAGGGGACGGGCTCCTGAAGGGGACGTTCCTAACTAATTAACTTTCCGTCAGTGGATGCCGCCACCGCAGGCCGGGGAAGCGGCTGTAGTCCCGGTCGGTCGTGATCCATTCGCACCCGGATTCGATGGCCAATGCCGCGAGGTAGGCGTCGGCCACCAGGTTGCCCTTGGCTCCGGCGACGCGGCACAAGTGCGTGAAGATCTCCCAGTGGCGCGCGCCGGGCGCGACCACGACGCAATGCGGCTGGGAACGGATTTCGTCCGCGAAGTCTAAGGCTTTAGCGATCTGGCTGGGGGGATCAAAGACCCGCGGGTGGGTGACGATCCTCACGAATCCGCTCAGGACCAGGTCCGAAATGCCGTAGGCGTGATCGCCATTGACGACATCTTCGAGCCAGGTACGGATTGCGTCGTGTCCGGTCGCGTCGACGCGGTGAGCGTAGACGAGGACGTTGACGTCAATGAGAACCACGGCGGCTTTCCATCAGATCCAGGAGTCCCGCCGTGTCGTCCAGGTCAACGCCGGCCGCGGGGCCGCGTCCGGTGACCGTGGTGAGCCGAACGCGGGCCCGTTTCGCGGGGTGACGCGGTCTGGCAAGCAACGCCCGGAGGGCCTCTTCGATAACGGACGTGAGTGTCCGGCCTGATCGCGCGGCAAGTTGTTTGGCTTCCTGAAGCAGACGATCGTTGAGGCGGATGGTCGTTCGCATATATGCCACAACATATCGCTTGTGGCATCAATATGTCAATAAGGGGCAATGGGTAGAAACGAGGGTAGCTCTCTTCTGGGCAAGAACGGTCTCATGCGACGTCAGAGGCGTCGGAAGGGCCGAATCTTTAATCGGTAATTTGGGGCAAAGCCGGGTTTACTGTCCCGCTGCCTCGTACATCAGCTTTGCCTGTGTCAGCATCGCGCCTGATCCATCCACCACTGACACGGTCCATTCGCCGGTCCAACTCGGGTCGAATTTCTTGCTGGACCACACGCGCCAGCGCGGGGCTTTCACGTCGAAGCTGACTTCGGCCTTCACCTCGCCGGCGTGCTCCCACTTGTGGGTGACGGTCTGGCCGTCCAGGCCGGTCAGCTCCGTGAAAAAGTAGACCTGCTGGATGTCGTTTTTGAGCGAGGTGATCTGGTCCGTGGGTTCGCGGTCGGCCACGGCGGTGGTGAACACGGCGCGCGACACGTTGTCCGACGCCGGTGCGGCGGCCGGGGCCGCGGGGTCTTGGGCCAATGCGGGAACGGTGAGCGAGAGTCCGAACACGAGGAACGCGAGGCGCTTCATGGCGGTCTCCTTCAGTTGGGAGCGGAGGGATGCTCGGCGGGGTTGAGCCTACTGTAACATGGGCCGGTTGACAAGACCGGGGACCCGCCCGCGTTGACTTCTCGCAAATGGGTCCGGTATTATCCGGGGCTCGTTTGTTCAGATGGAGGGTAGTTCGATGAGAATCATTCTTCGCGAAGACGTGGATCATGTCGGCAAAATGGGCGACCTGGTGACCGTGAAGGACGGGTACGCCAGAAACTATCTGCTCCCGCGCTCGATGGCGGCGCCCGCCACCGAACGGAACGTGCGCGCACTGGAGCACCAAAAGCGCGTGATCGCGGCCAAGCGCAAGAAGGAGCGCGTGGCGGCCGAGGAGCTGGTTAAGCGGCTCGCGGCGCTGCCGTTGACATTTCCGATGCAGGCGGGCGAGGACGACAAGTTGTTCGGCTCGGTCACGAGCAAGGACATCGCCGACGCGTTGGCCGCGAAAGAGTTCGTCGTGGACAAACGCAAGATCGTGTTGGACAAGCCGATCAAGTCGCTGGGCACGTTCGCGGTCCCGATCAAGTTGGCCTCCGACGTGACCGGCGAAGTGTCGGTGTCGGTCGTCAAAGAAGCCACGGCGTAACCGGGTCCGCCGTTCCGGCGGATCGACCGCATAATATACGCCCGTCGTGGTTGCCCAACGATGGGCGCTCCGTTAGACTGATTGTCGTCCCTTTGTTCAGGAGGAACGGCAATGGTCGCGATTCCGGTCCTGATCTCCTTCTTCGGGTTCTTCAGCGCATCGCCGACCACGTCGGGGGATACTCCCTTTCTGAAGTACGTTGATCCGGGATGCGAGCGGACGTTGCCCGCTCGCGTGGTCCAAACCGTGTCCGGACGTTCGAGCGTCACCCTGGTGCCGCGGGACTCGCGTCTCGGGGCGCACGGGACGTGCAATTACGCGATCGACGGCAAGGACGTGATCCTGTCCGTGGCGATCAATCCGTTGACCAAATCCGAATTCTACGAGAGCTACCGGCGCAATTGTGGGTACACCGAGCCGGGCAAACCCATCGTGGGTCTGGGCGACGAGGCGTTGGCTTGTTCCGCCTACGGCGGTGGGGCCGACCGCGCCGTGGTGGTGCACACGGGCCGCGTGGTCGTCGTGGTTCAGAGCGCCAAGCGGTTCGACCGACAGACCCGCCGCGTGCGCGAGAGTTATTTTACGACCGATCAGTTGACCGATCTGGCGCGAACCGTGGTCAAAAAGTTGTAGTTTCTTATGAATAACAGGTCCTGCTTACCCCTTACTCCATGACATGAAGAGGCGCCCCCCCCACCCTCCCCTCCCCCCCCACAAGGGGGAGGGCAAGAGAAGGGGTGTGTTTGAGCATTTTCTGAACAGGTTTCGCCCTTCGAGTGGGGTTGTTCACTGGAACTCCTTCCGGGAGTGACTTGCAGTCGGGATCAATGCGGCGTATTGTTGGGCGCGATCGGAATGGCTCTGCGGCATAGATGCGCCGACATGGATGTCATACGAATGGACCAATCGCCGCGTCGGGCGGCGGATGACGAGTGAAAGGAGAGGGGATGCGGATGCGATGGACGGCGGCGGTGGCGGCGATCATGGTCGGAGTGTTTGCGGGCTCGGCCCAGGCGCAGAGTAAACCGTCGCTGAAGACCGACAACGAGAAGGTCAGTTACAGCATCGGGTTGGACATCGGCGCGAATTTCAAGCGGCAGTCCGTGGAGTTGGACTCGAAGGCGTTGGCCGCGGGAATCAGCGACGGATTGTCCGGAGCCAAGCCGGCGTTGTCCGAGGAGGAGATCCGAAAGGTCCTGGCCGACTTTCAGCAGCAAATGCAGACCCGCGCGGTCGCGGCCGCGCAGCAGGCCGCGGACGAGAACAAGAAAAAGAGCGCCGCGTTCCTGGCGGACAACAAGAAACAAAAGGGCGTGGTGGCGTTGCCGAGCGGGTTGCAGTACAAGGTGGTCAAGGAAGGCAAGGGCGCCAAGCCCAAGGCGAACGAGACGGTGTCCGTCCACTACCGCGGCACGTTGATCGACGGGACCGAGTTCGACAGCTCAATCAAACGCGGCGAGCCGGCCGAATTCCCGGTGAACCAGGTCATCAAGGGTTGGACCGAGGCGCTGCAGCTCATGCCGGTTGGATCGAAGTGGCAACTGTTCATTCCGTCCGATCTGGCATACGGGGCGCAAGGCGCCGGGCCCCAGATCGGCCCCAACTCCGCGCTGATCTTCGACGTGGAGTTGCTGGAAATCAAGAAGTAGCGACGCGTGCCCCGTGGGTGGGGCGCCCGGACCGGGCGCCCCACCGGACGCGTATTCCGTGACCTCCGGCGCCGACCACCGACCCGCCAAGCTGTCGGACGATCTGCGCATGATCCTCGACCGCGCCGGGGGCCACGCGTTGTCGCTGCGACAGATCGTCGACATCCTGCACGGCCGCGGAATCGACGTGGTGGTCATTGTCCTGGTCCTGCCGTTCTGCCAGCCGATTCCGCTCCCCGGTCTGTCCACGCCGTTCGGCCTCGCGCTCATGCTCTTCGGCTTGCGCATCGCGCTGCGCCAGCGCCCCTGGCTGCCCGAGTGGCTGATGCGACGGGAAATTTCCCACGAGACCCTGACCAAGATCATCCACGGCGCGGTGGCGGTGGCCAAGCGCCTGGAAAAGGTGATCCATCCGCGACTGCGGTTCATGAAGCACTGGTGGAGCTTCAACGTCGTGAACGGTCTCGCGATCACCTCGAGCGCGTTCCTGCTCATGCTGCCGTTGCCGATCCCGTTTTCGAATACCATCCCGGCGTGGTCGATCCTCTTGCTCGCCCTGGGCATGATGGAGGAAGACGGCGCGGTGATCACGCTGGGGTATGTGATGGCCGGGGCGGCGTGGACGTATTTGGCGGCGTTGTGGTTGGTGGGCGAGGCGGGCCTTCAGCGCATGGGGTTGTTCTAAGAAGGGAAGGCCGAACCGGGGAATCGGGGAACCGGGGAATCGGGGAAAAGGCTCAAGTGTTACCGCATATTCTCCGATTCTCCGATTCCCCCATTCTCCCCCTCAGAATTACCCCCTACGCCTGGCCACGATGACGCCGTCGCGGATCGGGTTGAGGAAGCAGTCGTAGTCGGGGTCGGCGGCGATCAGGCGATTGTGCTCGCGGATCGCTTCGGTCCAGCCCGGCGCCACGTCGTCGATGATCCGCTGTTGCACCACGCGGCCGTACCAGAGCGTGTTGTCCGCGATGTAGAGCCCGCCGGGTCGCACGCGTTCGCGCGCCAGGCGCCAGACTTCGGGATACGCGTCCTTGTCCACGTCGTTGTAGATCACGTCGAATGGCCCATCGGTGGCGCGAAATACGTCCTGCGCCCAGCCTACCCGAAAATCGATCCGGTTCCACCGGCCCGCGCGTTCAAGATACCCGCGGGCCTGACGGGCGTTCTCGGCCTTGCCGTCGGTGCAGACGACCGCGCCGTCGGGGCCGACCGCGCGCGAGAACCAATAGGCGGAGTAGCCGTACCCGCTGCCGAACTCGAAGATGCGCTTCGCGCCCACGCTGAGCGCCATCACTTCAAGGAAGGCTCCGACGACCCGGCCCACGATCGGGAAGCCGCGTTCCTCGGCCGCGGCTTCCATCTCCAGCAGCACCGGCTCGTCGTGGCGTTGCTGAAGGCTCGCCAGATACTCGAAGATCTTGGGGTGAACCGGTTCGATGGTGCCCCGCGGGGTGCGGCTGGGAGCGAGCGGGCGTTTGGGCATGCGAGTCTCCGTGACAGGGATGGTCGTGCTTCTGTACCATGAGCCATCATCACGGATCAATGGGCGCGGAGCGCGCGTGGACATCGTCATCGACGGATACAACGTGATCGGGAGCCGCGGCGGCTTGTACGGCGACGTGGCGGCCAAACGCGACGGGTTCATCGCGGAACTGGCCCGCTACGCGCGCCTCAAGGGCCACGTGATCACCGTGGTCTTCGATGGATTCCCGCCGGCGGTCGCGACCAAGGCGGGCAAGGCGTCGGGCCTCGCGACGTATCCGGCGGGCGTGCGCGTTCTGTTCGCTGAACACGAACGGGCCGACGACGTGGTCATCCGCCTGGCGCAACGCCTCCGCGAGAAGGGGACGATCGTGTCGTCCGACCGGGAAGTGCGCGACGCGTGTCGTGTGTCGGGCTGCGTGGTCCTCGGCGCGCAGGTCTTCGACGAGCGACTCGGGGAGGCCCTGAGCCACGAAGGCGGATTGCGACGCGTCGCGCAAATCGACGCGGACAAGGACGGCGACGCGGACGATTCGGTCTCGGACCGCGGAGAAAAGCGCGGCAATCCGCGCCGGCTCCCCAAGGCCGAGCGCAAGACGCGCAGACGGCTGGACCGGCTTTAGCAGGGGACTAAAACCTTGTGAGCGTGGTTCGCCGAGCTCACTACGAACGGAGGTTTTGGACGGCCGCCTTCCGTTCGTCCTGAGCTTGTCGAAGGACCGCCTCAGAGTTCTTCAGCGCCCTACAACGTCTCGCGACGAAATCGTCACGGTGATCGAGTGACGTCCGGTGGCGGTTTCGCCGAGGCTGTCGCTGCTTTCAAGACGCCGTGGCGCCTCCGCAACTGCTGCCCGCGCCCGCGGTGCAACCGAAGGAATGGGAATCGAATGCGGCGGGTCGCGAGCTTGGCCATGTCGAAATTGAAGACGGTCATGGGCTCGTGCCGGTCGCTTCGCGGTCGTCGTCGAAGAATTTTTTCATGAGGTCGCCGGAAAACTTTCCGACCTCCGCGAAACGGCCCAGATCCTTGGATACGTAATAGGTCATGGTCAAACGCTCCCGGTCGTCTCCGTGCTGCCGATTACACGTAGGGGGTAGTGGACCCCAGCCGACCTGGGCGTGTCGAATCTCGATACGGCGTCGATTCGACGACGAAATCATAGTCCGCTTCATTCCTTGACAGCATAGCCCGGCGGGCCTATGATGCCCGCCGTATCGCGAGGGGTCGGGTGTCGGCCGGACAGGGAGGTGGACGGCCACGACCCACGCTCACATGGACGCGCTGACGTTCTTCCAAGATCCCGACGCGTTTGATCGCTTCGTGCTGGTGTTTCTGCCGATCTTCGTGGCGATCGACGTGATCGGCGTGTTGCCCACGTATTACGCGCTCACCCAGCCGCTCCCGGCCACGGACAAGCCGCGCATCGCGCGGCAGTCGGTGGTCACCGCGTTTTCCGTGACGGTGATCTTCATCCTGCTGGGCAAGGCCACGTTCTCGGTGTTGGGGGTGCGGGTCGAGGACTTCATGATCGCCGGCGGCGTCCTGCTGCTGGTGTTCGCGATCTGGGACCTGCTGCGCGACGGCACGCGCGCGGCCTCGCCCAAGTCGCAGCAGACGCTGGGCGTGGTGCCGCTGGGCACGCCGATCATCGCGGGCCCCGCCACGCTCACCACGTCGCTGATGTTGATGGGGACCTTCGGCATCGGGCTGGTGGTGGTTTCGTTGGCGCTCAACCTCCTGCTGGCCTGGGTCGTGGTGCGGAACGCGGACCGCGTGATCGGCGTGCTGGGCGTCAACGGCGCGACCGCGATCGCGAAAGTCTTTTATCTGTTGCTGGCCGCGATCGCGGTGAGCATGATCAGACGGGGCGTAATGGGCATGTTGGGAGCGGCGTGAGATGGAACCGGTCGCCACACATCAGGGTCGCATCGGCGCGTATCCGTTGACGCCGTCGCAGATCCTCGTCATGTGGTTCGCGGGCGCGATTCTCGTGGGGACGGTAGCGCTGTCGCTCCCGGTGGCGTCCGCTCCGGACAAGTCGATCCGCGTGATCGACGCCTTGTTCATGGCCGCCTCCGCGGTCTGCGTCACCGGCTTGGTGGTGAAGGACTTGGCGACCGACTTCAGCACCACGGGTCAGATCATGATCCTGGTCCTCGTGCAGCTTGGCGGCCTGGGCTACATGGTCCTCTCTACGGTGATCATTATCTTGCTGGGGAAGAAGATCGGGATCAAGCAGCGCTTGGTCATGCAGGAAGCCATGAATGTGTTGACCGTCGAGGGGTTGATCGGATTGCTCAAGGGCATCCTGTGGATGACCTTCGTCATGGAAGGCATCGGCGCCGTGCTGCTGGCGATCCGATTTTCCTTCGATTTTCCCGGTCTGGAGGCGATCTACCTGGGCGTGTTCCATTCCGTGACCGCTTTCAACAACGCGGGTTTTTCGCTATTTCCCACCAGTCTGGTCGCGTACCGGGGCGATTTACTCGTCAATATCGTGGTGACGGTGCTTATCATCTCGGGCGGCGTCGGCTTCATCGTGTATCGGGACCTCATTCGACTGTTCAAACGCGAGACGTTCCGGCTGACCGTCCACACGTGGATGGTGCTGAGTCTGACCACCGTCCTGATCGTGGGCGGCATGACGGTGTTCTGGGCGTTCGAGCTGGGCAACCCCAAGACGTTGGGTTCCCTGCCGTTGGCGGAACAAATCATGGCGTCCTATTTTCACTCGGTGTCGGCGCGCACCGCGGGATTCAACACGGTTGACCTGGGAGGCGGCACGTCCGCCACGCTGTACGTGTTGGTGCTCCTCATGTTCGTCGGCGCCTCCCCCGGTGGTACCGGAGGCGGCATCAAGACGTCGACGTTCGGAACCATGTTGGTGGGCATCTGGGCCGGTATTCGTGGGAGAAGCGACGTGACCGCATTTCATCGCCGGATTCCCCAGGAAACCGTGATTCGCGCGTTCTCGCTGGCGTTGCTGGCGTTCGCGTTGACCACCGGCATGACGCTCGTCCTCCAAATCAGTGAGCGACAAGATTTTCTCCGCACCCTGTTCGAAGTGACGTCGGCGTTCGGCACCGTAGGGCTTTCGACCGGGGACGGCGGCGTGCGCAGTTTTACCGCGTTGTTCACGGATTTCGGAAAGCTCATGATCGTGTTGACCATGCTCATCGGCCGGATCGGCCCGCTGACGGTCAGCGTGGCGTTGGTCCGACTGGAAGAAACTCGGCGCTTCCGCTATCCTCCGGAACGCGTTCTCATCGGCTAGGAGCACACATGGCGCGCCAGTTCGCGGTAATCGGTCTGGGTCGCTTCGGCTATAGCGTGGCCGAGACGCTCATCAAAAAGGGCTACGAAGTGTTGGCCATCGACAGCAACGAGGATCAGATCGAGGCCGTGAGCGATTTCGCGACGTACGCTGTGCAGTGCGACGCCACGGACGAACGCGCGCTCAAAGCCGTGAGCATCCAGAACGTGGACGTGGCGGTGGTGAGCATCGGGGAGAACATCGAGGCGAGCATCCTCATCGTGATGACGCTCAAGGAGCTGGGGGTCAAGGAGATTATCGCCAAGGCCGTCACCCCGCTGCACGGCAAGATCCTCGCGAACATGGGGGTGACCGAGGTGATCTACCCGGAACGCGACGCCGCGATCCGCCTGGCGCACCGGTTGATCGCGCCCAACGTGTTGGAATACTTGGAGCTGGCGCAAGGCTTCAGTATCGAGGAAATCGAGGTGCCGGGCCAGTTCGTGGGCCGGCCGTTGAAGGAAGCGTCCATCCGCACCAACTACGGCATCAACGTCATCGCCATCAAACGCCGCGTGACCAAACTGGTGCGCGGGGAGTGGAAGAGCGTGGAAGAGATGAACGTGAATCCCGACGCCGAGGACATCCTCCAAAAAGGCGACGTGATGGTCATTGTCGGTAAAGAAGAAGACCTCGATCGGTTGTCGAAGTTGGAGTAGGTAGAAGTCGTAATTCGTTATTCGTTGTTCGTTGTTGGTTGGGAACTTCTCTCTTTTCGCCCTTTCTCCGGTTCCCCGGCTCCCCGGTTCGTCTCTTCACCCCCTCCCCCCGTCGCCCCCTCGTCCTTTCTCCTCCCCACACCACTAGGCCCTTCGCCCCAAGCCATCCCTTAGGTCCTTTAGCCGCTTGACTGCCCAAAATAGGGCGTGCTACAACGTGCGCTCCTGTTCAAAAAGCTGAGTGGTCTGAATCGCTTATGGGGCTCGATTCCGTACTTTCCGCATACTTGGCCAATTACGGGCCGGTCGTCATTTTCATGGCGATCGCGGCGGCGTTCGGCGCCGGGACTTTGATCTTCAGCTACGTCATCCAACCGCGCATCGACTCGTCGGAAAAGCTGTCCGCCTACGAGTGCGGGAGCGAGCCGATCTCCGACGCGCGGATGCCGTTTCCGGTTCGGTACTACATCATCGCCATGTTGTTCGTGATTTTTGACGTGGAGTTGATTTTTCTCTACCCCTGGGCCGTGGCGTTCGACAAGATCGGGCTGTTCGGGTTGATCGAGATGATCATCTTCATCCTCTTGTTCGTGGCCGCGTACGCGTATGCGTGGCGCAAGGGAGCGCTCGAATGGGATTGATCAACATCAGCCCGCGCGCGGGCGACGGCAAGACCGGCGACGTGGGTTTTGTCACGCTCAAGCTCGAGCAGGCCGTGAACTGGGCGCGCAAGGGCTCGTTGTGGCCCATGACGTTCGGGTTGGCCTGTTGCGCGATCGAAATGATCGCGGCGGTGTCGTCGCGGTACGACATGGACCGTTACGGCGCGGGCGTGTTCCGCGCCTCGCCGCGCCAGTCCGATCTGATGATCGTGGCGGGCACGGTCTGCCGCCGCATGGCGCCGGTGATTCGCAAGGTCTACGACCAGATGCCGGAACCGCGCTTCGTGATCGCGATGGGCTCGTGCGCCACGTCCGGCAACATCTACAACAGTTACCCGGTGGTGCAGGGGGTCGATCGCTTCGTGCCGGTGGACATCTACGTGCCCGGGTGTCCGCCGACGCCGGAAGCGCTGTTTGACGGCATCCTGAGACTTCAAGAGAAGATCATGCAACAAAGGGTCTTCGTCCAACGCGAATCGTTTGGGGGTATCAAGGCCTGAGTCATGCATCCGGTCGCTGATCAAATCAAATCTATGTTCCCCGACGCGTTTGTCCGGGCCACGGAGTTTCGCGGGGATTTGGCGGTGGAGGTTCGGCCGGAGGCGGTGCTGGAGGTCGGGCGGTTTCTGCGCCGGGACCCGGGGATGGATTACGACTACATCGTGCACGTGAGCTCCGTGGATTGGCTCGGCGAGCCGGTGCGCTTCGAGGTGGTGTGGGAAGTGTATTCGGTGCGCCGTCGCCACCGCCTGCGCCTCAAGGCCCGGGTGCCGGAGTCCGACCCGGTGGTGGAGTCGCTCACCCCGTTCTGGAAAGGGTGCGACTTCATGGAGCGCGAGGTCTACGACATGATGGGCATTCGCTTCCTGCACCATCCGGACTTGCGCCGTATTCTGATGCCCGACGACTACACCGAAGGATTCCCCCTGCGCAAAGATTTCCCAATGGTTGGCAAAGGCTGGCGCGACACGTTCGATTTTCTCGACGCGCCGCCCGTTCCGCCCCGGTCCGCGTAAGTCATGACCACGCCGGTTCACACCCCGTTCGATCAGAAGAAGCTGCCGCTCCTGCGCACCGAGGAGTTGATGCTCAACATGGGGCCGCAGCACCCCAGCACGCACGGCGTGTTGAAAGTCGTCTTGGAGTTGGAAGGCGAGCGGATCATGAAGTCCACGCCGGTGATGGGCTTCCTGCACCGGGGGGTGGAGAAGCTGGCCGAAGACGGCACGTACCACCAATTCATTCCGCACACGGACCGGCTCGATTACGTGTGCGCGATGTACAACAACTTCGCGTACGTGCGGGCCGTGGAAAAGCTCATGGGCATCACGGTGCCCCCGCGGTCCGAGTATTTGCGTACGATCGTGGCCGAGGTGCAGCGCATCATCGGGCACTTGTTCTGGCTGGGCACGCAGGCGCTCGACATCGGCGCCATGACCGTGTTCTTTTACACGTTCCGCGAGCGCGAGGTGTTGTTGGACCTGTTCGACAAGCTGTGCGGGGCTCGACTGACCACGAGCTGGTATCGGATCGGAGGCGTGGAGCGCGACTTCCCCCAGGACATCATCGACGGGTTCAACGCGTTTATCAAAGACTTTCCGGCCAAAGTCGAAGAGTACAACGTGCTCCTCGAGAAGAACCGGATCTGGATCGCGCGCACCAAGGGCATCGCGGTGATCTCGGCCGAAGACGCGTTGAGCTTCGGATTGTCCGGCCCCACCTTACGCGGCTCGGGCGTGGAGTACGACCTGCGCAAGACCGAACCCTACGGCGCGTACGCGGACGTGGAGTGGAGCGTGCCGATCGGCACCAACGGCGACACCTACGACCGATACTGGATTCGGATCGAGGAACTCAAGGAAAGCAGCAGGATCATCCGGCAGTGCCTCGACAAATTACCCGACGGCCCCATCATGGCCGACGTGCCGCAGGTGGTCGCGCCCACCAAGGATCGCGTGTTCACGAACTTGGAGAGCATGATCATGCAGTTCAAATTCTTCTCCGTGGGTTTTCCCACGCCCAAGGGGGAGATCTATTGCGGCACCGAGGCGCACAAGGGCGAGTTGGGTTTTTACATCGTGAGCAACGGCGAGGGTAAACCCTATCGACTCAAAATCCGCGCCCCTTCGTTCATCCACATGGGCGCGTTTGATCAGATGGCTCGGGGATACATGATCGCCGACGTCATTACGATCTTTGGGACCTACGACATCGTAATGGGGGAGTGCGATAGATGAGCCTGTCGATGAACGGCCATCTGCGGCGTTGCTGCTGCGCGTGCTTCGCCAAGCCGGTGGAACGTTGCATTGACAGCGCCAGAGAACGGCGTAGTGGGCTTTCCGGTGCTCGCGTACGACTCAGTACGCTCCGCTCCGGTTCTCGCAGCGCCTTGCATCCGGCGCATTCCTCAACAGGCTCCGCTACGCGGGGTAGGCGAGAAATATGAGTCAAGAACTAATCTCCATTACCACTGAAAAGGCGAACGTGCAGCTTACGATCGACGACGAGGTCGTGAGCGTGCCGGAAGGCACGTCGATCTACGACGCGATCGTGGGGATGGGCAAGACCATCCCGAGCATGTGTTACCACTACACGTTCAACCCGTTCGGCTCGTGCGGCGTCTGCCTCGTCGAGGTCGAAGGGAAAAAGGCGCCGGTGCGCTCCTGCACCTCGCCGGTGGCGGCGGGGATGATCGTGCGCGTGGACACCAAGACCATGTTCGACGCGCGCAAGAAGGCGGTCGAGAAACACCTGCAGACGCACCCGTTGGATTGCCCGGTGTGCGACGCGGACGGGCACTGCGAGCTGCAGGACATGAGCTTTAACTTCGGCATCGTGCAGATCGGCGAGGTCAAGCAAAAGGGGTTACCCGAGGATCGGCGCAGCACCGTGCTCGACTTCAACATGAATCGCTGCATCTTGTGCGCGCAGTGCATCAACATCTGTAAGGAAGTGGTGATGGTGGACGCCCTGCAGTTCTTCAAAAAGGGCGGGTTCACCCACGTGGTGGCCAAGGGCGACAACGTGCTGGACTGCGAGTTTTGCGGGGATTGTCTGGCGGTCTGCCCGGTGGGCGCGATCACCAACAAGTTTTCCAAGTACCTCTACAAGCCGTGGCAGCTCAACCGCACCATGACCGCCTGCAACTACTGCGCGGACGGGTGTCAGATGCGGGTGGAGGTCAAGGACGACGCGGTGGTGCGGGTCACGTCGCAATTGTCGTGGAAGGACAAGTGGGACGACCACACCTCCACGGTCGACGGGCACGGCGGGTTGTGCGTGAAGGGCCGGTTCGGCTTCGCCTACGTGAACAGCCCGGATCGGTTGAAAAAGCCTCTGATGCGCAAAAGCGGCAAATTGGTCGAAGCGTCCTGGTTCGAGGCCACGGCCGACATCGCGAAACGGCTGCGGGCGATCAAGAACGAGCACGGGGCCGATGCCATCGCGGGATTGATCACGGCCCGTTGCACCAATGAAGACCTGTACGCGTTCCAACGCTTCATGCGACAGGCGGTGGGCACCAATAATCTCGATTCGAGCGCGCGCTACGGCCACGCGGTGTACGTGGAGGCCATGGAGCGCGCGTTGGGCGTGGTCCAACCCACGCTCTCGTTCCGCGATTTGACCATGGCGCGGTCGATCCTGGTGGTGGGATCGGACCTGACCGAGACCAACCCGATCCTTTCGTTGCGCGTCAAGGACGCGTTCAGCAACTTCCACGCGCAGTTGATCGTCGCGCATTCGATGCGCACCAACCTGGCCAAACTCGCGCCGTATCCGTATCAGGTCGCGGCCGGGTCCGAGGGCGCGTTCGTGCAAGGGTTGACCAAGGGGATCGTGGAGGGCGGCCTGGTGCCGGCCCGCGTCGCCGCGGACCAGGGCGCGGCCGTTGCAGCGCTGACATCCGCGTTGGCTGGCCTGTCGTGGGACGCGCTCCGCGCTGCCACCGGGCTGTCGCGCGAGCAGTTCGCGGAAGCCGCGGGCGTGTTCCTGTCCGGCGAGACGCGCGCGATCGTGCTCGGCGAGCAGATCGTCAATCGTCCCGACGGCTACGCGAACGTGCTGCGGATCGCGGACTTGATGCTGGTCAGCGGCATGGTGGGTCAGCCCGGGTCCGGCGTGGTGCGCACGTGCGAAGAGAACAACGAACGCGGCGCGGTGGCGACCGGCGCCTTGGCGGGTCGTCTGCCGGGCGGGGCCCGATACGACGACGCGGCTGCGCGGGCGCGGATCGAGTCCGCGTGGGGCGTGCCGCTGCCGACCGGCGGCGCCACGTTGACCGACATGCTCGACGGCATCCGCGCGGGCCGCATCAAAGCCTTGTACGCGGTGGGCGAAAATCCCTTGGGCACGTTGCCGGCGAGCGCGGGCGTGCGCGAGGCGTTGGCCAAGCTGGATCTGCTGATCGTTCAAGACGCGTTTCTCACCGAGATGGGCGAGGCCGCGCACGTGGTGTTGCCCGCCGCGCTGGCGGCGGAAAAGTCCGGCACGTTCCTGGACGGGCAGGGCTCGTTGCAGCCGGTCATGCGCGCGCTCGATCCTCCGGGCGAAGCGCGGATCGACTGGGAGATTTTCTCCGAGTTGGGGCAACTGCTGGGCGCGTCGTTCGATTACACCGAGGCGGAAGAGATCCGGCGCGAGTTGGTGCAAGTGGCGCCCGCCGTGTTCGAAATGCCGGGCGCGACCCGTCCCGCGGCCGGATTGACCGCCGACGCGGCGACGCGATACGCGCGACCCGCGGTGGCGGCCGGCGCGGCGAGCGCGGAGTACCCGTTCGAACTGTCGCTGTATCAGGTGCTCTATCACTCGGGCAAGATGTCCACCCGCGACAAGGGACTGCTGGAGATCAACGCCAAAAAGCTCCTGCAGATTTCGTCAAAGGACGCCGAGGCGTTGGGCGTGGGCACCGATGGTCGCGTGAAAGTCACGTCGCCGTCGGGATCGGTTGAAGTCGGCGTCGAGATCAACCTGGATTTGCTGGCCGGGTCGTGTCGGTTCCCCGAACATTTCAACGATCCCGCGGTCAAGGACGTGTTGGCGATGTCGGTCGACCCGGTCGCGAAGTCGCCGGTGTTCAAGGCGGGGCGGGTACGAATCGAGAGGGTGAGGTAGGGGCACGGCATGCCGTGCCCCTACGGGAACGTGTGACAGTATGACGCTGAAAGAGCTCTTCGATAAAGCGGTCTTGCGGGAAATCTTGGACGGGATGAAGACCACGTTCAAGCACATGTTCGTGAAGCCCGTGACGTTCCAGTACCCGCACGAAAAGCGCGCGATCCCGGACACGCACCGCGGCGCGTTGTGCCTGTTGCGGTACGACGACGGCAAGGAGCGCTGCGTGGGCTGCGATCTGTGCGAGGCGGCCTGCCCCTCGCGCTGCATCAAGGTCGTCAGCGAGGAAGACCCCGTGACCCCGCTGACCCGAATCGCGACCGAGTTCTACATCGACATCACCAAGTGCGTGTTCTGCGGGTTTTGCGTGGAGGCGTGCCCGGTCAACGCGTTAGCCATGACCAAGATGTACGAGTTCTCCACCATGAACAAGCGCGACTTGATGTTCGATAAGGACCGGCTCTATCAGATCGGCGAACAACTCCATGCCGAGGCCAAGAGCTACTTGGTGTCTCATCACCAGGAAGACAGCGACGAAGCAGCCCGCCAGTACCGCTACAAATTCCCCCACGCGCCGTCGAGGAAGGGCTGATCGGGGTGACCGCGCTCGCGTTCTATTATCTCGCCGCCGTCACCATCGTGTCCGGCGTATTGACCATCTCGTTGCGCAGCCCCGTGCATTGCGGCCTGGCCTTGGTGGCGATGCTGGTGCACATGGCCGGGTTTTTCGTGTTGCTCAACGCGGAGTTCATCGCCGCGGTGCAGGTCATCGTGTACGCGGGCGCGATCCTGGTGTTGTACCTGTTCGTGATCATGTTGTTGAACCTCAAGACCGACGAACGCGTGTTCCATAAGCGCTACATCGGGATCGGGTTGATCACGATCGCGATCATCGCGCAGGCGGCCGTGCTCATCCTGCGGTCCCCGTACGGCGGGTTGATGGGTGAGGCCACGCCCGAAGTGGTGCTGGGCGTGGGCCAGACCAAGGCCATCGGCATCGTGATGTTCCGCGACTATTTGTTGCCGTTCGAGTTGATCGGCATCTACCTGCTGGCCGCGATCGTGGGCGCGATCGTGCTCGCCAAGACGCCGAGCATGTCGGGCCGACCGACGGAGCAGTCACCGAACGATTCCGGCGACGGCAACGGTTTGTCGGGTCCCGCGCCCGAGGCGCCGGTGGCAATTGGTTCGGGAGAACATCACGGTGCGTGAAACCGAGCGATATCCTGGCCGTCGAGAAGGCGGCGCATGCAAGGCGGAACGAAGCCTTGCACCGGAGCGTACGCTGTTGTACGTGAGGATGCGAGGCTGAAGTGACAACGCAGCAGACGCCCCTTATCGGCGGAACAGGCGGCCACTGATGGAGATTACGCTTGCCCACTATCTCGTGGTCAGCACGATCATCTTCTCGCTCGGTTTGTTGGGCGTGTTGATCCGCCGTAACTTCATCATAGTGCTGATGGCGGTGGAGATGATGCTCAACGCCGCGAATCTCAACCTCGTGGCGTTTTCGCACCACCTGCACTCGCTCACCGGCCAGATGGTGGCGCTGTTTACGATCGCGATCGCGGCGGGCGAGGCCGCGGTGGGGCTGGCGATCATCGTCGTGATCTTCCGCGGCAAGATCGCCACGAACGTGGATCAGATCAATCTGCTCAAATGGTAACGACTCGTCGATCTCGCGCCTAGCATGCTCTCCGTCGTCCTCATCCCGCTGTTCGCCATTGTCATCGGCGCCGTCTTAGGCACACATCGATGGGCCGACACGCCGGCCTCGGTGACCGTGGATGGTGGTGCGCCACATCGGTTTCGTCTGCTTCGTCTTGACCCTGACTTAGAGGTGTTGCTACAGTACGCGTCATTTTCGTTCCGGGGAGGCGCATGCACCCTCGTCTAAGACGCCGCCTGCGGCCGATCGCGGCGGTGGTCCTTGTCTTCTTTACCTGGTTTTCGATCGAGCCCTGGAACTACGCTCTGGCGGCGCAGGACCTGCCGCCCACACGAGTCACGTCTGCCGCGACGTCGTCCCCCAGGGCTCCCACTGCGGCGGAACTCTTTGAAAGCAACCTGAGATCGATCAAGGAGCAGGTGCGCGCGGCGCGGGACGGCGACGCGTACCAGGCGCAACTTACCGGACTGCTCACGAGCCTGGAACAGGCGGTTGCCCAGAGCAGCCGCGAGCTGGAAGCGAGCCGACGAGCCATGGATCGGCTGGCGCGTGCCATCGAGCAGGGCGCGCCAAGCCAAGAGGCGATCAAGGGCCTTCAATCCCAACAACAGACGCTGAAGACTGCCGTCGGCCAGGTCCGACTGAATGCGTCGGGGATCGAGGGGCTGCTCCGCGGCATGGCCTTGCCCGCAGGCCTGACCAAGGATCAGAAACAGGCTAAAGAGGCCGTGACGGGCCTCATGAAGGCGTTCGACGCAACGCTCACTACGATGACAAAGCGGGCGGAGCAGCAGCGAGGGTTCGATGCGCAGGAGCACCAAGCGGTTCTCGCGGCCAGCATGGAACTGGATCAGGGGCTCGCAACGCTGCACACGCGGGTGCAGGCCCTGGCCAAAGAAGCCACGCCGGAGCGGCGGCGGGCGCAGTTGTGGGAGGAAGCGTTCGGTAAACGCGACAGCCTCCTCTCGGCCGACCGTGAGATTCGCAAGGAGTTTGATCAGACCGAAGCGTTCCTGAAGGAGAAGAGCCTGCCGCAGGAGATTTTGGATCGGCACGAACAGGCCGTCGCAGCATACGAGACGCAGTTCAGCCAGCTCCGCCAATACCTCACTGACGTCGAGAAGGCGCATGGCGTCTTTCTGGAGGCCACCGAACGCGGCGATGTTCGCGGCACGAACGCGGCTGGGCGCGATTTCGAATCAACTCTGAAGGACCTGGGCGAATTTCTCAACGGGACAGTCAAAGAGGCGCCGCACCAACCCCAAGATCCGAATCTTCTTCCGACCCGCACGCGGGAGCTGAAGCGCGTATCTTGGCTCAATCGCGTCAGTGATTGGGTTGTCCCACCGGTCTATGCCGAGGAGCCTGCGCCGCCGGGCCCAGAAGATTTGTCAGAAACGCTTGAGACCCCGCTGAACCAAGAGATTCAGACATTAGCCGCTGACCTAGACGGGACACCCGTCAGACTCTACGAATACGTCCGTAACCTTTATCGCTACGAACCGTACCCCGGCTCGGTCAAGGGAGCGATCCAGACACTTCGGGAACGCGCCGGCAACGAATGGGACCTGGCTTCGCTACTCATTGCTCTCTACCGCGCGAGCGGCATTCCTGCTCGTTACGTGGTCGGTATCGTCGAGATGCCGATTGACCAGGCAATGAGTTGGTTAGGGGTCGAAGATCCCCAAATGGCCGCGTCGATTCTCCTGTCCGAGGGGCGGCCGACGTCCACGGTAATCGCTGGCGGGCACATAACCGCTCTACGCTTTCAACACGTTTGGGTGCAAGCCTATGTCCCGTTTCTCCACTCGCGCGGTGCCCTTGCCGGCCCTGGTGACACATGGGTGGACCTCGACCCCAGTTTCAAGCGGCACGAAGCCACTCAGACCCTGACTCTCAGCGGCGTGCCGCTCTTCGACCAGGCAAGCTACCTTTCAGCGCTTCGCAGCGAAAGCCCCGTGGACTTTTATCGCAGTGGACTTCAAACTTTCTTGGATCCCCAGGCGCCAGGGTACGTGCCCGATGCTCTGGCAAGGAATCTGGAGATCGTGCCTGAGCGACTCGGCATCTTGGTGGGTCAGTTACCCTATGCTGTCAAATCAGTCGCGGCAACATACAGCGCCGTACCGGACACCGTTCGGCAAACATTCGCACTGACGGTTGAGAACGCGATCACCGGAGAACCCGAACTGCTCCACACCGCATCCCTGCCGGCGCTCGCTGGGAAACGCGTCACGCTGTCATACAGTCCAGCGACCGCCACGGATGCCGCGACCGTGGCCGCATATGGAACGATCTACGCCGCACCAGCCTATCTGCTCAATCTCAAGCCGCAGCTCAAGGTCGAGAATGTCGTCGTTGCAGAGGGCAGCGCGATCGGAGCGGGCCGCGAACAGACGCTTCGATTCACGTTTGGGACCACACTCGATACCGCGCAAGTCCTGAATACCGTGGTTGCGGGTGAGTACTATGCGATTGGCCTGAACCCTCAAGCCGGGGGCACCCACGAACACGTCCTGGAGCGCTCCAAGCGTCTGCACACTATTGCCGGCACGATCAATTTGGCCGACCCCTCGACCCTGGATGATCGGTTGGGCGAACTTCTTTATTTGTCGACGATTGTCTACCACGAGAACTTGGATGCCGCGGTGCGCACGCTTGCGCCACTCTCTCATGTAGTCGACGTGCGTGACGTGTCCGAACTCATGGCATTCCTCTCGGTTCGGGTGGACAGCGTATTCGGGGTGCCGCGCCGGATCACGCCGTCCGGCATCACCCTCGATATGGACCGGAACACGCACCTGATCGCACCGGTCGATGGCGATCTGAGCCGGATCGCACCCTATATGCAGCTTCACAGTACGCAGTCGTCACATTTTGAGCATCAGGTGACCGAGGGGATTTACCAGACTGAAGCATTATCGGCCGTTAAGATTGTTGGATTGGCCCAGAGCCTGGCGATCCCCGTGCACACGATTACGCCCCAAAATCTTTCGGCGATCCTGCCGCAGCTCCAGCTTGATCAAGCGGTGGAAACGGATATTCAGAATGCGGTGAATGCCGGCAAGGAAGTGATCACTCCGCAACAACCGATCGGGTTGGGCGACTGGACGGGGGTCGGGTATGTCATTCAGGATCCGGAACGGGGCAGCGGGGCCTATCTGATTAGCGGCGGGTATGGTGGGGCGGCGACGGTTTATGGCGCCCTTATTCAGGATCTTGCTACCGAAATCCTTGCATCCTTCGCCACTAATGCATATGCGGCGACGGATGTGCCCAGCTTCTGTTATCCAGGGGTAGACAACGCATTTTACTCTGGAAATGATGACGTCTGCTTCAAAGTGATTGCGGAAGATCTTGTTGAAGACGTCGGCCCTTGTCTATCGGGAGAGACGGCTCAGACAGATGTTCGGGGCATGACTGTATGCCGAAAGAAATACGCCATCAGACCTGAGGGTGGTTACGCAGCGCCACTAATTGAAGTGAGTCAGGGATATTATCGAGGTCGGCCGGATCTTATTTTGGGCGTCAATGCTCCTCTGACAAAAAATATCACAGCACTCCAGTTCCGTTCTCAGGATGGCGCCAGATATATGCGCGCAGGTTCTGCGGTTATGTTAGCAGTTGAGGTAATCATGGAAGCGTTTCGGTTTAATCAGGGCGCTCATGGCATCGATACACCATCCGGTGCAGGTTATAGGACGCCGGAGCGGAACGAGACCCTAGGTGATAACGACCCTAATACAAAGGGCGATCCGAATAGCTATCACATGAACGGAACAGCAGTTGACCTCGTATATGAGAAATCGAATACTACGATACCGCCTGAGATCGTGCCTGATAAGTGTGCGGTTCTGGGCTATGCTGATCGCCTTATCGGACCGCATGGAGGGGTCTTGGACGAAAATCGTCCCCGTACCATTCACATTTCAATTCCCTCCGGTGAGGGACGCGACAAATATTATCCTGGCTGGAAGGGCACGAAGTGTCAATGGCCGTGAGAATTGTCGTCTCGGCTGGTTTGATGGGGATCCTCGTGACGGCTCAGGCGTTTGCTGCCGCACCTTGGAATTTGAGCCTGATCGCAACAAGCCAAGGCCTAAGCCCTGAGCGAATTTGCCACATGGCTTCTATTGATTTGGATGGTAATGGCCGCAAGGAACTTGTTGTCACGGACATTGGTCAGTGTCACGGGCAGGGAAAGAAAACGGGCGTTTACTCCCTACGAGTTCTTGAGTGGGACGGAAAGTCAGTGAACGTTAGATGGCACAAAGAATGGAAGGAGGCTGGATCTTTTAAGGCGTGGAGAATGACCAGATTACTAGCTTGGGCAGTCGACAAACATCCTGTCATCGAAGCGATACCACCTTACTTTAGCCTGCGATGGTCCGACGCAAATTATCATGCCAGTGAGCAAACCGGATTCGATATTGATCAAAGACCAAAGGTAGGTAGTTGGGCTCTCCCGTGGCTCAGTGCAGCATGTTACGGGGGGGGGTATCGCGGTAAAGAGAGTTTGAAGACGGGCCCTCGAGAATGCCTACTGGGCGTTCGGGATATTTCAATGGATGGTCAAGCAGAGTTAGTCACGCTCTGGGAGCAGGAGAACGCATTTTATCAGGCCGACGCTCGACGAGTCCTTCGCGTCAGGAAGCTTGCACCTGGGTTTCCAGTGGAATGGGAGTCTGTCGCAAATGTTCGCTTTGATCGTGTTCTCCGTGACGTGACAGACGCGCTGAATACGGAGGCTGTTGGTCCACTGCCGGTTTCAGGTGGGGCAGGATATTGGGTTCTAGAAACGGAAGGACCTAGGGGGGGCTACCAACTGAGGCCGAGTCGTGCTTCTTGGACTGAGGGGCTGGGGCTTGGAATGTCGACTTCTGAGGACTTGCCATACCGAGTGCGAGTTGGGAGTACCCAGCAGCGTCGAAACCTGGAGTATTGGGGTTATAGAGCCGAAGAGTTACAGAAGCCGCGCGAGGACATGCGCGCCCTATTGCGGAAGGTGACGATCAAGGCGGATTTCAGTGGTTTCACTCAAACAGACATTGATTTCCCGTATCACAAACGATTTTTGGGGATTGGATCCTTTGAACTTGCTGATCTCGATGGCGATAGCCTTGATGAGGTAATCGTTGTTGAACGAACAGGTCAGGCAGAATTCATGACGGATGGTGTCAATTATCATCAGGTCAAGGATTATATCCATATTTTGAAATGGGATGGGAAAACGTATCAAACGGTATGGATAAGCAAGCCTGTGACAACGGAGGGCACCACAATTCTTGTCGAAGATCTAACGAATTCCGGCCGAAAACAGCTCGTGGTGGCCGACGGATCGGGAGCGATCCAGATCTGGGACAGACGGTAGCGATGCGTCGTGGTTTTATGCGATCTGTTGTCGTTGCTGGGATCTTGGTGGGCTGTTCGTTCTGGCCGACCATTGGGGGTGCCCAGGAGGTCGAAGATGCCGTTGGAAGTGGAAGTATGTGGCTTCTGTCTAAGCGGAGTGATTTTGGGATTTGGGCATTCGATTTACCGCCAGATCCGGCACAAGTAGAGTTTAGCCCTGAAAGCTTTTCACCTACTCATGTAAGAAACACACTTGAGGCAGTCATCGCTCTACAGTCGCTTGGGGCGGACCCTGTCGAAGTTAGTTCTGCGCTTGACTGGCTTGATACTCCATTCATAGGGACTTCCGGACAACTTGCACGGAAGGCATACATCCTTCGGCAGGCAGGGGGAAATCCTAGTCAGGTAATACCAGTGATTGAGTCGGCTCGCAATTTGGACGGTGGTGTTGGTGATCTCTCAGGATATCCCAGTAGTATCGGTGAGACTGCGCCTGCACTATTCGCTCTTTCGGCTATTGGGTCAGCTAATCCTGGGGTGACCAGTGGGATGGTCGCCTACTTGCTCGCTTCACAGAACTCCGACGGCGGTTGGGGTTTTGTTCCTGGCCAGGCGAGTCGGACGTACTACACGGCGTTTGCGCTGCGAGCACTGCAAACCCAGCCCAATATGGCAAGCGAGGCTATCAGTAGGGCGACGGCGTACCTCGTGTCTCGGCAGCAGCCGAACGGCACATGGGGCTCAGTCGCTGACACGGCATTGGTATTCCCGGCTTTGGTGCTAACGAATGCAAACCTGAGTGTGAAACAAGGCGCCCTCGCGTATCTGCTCTCTCAACAACAGCCAGACGGTTCCTGGTCCCAAGACGTCTACACGACCGCGCTCGCTCTCCAAGGCTTGGCCGCGGTGAAAGCCAACCCGGTCATTTCTACTTCGGACGTGTCCTTTAGCCCGTCGACTCCTCAAGACGGCCAAGCCGTCACCATCGACGTCACCCTTCACAACAGCGGCCTTCAAGATGCCGCTAATGTGGCAGTCCGCTTCTTCCTCGGCGACCCCGCCGCCGGCGGGGTGCAGATCGGGGCCGACCAGGTCATCGCATCGATCCCATCAGGGGGATCAGTTTCAGCCTCGATCAGCCATTCTTTTACCGGCACTGGCGGCCGCACGATCTTCGTGCAGATCGATCCCGCTAATGCCATCGCCGAAACCTCGGAGACCGACAACCTGGCCTCCAGCCGCCTCTGGGTGGCGACCCCGGCTGACCTCGCGGTCTTCACCGCGGACCTCGTGCCCTCGACCTTTACTCCTGAGCCCGGCGTGGCCTTTGCGCTGGAGTACACCGTACGCAACCTGGGCGAAGCCGACCCCGGTTCGTCGACGGTCGCGGTGTACGACGGTGACCCGGGGGCGGGTGGGGTGTTGCTGACCACGCAGGATCTCTCCGGCGTGAGCGGGGCCGGCAGTCGGACCAGCACGGTAGGGATTACGCTCACCTCCGCGGTGGCGCACACCCTTTATATCGTCGCGGACTCGACCAATCAGACTACCGAGCAGTCCGAGACCAACAACCAAGCCTCGGTCACGGTGCAGGTCGGCGCCACGCCCATGGCCGCGGACCTGGCGGTCACCCCGATGGACCTCACCTTGAACCCGCCCCGGCCGCAGAGCGGCGAGAGCGTGCAGGTCACGGCGCGCTTCCGCAACGAAGGCACTGAGCCGGCATCCAATGTCACCGTCGAGCTGTTCGACGGCGCGCCCGAATCGGGCGGGACATTGCTCGCGAGCGACACGCGCACGCTGGCGCCGGGTGAGGAGCAAACCCTCGTCGCTCCCTGGATCGCCACCGCGGGCATCCACGACTTGTATGTGGTGCTGGATCGCGCGAACCAGCTCGTGGAGATCACCGAAACCAACAACCAAGCTGTACTGCGCGTCATGCCGGATCTGGTGGACCTCCTGGTCTCGGCCACGGACCTGGCCTTCACGCCGAGCCATCCGGTCATCGGCGACAGCGTGACCTTCACCGCCACGGTGCGCAATCTGGGCATCCGGGAGACCGGCGCGTTCAACGTGGCGCTCTACGACGGAGACCCCGCAGCAGGCGGCTCGTTGCTGCAGACATACTCCGTGCCCACCCTGTTGGGCGACGCCACGACCACGATCACCGATACCTTCACCGCCGAAGCCCGCACGTATCGCTTCTCCGTAGTGGCAGACGCGGACGGCCAGGTCACCGAGCTGGACGAGGGCAACAACCAGGCCATGCGGTCGCTGCGCATCAAAGCGCCAGGCGAGATCCTGGGACCGGACCTCATCCCGCTGAAGATCGACGTGAACGGCGCGATCACCAATGGCCAAACCCTGGCCATCAGCGGCAGCGTGCAGGTCACGGTGCAGAACCGGGGCGACGCCAAGATCACGACGCCCACGTCGGTCCTGATCTTCGACGACACGAATTTCGACAGTCGCTACACCGCGGGCGTGGATACCGTGCTCGGCACCGCGGATGCCACGCAGACCCTCTGGCCCGAGGGCGCGACCTTGGTGACCGTGCCGCTGGCGGGTGCCATACGGTTCCTGCACGCGCCGCTGCATGTGGTGGTGGACGCCAACGACGCCCTGGCCGAAACCGACGAGACCAACAACTCCATCCGCTCGGGCGCGGACTGCGAAGTCCGGCCGTCGCAGCCTATTCAGCCGGTGGTGGAGTGGCGGCGCAGTGACTATTCGGGGTATGTGCTGTCGTCGTCTGTGCTCCTCCCCCCAGCTATTGTCAATCTGACGGACGATAACGGGGATGGCCAGATCGACCACGGCGACATCCCGGATGTGGTGTTTAGTCGGCAGCATCCCAGTTCGACCATTGCGCTCGGTCCCTCGAACATTGCCCGGGGGATTCTTCGGGCGGTGCGCGGCGACACCGGCGCGACGATTTTCACGGTGGATAGCCCGGACGATCCGATCGATACCAATGCCCTCGCCTTTTTAGCTGCGGGCGATCTCGATCAGGACGGCCTTCCTGAAATTGTGGTGGGGCAGAACTCAGCGGGGCTCCTGGTGTACGAACATGATGGCACCCGAAAGTGGAATAACGTCGCCGCCGTGATTCCGTGGAATCTCGCGCACCCGCTCAATCGAGTCACGATTTCGGCGGGGGTCAAACCAGTGATCGCCGACTTGGATGCCGATGGCCAGGCAGAAATTGTGGCCGCCTCGACTGTCATCAATGCGGATGGGTCCATCCGCTGCGCACCGCTACAGGGATTTGGTTCTGGTACAAGCAACGGCATCCGCCAATCCCCCATTGTGGCTGATCTGGATCTGGATGGGATTCAGGAAATTGTGGCCGGGAACACGGCGTACCGAAGCGACTGTACGGTGATGTGGAATGTGAGCTCCGTGACTGACGGATTCACTGCGGTGGGTAACTTCGACGGTGACATTTACCCTGAAACAGCCTTAGTCACGTCAACGTCTCAGTCTGGCCAGATCCCAAGTACTCGACTCTACCTGTTAGAGCACGACGGTGTCGTGAAGTGGGGGCCAGTCTATATCAATCAGTTGGAAGGCACCACGATCCGACCGCCGGGAGGGTATCCCATCATTGCCGACTTTGACGGCGACGGATCCCCCGAGATTGGGGTCCGAGGCCTTCGGATGTATTTCGTCATCGACGGCAACGGCCAGGTCCAACACACGTATGCCCTCCCCCAGACCTTGGCGGCGGGGATCACACCGGACGATGGTCAGACCGTGGCGCCCGCGGTCTTTGACCTGGATGGAGATGGCCGGCCGGAAGTGCTGTTCAACACCGACAAGCGCTTCCGAATCTTTGACGGGGCCAGCGGCACGCTGCTTCACGAAGAGCCGTTTGGGGCCGGCCGCAGTCTTGGTCCCGTGCAGACGGTCGTCGTGGCGGACGTGGATGGCGATGAGCAGGCCGAGGCCGTGGTCGTGGGCTATGCCGTGGACGGGACGTTCGATGGCCTCCGGGTCTATGGGTCCGGTGCGAGCCCGTGGGTGAATGCGCGACGCGTCTGGAATCAACCCACGTACCACATCACCGACGTCAACGACGACGGCACCATCCCGCAGTACGAAGCTCCCAGCTGGCTGGTGCACAACACCTACCGCGTGCAAGCGCCGGTGGGGGACCCGGCGAATCCGTATCTGGCAGCCAACCTCACCGCCTCGTACCTGCGTGCGGTGCAAACTGGCTCTGGTGTGACGCTCACGGTGCGGATCGGCAATGGCGGAGCGGTCGCGGCCGAGGCCGGCTCGCCGGTGGCCTGGTACGACGGCGATCCGGCGGCCGGTGGCGTGTTGATCGGTACGGGGCAGACCACGCGCGCCTTGGCGCCGGGGGACTATCAGGACCAGGCTTTCACCTGGACCGGCGCGAGCGTGGGCCTGCGGACGATCGTGGCTGTGGTAGATCAGGACGGCACGCGGCCGGACTGCGACACGGCGGACAACCGCGCGAGCCTGACCACGACGGTCGTGCCCATCTTGCCGGACCTGAGCGTGGCGGGGAGCGATGTCCAGGTGATCGGCTCCCTGTCGGAAGGCCGGCTCATCCCGGTACGCGTGACCGTGCACAACACGGGTGGAGCGGAGGCGCCGAGCGCGGCGGTCCGAGTGACGCTCGGCGATCCCGTGCAGGGCGGGATCGAACTGGGCCGTGCCATACTCCCGGCCGTGGCGGCGGGTGCGAGCACGATGGTCGAAGTCCTCTGGGATAGCCTGGGTGCCACCGGCACGAACTACCTCTACGCGCAGGTGGATCCGGAGCACCTGGTCAGCGAAACGACCACGGCCAACAACACGGCGCTGACCGTGGTCGAACTGACTGCGCCGGCGCAGCCGGATCTGAGCATCACGCAGGTCAGCGTGTCATCGGCCACCCCGCTCGAGGGGCAATCGATCACGGTGACGGCGTGGGTGAGCAACCGTGGCGCGGACGTGGGCGGCGCGGATGTGGCGTTGTACCTGGGCGATCCGGCCACGGGCGGTGTGAGCTTGGGCTCACAGACGATCCCGACCATCCTGGCCCACGGCCAGAGCACGACCGTGACGTGGATCGTCGAGACACTGGGCCGGTCAGGCAGCCACGAACTCGTGGCCCTGGCTGATCCGGGCGGCGCGATCCCTGAGATCGAGGAGACCAATAACCACGGAAGGGTAAATATCACGGTCCTGCCCAGCGGCCTGGCCGCAGTGGTCGGCACGGCCCAGTCCGCATATAGCGCGAACGAGGCGGTCGCGGTATCCGTGACCCTCTACAACTCCGGTCCGGCCCGGACCGTGGATCTGGAGGTCGTGGCGGAAGACGCAGCCGGCGTGCTGGTCCAGACCGTGGCGAATCAGGCAGGGCTGGCGCTGGGCGACCATGAGACGAGGGTGCTCTCCGGGTTGACGTTCAACACGGGCGCCACGTTTGCGGGCAACTACCGGATCCGCGTGCGCGCCCGCGAGGCCGGCTCGGTGGTGGCCGAAGCCGCGAGTTCATTGACGATCGTCCCGGTCGTGCAGGCCGAGGCGCGGTTGGCGGCGGATAAGCAGGCCTATTCCTCGCACGAAACCGTTACCCTGACAACCACGGTGACCAGCCAAAGTCCCAACCACGTGTTGACCAACGTGACCGCGATCCTCACGGTAACCGATCCCAGCAGCGCGGTCGTGTTCACGGAGACGCGGTCGCTGATAGATGTGTTGCCCGGCGCCCGCATCGAGCTCAAGAGCTTCTGGGACACCGGCGTACAGGACGCTGGACTCTACACCGCGTCGGTGAGCGTGCAGGGCGGGGACGGGCTGTCCGCCGTGAGCCAAACTGCGTTCGAGATCCTCTCGAGCGCGGCACAGGCCGCGGCCTTGGCCGGAACGATTGAGGTCACGCCACGCACGATCGTGGAGACCGAACACGCGACCATTGCCTACACGGTCCAGAACATTGGGAACGAGATCGATCTCCCCTTGATCCAGGTCGAGGTGCTGGTGGTGGATCCCGACACGGAATTGCCCGTGCGCACGCTGCCGGGCGAGGCGTCGCTCAATGGCCGCGAGGTCTATGCCACCACGATCGGGTTTGACAGCGTGGGCCTCACGGCCAAACCGTACCTGTTCGTGTTGCGCGGCACCACCGCGGGCGTGACCCAGGCGTTGGGCAGCACGGGCCTGACCATTGAGCCCAGCCCGAACACGGCGCCGGTGGCCAACGCAGGACCAGACCAGGCGGGCTACGCCGGGCAATCCATCGCACTGGATGGAACCGCCAGTAGCGACCCGAACGGCGATCCCTTGACGTTCGTCTGGCGGGTCGTGTCCGTGCCCGCGGGCAGCCAGGTGACCGACGTGGCATTGGCCAAT
>JBMOMD010000012.1:115066-138629 GCA_049325295.1 Nitrospirota bacterium
CCCCCACCACGCCCACCCCGTCGTTCGTGCCGGATGCGGCGGGCACCTACGAACTGGGCCTGATCGTGCACGACGGCACGGTGCCCAGTCCGGAAGATCGGGTGTTCGTGTTCGTCACCCCGCCGCTCGAGGTGGACGTGCACCCCGAGACCGTGAACCTCAAGAGCCACGGCGGCTCCAAGTCCGTGACCGCGGAGCTGGAGTCCCGCGTGCTGTCGTCCTTTGCGCCGCTCACCGCGGCCGACGGCGTGACCGTTACGGCGACGTTCGCGCTGACCATCCTGTACGTGGACGCCCTCGGCGAGAGCGTGGTCTTCACTATCCCGAACGAGGACTATCCCGGGGATGACCGGGTGGAGGCCGAGGACGAGGATCGGTGCGGCCGCGCCGACGAGTACGAACTGACGCTCAAATTCGCCCGCAGCGCGTTCATCGCCGGCTTCACCGATGCCCAGGGCAATCTCCGCATCACCCAGCCGACCACCGTGACCGCGACCGTGCTGGGCAACGGCTTGGCCCTTGGCCAGGACACGATCCGCGTGCTCCCGCCGAACTCCCACCACCACTGACGCCGATCATGCTCTCAGTCATCCTCATTCCGCTTCTGCCGCTGCTCGCCGTCTTGGTCAACACCCTGTTCGGCCGCAAGTACCTCAAAGAGGCATCCCACTATTTCGCGGTCGGGTCGGTGGCGATCGCGTTCGTGTTGTCGATTTCGTTGTTGCTGCGCGTCACGGGCGGCGAGTCGCCGATCTCCGTGCCGGTGTATTCCTGGATCTTCGGCGGCGGGTTGGACGTGCACCTGGGCTTTTTGATCGATCCGCTCTCGGCCGTGATGTTGATGGTGGTGACGGGCGTCGGGTTGTTGATCCACATCTATTCGATCGGCTACATGCACGGGGACCCCGGGTACTACCGGTTCTTCACGTACCTCAACCTGTTCATGGTCTCCATGCTCCTGCTGGTGATGGGGGACAACTACCTGGTCCTGTTCATCGGGTGGGAGGGCGTGGGCCTGTGTTCGTACCTGCTGATCGCGTACTACTTCGATAAACCCTCGGCCGTTAAAGCGGGCACCAAGGCGTTCGTGGTGAACCGGATCGGGGACGCGGGCTTTTTGATCGCGATCTTCCTGGTCATCCAGGAGTTCGGCACGCTCAATTACCTCGAGGTCTTCGACCGCGCGCACGAGCTCTCCGAGGGCATGGCCACCGCGATCGCCCTGTGCCTGTTCATCGGCGCGGTCGGCAAATCCGCGCAGATCCCGTTGTACACGTGGTTGCCGGACGCGATGGAAGGTCCGACCCCGGTCAGCGCGCTCATTCACGCCGCCACCATGGTCACGGCGGGCGTCTACATGGTCGTCCGCAACCACGCGATCTACGATCTGGCGCCCACCGCGTTGGCGGTGGTGGGCGTGATCGGGGGCGTGACCGCGATCTTCGCCGCCACCATCGGCCTGGTCCAAACCGACATCAAACGCGTGCTCGCGTACTCCACGGTCAGCCAACTCGGGTACATGTTCCTGGGCTGCGGGGTGGGCGCGTACATGGCGGCGATCTTCCACTTGGTCACGCACGCTTTTTTCAAGGCGCTGCTGTTTCTCGGATCGGGCAGTGTCATCCACGCATTGGGCGGGGAGCAGGACATCCGCAAGATGGGCGGGCTCAAGGCCGAGATCCCGGTCACCGCGGCCACCTTCCTGATCGGCACGGTGGCGATCGCGGGGTTGCCGCCGTTGGCCGGGTTTTGGAGCAAGGACGAAATTCTGGGCATGGCGTTCAAGGGCGATCACCAGATGTTGTGGTTGATCGGCATGAGCGGCGCGTTTCTGACGTCGTTCTACATGTTCCGTCTGTTCTATCTGACGTTCACCGGCACCACGCGCATGGACCCCGAAGTCGCGCACCACGTGCACGAGTCGCCCAAGGTCATGACCGTGCCGTTGATGATCCTGGCCGGCCTGTCCCTGCTCGGCGGCCTCGTGCTCGGCGTGCCCCCGGAAAGCGGCTGGCTGCACCACTTCCTCGCGCCGGTGGCCGCGGCGCACGGCGGCGAAGCGCACCATTTCGGCATGATCGACGTGGTGTTGATGGCCGCGTCGGTGTTGATCGCGATCGCGGGGTGGTGGCTCGCGTACAGCATGTACGTGCGCAAACCCGAGATGGCCCAGGCGTGGGGCGAGAAGTATCAACGCGCGCACCGCTTGCTGCTCAACAAGTACTGGGTCGATGAGCTGTACGACGCGTTGGTGGTCGAGCCCTCCAAACGCCTGAGCCAGGCCTGGACCTGGTTCGACAACACGGTGATCGACGGTCTGGTGCGCGGGGTCGCGGCCACGGCGCAGGGCGGGGCGTGGCTGTCCACGTGGATCGAAAAGTACGTGCTCTACGCGTTCTTGAACGTGATCGGCTACTCCAATCACCTGGGCGCGCGCGTGTTCCGCCGGTTGCAGAGCGGGTTCGTGCACCACTACGCGTTGGTCATCATCGTCGGCCTGGCCATCCTGGTGTACGTGTTCTGGTGGTGGACCGGGGGCGACGTGTCGAGTCTGGTGGCGCAGCGATGATGGAACAAGTGTTCGCGGATCAGCAGATCGGGTTTCCGATCCTCACCATCGTTACATTCTTCCCGTTGCTGGGGGCGTTGGTGATCTGGGCCTTGCGTGACGAGGCCTTGGCGTGGAAGGTCGGGTTCGCGGTGGCGGCCGTGGATTTTCTGGTCAGCATCCCGTTGTTCACCGCGTTTTCCACCGACTCCGCGGCTCTGCAATTCGTCGAGCAGTACCCGTGGATCCCCACGATCGGCATCAGTTACCACCTGGGCGTGGACGGCATCAGCATGTTGTTCGTGGTATTGACCACGTTGCTGGGCCTGTTGATCGTGGGGTACTCCTACGGCGTGATTACGGAGCGGGTCCGCGGGTTCTTGATGGCCCTGTTCGCGCTGCAAACCACCATGCTCGGGGTGTTCGTGTCCCTGGACATGGTGTTGTTCTTCGTGTTTTGGGAGTTGATGCTGATTCCGTCGTACTTCATGATCCGGCTTTGGGGCACTGAGGGCCGCGAATACGCGGCGGTCAAATATGTGGTCTACACCTTGCTCGGCAGCGTGCTGATGCTGGTGGGCATCGTGATCCTGTACCTGCAACATTGGAGCTTCGCGTCGTTCCACGGCATGGGACCGGCGCTGTCGTTCGATCTCTTGGACCTGATGCGCACGCGGGCCTTCATGCCGCTCGACGTGCAGATCGCGGTGTTCGTGTTCCTGTTCTTCGGGTTCGCGTTCAAGACGCCCGTCATCCCGTTCCACACCTGGATGCCCAACGCGTTGTACTCCGGCCCGATCGCCATGAGCGTGATCCTGGCTGGGGTCAAACTCGGCACGTTCGGGTTCGTGCGCTACTCCATCCCTCTGGCTCCGGACGCGGCCCGCGCCGCGTTGCCGATCATGATGTGGCTGGGGCTGATCGGGATTCTGTACGGCGCGTACATCGCGATCATGCAGGCGGACTTCCGCAAACTGCTGGCGTATTCCTCGATCAGCCACCTCGGGTACGTGGCGATCGGCATCTTCGCGCTCACGTATCAAGGCATCCAGGGCGGACTGATCCAGATGATCAACCTCGGCATCAGCACCGCCGGCCTGTTTTTCTTCGCGGGCTTTCTCTGGACGCGGCGGCAAACGTTGACCATCGCGGAGTTCGGCGGTCTGGCCAAGACCATGCCGTTGTTGGCCACGTTCTTCTTGATCATGATCTTCTCGTCGATCGGGTTACCGGGCACGAACGGTTTCATCGGCGAATTCCTGATCCTATTGGGCGCGTTCAAGGCGCACTGGATCTACGGCGCGATCGGCGTGCTGGGCGTGATTCTGGGCGCGGCGTATATGCTGTGGTTTTACGAGCGCGCGATCTTCGGGCCCGTGACCAACCCGATCAACGAGCGGCTGCCGGATCTGAACCGTCGGGAACTGGCGATCACGCTGCCGTTGGTGGCGTTGGTGTTCTGGATCGGGGTGTACCCGTCGCCGTTCCTGCACCGGATCAACGGCTCGGTCGAGGCGTTGCACGCCCGGCTCCAGCCTCCGGGGCAAACCCCCACGCCGCTCGACGCAAGCGCGAACCTCCCCGACGGGGATCTTCATTCTCCCCCTCACCCCACCGCCCCCTCTCCCGCTCGTGTTGCCTCTTCGGGAGCGCCCTGATGTTCGACCAGCACCTGTTGTCGATCATTCTGTTCGCGCCGTTCGTGGGCGCGGCGGCGCTGCTGTTCGTGGACGGCAAGAACCTCGCGGCCATTCGCGGGATCGCCGCGGGCGCGAGCGGGGTGTCGTTCGCCGCGTCGATTTACCTGCTGTACGCGTTCAACTACGCGCCGGGTGCGGCGCAGTTCCAATTCCTCGAACAGTACGAGTGGTCCAGGGACATCGGGATCTCGTTCTTCCTGGGCGTGGACGGCATGTCCGTGCCCTTGGTGCTCGCCTCGTCGTTGTTGCTGTTCGCCGGGGTGTTCGTGTCGTGGCACATCGAGGACCGCGCGCGGGAGTTTTACATCTTCCTGCTCATTCTCGCGTCCGCCACCATCGGCGTCTATGTCTCGCTCGATCTGTTCTTCTTGTACTTCTTCTACGAAATGTCCGTGGTGCCGATGTACCCGCTGCTGGGCATCTGGGGAAGTCACACCAAGGGCTACCTGGAGATGAAGGACACGGCCAAACGCGACTCCGTGGGCTTCATCTTCAACTTCGGCTCCAACAGCAAAGAATACGCGGCGATGAAGCTGACGTTGTTCCTGTCGGCCGGGGCCGTGGTCGCGTTGTTGGGCATCTTCCTGACTTACGTCGGCACCGGGCTGAACACGTTCAACTTGATCGAGCTGCAAGGTCACGAAGACAAGTTTTCGCCCGTGATGCGCAGCGCGATCTGGCTCATGTTGTTCTTCGGGTTCGCGTCGATCGCTCCGCTCTGGCCCATGCACTCGTGGTCGCCGGTGGGCCACGCGGCCGCGCCCGCCGCGGTGTCCATGTTGCACGCGGGCGTGTTGATGAAGCTCGGGCATTTCTCGATCATCCGCGTGGGGTACTGGCTGTTCCCGCAAACCACGGCGGAGTGGGCGTGGCTGATCGCGATCCTGTGCGTGGGCTCGATCGTGTACGGCGGGCTGGTCGCGTTTTTCCAGCGCGACACCAAGTACGTGATCGGCTACTCCAGCTCCAGCCACATGGGCTACATCTTCCTGGGCATGGCCGCGCTCAACATGATCAGTATGACCGGAGCCGTGCTCTACATGTTCGCGCACGCGCTCGCCACCGGCATGCTCTTCTCCATGGCGGGCTGGGTGTACGACCAGACGCACACCAGGGACATCCCGTCGCTCGGCGGGCTCGGCAAGAGAATGCCGTTCATCATGGGCGCGTTCGTAGTGGGGCTCATGGCCTCGGTGGGGCTGCCCGGCACGGTGAACTTCATCGGCGAATTGATGATCATCGCGGGGAGTTGGGACCAGTACCCGGTGCAGGTGGTGATCGCGGTGATCGGCATCACCATCACACTCGGATACCTGCTGCGCATGTTCATCGGCCTGTTCCTCGGCGACATGGACCCTAAATGGGAGCACGCCCAGGACGCCAAGTGGGTCGATCGCGTGCCGATTCTGATCATGGTCGGTTTCGCGATCTTCTTCGGCCTCTTTCCCACCCAGTTCATCCACGTGATCAGCGCGGGCATGCAGCCGATTTTGGAGCAGATCCACTCGGCGACGGTGGCGTCGGCTGGTGGCGGTGGGTAGGAGCCTGTTCATGAACGACCATCTGCTGCGTTGCCGCTGCGCTTGCTTCGCCAAGCGAGCGGAACGGGTTATCGAGAGCGCCAGCCTGCGGCGCAGTGCGCTTTCCGGTGCTCACGTACGCACACAGTACGCTGCGCTCCGGTGCTCGCGGCGCCTTGCATCTGGCCGGTTCCTGAACAGGCTTGGGACAAACTTTGCTCACGCAGGTTTCCGCGACTATGGAATTTAATCTCGCATTCTCATTCAGCGACCTGTGGCTCCTGCTCCCTGAACTGCTGCTGTTGGGACTGATCTGCGTCGTCCTGGTCGTTGATTTCAGTTTCCCCAAGGTCAGCAAGAACACGCTCGCGTGGGTGACGGTCGCCGGGCTGTGCGGCGTGCTCGCGAGTCTGGCGTGGATGTGGGGCAACGACGTCCAGGGGGCGTTGTTCAAGCAGACGTTCGTGCTCGACCCGTTTGCCGTGTTTTTCAAGATCATCGTGGTGCTGTCGACGATCCTGATCGTGCTGGCCTCGCTCGACTACATCAAGCGGATCGTCCTCTTCCGCGGCGAGTACTACCTCATGGTCCTGCTGTCCGCGTTGGGCATGTTGTTCATGGCGTCGGCCAACGATTTGCTGACCATGTTCATCACCATCGAGTTCTCCACGTTCGGGTTCTACATCCTGGTGGCGTACCTGCGGGAAGACAATCTGTTCTCGAGCGAAGCGGGACTGAAGTTCTTCGTGCTGAGCGTGTTCACCGCCGCGATCATGGTGTTCGGCATCAGTCTGATCTACGGCGAAACCGGGACCATCATTTTCCCCGAGATCGCGGCCGCCAAGCCGGTGTTGACCGGCGGGCTGGTCATCGGGTTCCTGTGCCTGATCGTGGGACTGGGCTTCAAGATCGGCGCGTTTCCGTTCCACAATTGGATTCCCGACATCTACCAGGGCGCGCCCACGCCGATCACCGCGTACCTGGGCATCGCGCCCAAGGCCGCGGCCTTGGCCATCGTGTTGCGCGTGTTCTTCTCGACGTTCGCGCAGTTCAAGCCCGAGTGGGTGTGGTTGTTGATCGGGATGGCGGCCCTGTCCATGACCTACGGCAACATCGTGGCCATCGCGCAGACCGACATCAAACGCATGCTCGCGTACTCCGGCATCGCGCAGATGGGCAACATCCTGATCGGCCTGGCCGCCGGGACCAAGATGGGCGGGGACTCGGTGCTGTTTTATCTGCTCGCGTATCTGATGGCGAACGTGGGCGCGTTCGCGGTGGTGATCATTTTCTCGAACCTCACGGGCAGCGACCGCATCGAAGACTACCGCGGCTTGGCCCGCCGCGCGCCGTTCCTGGCGGCGGCGATGTTGGTGTTTCTGTTATCGTTGGCGGGCGTACCGCCGTTCGCGGGTTTTATCGCCAAGATCTACGTGTTCGCCGCGGCCATGAAGCAAGGCCTGATCGCCCTGGTGTGCGTGGGGTTGGTCAACATCGTGATCTCCATGTACTACTACATCGTCATCGTCAAGAAGATGTACATCAACGAGCCCACCGACCGCCGCCCGATCCCGGTCTCCGCGTCCATGCAGGCCGTCGTGTTGGCCACGCTCGCCGGCACCGTGATCCTCGGCATCTACCCCGGCCCGTTCATCGAATGGGCCGTCTCCTCCACCGCGCTTTTCGCCGGCCTGGTCGGACCGTAAGTCCCGTTCCTCGCTTGCCTTGCCCACTAGACTTCTCTATGATGGGTTTATGAACCAACGACGTTTTCGCGTGAAACCGAAGTCTTCCGAGTATCCCATGATCACACGAGGAGAACGCCTCCGGATCTGGGAGAGGGCGCGAGGCCTTTGGAAACGGCGAAGGCCTGATCCGATTCGAGAACTCAAGAACATGCGAAAAGAGTGGAACCGGAAGCTCGCCAAGTAGGGCGTGTATACTCTCGATACCAACGCAATCATTTATTACCTGAAAGACGATTCCGCCGCCGTTGCTCTTGTTCGTGCCGCACTCTCCGATGATCTCCCGGTGTATGTCTCGGCCGTGACCGAGGCCGAACTGTTTGGCTTCCCTTCCCTGACCACTCAGGAGGCCACACAGATTGACGCGCTTCTCCGTACATTGGCCGTGATTCCGCTCGACTCTCGTCTTGCGCGAGCAGGAGGCCAGATTCGTAGGACCTATAAGCTTGGTATTGCCGACAGCGTCATTGCGGCGACCGCTATGTTTACCGGCACGACATTGGTCACGCGTAATGTGCGGGATTTCCGGAAGATCCGTCATCTCTCGGTAGCCGCTATTTAGAGATTTGAGGTCGTTATTCTGATCGTCGGGGTTGAGCCGGGCCATCCCCCTGTGCCATAATCTCCCGACCGAATGGAGTCGGGCATGAGCGCGAGGGACCGCTGGTGGGTGACCGTGGCGTGCGCGTTGGCGATGTTGCTGGCCGCGTGTCAAACCGCGCCGCTCACGGGGCGCCATCAATTGATCATCGTCTCCGAGGAGCAGGAACTGAGTCTCGGCGCGGAGGCGTACAAACAAACTCTCAAGGAATCCAAGCTCAGCAGCGACGCGGCCGCGGCCGCGATGGTGCGCCGCGTGGGCGACCGGATCGCCAAGGCCGCGGATCGCCCCGACTACCGGTGGGAGTTCAACCTGGTCGAGGACAAGACGCCCAACGCGTTTTGTTTGCCGGGCGGCAAGGTCGTGATCTACACCGGGATTCTGCCGTTCACCAAGGACGAGACGGGTCTGGCCGTGGTGATGGGCCACGAAGTGGCGCACGCGCTGGCGCGCCACGGCGCCGAGCGGATGTCCACGGGCGAGTTGGCGGGCCTGGCCGGTCAGACCGCGGCGATCGTCTTCGGCGGCGGGAACCCGGAGACCGCGCAGCAGGTTCAGGCGGCGTTCGGGATGGGCGCTAACCTGGGCGTGATCCTTCCATTCAGCCGGCACCAGGAGTCCGAGGCCGATCAAATCGGTCTGCTGCTGATGGCCAAGGCGGGTTATGACCCCCGCCAGGCCGTCGACTTCTGGTCGCGCATGGCGCAAGGCCAGGACGGCGCGCCGCCGGAATTTCTCTCCACCCACCCGAGCGATCAGACCCGGATCAAACGCATCGAAGGCTGGATGCCCGAGGCGCTGAAGATCTACCAATCCCAGCCTCACGGTTAACCACAATCGTTTGGCGGCTACCGTAGGGACACGGCATGCCGTGCCCCTACAGCGGCGGTTCGGTCTTCGTCAAATCTACAGACAACGACGGCGTTGGCGACCCGAGCGCGGTGCGGATGTTGCGCCATTCCGCGGCGGCCATGCCGCGTCCCCAGCGCACCGTTGCCGTGGTCAAATCGTCGTAACGATACACATCCAGGTGCGTCCCGTCGGTGGTCATCGTAATCGCGCCGTCCAGGTCCGTTCGGAACAAGGAGGCCTTGAGGCGCGCATACGCTTTGAGCGTCTGCGGGGCGGGGTGGCCGTAGGTGTTGGTCGCGCCGACCGAGATCACGCCGACCCTGGGCGCCACCGCGCGCAGGAACACCGGATCCAGAGCGCCGCGGCTGCCGTGGTGGGGCACCTTCAGCACCGTGCTGCGCAACAGGTTCCACTGGGGATCGGCGCTGACCATGAGGCGCTCGCCCTCGGCCTCCACGTCTCCGGTCAGGAGGAACGAGGCGCGGCCGTATTCCAGGCGCAACACGATCGACCGATCATTGTCCGTCGCGCGACGGGGCAGCGGGGCGTACGGCGCGTCGGCCAAGGGGTTCACGCGCCAGACGCGAACCGCGTCGATCCAGAGCGGCTGCTCGCGGGGCGCAACGGAGGTCGCAATGCCGCGCCGGGCGAGAATTGCCTCGTATTCCCGCGCAGCCCATGTGTCGGGTCGGCGTCCGTTGCTCCACGCCTCGCCGACCGGAAACCGATCCGCGACATAGAGCAGCCCGCCGAGGTGGTCAAGCTGCGGGTGCGTGGCCACGAGGTAGTCGATCTTCCGGACGTCCCGATTCCACAGCGTGGGCGCGAGCACGAGGCGCCCGGCGTCCAGGTCGTAAAACCGTTTGCCACCGTCCACCACCAGGATGCGTCCGGAGGGGAATCGCACCACCGCGCTGTCCCCCTGTCCCACGTCGAGGAACGTCACTTCGAGTTTGGCGGACGACATCCAGCGTGGAGTCCCAATCAACGCCGGAACGGCCAGGATGATCAGCAAACCGGCGGCCAGCCCGCGTTTCCAAGGTTTGACGCGTCGATCCACCAACATCGACATGATGACGTACCACGCGGCCAGCACCACGATCGACGGTGCCGCGACGTGGATGATCGAGAGCGGCCACGCCGCGAAGAAGTCCACCACGCGGAGCAGGAGGTGCAACGCCGCCGTGTTCCATTCGGCGAACGGCAACGTGGGCGACGCGGAAACCGCCGCGGCCACGCCGGAGATCAGGCCGAGGGGCACCACCAGCGCGCCGGCCAACGGGATGACGATCGGGTTGGCGACGGCGCCGACCCAGTTGACCTGTTGAAAGTGGTACGCCACCAGCGGCGCGGTTCCCACCCCGGCGGCCACGGAGATCAGCAGGAGCGCCGCGGCCGCGGATCGCAGGCGGCGTCGCCGGCGCGCCGCGTCGGATTCCTCGATCGCGGGTTCGTGGGCCGAGGACCACTCCAAGGCCAGCGCGATACACCAGACCGAAAGGAACGAGAGCTGGAACGACACGTCGGTCAGCGCGTGCGGGTCCCACGCGAGCAGGGCGATCGCCGCGAACGCGAGCAGGTTCAAGAGATCGCCGTGGCGGTGGATGAGCACGGCGAACAGGTACACCAGGATCATGAGCAGCGCCCGCATCGTGGCGATCTGTCCGCCGGCGAGCAACGCGTAGAAGGTCACCGGGATCACGGTGACCGCCGCGGCGATCTGCGATGGCATCACGCGCATGGTCACGCGCAACAGGAGTCGCTCCGGCAAACGGACCACGGCCATCCGTACCGCGGCGAAGATGATCAGCGCGATGAGGCCGAGGTGGGATCCGGAGATCGACAAGAGGTGCACGGTGCCCGAGGCCATGAACCGTTCCCGCAATTCGGCCGTCAGATAGCCGGTTTCTCCGGTGACCATGGCCAGAAAGATCGGAGCGACGTCGGCGGGCAACGAGGCGTTGGCCGCGATCCGGATCCGTTCCCGCCAGTCGTAAATGGGATCGAGCAGGGGCGACGCGCGATGCCCGATCCGCTCGATCCCGCCGGGTTTGACCGTGGCGGCGGCGATGACGCCTTGCCGTTCCAGCCAGCGTCCGTAGTCAAAGAGCCCGGGGTTGCGAAAGCCGCGCGGCGGGCGAAACTGGGCGGTGAGTCGAATCCGGTCGCCGTACCGCAACCCCGTGAACGCATCCGGCTGGCCGGAGAGCTTGATCCGCCCCGGAATCTCGGCAGTCGTCTTGCCCATGAACCGAAGGTCCGCGGCGGTGACCGAGCTCCAGTCGGTCATGTGGCGGATCGGGTCGTCCAGGACGGCCTCCACCGTGACCGGTTCGTCGAGCAGCCGGGGATCAGGCGTCGGTGGCGGGGTCGCGATGGTGTACGCCGCGGCGGCGATGATGAGCACCCAGTGCCTCGGACCGAACGAGAGCGCGCGGGGCAACGCGCGACGCGCCGACGCGGTGACCGCGATGACGATCAGCGTGGCCAGTCCGGCGGTGAGGGGGAACCGTTCGGCGAACGTTCCCACCGCGATACCGATGCCCATGGCGAGGGCAAAGGGGATCAGCGGTCTGCGCACCCGGGTGTCCGCCGAGATCTGGACTTCGGGGCGGGTTGAACTCGCGTCGGAAGGACGCGAGGCGGAAGAGGTCAGCGGTCGTGACAGATGAAGCAGAGGTCCTGGGCGGGCGCGCGGAGAAACGGCGCGCTCGCGTTATCGTGCGGGTTGTGGCAACTGTCGCACTGGACCATCCCCTGCGAAGTGCGGACGAGATGCGCGCCCTGAGCGGCCGCGTCCGTCTGAGCGGACAGGGCGAGGCGGCTCGACGTCGGGCCGGTCGGGAGGATCAGGTTGCCGTCGCGCAGATCCGGAATCGACCAGTACCGATACTGATTCACGGTCGGCTCGGCCGGCACGAATTTGCCGTTTGCGCGGCGCGGGTACACCACGTTGCTGGGGTGGTCGAACCTCTTCGCGTCGCCGACGGTTTGGTGAATCTCCGTGCCCAGCACGCCGTCGTGACACGCCAGACATGCGTTCGACGCGTCGTCTGGTCGCGTCGTGGAGAAGACGGAGTAGGCCGCGGCATCGCGTTGCCACAGCGGCGGCGGTGGAGCCTCGCCTTCGGAAACGAGGCCACCGTCGCTCGGCGGCGCGGCGTCCGGGATCGGAGCCGCCATCTCGTCGGCGTGGCACCCGGTGCAGACCAGACGGCCGATCGGGAACTCGGAGCGCGCGAAGAAATTGTGGGGACTGTTGATCACCGCGTCGTACGAATCCGCGGCCGACGCGGGCCCCGCCGTCGCCAGCAGCAACGTCGCGATCAACAATCCGATCACGCGGCGCCCGTGGCGGTCGGGGCTCCGACCAAGGTTCTCAGGCTGTCCGCGAGCTCCTCGGCCACCAGCGAGATGGTATGGAAATCTTCGCCTTCGAGCATCACGCGCAGCAACGGTTCGGTTCCCGAATAGCGGATCAATACCCGCCCTTGTGGGCCGAGTCGCCGCTCAAATTCCGACACCAGAGTCGCATAGCCCGGGAACGCGTTCAAGTCGCGGCGCTCCGCGACCCGCACGTTCACCAACACTTGCGGACACACCGTCATACACGCCGCCAATTCGGACAGGCGTTTGCCCGTGCGTTCCATCGTGGCCAGAACCTGGAGCGCGGTGATCAGGCCGTCTCCGGTGGTGTTGTAGTCGAGGAAGATGATGTGCCCCGACTGCTCGCCGCCGAATACGTAGCCGTCCTTGAGCATACGTTCCAACACGTACCGGTCGCCGACCGCGGTGCGCACGAGCGAGATCCCGGCCTGTCGCAGCGCCAGTTCCAATCCCAGATTGCTCATCACGGTCGCGACCACGGTGTGTCCGGCCAGGCGGCCCGCGCGTTCCAACTCCAGCGCGCACAACGCGAGGATTTGGTCCCCGTGAACCATCTTGCCTTGGTCGTCGCAGAAGACCACGCGGTCCGCGTCCCCGTCGTGCGCGATGCCGATGTTCGCCTGGTGCATGAGCACCGCTTTTTGGAGCGCTTCCGGGTAGAGGGCGCCGCAATGTTGGTTGATGTTGGTTCCGTTCGGGCGGTCCGCGATGGTGAGGACTTCCGCGCCCAATTCCCGCAGTACCGTGGGCGAGACCTTGTACGCCGCGCCGTTGGCCGTGTCCACCACGACCTTGAGGCCGTCGAACTGCATGCCCTTGGGCAGGGTATTTTTCACGAATTCGATGTACCGGCCGTCCGCGTCGTCCACGCGAAACGCCTTGCCGATCTCCCGGGCGGTGGGACGTTCGTGGTCGATCGCGCCGGAGAAAATCAGGTTCTCGATTTCCCGTTCGACGTCGTCGGGCAGTTTCAGGCCGTCGTGGGAAAAGAACTTGATGCCGTTGTCCTCGAACGGATTGTGCGACGCGGAAATCACCACGCCCGCGTCCGCGCGCAGGCTTTTGGTCAGAAACGCGATGGCGGGCGTGGGCATGGGCCCGACCAACAACACGTCCACGCCCATGGAGCACACGCCGGCGGTCAACGCGCTCTCGATCATGTACCCGGAGAGGCGGGTGTCCTTGCCGATGACGAACCGGTGGTGGCCGGTGTGGTGTTTCTTGAACAGGTACGCCGCGGCGCGCCCCAACTTCATGGCGGTTTCGGCGGTGACGGGCTCGATGTTGGCGGTGCCTCGCACGCCGTCGGTGCCGAACAGTCTTCGTTCTACGCCGAGCTTGGACATAGTGGGCTGATGTTAGCAGGCGAATGCCGTCTTTTCAACCGATCGGGAGCCTGTCCATGAGCGGTCATCTGCGGCGTTCAGTGCGGAGGAACCTCGGCCGCCTCACCGGCTCGGCGGCGCTCGTGGCTTGGCGCCACTTCTTCGTGGCGCCACTCGCCTCACGTACGACTCAGTACGCTGCGGTGCGAAGCCTCGTTCCGCCTTGCATCTGACGCGCTCCTGAACAGGCTCGGTCCGGACGGCACGGACCGGATTTACCTGCGGGGGGGCGGGTGTCAGGTCTCGTCGCAGCAGTCGGCGCCGAGGAGGGCGGCGCCGGCGAGGGTGAGGGCGACGCCGAGCCATTCGCGGGCGGACAATCGCTCGCCGAGATGATGACGAGCAATCAGTATGGTGACCAACGGATAGGCGGACGCGATCGGCGCGGCGACCGCGGCCGGCGCGTCGCGCAACGCGACTCCGTAGGCAAAGAAGGCGGTCAGATCGAGCAACGCGGCCGGGACGACCAGCTTCCAGCCGCCCGTTGACGCGCCATCGCCGATTCGGGGCGCGTCGCTGTTGGGCGCGGTCTTGGCGACGGCGCGTTGCACGAGCCACCACGAGATCAGCAGGACCAAAATTTCCAAGCGCAGGATCGCGATGGGCGCGAACGCGCCGACGTGCCGGATCGGGGCCAGGAGCAACGCGGTTCCCGACCCCCAGGCCACCAGGGTGACGATTCCGGCCTTGATGCCGCTACGTCGTCCTTCGGTCGCCAGCGATCCGATGGCTTGGGGATCGGCCGTCAACACCACCACGCCGAGGAGCGCCACGGCCATCCCGCCGATCCGCACGCCGGAGGTCGCTTCTCCCAACAGCACGATCCCGACAACGGCCGGAACCACGGCTCCGGCGCTGCTGATGGGGCTCACCAGCGAAATGACGCCCACTCGCAGCCCATAAAAGAAACTCACGTACCCGGCCAGAAAACACGCGGCCGCCGCGCTGATCCATAACAGATCGACGGTCGCGGGCCACGGGGGGCGTAGTACGATCCACGCGACGATCAAGATCGGCGCCCCCGCCAGCTGCACGCGCAACAACGCGCCGATTTCGCCGACCCGCCGCGTGATCCGCGCCGCCAAATAATCCGCCACCCCCCACGTCACGCACGTCACAACGGCGCAGAGGACGCCAACAGCAGTAGGTGTAAGCACGGGTGTATTGAAGTGGTTTAGGGTGTCCGGGGAGCCCGAGCCTGTTCAGGAACGGGCCAGATGCAAGGCGCCGCGAGAACCGGACCGGAGCGTACTGGGTCGTACGTGAGGACCGGAAGCGCAGCGGCAACGCCGCAGATGGCCCTTCATGGACAGGCTCCAGCCCTACCGGGAGAGGCCGCAGGCCTTGGCGACGCCATCCCGATACGCCACCCACAACTCCAACGACCGCTCCATGGCGTGCAGCACGCGTTGCTGCGTTTCGGGGCTGGTCGCGTGGTCCAAGACGATTTTCCAGGCGTCCCTCCGGTGCAGCCCTTCGATCGCGCCGTGCGCGCGCGCCAGCTCCAGGTGGCGCGGGGGGACGCCGTGGTATTTGACCAGAGGGTGTTCCGCGATTTTGCGTTCGATGTCGGGTTCCTCGCGGCCCGCGTCGTCGAACACCGCGCGCTCGTGTACGCTGCCCTCGACCCAGATCGTGGCCACGGCGGCGCCCTCGATCCACGACCCGGTCGTGGTGACCTGGTCGAGCCATCGCCGATAGGCCGCGCTCTCGGGAAGCAACTCGATCCCGTCGAAGTCGCGCGCGGTGAATTTCAGCCCTTCCATGAGATAGAGGAACATTTCCGGGTGGGCCCGCCCCCGCGTCAGCCCCCCGGTCTCTTCTTCGTAAAGATTTTCCGCCAGCGCGCGCCGGACCGGCATCGGAGGGTTCTTGCCGTGGACGCGGGCCAGGAACACCGGGAAGTCGCGGACGTAGACCTCGTACTCCTGTTGAAAGTGGATCTTGAGTTGGGGAATCGTGACGAGTCCTCCGGAGAAGGATTTCCACGCCCAGTGGTCCTTCCGGTCCATCACGCGTAAGAGGTGTTCTTGAAACGTCTGGTGAGCGGCCATGCGAATCCCTCCGATCGTGGGTCGCGCCTCGTGCGCGGGCGCATTGTATCACAGGATTCCCTTCATTGCGCGGCGGGATTCTGTTGACAAACGTTTTCGGGCCATCATACAATTTGCCATGAAAATCGGCCTGTTGCTGACGAGTGGCGCCGATCACGAGGACGGATATCTCGTCGGGAAGCTCGCCGAGTCCTGGTTGAAACAGGGGCACGAGGTCGAATTGTTCTTGATGGGGGAGGGCGTCTACCACGCGCAGGCGTTTTCGTCGCCGAAACGTCCCTACACCGCGTTTCCGACCGTGATGAGTTTGGGGGCCAAGGTGGCGGTGTGCGGGGTGACCGCCGAAGCCAGGGGCCTCTCCGAGACTGACCTGTTTCCGGGGATCGAGATTGCCAGCCAGTACGAGTTGTCCCGAATCGTTGACCGCGCCGACCGGTTTCTCACGTTTGGCTATTAGTCGACGGTGAAAAACGTCGTGGTCGCCGTTCGAAGCAACCCGCTGACCACGGGACGGGTGCACGAAGCCCTGCGCATGGCGCTGGGCATGACGTTGTCCAACCATCGCGTCACCGTGGCCTACACGGGAGAGGGCGCGTCCGCGGCATTGGCGTTGAACGGCGACCGCATTCAGCGCCCCGGCTTGGCCGATTCCCTCGACTTGTTGGACGCGTGCCATATCGGCGAGGTGGTCGAGCGCGAGGCGTTGGCGTCCCGCTATCACGGGGCGATCCGCGGGCGCGTGCAACCGATGGGGCGCGGAGACCTCGTGAAGCTCCTCACGACGTCTGACGTGGTGATCCCGTGGTGACCGGCGGCCGCGCGCTCCACATCGTGCGGCGGCGCGCCGACGAGATGGCGTGGGCCGTGATCGCGGCGCAGGGCCGCGAGTCGGGGGTGGACGTGTTGTTGGTGCAGGACGGCGTGTTCGCGGAACCGCCGGCGGGGACCACGGTGTGGGTCAACGATGAAGACGTCGCGGCACGCGGGATCGAGACCCCCCACCGGCGCGTGGGGTACGACGAGATCGCGGGGATGGTCGTGAACGCCGCGACCGTCACCGTGTGGTGAGGCCCGGCTTCGCGGCGTCGACCGGTCGGCCGAACATGACAAGCCAAGAGAAGAGGTAGGACGATGACCACGGCGTATACGGTGACGCAGGTGCTCGATTGTAAAGGGTTGAATTGTCCCTTGCCGGTGATCAAGACCAAAAAGGCGATCGAGCAATTGTACGTCGGGCAGGTGCTGCAAATGATCGCGACCGATCCGGGTTCCAAGTCCGATATGGTGGCGTGGTCCAAGAGCACGGGGCACGAGCTGCTTGAGACCCGAGAAGAGCCCGGCGTGTACACGTTTTTCGTCCGCAAAGCCAAGTAACCCGAGGCGGCGCGCGCGTTGACGCGCCGTGAAGAGGTGCATCATGGGACTGACGTCGCAAGAGATCGATCAACTCGTGGCCGCGAAAGTCAAAGAGTTGGCCGAACACCGGTTGGAAGAATTGGTGCGCGAGCAGGTCAAGGCGGTGCTCGAGACCGAAGCACGCAAGTCGCGACCGAAGCGGATCGCCATCGTCTCGTCCAAGGGCACGTTGGACGCCGCCTATCCGCCCTTGATCTTGGCGACCACCGCCGCCGCGCTCGATATGGAGGCCGGGATTTTCTTCACGTTTTTCGGCTTGCAGATCGTCAAGAAACGCGGTCTGGAGAACCTGAAGTTCGTCCCGGTGGCGAATCCGGCCATGCCGATGCCGATGCCCAACCTGTTGGGCGCGCTGCCGGGCATGACGGGACTCGCCACGCTGATGATGAAGCAGACCATCAAGCAGAAGCATATCGCGTCGATTCCGGAATTGATGGATCTGGCCAAGGAGTGCGGCGTGAAGCTGTGGCCGTGCCAGATGACGATGGACATGATGGATATCAAACGCGAGGAGTTGATCGACGGATTGCAGGAGCCGGTCGGCGCGGCCACGTTTTTGGAATTCGCGTCGAGCAGCGATATTACGCTTTTTGTGTAGTGCGACGGACAATTGAGCCGAGGAGGAGGTGCGTATGTCGGAAATGTTGGTGGTGTCGTCGAAGATCAAACGGTTGGTCCGGGAGAAGGCCGACTTCAATACGTCGGCGGAAACCCTTGATGCGCTGAGTCAGCGCGTCGAAAAGATGTGCCTCGACGCGATCGAGCGCGCGCGCGCCGACGGCCGCAAGACCGTCAAGGCTCGCGATATCGCGTGAGCGGCACCGGTCGCCTCGGCGTCGCGTCGGTGGCCGACGCCGAGGGCGGGCATGGGAGCTTGACGCATTGACATCCGTCACGAGGCTTCGTATACTGACGGCAGTTTGTGTTTCTTCCAGGCGCTGATCCCCATAATCAATTCGCGGTGGCACGGACATCCGAAATCAATCCCCAAAGGCGCGTTGAAGACCGACGGATTTCGCAGTAGGGCGAATTAATCACTATCACACGAATCAACGTCATTCCCCCCCGCACGAGGGAAAGCGTGGACGCGCCGCGCGGCGCGTGCGACCTTCAAGGCGGCGCGGCGTGACCTTGGGCCCGCAGGAGACCCCATGAATCTGAGCGAGTTAAAAGAGAAGACGATCGCCGACCTCAACGAAGTCGCCAAGGATCTCAAGATCGAAGGCGCGAGCAACCTGCGCAAGCAGGAGTTGATCTTCGCGATTCTTCAGGCGCAAGCGGAGAAGAACGGGACCATCTACGGCGAGGGGGTCCTCGAGACGCTCCAGGACGGGTTCGGCTTTCTGCGCTCGCCCGATTACAACTACCTGCCGGGTCCCGACGACATTTATATCTCGCCGTCGCAGATCCGTCGGTTCAACCTCCGCACCGGCGACGTGGTCTCGGGCCAAGTCCGTCCTCCCAAAGAGGGCGAGCGGTACTTCGCGATGCTCAAAGTCGAGAAGATCAACTTCGAGGATCCGGAGGTGGCGCGGGACAAGATCCTGTTCGATAACCTGACCCCGCTCTATCCGATGGAGAAGGTCCGGCTCGAAACGCCGGGCGGCGACGATATCTCCACGCGGGTCATGGAGTTGGTGGCGCCGATCGGCAAAGGGCAACGCGGATTGATCGTGGCGTCGCCCCGCACCGGCAAAACCGTGTTGCTGCAGAACATCGCCAAGGCGATCATGAAGAACCATCCGGAGATTACGCTGATCGTGCTCCTGATCGACGAACGGCCGGAGGAAGTCACCGACTGGCAGCGGCAGGTCAAGGCCGAGGTGGTGAGCTCCACGTTCGACGAGCCCCCGCAGCGGCACGCGCAGGTGGCGGAAATGGTGCTGGAGAAGGCCAAGCGCCTGGTGGAACACCGTCGCGACGTGGTCATCTTGCTCGACAGCATCACGCGTCTGGCGCGCGCGTACAACACGATCGCGCCGCCCAGCGGCAAGGTGTTGTCCGGCGGTCTCGATGCCAACGCCTTGCAGCGGCCCAAGCGGTTCTTCGGCGCGGCGCGCAACATCGAAAACGGCGGGAGCCTCACGATCATGGCCACGGCCTTGATCGACACCGGCAGCCGGATGGACGACGTGATTTTCGAAGAGTTCAAGGGCACCGGGAACATGGAGTTGCATCTCGATCGCAAACTCGCCGACAAGCGCATCTTCCCCGCGATCGACATCAACTTGTCGGGCACCCGGAAAGAGGAATTGTTGGTCGAACGCGACGATTTGAACAAGATGTGGATCCTCCGCAAGGTGCTCAGTCCCTTGAGCACGGTCGAGAGCATGGAATTTCTGCTCGATAAGATTCGCGGGACCAAGACCAACCGCGAGTTCTTGGAATCGATGAACAAGTAGCCGGGGGTTCCGTTCCGGCGTCTCTTGACTTTCGTTTCGGATTCATTTCTAATCCTCGTGCCTCACTCTCCGTCACGGCGAGTGGCGCGCACGATTTCCTCGACGCGTCGGCGACGCCGGGGAGACGTGGTCCTCCTGAAGAGGATCGAGACCGTGCAATCTGAACATCAGGTGTTGGTAATCGGCGCCGGCGTGTCCGGCCTGGCCACGGCATACGGCCTTGCGCAAGCCGGGTATCGCGTCACGGTGCTCGAACGGGCCCCCCGCGTCGGCGGGTGCGTGCACAGCGAACGCACGCCGGAAGGGTATCTGGTCGAGAACGGCCCCAACAGTCTGCTCAATCTCAGCCCCGCGGTGGATCGCCTGTGCCGCGAACTGGGTCTCCAAGACGAACGCCTGTTCCAGCAGGCGTTTTCCCGCAAACGGTATCTGGTCAAGGATCACACGCTCGTCCCGGTCCCGTCGCGATGGGGAGACTTTCCACGCTCCCCGCTCTGGGGCGCGTGGGCCAAGCTGCGCGCGCTCGCCGAGCCGTTGATTCCCGCGGACGGATCCCGGTCGGACGAAAGCGTGACCGCGTTCGTCCGCCGGCGTTTCGGGGCGGAGATGGTGGACTACGGGGTGGAGCCGTTCGTGGCCGGGATCTTCGCGGGCAACCCCGATGACCTGTCCATGGCGAGCAGCTTCCCGCAACTCGTGGCGTGGGAGCGAACCTACGGCAGCGTCGTGTGGGGGATGGTGCGCTCGCGGATGAAACAAGGTCGCGCGCGTCGCCCGCTCCAACTCTTCTCGTTCCGGGGCGGGGTCGGGCGGTTGGCCGACGCCCTGCGGAGCGCGTTGGGCGATCGGGTGGTCACCGGCGCGCGGGCGCTGGGCGTGCGCCAAGAAGTCCGGGACGGCGTCCCCCGGTTTCTGGCGCGGGTGGAAGTCGAGGGGCGGCCGCGCGAGTTCCGCGCCGACCGGCTGGTGATCGCGACGCCGGCGGACGTGGCGGCCAAGTTGACCGCCGACCTCTCACCCTTGTTGGCCGATCAGCTCGAACAAATTCCGTACGCGCCGGTCGGGCTGGTGCATCTCGGCGTGCGACGGGACGCGTGTTCGCGGTTGCCGGACGGCTCCGGATGCTTGGTGCCCAAACGCGAGGGGTTGCCGATTTTGGGCTCGTTGTGGAGTTCGAACGTGTACCCGGATCGCGCGCCCGAGGGACGGGTGTTGCTCACCAATTACGTGGGCGGGATGCGCGACCACGACGTGTTGAAGTGGGCGGACGAGGAACTCGTCGAGCGAACGGTCGCGGCCTTGCGCGAACTGGTCGGACTCGCCGGAGCGCCGGAATTCGCTCGAGTGGTTCGTCATCCCCGCGCGATTCCGCAATACCTGATCGGCCACGCGGCGCGCGTGGCCGCGATCGACCGCCTCTTGGCGCCGCTTCCCGGGCTGCATCTGGCGGGCAATTACCTTCATGGCGTCTCGATCCGCGACTGTCTCACCCACGGGCTGCAGCTCGCCGATCGCATCGTGAAAGCCATGCCCGCGTCCGCCGGTCGTCGCGTCGGCGGTCCCGGCGTCGAGTCCTTGGCCAAGGTTTCAACCTGATCGGTTACGCCGGTTTTTTTCGGTCCCTCGTCCCGATGTTTTACGCTTGACTTCGATTCTGATTTGGGTTTATAGTATCGACCGCTTTTTAGCACTCGACGTGTATTCGTGCGTTGATCCCACCCTGTAACGGCGTATTCCGGTCGTGGGACTCCCGATCTTGGCGAGTGGACATGAATAGGGCGGCCTCGCCGTCGTCTATGGGTTGCGGAGGGATTCAGAGACGCGACGCGTTGGCGGGGGCGGGCTGCGACGTGGCAGCGAGCTGTAGGCAGATCTACAACCGGAGGGGCAAAATGAAACTCAGCAGGTCATTGGTTGCGGTAGCGGTTGGGGCGACGTTGGCGTTCGGATCCGCGGCGAAAGCCGAATACACCGTAGGGGCGGTGGCGGACGGCGGGACGGTGAGCGGGAAGGTCACGTTTAAGGGCGCGGTGCCTGGGCCGAAGACCGCGGCGTTCGCGAAGTTTCCGAACTCGGGCTTCTGCGAGAAAACCGACTCGGACGGCAAGGGCAACCGCGCCGTTCAAGAGGTGAAGGTGAAGGATGGCGCCTTGCAAGACGTGGTGGTCTACATTGAGGACGTGAAGTCGGGCAAGGCGTTCGACTTTAAGGGCACCGACGTGACGATCGAAGGCTGCAAGTTCCTCGTGCAGGGCGGTCCCTCCAAGATGGTCGGCGTGGTCATGAAAAAGGCCGAGATCCGGGTTCTGAACCAGGATGCCGATCCCTCGGACCCCAAGGCCGCGACCGGTGTGCTCCACAACCCGCACAGCTATGAAGTGGCGGGCGCGAGCAACACGACGATCTTCAATCTGCCGTTGCCCGAGAAGGGCCAGACCTTGAAGAAGCCCGTGATTCTCCGCAAGAAAGAGAGCTATTTCATGGTCGAGTGTGATCAGCACAACTACATGCAGGCGTTCTTCGCGCCGATCGAAAATCCGTACTACGCGGTCGTGGGCGAGGATGGAACGTTTACGATCAGCGACGTGCCGCCGGGGACCTACGAGGTGTACGCATGGCACCCCAAGCTCGGCAAGCAGGAAGCGAATATCACCGTGCCGGCCAAAGGAACCGTGAAAGCCGACTTCGCGTTCGCGGCAAAATAACGCGGTCGGTCGAGGGGTCGGCGGTGAAGTAGCGGCTGATCCGCGAGCGAACGAGAGTGACGTGGTTTTCGACATGGCGGGGTTTTCCCCGCCATGTCTGTTTTTAGTCCCATGAACGGCTCCGATCCGCGCGGTATGGCGGTGAGGTGACGGGGGCTTGCCGACACAAGGGGGTGGCGCAACGTGGATGAGCATCCGGAATCTCAGACGAAGACCCCGATGAAGCGGGACGCCTTGTTTTACGGTCTGGTCGCTGCGTTCGTGGCGTTCGTGCTCATGATCGTGTTCATGTTGTACGCGATGGTCCAGTCGCGGGCCGTGCTTCGCCAGGCCGCGCAAACACGCTCAGCCCCGGCCGAAGCCGTCAAGACCGAACAATGGGACTTCGGTCAACTCCGTGTCGTGAAACAGGACGACGGCTCCGAAATGGTGTTGGTACCGGGCGGGCCGTTTCTCATGGGGAGCCCTCCGGTCGAGGGTGATCAGGACGAGATGCCGCAGCGCGGCGTGTTCGCGGGCGCGTTCTGGATCGATCTTTACGAAGTCACGTTCGCGCAGTACAACACGTTCATGCGCGCTACAAACGCGCCCAAACCCGTGATTCCGGTGTTACAGGACGACCCGGCCAAACTGATGGCGCCCGAGCAGCCGGTGGTCGCCGTGTCCTGGACTCAGGCCAACGCGTACTGCGCGTGGGCGGGGAAACGGCTGCCGACCGAGGCCGAGTGGGAAAAAGCCGCGCGAGGCGATCGCGCGGTGGCGTGGCCATGGGGACACGCGTTCGGCCCCGGACTCGCGAACATCCAAGGTGACGAGGACGGCTTCGCGTACACCGCGCCGCCGGGATCCTTTCCGAAAGGGCGGAGTCCCTACGGGCTATATGACATGTCGGGCAATGTCGCGGAGTGGGTGGCGGATTGGTACGGAGACAAATACTACTTGGGCGCGCCGTTCGAGTCCCCGACCGGACCCGAATCCGGGAAACACCGCGTCTACCGCGGCGGATCGTGGAATGACACGCCGTCCGACGTGCGCGCCGCGAAACGGTTCGCGGCCGCGCCGCATCAGACGAGCGCGGTGATCGGGTTCCGGTGCGCCAAGAGCGAGGGGGCGTAGGTGGGACTAGTGTGGTGTCTCTGAAGTTCGGTGAATAAGTCATGGCTGTGGGTGGTCCTTCCCCCGAGGAGGACGACGCGATGCGAACAGGACGACCCAAAGCCCCTTTGGTGTTGAGTATGGAGGAACGTG
>JBMOMD010000013.1:0-135809 GCA_049325295.1 Nitrospirota bacterium
ACCCCCCGGCCGTGCGGCGCGGCCGCCCGCGCCGAACGGCGATCCCTCGGAGGAAAGTTCATGCCCGAACGCATTTTGGTCGTGGACGACGATGCCCACGCGCGGGAGGTGTTGGTCTATGCCCTGCGGCGTCACGGACACGACGTGACCGAACGCGGCGCGTCCGTGGACGCCCTCCAAGCGTGTCGCGAGAGTTCCTTTGACGTCCTCTTTACCGACTTGAAAATGCCCGGGATGGACGGGGTCACCTTGTTCCGGCAGGCGCGGGGGATCCTTCCGAAGCTGATCGGAATCGTGGTCACGGGACACGGGACGATCGACTCGGCCGTCCGCGCGCTCAGGGAAGGGCTGTTCGACTACATTACCAAACCATTTTTAGTGGACGAAGTCGTCGCCGCGCTCCAACGCGCGTTGGAATTCCGCCGGCTGATCGACGAGAACACGTCCCTCAAGCAGCAACTCCAGACGAAGTACCGCTACGACCGGTTTTTGGGCCACAGCGAGGCGATGTCCCGCGTCTTTTCGCTGATCGAACGCGTGGCCGAGACCGACAGCACGGTGCTGATCCTCGGCGAAAGCGGCACGGGCAAGGAACTGGTCGCGCGAACGATCCATTTCAACGGCCCGCGCGCCGAGAAGCCGTTGGTTCCGGTCAACTGCGGGGCCATTCCTGACGCCTTATTGGAAAGCGAGTTGTTCGGACACGAGCGCGGCGCATTCACCGGCGCGCACGCCACGCGGGTCGGCCGGTTCGAATCGGCCGACGGCGGCACGATCTTTTTGGATGAGATCGGGGACATGAGTCAGACCCTCCAGGTCAAGTTGCTGCGCGTGCTGCAAGAGCGGTGTTTCGAACGCGTCGGGGGCACCAAGACGATTCAGGTCGACGTGCGCGTGGTGGCCGCGACGAATCGCGATCTGGAGCAGGCGGTGCGCGAGGGCCGGTTTCGCGAGGACCTCTATTACCGGTTGAACGTGATCCCGATCGTGATCCCTCCGCTGCGGGAGCGCAGCGACGATATCCCGTTGTTGTTCGACCATTTCCTCGAAACGTGCAACGCGCGCAAACGCAAGGCCGTCACGGGGATTGCGCCGGAGGCGATGCGTCGCTTGGTCAATTATCCGTGGCCCGGCAACGTCCGGGAGTTGGAGAACCTCGTCGAGCGGTTGGTGATCCTCAAGGGGCAGGGAACGATCATCATGGAGGATCTGCCCGAGAAGGTGGTCCGAGGCGATTCGCCGACCATGCCGATGGTCGTGTTCCCGCCGGACGGCGTGGATCTGAACCGCCTGGTGGATGCGTTTGAGGAGGATCTCATTCAGCGGGCGCTCAAGGCGGCTGGCGGCGTGAAGAATCGGGCGGCGCAACTGCTCCGGCTCAACCGCACGACGCTGGTGGAAAAGATGAAAAAAGCCTCCCGCGCGATACCGCACCACTGAACGATTTCACGTCGTCGTGACCGTCTCGCGATGCCGACGGCGGTCCGGCCCCTCCCGTCCGCGCGGTCTACGCGCCGCGTCTGTCCGCCTCACTTGTCAGGTTGGACGCTTTTGTTACACTCATCGCGTATGGCATCTCCACGGCATGCACAATCGGTCGGGCGCGTCGAGGATTCCGAGGCGATCGAATTCGCGCGCATGGTTGAGCAGGGTTTGAGCGACGACCTCAAGCGCCTCCATGCGGATCTCATGGAAGAGGAGAGTCGGCTCACCGCGCTGGAGGAAATCCGCCGGCATTCCATGCGGGACTTTGAAACGTTGAGCGAGCAGGGCGTCACCACGATCGAAGCCGCATTGTATTACACGCTGTTTCATCACTTAACGCAAGAGATCTCGATCCAGAGCCGCCTCGTGGTCAACGCCAGACACCGAGTGTGCGACAAACAGGCTGCGGTTCGGGCCGCTACGCAAGACCTTCTCGTGGCCGAGCGCGGTCATGGCGCGGGCGATGTGGATCGCGTGCGACCGAGACCGCCCGCGCCGTGGGTGTCCGCGCGGCCCGCACTGAAAAAAGCGTCGTGACCGGATTGATACCAGACGCCATGACTCGCGATACGGAGAAGGCGGTGACGTCGAACGTGAAGGCCAGCGGCCCTACTGGGCCGCGTGGTACTGCGTCCATCGCGACACTGGGCTTCGTTCGACGGTTGATCATCTCATTTGGGTTGATGGTTTTTATCCCATTACTGGTGATGGTGTACACCCATGTCCGCGGCCAGGATGTCTCGTTTCCCTTTGTGTTGATCAGCACGTCGGTGGCTTCGGTCCTCGGTTTTTACGTGGTGTGGGAAATGGTGACCCGCGTGGTCTCTTTGCTGCAAGACCTCAGACGGGTGAACGCCCAAGACGGCGCCCCAGATGTGGGGGGGGTCGAACAATCGGTCTCGCAACTGATCCACCGAATGCAGGAGAACATGGCGGAACTCGAGACCAAGGCGCGTCTGCTTGATGAATCCGAACGGCGGCTGGGTGACGCGACCATGTATTCGTCGCAAATTATCGCGGCGATTGCGGATTTTGTGATTGTGACGAACCCGCAGTTGCAAGTGACGAAGGTCAATCCGGCAATTCAGACCGCGCTTGGCTATCAGGCCGATGAGTTAAGTGGGCGTCCGATTGAGACCGTGTTGCGGGGAACGGATGGGGGCAATGTGCTGCTCGGGCAGGATGAGCTTGCGCAGCTCACGAAGGTCGGGGCTCTCTGGGGCAAGAGCGGGATGCTGCGGAGCCGAGAGGGAGAAGGCATTCCGGTTCAGACGAATCTGTCGGTGGTCAAGGACGGAGGCGGCCAGCTGAACGGCATCGTTATTGTGGCGCGCGATGTCCGAGAGACGCTACGGTTGGTGAGCGATCTTCAGCAGGCGAAGGCCACACTGGAAGACCGGGTCCGGCAGCGCACGGTGGAGATCGAACACGCGCTTCGCGAGCGTGAGAAGGCGCTCTCGGAGGTGACGCGTAAAGATGATCAGTTGATCCGACAGGAAAAAATGGCGTCCCTGGGGCAGCTTGCGGCTGGCGTCGCGCACGAGATCAATAATCCTGTGGGGTTCGTCAACAGTAACCTTCAAATGTTGCAGACCTATCTGAGCGACCTGACGCGTTACGTGGAACGGGCGAGCGCGTTGACTGCGGAGTTGTTGCGCGGCGAGCCACGGGAGTCCGTGGTCGTCCAAGTTCAGGAGCTTGTTCGATGGGGTGAGCAGGCGCAACTCATGCAGACGGTCGAGGATGCGAAACAGTCGGTGGTGGAGTCGATCGAAGGGCTGAATCGGGTCAAGAAAATCGTGTCGGCCCTCCGGGAATTCTCGCATGCGGACCAAGACGATCCGGCGTGGGCGGATCTTAACGAAGGCCTGGAGAGTACCATCAATATCGTGTGGAACGAATTAAAATATAAAACAACGCTTCACCGCGACTATGGCGATCTGCCCAAAGTGCTCTGCTATCCGCATCAATTGAACCAAGTTTTTATGAACTTGTTGGTGAACGCGGCGCAGGCGATTCCGGAACGGGGAGACATCTGGGTCAAGACCTGGGCGGAGGGGGAGAATGTCTATATCGACGTTCGAGACACGGGTGCGGGAATTCCGGAAGAGCAGCTCTCCAAGGTTTTCGATCCATTTTTTACGACCAAACCGGTTGGACAAGGCACCGGGCTCGGGTTGAGCATCGTGTATGGCATTGTGGAGCGTCATGGCGGGACGGTTCGCGTCGTGAGTCGTGTCGGCGAGGGCACGACGTTCCATCTATCTTTCCCGGTCGAGCGGGTGGTGCGGGCTGCCGCATGACGACCGGCGGCCGAGATCGAGGTGGTTATGAGTGATGCGCCAGTGATCTTGGTAGTGGATGATGAACCGTCCGTGCGCCGATCCCTACATCGGCTGTTCGCGCGAGAACAGTATCGCGTGCTAGAGGCCGGGGGGGTTCAGGAAGCGATCAAGACGATGGGATCAGCCCAGATTGATCTCGTCATCACCGACTACTCCATGCCCGACGGGACGGGGCTGGATCTGCTCAGGAAACTCAAACAACAGTACCCCCACATCGTACGGATGATTATTACGGGAAAGGCTGATTTGAACGCCGTCATCACGGCGATCAACGAGGGGAGCGTGTATCGGTTTGTCCTGAAGCCGTGGGATAACGAAGAGTTGTGTCTGTCCGTTCGGTTGGCGTTGGAGCAGGCCAAGCTCCTTTCGGAAAAGCGAAGTCTCATTGCTCGCCTGCAGGAACAGGAGGACGCCTTGCGGTCGCTGTCCAAGCAGTATCCGGGCATTACGACGGTCGAACGGGACGCCGACGGCGCGATTATGCTGGATGATCCGGACGAGGAGGCGGCGTAAGGCGATCATGCCCGAGCTCAACCGACTCTTGATCGTTGATGACGAGCCCTTTGTGCTGAATGCCCTGAAGCGCCTGCTCCGTCGGGATGGTTACGAGGTGATTACCGCGGAGGCTCCGAGTCGGGGGTTGGCCGTGCTCCAAGAGGAGCCGTTCGGCGTGATCATCTCGGATTACCGAATGCCTGAGATGGATGGAGTCCAACTGTTGCGACGTGCCCGTGAAGTGGCGCCCCACGTGATCAGGATCATCCTGAGCGGGTACGCGGAGACGCATGCCATTTTGTCCGCGGTGAACGACGGGGGCATCCACAAGTATCTGACCAAGCCCTGGAATGATGAACAGCTACGCCTGGAAATCAAATCCGGGTTCGAGCTGTACCAGCTTGCGGCCACCAATCGCGAGCTCCAGGAGACGCTGAGCCGGCAGAATGAGGAATTGCGTATGCTGGCGAAATCGTTGGCCGTGGAGCAGGCTCGCCAGCGGGAAGTCTTCCTTGCCACGATCGAGAGGCTCATGTTGCTTCCTCAACTGAACAGTTCCAGAGAAATTCGACATTCTGATCGGGTGCAGGCGGTCTGTCGAGCGACCGGCGAGCAGCTTGGATGGGGCGAAGATCGGCTGACGCCGCTCGACCTGGCGGCGCGGTTACACGACGTGGGAAATCTGGCTGTTGACACCAGAATTTTGCTTAAGAACGGTGGGCTGAATTCCGAAGAGACAAGCGCGGTTCAGCAACACGCCGTGGTTCCCGGGCAGTTGTTGTCCGGAGTGCCGGGCATGGAGACCGTTGCGCAGATTCTCCGGTCACACCACGAGAACTTCGACGGATCGGGGTACCCCGACGGCCTGTCGGGCGTGGCGATTCCGCCGCCGTCTCAGCTTCTTCGTCTGGCAGACACGTATGAGGCGCTTCGCTCTCGCCGTCCGTACCGTGAGGCGGTCACATCAGATCAGGCGATCGCTGAAATCGAGCGGGAGGCTGGGCGCGCATTCGATCCGGCGCTGATCGAACCATTTAAACGAGCCATCAGGGGAATGCGGGACGTGCCAGGTGTGCAACCGTAGGGGTAGCGGAGACGTCTGACGGCGTGTTGAGGGCCAAGGAGGGGCGATCGTGTTGGTCTTAACGAGGCGGGTGGAAGAAGGCATCATGATCGGCGACAACGTCCGGGTGCGCGTGTTGGAGATCAAAGGCCATCAAGTCAAACTCGGGATCGAAGCGCCGCGAAGCACCGGGGTGTACCGGGAAGAGATCTATCAGCGGATCCAGGACGAGAACCGTCGCGCGGCGCAGGTCCCCGAACATTCAGGCGTGTTGTCGACACTCTGGCGAGAGTGGCGCTCCCGAGGCGGGGAGGAGGAGAAGAAACCGTGAAAATCCAGACGAAACGCTTCGGGTTGATTCGCGTGGACGCGGAGACCGTAATCGAGTTGCCGCAGGGGTTGATCGGCTGTCCGGCGCTGACGCGGTTTGTTCCGGTCGAGCAGGGGCAGACCGGGATCTTTCGGTGGTGGCAGTCGCTCGATGCGGCCGAGACCGCGTTCGTGGTGGTGGATCCTCTGCAGGTGGTACCGGAGTACGACCTGGCGGGCGTGGAGACCGAGTTGGCCGACCTGGGTCTCGTGGACCCCGCATCCCGCCGCGTGGTGGTGTTGGCGACGATTTCCCGTCCGACCCTGGAGGCGGTGACGCTCAACCTCGCGGCGCCGATCATCGTGAATGCGGTGACCAGGCAAGGTCGTCAACTCGTGCAGTCCGATGTCCGGTACAGGGTGAACACGCGCCTGGAAGATCTCGTGTCGCCGAAACGTCTGTTGGAACTGGCGGCGTGAACGGACTCTCTCCGTCCTTGGGGGCCGTGCTTCCGGCGTGGTGGGAGCCGGCTCGCCCCACCGACGCCGCGGTCGGGCCGTCCGACCGGATGGTGCTCCTGCTCTACTCGGAGGCGTTGACGCTGGTGCGGCGGGCGCAAGCCGCTCCGCGGACCGCCCGGCGCGACGCGCAGGTCGTCCTCGGGATTCTGTCGGAGCTGTCGAGCGCGTTGGCGGCCCGAGACGATCGGGATTCCGTCATCGACCTTCTCTCGCTGTATCGTTATATGAGCCATCGGTTGAGCACGGCGCGTCTCGGCCCGGATTCCGACGCGTTGGCGGAAGTCGAACACCTGTTCGTGACCCTGTTCGACGGGTGGATTCAAGTGCTGCAAGGAGAGTCGCCGGGCGGGTTTCCCGAATCCCTTGAGGCCGACGACTCTCGCGCCGCGCCGACGAGCTTGCTCTCTCCGTAAGCCCCCCGCACCAGATCACGGCCACGCAGTCCCCAGTCGTCTGACCCGCTGCGGCACGCGCGACGGCGGCGTGGATGCGGCGAGGATACCGGCCGCGTCAACCGAATCGCGTGTAACTGACCGTACAGTCGAGGGAATTCATTGACTTTTGATCCCCGATCCCTATACTAGGGGGCTACGTTTATGCCCGAGACAGTGGCCATTTCAATCAAAAAACGGGTCACGGAGATTCTGGACCAAGCCCTCCGACGCGCCCGGTCCGATGGGGATTTGCGGAGCGCTCCGACCGCGGTCTCGGTCGAGCTGCCGAAACGCGCAGGGCAGGGTGATTACGCGACGACCGTGGCGCTGACCCTGGCTCCGCTTGAGCGGCGACCGCCCCACCAGATCGCGGAAATCGTGAAGCGGCATATCGACACGACGGATGTGGTGGCGTCCGTGGACATTGCCGGACCGGGCTACGTGAATCTGACCGTCCGTCACGAGGCCTGGCGTTCCGTGGTGCTCCAGGCACTCGCGGCCGGCGCCGAATACGGGCGCGGTGAGCCGTCCGGGCGTTCGGTGCAGGTGGAGTTCGTCAGCGCGAATCCGACCGGACCGTTGCACGTCGGGCACGGGCGGCTTGCGGCCGTGGGGCTGGCGTTGGCCAACTTGTTGGCGGCCGCGGGGGATCGGGTATCGCGCGAGTACTACATCAACGACGCGGGCCGGCAGATGCGGCTGTTGGGGGAGTCCGTCTGGGCGCGGTATTGCACGTTGGTGGGGCGCGACACCCCCGTGCCCGACGATGGGTACCAAGGGGCGTATATCGAGGAAATCGCCCGGGCGATCGTGGGCGAAACCGGTCCGCGTTATCTGGACGCTCCGCGTGACGAGGCGCTGGCGGCCGTGACCGCGATGGCGTACCAACGACTGTTGAACGAGATCCGCGTGGACCTGGACGCGTTCGGCGTGTCGTTCGACGCGTGGACCAGCGAACGCGCCTTGTTCGCCTCGGGCGCGGTGGAGGCCGTGATCGACCGGCTGCGGGCGTTGGGGTACATGTACGAGGCCGACGGCGCGCTGTGGTTTCAATCCTCGGCGTTGGGTGATGAAAAAGATCGCGTGGTACGCAAACAGGACGGCGAGTGGACGTACCTGGCGTCGGATCTGGCGTACCACCTGCAAAAGGTGTCCGGCGGGTTCGACGTGTTGATCGACCTTTGGGGCGCGGATCACCACGGCTACATCGCGCGGATTCGCGCATTGTTTCGCGCGCTGGGGCATCCGGACGAACGCCTCCGGGTGGAGATCGGCCAACTGGTGACCGTGGTCAGAAAAGGCAAACCCGTCCCGATGTCCAAGCGGGCGGGCACGTTCGTGACCCTTCGCGACGTGATCGACGAGGTCGGCCGCGACGCCGCGTTGCTGACGTTTCAGATGCGCCGGCTCGACAGTCCGATGGAGTTCGACTTGGAACTGGCCAAAGAGCAATCGTCGGAAAACCCGGTGTACTACATCCAGTACGCGCACGCCCGAGTGGCGAGCATCCTGCGTACGGCCGAGGACCAGGCACTGTCGTGGCGCGCAGCGGGCGACGCCGAACTCGCGCGGTTGGAGTTGCCCGAAGAATTGGGGCTGCTCAAGGCGCTGGCCGCGTATCCCGACATGGTCGCCGATGCCGCGGCCGCGTACGAGCCGCATCGGCTCGCGTATTTCCTCCAGGACCTGGCCGGACAATTCCACGGGTATTACTACAAACATCGGATCATCGGCGACGATCGGCCCCAATCGCTCGCGCGGGTGGCGTTGGCGGCGGCCGTCGGCGTGGTGATCCGCAACGGTTTGACCATCTTCGGCGTCACCGCTCCGGACCGCATGTGATGGGCGCGCAGGTTGTGCACGCCGTGTCCGATATCGCCGTGCCCGAACTGACGCGCGCCGCGCCGCCGGATCCGGTCTTCACGATCCGCGCCGTGGACGCGGGCACGGGCGCGCGACGGGGTCGGCTGCGGACCGCGCACGGCGTGGTCGAGACCCCCGCGTTTATGCCGGTCGGCACGTCGGCCGCGGTCAAGGGGATGGATCCCGACGATCTGGTCGCGGTCGGCGCCCAGATCATCTTGTCGAACGCGTATCATCTGTGGCTGCGCCCGGGCCATCGCCTGATCGAGGCGTTGGGCGGGCTGCACGGCTTCATGGGGTGGTCCCGCCCGATTTTGACCGACAGCGGCGGCTTTCAGATCTACAGCCTGGCGGCGTTGCGGCGAGTGTCGGACGAGGGTGTGTCGTTTCGGTCGCACCTGGACGGCGCGCTGCGCCATTTGACCCCGGAGGGCGCGATCGAGGTGCAGGACGCGTTGGGGGCCGATATCGTGATGGCGTTCGACGAATGTCTCGCGTATCCCGCGTCCGACGCGGAGGCCGCCGAGGCGTTGCGCCGCACCGTGGCGTGGGCGCGACGGTGCGGCGAGGTGCGCCGGCGCCGACCGTCGCTGCTGTTCGGCATCGTGCAGGGCGGGTTTTCGCTCGCGCTGCGGGATCGCGCGGTCGAGGAGACCGCGGCGATCGGATTCGACGGGTACGCGATCGGCGGGCTTTCGGTCGGAGAACCCAAGGCCGAGATGCTGCGCGTGATCGACCACGTGGCCCCGCGCCTGCCCGCCGACAAACCGCGCTACTTGATGGGTGTCGGCACGCCCGCGGACCTGGTCGACGGGGTCGCCCGCGGCCTGGATTTGTTCGACTGCGTCATGCCCACGCGACACGCCCGCACCGGCTGGCTCTTCACCAGCGAGGGGCGCGTGTCGATCAAACACGCGCGCTACGCGACGGATGACCGTCCGCTCGATCCGGCGTGCGGATGCTCGACCTGCCGGCGGTTTTCGCGGGCGTACCTGCGACATTTGTTTCAATCGAACGACCCCTTGGCCGTTCGACTGCACACGATCCACAATCTGTCGTTTTATCTGGGGCTCATGGCCGAAATGCGGCGGGCGATCGAGGACGGTCGCTTCGGCGCGTGGAAGGCGGAGGCCGATGCCGCGGCATGGCGCCGAACCGACACGGTCGTTCAAGGAGAGGAGACGTCTGCGTGAGTCGAAGAGGATCATTCTTGCGGGACACGGCGTTCGGCGGCGCGGGACTCGTGGCGTGGCTCCCCGTGGCGTCGCCAGCCGACGCTCAGGACGCCTCGGCCCCGGCCGGTCCGATGGGGCCGTTGTCCGGGTTTATTCCGTTTCTGCTGATCATCGTGTTGTTCTATTTTCTGCTCATTCTGCCCCAGCAGCGTCGGCAGAAAAAAACGCGCACCATGCTCGAAGCGCTCAAGAAGGACGACAAGGTCGTGACCACGGGCGGCATCTACGGGACGGTCAAGAGTCTGTCCAAGGACTCGGTGACGCTGGAGGTCGCCAAAGGCGTCACCATGAAATTGCGACGCGACGCGGTGGCGGAGTTGCGCGCCGGCGATGATGAGGACACGAAATGAAACGGGGCGTCAAGGGACGGTTGTTGTTGATTGGAGCGACGGTGGCGTTGTCGATCGTCTTTTTCTTGCCGTCGACGCCGTGGTTCACATCGTTGCCCGGGTGGTGGCAGCGCATCATGCCGCACAAAGGGATCACGTTGGGGCTCGACCTCCAAGGCGGGATGCACTTGGTGATGGAGGTCGACGTCGAACGGGCGGTCGATAACTATCTCGACCGGATCGTGCTCGACTTGGGCGATCGCCTCAAAGCGCAGTCGATCAACGCGACCGCGGCGCGCGAGGGGCGCTCGGTCGTGGTGACCATGACCGACGCGGCGGATCGCGAAAAAATTTCCAAACTCGTGGACGAAGGCTTCGGCACGTTGAGCGTCGGAGACCTGGCCGATCTGAAGCTGACGCTCAATTTGCGCAGCGGGGAATCCGAGCGCGTGCAAAAAGCCGCGGTCTCGCAGTCGATCGAAACCATTCGCAACCGCGTCGACCAGTTCGGCGTGACCGAGCCGTTGATTCAGCTCCAAGGGGAGCGCCAGATCCTGATCCAGTTGGCGGGGGAAAAGGATCCGCAGCGGGCGTTGAGCGTGATCGGGAAAACCGCGCTCCTGGAGTTCAAACTCCTGGATGAAGAGAACCCCGTCGCCCATGAATTGCCCGAGTCGGTTCCGGCCGGACAGGAAGAGGCGTGGCTGGCCGAGTGGCAGAGCAAGATTCCCCCCGGCGACGAGATCCTGTTCGAGCGGGTCGAGGAAGCGAAGGGCCCGGTCAGCAAGCGACCGTACCTGGTCAAACAACGGGCGGCGATGACCGGCGATTCGTTGCGGGACGCGCTCGTGACGATCGGGGAGTTCAACGACCCCCAAGTGTCGGTGACGTTCGACGGCGCGGGGTCCGCGCAGTTTGAGCGCCTGACCGCCGAGAACGTGAAGAAGCGCCTGGCGATCGTCCTCGATCGGTCCGTCTACTCGGCCCCGGTGATCCAGGAGCGCATCGCGGGCGGGCGCGCTCAAATATCCGGCACCTTTACGATGGACGAGGCCAACGACCTGGCCATCGTGCTGCGCGCGGGCGCGCTGCCCGCGCCGGTCCACGTGATTCAGAACGTGACCGTCGGGCCGTCGCTGGGCCAAGATTCGATCGACGCCGGTATCCGCGCGGCGTGGATCGGCACGTTGCTGGTGGTCGCGTTCATGGCGATCTACTACCGACTCTCCGGCGTCATCGCCGACTTCGCCCTGGTGCTCAACGTGACGTTGCTGGTCGGCGCGTTGGCCGCCCTGAACGCCACGCTGACGCTGCCCGGCATCGCGGGCATCATCCTCACGATCGGCATGGCCGTGGACTCCAACGTGCTGATCTTCGAGCGCATCCGAGAAGAACTCCGTCAAGGCAAGCCCGTGCGGCTGGCCGTTGACGCCGGGTATGAAAAAGCGTTTCTGACCGTGGTCGACTCGCACGTCACCACGCTGATCACGGCGTTGGTGCTGTTCCTCTTCGGCACCGGACCGATCAAGGGGTTTGCGGTCACGCTGAGCCTCGGCGTCACGATCAACCTCTTTACCGCGCTGGTCGGCACCAAAGTCGTGTTCGATTTGATCAACTCCCGGGCCAAGGTGGCTCGGCTGAGCATCTGAGGAGTCTTATGTTCGAACTACTCGGCAAGACCAACATCGACTTTATCGGCAAACGGTACTATGCCTACGTGCTGTCGGGCGTCCTGTCGCTGCTCGGGGTGATCACCGTCATTCAGGTCGCGCGCGGGCACGCCAACACGGGGATCGACTTTGCCGGCGGCACCGCGGTGCAACTGCAGTTTGAGCAGCCGGTTCAGTTGGATGCGGCGCGGGCCTTGCTGGAGCGCGAGGGATTCCCGGACGCGGAGCTGCAGCAGTTTACCACCGGAAACAAGCTGCTCATTCGGGTGAAAAAACAGACCACGATTCAGGAACGAACCGCGGACCGGTTGGTCGCGGCGTTCAAGGCGGGGTTCGAGTCCAATCCGTTCGTGGTGGACAGCACGACCGAAATCGGGCCGACCGTCGGCGCAAAATTGCAGCAGGACGCGGTCAAAGCGATCACCATCGCGATGATCGGGATCATCGTGTATATCGCGCTCCGGTTCGAATTTCGCTTCGGGGTGGCCGCCGCGGTGGCCACGTTCCACGACGTGTTGGCGGTGCTGGGCGTCATGTGGTTGCTCGACAAGGAGATCAACCTCTTGATCGTGACCGCCCTGCTCACGATCGCGGGCTACTCCTTGACGGATACGGTGGTGGTGTTCGACCGCATTCGGGAAACACTCAGGACCCGTCGGCGCGACGCGTTGCCCCACGTCATCAATCAAGCCGTCAACCAGGTGTTGTCCCGCACGATCGTGGTGTCGATGACGACGTTCCTGGCGGCGCTCGCCCTGTTTCTCTTCGGCGGGGAGGTGCTGCACGATTTTTCGCTCGCGCTGCTCCTCGGCGTGGCGGTCGGTACGTACTCGTCGATTTTCGTGGCCAGCCCGTTGCTTCTGATCTGGCCGGGAGCGGAAGGCAAGTTGCTCAAGCGGACTGCTTAGACTCGGAGGGAGATCGAGGGGGCCGGTTCGGCGCAGTTTTGACACCGCCGGTCGGTCTCCGGTATCATCCCGCGCGTCCTTGACCACGCTACGCCGACACATGAGGAGGCCACGCGACTCCGCCCGCGGGAGTGGCCGGTTCCTGACCGGCCGCCTCTGGGCGATCCTCCCGATGGTGGTCGCCTTGGCCGCCTGCGCGACCCGTCCACCGGTATTCGAACCGGTTCCCGTCAATTCCTCAGCCGGAGCCCACGACGTGGTGGTCCAGATCCAACCCATCGACACGCAACTCGGCAGCGAGGACCGGCGGCGGTACGGCGTGGATTTCACCGCGTACTTCTCCGCGTTCCGCGTGCGGGTGGAAAATCGCTCGCCCCATCCGCTCGTCGCAGATCTGACGCCGTCGACGCTTGGTCCGGCCGGCGGGCCGGTGACCGGCGTGCTGAGCGACGAGGAACTCGTTCGACTCTATCGACGCGGCGGCATGGACGAGGGCGCGGTCGAACTCATCGCCAAGGCGCCGGCGGTGGTGAAACGGGAAATCGAACAGATTCGCGCGGCGCGCATGCCGGCGGGCCGTGTCGATCCCGGCGGCCAGTTGGAAGGGGTGTTGTTCTTCCGTCCTCCGCCCGGCCCGAACTGCGCGCCGTCGGTGTTGACGATTCAGGGGATCGAACTGCTCGACGAGCCCCAGCGGTTGGAGTTTGCGTTTCCGCTCGACCCGTGTGGGCGGGCCGAGCGGAACACGCAGTAGATGGAATTATCGGGAGGCGGCGTACGGAGCGTCCTTGCTCTTATTCTCGAGGATCGTGTGATCGACGATCGATCCGCAATTGACGCATTTCCACGCGTAAAAGGTGAGGAAGTAATCGGACAGCCGCTCGCTGTACATCATCCCGCTGCACTTTGGACACGTCATGGTTCGCTCCTCCCTGAGTGGGTTACCCATGAGATTTGGATGGATTGCACGCACGGGGTGGTAGGGAGAGCAAGCCTTGTGCCAACGAACGGCTCCGCGGAGATGGCGCGAAACTGTGCTTTTCAGGTATAAGAAGCCGTTACCTCATTTAAATATGTCAGATATTTGACGTTCGGTGTCAAAAAATGTCGCTTGAAAGAAAATCACCATCAGCCGGCGGGCCGGTCTCGGCAAGATCGTATCCGATCAGTCAATGGCCCAGCGACGAGCGTCCGCGGGAGCGGTTGCTGGAGCGGGGCGCGGACGGGCTGAGCGACGCGCAACTCGTCGCGATCGTGCTTCGCACCGGGCGCAAACGGCAAAGCGCCGTGGAACTGGCTGCGCGGATCCTCTCGGAGTTCGGTGACCTGCGCGGCGTGGCGCAAGCCAGTACCGTGGAGTTGTGCCGAATCGACGGGGTCGGGCCGGCCAAAGCGGCGCAACTCAAGGCGGCCCAAGAGCTGGGGCGTCGCGTGGCGTCGACTCCCCTGCGAGTGGGCGCGCCGATCGAATCCAGCGCCGTGGTGTTCGAGCACTTCGGTCCCTTGTTGAAGGGGCTCAAACAGGAACGGTTTGTCGGCCTGTACCTGGACGGCAAACACCGGATCGTCTTGGAGCGAACGATTTCGGAGGGCAGCCTCACGGCGAGCTTGGTGCATCCGCGGGAAGCGTTCGCGCCCGCCGTGCGCGCGTCGGCGGCCGCCGTCATTTTCCTGCACAACCACCCGAGCGGGGATGAGTCGCCGAGTCGGGAGGACCGGGAACTGACCTCCCGGCTGGCGGCGTGCGGGCGGCTGCTGGGCATCCCGATGCTGGATCACATCGTGATCGGCGCCGACCGCTACTTCAGTTTTGCCGACCACCGCCTGATGGAACCGGGCGCGTGACCGACCGGCGTCACGGGGAGCGCCGCAGCGCCGAACGACGGCGGCCCGTCGAGCGGCGGTTGCGCCGCCGACGCAGCGGGATGGAGCGTCGGCTGGTGGTCCGGGTCGTGGCGTTCCCCGATCGCCGCAGCGCCGCGCGACGGGGACCGGAACGCCGGAGCGTCGAGCGGCGGAGAGACAATCCCGCGAACATGCCGGAGCGCCTCACGTGAAACCGAAAAAATCGCGTCACGCGTCCGCACGCGCGGCCGGACCCTCGTCCAAACCGGCGCCCGCGTCGCGACGTTCGCGCGCGGCCGGACCCCCGCGGGACGCGGCCCTCGCGGCGGAGTTGGGGGCGCTGCGCCTGGATGCGGAGCGCGCGGCGGGGCACCTCAAGGACGTGGTCCAGAAGTTGGATCGGTTGATTCTGGCGGTCGGTGAACTGCGAGAAACCGTCACCGACTTACAGGCCGCGCTCGGAGAGGGCGACGCGGAGTACGGGGCCGTTGACGAAACGGATTCCGAGGTGGGGGAAGGGCATGCCTAGTGCCCTCGGCCCCAGCCGAGCGACCGGGCGCTCCGCGGTTTGTTGACGGGACGGTGGGGTGGCCGGGCCCGGACGCTGGTCGCGTGGTCCGTGTGGACCTGGGTCGCGATGGGAACCGCGTACGGCGCGTCGGACGGCCCGCCCATTCTCTCGCTGACCGTGCGCGGCGCCGCCAAGATCGAGGCGTCGACGATTATCAGCCGCAGCACGCTGGCGGTGGGGGGCTCGGCCGACGCCGCGGCGATCCGCGACGCGATCAAGGCGGTGTACCGGATGGGCTATTTCGACGACGTCTCGATCGAACAAGCGCCCGGACCCGACGGCGTGCATGTCGTGATCGTGGTGAGCGAACGGCCTACCCTCACCGACATTCGGTACGAAGGATACGACGAGATCGGAGAGGACAAGCTCAAGGAGCAGGTTTCGCTTACGCTGCAGTCCGCCGTGGATTTGCGGGCGGTCAACGCGGCGGCGGCCAAGATCCAGCAGTACTATCGGAGCGAGGGATACGCCGAGGCGCGCGTGATTCCCGTGACCAAGACGGAGTCGCCGGGGTCGGTGTCCGTCACGTTTTATATCGAAGAAGGGACGCGCGCAAAAATCCGCAAGGTGACGTTTGAAGGCAACAGCAAGGTCCCGGCAAAACGTCTTCAAGACGTGGTGTCGACGAAACGCTACTACTTTTTGACGTCGTGGATCACGAGTCAAGGCATACTCAAACGCGACGACCTGGAACAGGACGCGGAACGGCTGCGCGATTTTTATCTGAACGAAGGGTACGTGCAGGTGCAGGTCGGCGCGCCGAGGGTCGCGCCGGAACCGGACGGCACGGGCGTGCGGGTCACGTTTCCGGTGGAAGAGGGCGAGCGCTACACGGTGGCGCGCATCACCATGGCCGGTCACGCGGTGTTGAGCACGTCGGAACTCCGCGAGGGGCTGTCGTTGCGCGAGGGCGATATTTTCCGCCGCAACCTGCTGCGCGAGGACATGTCGTTGCTGACCGATCGCTACGGCGAGCGGGGGTACGCGTTCGTGGACATTCGTCCGCAGTTCGTGCCGCGCCCCGAGACGAAATCCATCGATCTGACCTACGAAATCCGCGAAGGCCGGCCGGTCATGGTCCGCACCATCACGGTCGAGGGCAACGAGAAAACGTACGATCGGGTGATTCGTCGCGAGCTGCGCGTGACTGAACAAGAGCTGGTGAACACCAAGGCGCTCAAGCGCAGCTTCCAGCGCGTGAACAACCTCAACTTCTTCGAGAACGTGGAGATCCTGCCGAACCCGATCGGCGACGACCAAATGGACATCACGGTGCGCATCAAGGAAAAGCCCACCGGCACGTTCAGCGTGGGCGGCGGATATAGTTCGGTTGACCGGTTCGTGTACCAGATGAACGTCGAACAGGGGAACCTGTTCGGCCGCGGCCAGTTGCTTCGCGCCCGGATGGAAAAGAGCACGGCGCACACCTCGAACTATTCCATCACCTTTCGCGAACCGTACCTCCTCGATCGACCCGTGGCGGGCACGGTGGATCTCTATTCGAACGAGCGGCGGCTGACGACCTACACCGAGATGCGAACCGGATTTTCGCTGGGCTTGAACAAATGGTTCGGGGAATACCTGTCCGCGGGCGTGTCGTACACGCGGGAGGTCAATCGGCTGTTCAACCTGACCCTGTTCTGCCCGATCGGGTCCACGTGTCCTCCCGACAGTCTCGAGCCGAATGCGCCGCCCGCGATCGTGGATGAAGCCGCGCTCGGGAAGGTCACCACCAGCAGCGTGGGCGTATCCATCGCCCGGGATACCCGCGACTTTGCGTTTGATCCGCGTGAAGGCCAGCGACACGCGTTGTCGATTGAGTTTGCAGGCGGGCCGTTCAAAGGCGACAACCAGTTCTATCGAATCGTCACGGATCACAGCGCGTTTTTCCCGGCATTTTGGAACACCGTCTTTTCGCTGCACTTGCGGTTCGGCTACCTGGCGGGCGAACAATACCCGTTTTCCGAGCGGTTCGTGGTGGGCGGCATCAACACGGTCCGAGGGTTTGATTACGGGACCGCCGGCCGGGTGGATCCGTTTACCGGAGAGATCTTTGGCGGGAATAAGGAATTGATCTTCAACGCGGAGTACGTGTTCCCGTTGATTCCCGACGCCAAAATGAAGGGCGTGCTCTTTTTTGACGCGGGGCGGTCGTTCGACGATCAGGGGCGGTACGATGCCAACGGCAATGTGCTGGTCGGCCCGGGCGGCGTGCCCATGACCAGCGGCGAGTCGCTGCGGATCAAGGATCTGCGCTACAGTGTGGGGTTCGGCATTCGGATGTTGCTCCCGATCGGGCCGATTCGCTTGGAATGGGGGTATAATCTCGATTCCTTGCCCGGCGAGAAGACCGGGGCGTTCCCGGAATTTACGATCGGGTCGGTGTACTGAGGCGTATTCCAAGGAGGAGGTTCGTGATGAATGGACGGCATCTCCGCGCGCCGGGCGCGTGGATCGTGGGGCTGGTGTTGGCGGCATGGAGCGCGGCGGTCCCGGCGTGGGCGCAGGCCGATACCTTCAAGGTGGCGTTCCTCGACACCCAGAAGGTGTTTGATCAATCCAAGGCCGGCAAGAAAGCCAAGGGCATGCTCGAGGAGTACGTCAAGAGTCGGCAGAAAATCATTGATCTGGAGGAGACGGAGATCAAAGAGCTCGAAGAGAGCCTGGCCAAGCAGGAGAGCGTGTTGAGTCCCGAGGCCAAACGGACCAAACAGGAAGACCTGCAACGCAAGTTGGTCGCGTATCAGAAGAAGGCCACGGATTTGAATCGCGAGATTCAGGACAAGAAGGTCGAGGTGCTCAATGACTTTCACGCGCAGTTGGAGGGCGTAGTCAAGCGGGTGGCGGAGCGCGAAGGATACGCGATGGTGTTCGACAAGGGCGGGAGCGGGCCGGCGGATCTGGCGGCCCTGTTGTACGCCAAGGAGTCGCTGTCGATCACCGACAAGGTGTTGGCGGAGTTGGACAAGGAGGCGAAGTGACGGTCGGCCGGTCGGCCGGTTGGCCAGTCAGCCGGTTCAGTAGACCGCAGAGCGTGGTTTGCGGTCGCCTTTCACCGGCGCACCGGTCAACCGGCGCACCGGCGAACAGGTGATGACCTCGCCACTCAGAACCACGACCCTCTCCGCGCTCGCCCAACACGTGGGCGGCGTTCTCAAAGGTGAGGATAGTCCGATCACCGGCGTGTCCGGCATCCGCGAGGCCGAACCCGGACAGGTGACGTTCCTCGCGAACCCGCGGTACGCGCAGGACCTGGCGCGCACGCGGGCCTCCGGGGTGGTGGTGGCGCCCGATCAGCCGAGCGAAGGACTCTCGCGGATCGAAGTGGCCGATCCGTATTACGCGTTTTGCCGCATCGTGCGGTGGTTTCACGACCGGCCGTACCAAAGCGGCGGGATCAGCCCGCACGCGGTCATCGCGCCGGACGCGGTCATCGGGGCCGAGCCCACGATCGGGCCGTTCGTCACGATCGGCCGGCGCGTCACACTCGGCGAGCGGGTCACCCTGCTCGCGGGCACGGCGGTGGGGGATGACGTGACCATCGGCGACGACGCCCTGGTGCATCCGAACGTGACGATCCGCGACGGCTGCGCGATCGGCGCGCGCGTGATCCTGCAGAGCGGGGTGGTCATCGGCGGCGACGGCTACGGATTCGCCACCCGCAACGGCCGTCACGAGAAGATTCCCCAAGTGGGGCGCGTGGTCGTCGAGGACGACGTGGAGCTGGGCGCGAACGTGTGCGTGGACCGGGCCGCGCTGGGCGCCACGATCATCAAACGGGGCACCAAGGTCGATAACCTGGTCCATATCGCGCATAATGTCGTGGTGGGCGAGGACAGTTTGCTGGTCGCCCAGGTCGGCATTTCCGGCAGCACGGTGCTCGGCCGCAACGTGGTGCTGGCCGGCCAGGTGGGGGTGACCGGCCACCTCTCCATCGGCGATCGCGTGATGGTGGGCGCGCAGAGCGGGGTGATCGCGGACGTGGCGGCGGGGCAAACCGTGTCGGGCACGTACGCGATGCCGCATCCCACCTGGCTGCGGGTGCAGGCCGTGTTGCCCACGTTGCCCGAGATGCGAAAGACGATCAAACTGTTGCAAACGCGGATCGAACAATTAGAACGGAGTTCAACGGGTTCAAGTGGTGCAACAAAGCCAAAACGTTCGAGCGGTGCGAAGCGTTCAAGCGGTTCAAAGGGTTCAAGGGGTTCAAAGTAAACTCATTGAATCGTGACCCGTGAACCTTGGGCGCTTGAACTTTCGACCCCGTGAACCGTTGAATCCGTAATTTCCCAGGGAGTGTCCATGTTGGAAGCCGATGACATCATGAAGCGCCTGCCTCACCGTTACCCGTTCCTGCTCGTGGACCGGGTGCTGTCGGTCGAGGAGAAGAAGGCGGTCGCGATCAAGAACGTCACGATCAACGAGCCGTTTTTCCAAGGCCATTTCCCCGGACGCCCCATCATGCCGGGCGTCTTGATCCTGGAAGCCCTGGCGCAGGTCGGCGGCATCTTGGCCTTCCAGACCGCCAAGGACGCGGAAAACAATCTCGTGATCTTTTTGGCCATCGACAACGCCAAATTCCGCAAGCCCGTGGGGCCCGGCGATCAGTTGCGGATGGAGGTGTCGCTGCTGCAGCGGCGCGATCCCTATTGGCGGTTGCGCGGCGAGGCCTACGTGGGCGAGGCCTTGGTCTGCGAAATGGAGTTCAAGGCCATGGTCGCGCCCAAGGACGCGGCGTGAGCCGGCATCCGACCGCGATCATCCATCCCGGCGCCCGGCTGGCCGCGGACGTGACCGTGGGGCCGTACGCCGTGATCGGCGAACACGTGAGCATCGGCGCGGGGACCCAGATCGGCGCGCACTGCGTGATCGAAGGGTGGACCGAGATCGGCGAGGCGTGCGTGTTTTCGCACTTCGTGTCCGCCGGGACGCCGCCGCAAGATCTCAAATTCGGCGGAGAGGAAAGTCGCCTGATCATCGGGCACCACAATACCTTCCGCGAGTTCGTGACCCTCAATCGGGGCACGCACCACGGCGGCGGCGCGACGCGCATCGGGAACCACAACTTTCTGATGGCGTACGTGCACGTGGCCCACGACTGCACGCTGGGCAACCACGTCATCTTGGCCAATGCCGCGACGTTGGCCGGGCACATCGCGGTCGGCGACCACGCCGTGTTGGGCGGGTTGACCGGCGTGCACCAGTTCGCGCGCATCGGCGCCTACGCCATGATCGGCGGGTGTTCCGCGATCGCGCAAGACGTGCCCCCGTTCGTGTCCGCGACCGGCAACCGCGCTAAGCTCTACGGGTTGAATCTCGTCGGCTTGAAGCGCAACGGTTTTTCCGAGGAACGCATCACGGCGCTGAAAAAAGCCTACCGCACGCTCTTCAACGCGCATTTATCGATGAAAGACGCGCTCGTCCGCGCGCGGGAGGAATCGAACGGGCAGCCCGACGTTGAGACGTTGGTGCGGTTTATCGAGACGTCGGAACGCGGTATCAGCCGGTAGTGGGAGCCCGTCCATGAGCGGTCATCTGCGGCGTTGCCGCTGTGCTTCCGGTCCTCACGTACACACAGAGTACGCTCCGGTCCGGTTCTCGCGGCGCCTTGCATCTGACCGACTCCTGAACGGGCTGACGAAGCCCAACAGTAATCCGGCGTCATTGGTCCTGTGAAGAAACTCGGACTGATCGCCGGCAACGGTCGGTTTCCCGTGTTGTTCGCCGACGCGGCCAAGGAGGCGGGGTTCGCGGTCACGGCCGTGGCGCACCGCGGGGAGACGCCGGACGCATTGGATCAGCACGTGGACGACGTGCGGTGGATCAAGGTCGGACAACTCGGCCACCTGATCGACCACTTCAAGTCCGCGGGGGTGGATACGGTGGTGATGGCGGGCGGGATCAAGAAGACCCGCATGTTCACCGAATACCGGCCGGATTGGCGGGCGGTGAAGGTGCTCGCGCGGGTGCGGCATTTCAAGGACGACGTCCTGCTGCGGGCGCTCGCTGACGAATTGGAATCCGAAGGCATCACGGTGGGCGATGCCGCGCACTACTTGCCCAGTTTGATCGCGGAGCCCGGCGTGTTGACCGCCAATCCCACCAAGGAGCAGTGGGAGGACATCCGGTTCGGCGTGGAGATGGTCCGGGCCATCGGCCGCATTGAAATCGGACAGTGCGTGGTCGTGAAAAACCGCACCGTGTTGGCGGTGGAAGCGATCGAGGGCACGGATGAGGCCATTCGCCGCGGCGGCCGATTGGCCAACGGCGGCGCGGTGGTGGTCAAGATGGCCAAGCCCCAGCAGGACCTGCGGTTCGACATCCCGGCGGTGGGGCCGACCACGATCGCGTCCATGCGCGAAGTCGGCGCCGCGGTGCTGGCGGTGGAGGCGGGGAAAACCTTGATGCTGGACAAGGCCGATTTCCTGGCCGCGGCGCGCGAGGCGAAGATCGCGGTAGTGGGAATTACGGGGGACGAACGCCATGAGTGAGCGGATCAAGGTCGGCGTCATCGGGGTGGGGTATCTGGGCCGTCATCACGCCCGGCTGTACGCGGAGTTGCCGGGCGCCGAACTCGTCGGCGTGGCGGACACCAACGCGGAGCGCGCGGGTGAAATCGCGGCCGCGTCCGGCGCGCGGGCGTTCGCCGATTACCGCGACCTGCTCCCGCTGGTGGAGGCCGTGAGCGTGGTGGTGCCCACCAGTCTGCACCACGCGGTGACCGCGGATTGTCTGGCCGCGGGGCTGGACGTGTTGCTGGAAAAACCCATGACCGTGACGCTCGACGAGGCTGACCGGTTGATCGCGCTCGCCGACTCCAAACAACGGTTGATCCAGATCGGCCACCTCGAACGCTTCAACGGCGCGGTGCGCGCCCTCGGGTCGCGATTGTCCTCGCCGCGGTTTATCGAGTCGCACCGGTTGGGGCCGTTCGTGGGCCGGGGCACGGACGTGCACGTCGTGCTCGATTTGATGATCCACGACCTGGACATCATTTTGAGCCTGGTGCGGTCGCCGATCGCGGAGATTCGCGCGGTGGGCGTGCCGGTGCTCACGTCCAACATCGACATCGCGAACACCCGCCTGGAGTTCGCGGACGGCTGCGTGGCCAACGTCACGGCCAGCCGCGTCTCGAAAGAGGCGATGCGCAAGCTCCGGATCTTCCAGCCCGACGCGTACTTCTCGCTCGACTACCAGAAACAGGAGGTCGTGATGGCCCGGCGGCTGGACACGCCCGCGGCGTCGGGGGTGCCGGGGATCGACGTGCAAACCTTGGCGATCGAGAAAGAAGAGCCGCTCAAGGCGCAACTGGCCGCGTTCCTCGAATGTATCGTCACGCGGCGGGCGCCCGTGGTGTCCGGGCGGGAAGGACGCGAAGCCCTGCGCGTGGCGCTGGACGTGCTCAAATGCATCGAAAAAAGTTAGCCGGTTGGCCGGTTGGCCGGTTAGCCGGTCCTTCATGGTTCCTTGAAACCGGCGCACCGGCGTACCGGCGCACCGGCTAACGGGTGGTATGACACGTCTGTTCATCATCGCCGGGGAAGCCTCCGGGGACGGCCACGGCGGGAAGCTGGCCGAGGCCCTGTTGGCGCGAAATCCCGCCCTCGTCTTGGAGGGCATCGGCGGCGCGGCGATGGAGAAGGCCGGCGTCCGGCTGTCGCACGACATCCGCCATCTCGGGGTCGTGGGGGTGATCGAGGTGTTGTCGCAGTGGCGCGCGATTTGGCGCGCGTACGACGGCGTGCGCCGCCGCCTGCGCGAGGCGCCGCCCGCCGCGATCGTCCTGATCGACTACCCCGACTTCAATCTGCGGGTCGCGCGCGAGGCCGCCCGCCTCGGCATCCCCGTGGTGTATTACGTGAGCCCGCAGATCTGGGCGTGGCGTCCGGGGCGGATCGCGCAGATCAAGGCGTGCGTGGACCTGATGTTGGTGTTGTTTCGTTTCGAGGAGTCGCTGTATCAGCGCGCGGGGGTGCCGTGCCGCTGGGTCGGGCACCCGTTGCTCGACGATCCCTCGCCGGAGGCCGAGCACGCGGCCTTCGCGCGGCGGCACCGAATCGCGGAGGGCCAACGGGTTCTGGCGGTGTTGCCGGGCAGCCGCAAGCAGGAGGTGTCCCGGCTGCTCCCCACCATGCTGGACGCGGCGGGACGACTGCTCGCCTCCGGCGCCGCCGATCGCGTGTTGATCGCGGCGGCGCCGTCGGTGGAGTCGGGTGCGATCGACGAGGCGGCGTCGCGCATGGGAGACGCGGCGTCGGCGGTCACCGTGGTGCGCGGAGAGGCCGCGTCCGTGTTGCGGGCCTCGCGCGCGGCGCTGGTCGCCTCCGGGACCGCGACGTTACAGGCGGCCGTGGTCGGCACGCCGCTGGTGATGGCGTATCGGGTGTCGCCGTTCACCGCGTGGATCGGTCGCCGCCTGATCACCACGCCCCATCTGGCGTTGGTCAACGTGGTGGCCGGCCGCCGCGTGGTCACCGAGCTGATTCAGGAGCAGGTGACGGGACAAGGACTGGCGGACGCGGTCACGCCGTTGTTGATCGACGATCGCGCGAACGACGCGATGCGGCGGGAGTTGGCCGAGGTGCGCGCCGCGTTGGGCGCGCCCGGCGCGTCTGGCCGGGCGGCCGACGCGGTGCTGTCCGTGCTGGCCGAGGGGCGCGCCGCGTGAACGCGCCGGCGCCGGGCGCGCGGACCGTGTACGCGCGGGTGTGGCGGCTCGTGATGCCGCAATGGCGCCGGCTGCTGGTCGCGGGGGTGTGCGCCGCGGGCGTGTCCGGGCTGACCGCCGCGAACCTGTGGCTGGTCCAGAAGGTGCTGGACCGGATCTTCATCGAGAAACAGGCCGAGTGGCTCCTGCCGCTGGCGATCGCGATTCCCGCCATCGCGCTGACCAAACGCTTGTTCCAGTTGGGGTACGTCTTTCTGATGGGCTACACCGCCAACCGGGTGGTCACCGACATTCGCGACGCGCTGTACCGGCACATCCTCAAATTGTCGATGGGGTTTCACGGCGCGCGCTCGACCGGCGCGCTCATGTCGAACGTGACCAACGACGTGGGGCAGATGCAACGCGCGGTCAGCGTGGTCAAGGAGCTGGTCCAGCAGCCGATCACCTTGGCGGCGATGATCGGGTTCATCGTGTACCAGAACTGGCGGCTGGCGCTCATGGCGGTGATCGTGCTGCCGTTCGCGTACTATCCGTTGCTCCGCCTGGGTCGGCGTCTCAAACGGTTGGCGCACGCGGGCCAGGAACGGATGGCCGAGTTGTCCGCGAGTTTGCAGGAAACGTTCGCGGGGATCTCGGTGGTCAAGGGGTTCGGCCGCGAGGAGTTCGAAGCCGAACGCGTGCGGCGGATCAATCAGCGGTATTTCCAGAACGCGATGAAGGTCACGGTGGTCTCCGAATTGTCGCCCGCCCTGATGGAGGTCCTGGGCGGGGTGGGCGCGGGCGTGGTGGTGGCGTACGGCGGGTACGCGGTCATCTCCGGGGCCATGACCACCGGCGCGTTCTTTTCGTTCCTCGGCGCCTGTTGGCTGACGTACGCGCCGGTGCGCGCGTTGTCGGCCGCGAACAACGCCCTGCTTACGGCCGCGGCGTCCGCGGAGCGGGTCTTCGCATTGTTGGATCTGGAGACCGAGGAGCGACGGGATCACGGCACCCGGGACATCGACACGGTCCGCGACCGCATCGAGTATCGGGGCGTGGGCTTCACCTACGAGGGCGCCGAGCGCCCGGCCCTGACCGACGTGACGTTGACGGCCCGAGCCGGCGACGTGGTCGCGATCGTGGGCGCGAGCGGCGGGGGCAAGACCACGTTGGTCAATCTGTTGCCCCGCTTCATCGAACCCGCGCGGGGGGCGATTCTGATCGACGGGGTGGATACGCGCGACATCCGCCTGGCGTCGTTGCGCAACCGCATCGGCATCGTGAGCCAGGACGTGATCTTGTTCGACGACACGGTCCGCAACAACATCGCGTACGGCGTGAACGACGTGGATGATGCGGCGGTTCGGCGGGCCGCGGACGCCGCGTTCGCGCACAAATTCATTGAGCGGCTGCCGGCCGGTTACGACACCGTGATCGGGGAGCGCGGCGTCACGTTGTCCGGCGGCGAACGCCAACGCATCGCCATCGCGCGGGCGATTCTCAAGAATCCTCCGATCCTGATTTTGGACGAAGCCACCTCGGCGCTCGACCCCGAGTCCGAGGCCGCCGTGCAGCAAGCCTTGGCCAATCTGATGACCAACCGCACCACGTTCGTGATCGCGCACCGCCTGTCCACGATTCAGCGCGCCACGCGGATCATCGTGCTCGACGGCGGGCGCATCGTGGAAGAGGGCACACACGACGAGCTCTTGGCTCGTCATGGGGCCTACGCCCGGTTGTACCGGATGCAATTCGACGCGGAGGCCGGGTATGTCGGCTCGTGAGCCGTTGTGGCGTCGGGCCGCGCCTCCGGTGGCCGCGGCGCTGATTCGGACCGTCGGCCGGACGATGCGGATCGACACGGTCAATCGGGACGCCATCGAGCGGCGCTGGAACGCGGGACAAGCCAGCATCATCGCGTTCTGGCACGGCCGGCAACTGATGTTGCCGCTCACGTACGCGGGGCCGGGAATCGACATTCTGATCAGCCGCCATCGCGACGGCGAGTTGATCAGCCGGACCATACGGTCGTTCGGCTTCTCGTCGATCCGGGGTTCCACCACGCGCGGCGGGGCCGTCGCCCTCCGAGGCCTGATCCGCAGCGGGCGCGCGGGGCGCGATCTGGGCGTGACGCCGGATGGTCCGAAGGGTCCGCGGGCGATCGCGCAACCCGGCGTGGTCGCCTTGGCCAAGGCGACCGGCTTGCCGATCTTTCCCCTGACCTTCGGGGCCTCAAAAAAAAAACGTTCGATTCCTGGGACCGCTTCATCCTGCCCTATCCGTTTTCGCGCGGGGTCTTTATCTGGGGTGAGCCGATCCGGGTATCGCGCGACGCGGATGCCGCGGAGTCCGAGGCGCGGCGCGCGACGCTGGAGCGCGCGCTGAACGACATCACCGAACGTGCCGACCACTGGTGGGATTGATCCGCCCGTTGTATACCGCGGCGCTGGCCGCGGGGTTGACGGTCACCGCGCCGGCGTACGCGATCCGCGCGGCGCGACGCGGCACGGGATTGGCGTTGGCGGAGCGACTGGGCCGCGTGCCGGAAGCGGCCACGGCGCTGCGAGGCCGACGGCCCCTGTGGGTGCACGCGGTCTCGGTGGGGGAGGTCACGGCCGCGGCTCCGCTGCTGCGCGCGATCAAAACGCGGTATCCGACCATCGCGCTGTTGATCAGCACGGTGACCGCGACCGGGCGTCAAACCCTGTGGGAACGCGTGCCCCAGGCCGACGCCACCACGTACTTTCCGCTGGATCTGCCCCCGGTCGTCAATCGCGCGCTCGAGGCGGTGCAACCCGGTCTGTTCCTCTCGGTGGAGACCGAGTTGTGGCCGAACTTTCTGTTCGCGTTGGCGCGGCGCGGCGTGCCCGCGTTTTTCGTCAACGCCCGGTTGACCGAGCGATCCGCGCGGCGCTACCGCTGGGCGCGCGCGTTGTTTCAGCCCGCTTTGGCGGGGTTGATGGGCGTCGCCGCCCAGACCGTCGCCGACGCCAAACGGTTCGCGTCGATCGGCGCCGACCCCAATCGCATTCTGATCACGGGCAATCTTAAATTCGATCAAGGCGGATCCGAAACCGAGGGGACGATTCGCCGCGAGGAGCTGGGCCTCGCGGCGGACGAACGGTTATGGGTCGCCGGCAGCACGCATCCGGGAGAAGAAGCGGCGCTCCTGGACGCGTACCGCCGCGTGCGCGCCCGGGAGCCGCGACTGGTGCTCCTGCTCGCGCCCCGGCACTTGGACCGTTTGGGGCAGGTCGAGGCGTTGGTGCGGCAGTCCGGGTGCGAGCCGATCAAACGGTCGATCGCGCGCAAGGCGACACGAACCGGAGTCGGCCCGCCGGTCATCCTGCTCGATACGCTGGGTGAATTGGCCGGCGTGTACGCGGAGGCCGACGCGGCGTTCGTGGGCGGCACGCTCGCGCCGATCGGCGGGCACAATTTGCTGGAGCCCGCGGCGCGCGGGAAACCGGTCGTGTTCGGCCCGCATACGTACAAGTGCGAGGAGATCGCGCGGGCATTGCTCGACGCGGGCGGCGGTATTCGCGTGGATTCAGCCGACTCTCTGGCTCATGAGATGGGGCGGCTCCTCACCGACGGCGCGTTGCGCGACCGAATGGGCGAGAATGGGCGGGAGATGGTTTTGCGCAATCGCGGCGCGGTGGAGCGGACGGTGGCGATGCTCGATCCGTGGCTCTCCGAACTGGGAGCCCGTCCATAAGGGGCCATCTGCTGCGTTGTCGCTGCGCGTCCGCTCCTCACGTACGACCCAGTACGCTGCGGTGCGGGTGCTCGCTCCGCCTTGCGAATGGCCCGCTTCTGGACGGGCTCCGCTGTCGCGGTAAAGGATAAACAAGACATGCGTTGGCTGCTCGCACCACTATCGTGGGTCTATGGCGTCGCTGTGTGGGCGCGGCAGTGGTGGTACTCGATCGGATTCGGTCGAGCGCGGTCCTTGGGGCGGCCGGTGATTTCGGTCGGGAACTTGTCGGTCGGCGGGACCGGGAAGACGCCGATGGTCATTGCGATCGGCGAGGCGTTGCTGGCGCGTGGGGTCGGGGTGACGGTGTTGAGCCGCGGCTATGGCGGGAGGTCGGAGCGCGGCGGCGCGCTGGTCTCGGACGGACGCGGCGGGGCCGCGTTGACGTGGGAACAATCGGGCGATGAACCGGCGCTGATCGCGCGGCGATTGCCGGGCGCGTCGGTGCTGGTCGGGCGCGATCGCGTCGCGGCGTGGCAACGGTTCGGCGCGGCGTTGCCGCCGGGCGCCGTGATTCTCGACGACGGGTTTCAGCACGTGGCGATCGCGCGAGACGAGAACGTGGTGCTCGTGGACGCCATGGACGACGTGCGGTCGGCCGCGCTCCTGCCGCGGGGGCGGTTGCGCGAGCCGTGGTCCGCGCTTTCACGCGCGACCGCGGTCGTGATCACCAGGGTGGATCACGCCGCGCCCGGCGCGGTGGACGCGGTGGACCGGCGCGTCCGCGCGTGCCGGCCCGATCTCCCGCTGTTTCACGTCCGATTCGAGCCGGTGGCCTTGATCGAGGTCGCGACCGGGCGCGCCCTTTCGCTCGACCCGCTTCGGGGGGCCGCGGTCCTGGCGGTCGCGGGCATCGGCCGATTCGAGTCGTTCACCGCGTTGCTGGCACGATGCGGCGCGCGGGTGGTCGAAACGATCCGATACCCCGATCACCACCCGTTCGCTTTCGCGGACGCCGAACGGATCATGACGGGCGCGCGAGCGGCTGGGGTGGGGATGATCGTCACCACCGAGAAGGACGCGGTAAAGTTGGGGCCATTGCTCGATGCCGACGCGCCGGCGTGGGCGGTCCGGATTCAGCCGCGGATCGCACCGCGCGACGCGTGGGACGCGATCATGGATCGGGTCGCGGCCGGGGTGAAGGCGTGAGCGCGGCGGCTCCGGCCCCGCGCGCGTTGTTGGTGCGCGCGCCGAACTGGATCGGCGACGCGGTGATGGCCACGCCCACGTTGACCGCGTTGCGCCATGGGTTGCCTGGAACAAAGATCACCGTGCTCGCGCGCTCCGGGGTGGCGGACGTACTGATCGGTCATCCGGCGATCGACGAGCTGTTGGTCGACGACCATCGCGGCGCGCACCGCGGTCCGATCGGCCGGTGGCGTCTGGCCTCCGAGATCCGACGCCGCGGATTCGACGCCGCGCTGCTCCTGACCAACTCGTTCGGTTCGGCGTTGGTCACGGCGGCGGCCCGCGTGCCGGTGCGCGTGGGGTACCGCACCGACGCACGGGGCCCGTTGTTGACGATCGCCCTTGCGCCGCCCAAGCCCGTGCCGCACATGACCCGGTACTATCTCGGGCTGGCCGCGCCGTGGGGCGTGACCGGAAACCCGCGGGCGGTATCGCTGACCGTCACCGATTCGGAACGCGCCGCGGCCGATCGCCGATTGGTCGAGTGGGGAATCGGTTCCGATGATCGGGTGGCGGGTCTCAATCCCGGCGCGGCGTATGGCTCGGCCAAACGGTGGCCTGCGGACCGCTTTGCCGCGGTGGCCGCGCGTCTGGCGCGGGAGGGGACGGCCGTGGTGGTGTTGGGCGCCGCGTCGGAACGGAAATTGGGCGAGGTCGTGGTCGCGGGGCTGGGCCGTCGCGCGGTGAACGCGGCCGGGCTCACCACGGTGCGCGAGGCGATGGCGCTGATGACCCGCTGTTCCCACCTCGTGACCAACGATTCCGGGCCCATGCACCTGGCCGCGGCGCTCGGGGTGCCCGTGACCGCGGTGTTCGGACCCACCAGCCCCGGCGCCACCAGCCCGGTGGGCGAACGGGTCGTGATTTTGCAGCGGCCGGTGGACTGCGCGCCGTGTCGGTACCGCGAGTGCCCGATCGATCATCGCTGCATGACGTCGGTGGGAGTGGACGAGGTGTACAACACCGTTATCAACTCCGGATTGCAAAATCCTCCCTTGCCCCCCTTTGTCAACGGGGGGAGGGGGGGGATCGCTTCTGAATCGTGATCGATCGAATCGACATCGTGTTTCTCGACCGGGACGGGACCCTCAACCATGACGAAGGGTATATGTCGGACCCGGATCGGCTCGTGTTATTGCCGGGCGCGGCCGAAGCCGTGGCCGCGCTCAACGCCGCGGGCGTGAAGGCGGTCGTGATCACGAACCAATCCGGCGTGGGGCGCGGCCTGGTCTCGCGCGAGGCTCTGGCGCGGGTTCACGAGCGATTGGCCGCGTTGTTGGCGCAACGCGGCGCCCGCTTGGACGGCATCTACTCGTGCGTGCATTGTCCCGAGGAAGGCTGCGATTGTCGCAAGCCGGGGACGGCCCTCGCGGTCCAGGCGGCCCGCGACCTCGGGGTGGATGTCTCGCGGTCGGCCATGATCGGCGATAAATCGGTGGACCTCGAACTCGGTCGCCGGTTGGGCGGACGAACGGTTCTGGTTCGGAGCGGAGAAGGGCGGAAGACTGAAACGGAATTATCCTCGTCGATGCGGCCCAATCATATTGCGGACACGATCTATGAGGCCGTACAATGGCTCGGTTTTGGAGCCCGTCCATGAACGGCCATCTACGGCGTTGCCGCTGCGCGCCCGATCCTCACGTACGGAACAGTACGCTCCGGGTCGGGTGCTCGCGGCGCCTTGTAGCTGGCGCGTTCCTGAACGGGCTCCGATGACTCCGTCATCGGAAAACCGAGCAACGTCTGATGCCGAGCGCGTAGTCCTAAGCGCATCGCCACGGATTGCATTGGTGAAGCTGGGGGCGCTGGGGGACGTGGTGAATGCGTTCCCTTTGGCGAGTGCTCTGAAGGCGCAGTGGCCGAACGCGCGGCTCACCTGGATCGTCGAGGCGCGGTTGGCCGATCTGCCGCGACTGCATCCGGACGTGGACGAGGTCGTCACCATCGACACGCGAGGCTGGCGAGCCGATATGCGACAAGGCCGGTTGAGCGCCGCGTGGTCGGGAGTGCGGGGCCTCGCGCGATCCGTGTCGGGGCGGTTTGATGTCGCCGTCGACGCGCAGGGCTTGCTCAAGAGCGCGGCGGTCGCGTGGCTGACGCGGGCGCGAGTTCGCGCGGGCTTTGCGCCCGGCGATTGTCGCGAGCGGGGCAACGCGTGGGCCATGACGCGCCACGCCGCGCCGGTCGGCGCGGCCCACGCGGTGACGAAAAATCTGTCGCTGCTCGCGGCGCTCGGAGTCCGGTTCGGCGAGCCGCGATTTGAGTTCCGCGTTCCGACGACGGATGAGACATGGGCCGCGTCGGTGGTCCACCCGGGTGCGCCCGTGATCACCATCCATCCCGGCGCGGGGCACCCGGGCAAGCGCTGGCCGTTGGAGCGGTGGGTGGCGCTGAGCGAACGGTTGTCGGCGAGCGGGCGCCGGGTGGTGATCGTGACCGGTCCGGAGGATCGCGCCGCGGTGGCCAAGGCGGTCGGGACGATGGCGAGCGCCCCTGCGGTCGCCGCGCCTTCCACGGTCGGCGCGTTGGCCGCGCTGCTGCGGCGGACCGCGGTGGCGGTCGGCGGCGATACCGGGCCGCTGCACCTCGCGGCCGCGCTGGGGCGTCGCACCGTGGGCGTCTACGGTCCGTCGGACCCGGTCACCGCCGCGCCGTTCGGCGGCCGGGCGTTGGTGATCAAACACGCGTGCGCGTGCGGGTGGCGTCCGGCGCCGTCGTTCAACCGCCGGTGCGCCGAGTCGTTCGCCTGTATGCGCGCGATTCAGGTCGATGAGGTGGTAGAGGCGGTGGAAAAACAACTCGTGGCGGGTTAAGCAATGAGTGCGACGGGGAAGGATGTTGTTTGGTGAACGTTGTCCGTTGTTCGAACAACCAACAACGAAGAGCGCACAACGTGTTCTCTCTCAAACGGTAACCCGGGAGGGTGTCATGGCGATTGATCAAGAGCTGTTGGAGATTCTGGCGTGCCCGAAGTGCAAGGGCGCGATCCGGTTGATTGAAAAGGGCGACGGTCTCGCGTGCGACGCGTGTCGCCTGCTGTACCCGATCAAGGACGATATCCCGGTGATGTTGATCGATGAAGCCACGTCTTTGCGGTGAGATGCTCGTTCGTCGCGGATTGTGCAGAACAGTCCAGGGGCCACCCCCTCCCTTGCCCTCCCCCCTTGCGGGGGAGGGGAGTGTGGGGGGGGCATTGTCATTGGAGTCGGTGTGAGGCGGCTCGGCGGGGCGGTCGCCCGAATCCGGCATTTCGTCAGCCACCATCGGATCGTGACCAGTTCCGCGTTCGGGGTCCTGTTCCTGGGACTGGCTGATCCGACCGTGCGGTCATTCCTGGTTGGCCTACCCCTGGTGATCCTCGGGGAGTTCCTGCGCACGTGGTCGTCCGGGCACATTCGAAAGGACTCTTCGCTCGCCACTGACGGCCCGTACTCGCTCACGCGCAATCCTTTGTACTTCGGGAGCTTCGTGTTGGGTTTGGGGTTCGCCCTGATGGCGAACAGTTGGCCGGTGCTGTTCGCCTTCGTGCTGCTGTTCGGGTTGATTTACGACGCCACCATCGAGGACGAGGAGCAAAAACTGCTCAAACGGTTCGGCGACGCGTTTGCCGGGTACTGCCACGAGGTGCCGAGGTTCTTCCCCCGGATATCGGGATGGCGGCGCGCGCCGTTTCAGTGGGAGTTGGTGCGAAAGCATCGCGAATTTCGGACGTGGGCCGCGATCGCGGGCGCGGTAGTGGTCGTGGCGCTGAAGATGTGGTGGCTGGAGCGGGGCTAGGAGCCTGTCCATGAAAGGCCATCTGCGGCGTTGTCGGTCGGCCTTGCGTGCTCACGTACGACCCAATACGCTCCGCGCGCAAGCCCTGGCCCTCCGCCTTGCATCTGGCCTTCCCTGAACAGGCTCCACACGGGATTACTCGAACCGCTCCTATCCTAGCGGATTAAGGAAGGGATCGCCGGAGGGTCTTGCTCCACTTCTTAACGGATTCTTCCGCTTGGAGCAACGGGGTCAAGCCTCGAGCCCAGAGGCGATCGCCGAGGGTGATCTCCGCGGCGCGTGTCGGCTGTCCGGTTTTGCGAAGCGCCAGCAGGCTGTCCACGCAGCCGAGTTTTTCGTAGCGGGGATTCTTTCTCATGAAGCGGTCTCCGGCCAATCGGATGCCGTGCGAGACGCCGTAATCGTGCAGGCAGACGACTCCCCCGACGTGCAGAAGCTGGGTCCAGCGCAAGTCGTCGACGACGTAGCGGATGTGGTGCGCTCCGTCGACGAGGATGAAGTCGAAGCGCTCGCCGCCGCGGCGGGCGGCCGCGAACGCGTCGTCGCTTCGTTGCACCCGGAAGTCGATACTCTCGGGTGAGAGGTGATGCGTGCGGAGATTTTGCCGCACGATGTCCAATTGATTGGAAAAATAGTTCATCGGGTCCACGACGACAAAGGGGGGGCGGTCGGCGGGCGCGAATGCCTGCATCATTCGACACAACGTCCCGCCGGCGGCGGTGCCGATTTCCAGATGCTTGCCCGCGAATTTTTCACGCCGGAGAATTCCGAGCAGGAAGTCGAGTTCGCCGGCCGTCATTTCAGGCCCTAGGGTTCGTGGTTCGGCTCGCATGGCATCGCCGTCGGGTCAGATGTCGCGCCACCGCGGACCCGTGGGGCGGGACACTCTAGCACGGCCGGTTTGCGTCGGGCAAGCGCGCGTCCTCGTGTTGCGCACCAGCGCGTTCGTACGCTATAGTAGTCCACCGTTTTGCGGGACGAAAGGGTGCGAGGGATCGACGGCTGGCGGTACATCCAGCGTGCATGGTGAGGCGGTTTCCCGTCACGCGCCGATGGGTGCTCGCGGTCATGGTGGTCGCGGCGGGTTGCTCATCGCAGAGCGAGCAGGTTCTCAGGCCGCCCGCCTCCGACGTCTCGCTCCCGTTGGCGTTCGAACTCACGCATGCGCTCTCCGACAAGGCCGCGTGGTTCGAGGCCAAGATTCTGCGCCAACATCTCACTCCGGAGGGCCTGCTCGCGTATCGGATCGACCCTGCTCGCGACCAACTCACGCCGACGGCCATCGCGGACATGGCCATCTGGTCGGGGGTGTACCTTGGCGCCGAGTCGTTTCGGCAACGGGCCGCGCCCTCTCCCGAGGCGCACGAGCGGGTCGGGACGTTGATCGGCGGGATCGCGAGACTGGAGTCGATCGCGGGTGAACCCGGGGTGTTGGCGCGGGCGATCATGCGGCACGACGCGGCCGGGGCGTTCCCGGAGATGGAATGGCACGCGTCGGGCGCAAACTCCGACGTGATGTGGATGAGTAACGCGAGCGTGGATCAACTCGACGGGCTTCTCTTCGGGGCCGGGGCCGCGTTCGACGCGTTGGACGACGGGCCCGAGCGACGGCAACTGGTCGCGACGATCGACGGGATCGTCGGCGCCATGGTCGAGCAGGGGATGACGCTTCGCAACGTCGGGGGTACGCGCACCAAACACGGAGACCTGACGTGCGGATGGCGGACCGAGAATCTCAACTGCCTGATCGCGCTGTCGGCGGTGAAGGTCGCGCACCGCGTGACCGGCGACGCGCGATTCGCGGACGCGTATCAGCGGTTGGTTCAGCGCGGGTACCCGGAACGCGCGGTCGCGGCGCGGGATCGGTGGTGGGAGCGGTGGACCGGCGTCAACCATTCGGACAACAATCTGGCGTTTTTGGCTTACTACAATTTGATCCGGTACGAGACCGATCCCCGGCTGTCCGCGCTCTACCAGCGGAGCCTGCGCCGCGCGTGGTCGGTGGTGCGGCACGAGCGGAACCCGTTTTTCACGTTCGTGTACCACGCGGTGATGCCGCGGTCGGCATGGGACGCGGCGGCGCTCGACGACGCCAAGGACACGCTCCTGCGATTTCCGACCACGGACAGCCGGTACGATCCGGACGCCTTGGCCCGCGGGTGCGTGGCGTCCCGGTTGGATCGCCTCAATCGCCGCCAGGCGTGCGCGCCCCTGCCCATGGACGAACGGCCGCAGGTCGCGGTGGAATGGAATCAGAATCCCGCCCGGATCGAGCGCGGCACGCGCGATCGCGCGGCCTACAGCGGGTTCGATTTTCTCGTGGCCTATTGGCTGGGCCGGGCGCACGGGTTCATTCCGGCGGCGGCGTGAGGGATTGAGGCGCGCATGGGCGGGATGAAGCTCTCGGGATTTACGTTCGTCCGCAACGCGGTGCTGCTGGACTATCCCGTGGTCGAGAGCATCCTGTCGATCCTGCCGATCGTGGACGAATTCATCGTCAACGTCGGGCCGAGCGAGGACGGGACCCTGGACCTGATCCGGTCGATCGGCCACCCCAAGGTCAAGATCATTCAAAGCCAGTGGAATCCCAACGTGGTCTCCGGCGGGTACATCTGCGCGCAACAGACCAACATCGCGTTGTTCAACTGCATCGGCAAATGGGCGTTTTACCTGCAGCCGGACGAAGTGGTGCACGAGGATGATCACCAGCTCGTCATGGAATCCGTCGACCGATACCTCGACGACGACCGGGTGGAGGGATTGACCCTGCGCGAGTTGAATTTCTGGGGCGACTGTCGGACGATCGTGCGCGTGTACCCGCAGTGGATGCGGCGCCGGTGTTGGATCGTCAAACCGCACTTGTTCACGCTGTCGCGCGGGGACGCGGCGGGGTTCACCGTGCATCCCAAATACAAGGAACGCGGCCGGCGGATTCGCGTGATGGACACCCGCGCGCGGTTGTTCCACGTCGGCGGCGTAAAGTCCGAGGAGGCCCTGCGCTACAAGTGCCGCGCGTTTTCGGCGGTGTTCCAAGGCGACCGTTCCGGCGCCTACGAGTGGGAGGAGTCCTACTACTATCAGAAGGCGCCGCGGCAATTCGTGGCGCGGTTCGAGGGGACCTGCCCCAAGGTCTTGGAAGGCTGGATCCGCAAACACCCGCGGGCCATTGATCTGGAGTCGGCGGAGTGGCGCACGACCCTGACGTGGAAAGAGCGGTGGCGGCTGGCGCGGACGTTCTGGAGCCAACGCGTGTCCGATCGGTATCCGGGCCGGAGCAGCTACCGGCTCTTGAGGGGGTAGCGACGTGTCGGAGATCGGACCGGCGGAACTGGATGAATATGGAGCCAAGCGCGCCCACTATCAAATCGGCGACGTGGCGGGACGGTACGACGCCGAGCGGTGGACCAAGGGCACGCGGCGCTGGAGCAACCGCCGGAAGTTCCTCGCCATCAGCAAGGCGCTCGCGTTGGCGCGCCGCTTGGGCGGGCCGGTGCAGACCGCGCTGGATTGTCCGACCGGCACGGGCCGGATTCTGCCGCTGCTGTCCGCCGAACGGCTTCGGTTCGTGGGGTCGGATCTGTCCGTGGAGATGATGCGCCAGATCCGCGCCAAGGCGTTCGACGGGCTGCCCGCGCTGCGGGGGCTGGTCCGGTGCGACGCCGAGCGCCTGCCGTATCGGGACAGCGGGTTCGACGTGGTGTTGAGCATTCGTTTTTTGTTTCATCTGCCGACCGATGTGCGTCGGCGCATCGTCACGGAAATGGCGCGGGTCAGCCGCGAGTGGTTGATCCTGGACTATCGGCACAAGTACACGCTCAAATACGCGCTCAAGCGCCTCAAGTGGCGGCTCGGACTGGCCCGCGAGGAGCACCGGCGGGTGTCGCGGGCGGACATCGACGCGGACTTTCGCGCCGCGGGGATCGACCTGGTGAAAATCTTTCCGACCGTGCCGGGCTTGTCCGACAAATGGGTGATCCTGGCCCGCAAGGTGTCATCGTGTGGCTCTTCATCGACGAACGATACCGCGACGTTCTGAATCGAGCGGGCCTCCGCGCGGTTGCCGACTTCATGGCGTTCAGCCGGGGAGACGTGGTCAAACGCCTGCCGACTAAGACGATCGTGCGTCTGGAGTTGGAGTCCCCGACGGGGCGCCGGCGGTATTTCCTCAAGCGGCATGCCGGTCCGGTGCGGTGGCGCGAACGGCTCCGGGCGCTGTGTTCGGGATTTTCCCCGTCGTGGGGTCGCAAAGAGTGGGAAGTGATTCGCGCGTTCGAACGGAGCGGGATCCCGACCATGACCCCGGTCGCGGCCGGGGAGCGGCGGTGTGGTCGGGGCTATGAGTCCTTCGTGATGACCGAAGAGTTGACCGGGTTTCGGTCGCTGGAGACGCTCGTGCCCGCGCGCTACGCGCCGCCGCTCGATGCCGCCGCGATCGCGGAAAAACGCGCGATGATCCGTCGGGTCGCCGACCTGACCCGGCGTCTCCACGGGGCGGGCTTCAACCACCGCGATTGGTACCTGTGCCATATTTTCACCCGCCAAGCCGAGGACGGGACGTGGCCCCTGCGCGTGCTCGACCTGCAGCGCGTCGACCGTCGTCGCTGGTTGCGGAGGCGGTGGATCGTGAAAGACTTGGCCGCGTTGAACTATTCCGCCCCGCCGGGGGTGGTCACGATCCGTGACCGCGCGCGGTTCCTGAAGGCGTACCTCGATGACGGGCGTGCGTTAGGCGAGCACCGGGCCTTGATCCGGGCGATTGTCCGCAAAACCGCGCGCATTCGGCGGCACGACGCGCGGCTCCAACGGAACCGGCGGTCCTCCCAGGCGGCGGCCGCGTCGCCGGCCACGTGAAGATCGCGATCATCAGAAAAAAATACAACCCGTACGGCGGCGCGGAGCGGTACCTGAACCTCCTGTCCACCTCGCTGACCCGGTCGGGCCACGAGGTTCACGTGTACGCCAATCAGTGGTCGAAGACGGTCGACTCGCACGTCACGGTGCACCACGTCCCGATGCTGGGCGGGCTCTCGCTGCTGAAGGTCTGGAGTTTCGCGCTCGCCGCGCTCGCGATCGTCAAACCATCGGAGTACGACGCGATTCTCAGTAACGAGCGGCTGCTGTCGCACGACGTGTTTCGGGTGTCCGACGGCGTGCATCGCACGTGGCTTGGGATGCGCCGGCGACACGCGGGATGGCTCAAACGCCTGTCGTTTGTCGTGAATCCCCTCCACTGGTCCGTGCGGTTTCTCGACTGGCGAGTGTTCAGCCGCCGCCGATTCCGGACCATCATCGCGCCGTCCGAATTCATTAAACAGGATATTCTCGCGACCTATCCTCGGGTCCGGCCGGACGACGTGCGCGTGGTGTACAACGGCGTGGACCTGGAGCGATTCCGACCCGAGAACAAGGCGCGATGTCGCGACGACATCCGGCGGCAGTTGGGACTGGGGGCCGACCAGCCGGTGCTGCTGTTCGTGGGAACGGGCTTTGAGCGCAAGGGCCTGCGATACGCCGTCGAGGCGCTCCGCCACTTGCCGGCGGACATGGTCCTCCTGGTCGTCGGGAACGGGAGCACGCGTCGCTATCACGCCCTCGCGCGGACCTGGGGCGTGGCGGATCGCGTCCTGTTTCTCGGCCCGCGCGAGGGGGCCGAGGCGTATTATGCGGCGTCGGATGTCCTGGTGTTCCCGACGCTCTACGAACCCATGGGCAACGTGATCCTCGAAGCGCTGGCGTCGGGGATCCCGGTGGTGACCAGTCGCCGGTCCGGCGGCGCGGAGATTCTGACCGAGGGCAAAGACGGATGGCTCATTGACGAGCCCACCGATGCCCGGGAGGTCGCGTTACGAGTGCTCGCCGCCATGAAAGGGATCGCGACCACGGACGTGTCGCGGCAGGCTCGGATGAAAGCCGAGAAATTTGATTTGTCGACGACCGTCGCGCGTCTGCTCGATGTGCTCGCGGGAACTTCGGATCGAGGACGCGGTCGTCACGGGGATGGGCGCGTCTTGTTCTTGCTCGAGGGCAAAACCACGCCGAGCAGCCGGTTGCGCATCGAAAGCTGCTTGCCGTATCTCGAACGGTCGTATCGATGCGTAGAAGCGGATATTCCGAAGTCCGTTTTCGCCCGCCTGTGGTTCTATTGGAACTTGCCGCGGGTCGATATCGTGGTGTTGCAGAAAAAGTTGCTGCGTCGGTGGGAATTGGCCGTGGTCGCGCGCAAGGGTCGCCGCCTGCTCTATGACGTCGACGACGCGGTGATCTACCGGAACAGCGAGGACGGCAGCCGTCAGGCGGACGTGGCGCGCCTACGCCTCAGGCTGCAACGGATCGTCGAGCGGACCAACTCCGTGATCGTGGGCAACAGCTACCTCGCCGACATGGTCAGCCCCTGGTCTCGGGACATTTCGATCTTGCCCACGGCCGTGGATCTGTCTCGCTACGCGGTGAAGCCCGCGCCGGTCACGACCGGCTCGAACGTGGTCGTCGGGTGGGTGGGCACGCGCGGCAACCTCAAGTACCTCGCGGAACTCGCGCCGGTTTGGCGTCGACTGAGCGCGACGTACCCCAACGTGACGTTGAAAGTCGTGTCGGACGCGGAACTCCAATTGGAGGGTGTGCCGGTCTTGTTCGAACGGTGGCGGTTGGATCGCGAGGTTGAAGCGTTGCAGAGTTTCGACATCGGGGTGATGCCCCTTCGCGACACGCCGTGGACGCAGGGTAAGTGCGGCTACAAGATCCTGCAGTACATGGCGGTCGGCGTCCCCGCGGTGGCGTCTCCGGTCGGATTCAACCGAACCCTGATCGAGGACGGGGTCAACGGCTTTCTGCCCACGTCGCCGGATCAGTGGTACACGGTCCTGGCTCGGCTTATCGAAGACCACGCGTTGCGGCGGGAGATCGGATTGCGTGGACGGCGCACGGTGGAGGAACGGTTTTCCTTGGAACGGTATGCCGCGGATCTGTCGCGGGTCTTGGATCACGCGATGGCCTGCGGGTGAGACGGTGAGGCTCTTCGCGTGACGCCCCCGGCAATCGGCCGCCGTGAACGCACCCGCGCGCTCTGGCGGTTCGTGGCGGCCAATTTCGCGCTCTCGCTCTGGATCGCCTCGCCGTACCTGGACTTCGGGCCCGCGCGCGCGGAATGGGGCGCGTGGGCGTTCACGCGGGTCGCGTTCCTGTCGCACTTCGCCTCGCTCGCCGTCGTCTTGGGGCTGGTGCTCTGGCCCCTGATCCGGTTGACGTCGTCGCGCGCGGTGTTGCTCACGCTGCCGCCGCTGCTGATGTTCCTGTATCAATTCGTCCTGATGGTGGACGTGCGGATCTACGCGTTGTTTCGCTTTCACCTCAACGGCCTCGTGCTCAACACGCTGACCACGGCCGGGTCGTGGGATTCGGTCACGCTGGGCCGCGGGACCATGGTCACGTCCGCGATCGTCCTCACCGCGTTGGCGGTCGGGGAGTGGTGGACGATGCGCGCGATCGTGCGCGCGTTCTCGCGCGGTACCGCGCCGGCGCCGTCCGCGCGCCGGTGGGCGCCGGTGGTGGCGTGGACCGCGATCGCGTTGGTGGTGGCGACCGACAAGTTCGGGTTCGCGTACGCGAACTTTCACGATCGGCTCGAAGTCACGCGGTACCAGCGCCTCTTCCCGCTCTATCGGCCGTTGCTGTTGGATGAAACCTTCGAACGGTATCTGGGGTGGAAACGCGACAACACGTCGATCCCCACCGCGTCGCCGTCCGGCGGGCTCCTGCGGTATCCGCTGGCCGCGCCCGACCTGTCCGGGGACGTGAAACGATGGAACATCGTGTGGATCGCGCTGGAGTCCTGGCGGTTCGACATGTTCGATGAGCGGATCACGCCCAACCTGACGAAGTTCGCGCAGCGCGGACGCGTGTTCGAGCGTCATTTCAGCGGCGGCAACGCCACGCGGTTCGGGATCTTCTCGCTCTTTTACGGCGTACACGGCACGTATTGGCACCAGTTCCTGGCGGAGCGGCAATCCCCCGTGTTTCTCGACGCGCTCCAGAAACTCGGGTACGAGGCGTGGGTCGCGTCCAGCACGCAGTTGAGCTACCCCGAGTTTCGCAGCACCGCGTTCGTGAACCTTCCTGACGCCGCGATCAACGACCATCTGCCGGGAGACGGCCCGGTCGAGCGCGACCCGGTGATGGCCGAGCGGTTCGAGACGTTTTTGGATCGCCGCGCGGCGGACCGGCCGTTCTTCGCGTTTCTGTTTCCGGACGCGCCCCACGCGCCGTATCACTACCCCGCGTCGTTCGAACGCTTCACGCCCGCCAGCGACGAGGTCAATTATTTTTTCCTCAAAAAAGGCGGCGCGGACGGAGCCGACGCGGAGCCGTTAAAGAACCGATATCGCAACTCGATCGGGTTTGCCGACGCGGTCATCGCGCGGATGCTCGGCGCGCTGGAATCGCGCGGACTTCTGGATCGGACCATCGTGGTCATCACCGGCGATCACGGGGAAGAGTTTATGGAGACCGGGTACCTGGGCCACAACAGCACGTTTTCCTCCTGGCAGGCGCAGGTGCCCATGGTCCTGGTCGGCCCCGGCGTGACGCCGGGACGGGAGACCCGCTTGACCAGCCACGTGGACGTGGTGCCGACGATGTTCGACTTGATGGGGATCACCGCGGATCCGGCGCAATACTCCCAAGGCCTCTCGCTGGTGGGGTCCGCCGAACACGCCTACATCGTCTCCAGCGGGTGGGACACCTTCGGCATCATCGAACCGCCGACCACGATCGTGTTGTCGAGTGAATCGTACAACGCCCGGATGGCCGAAGTGCGCGTGGGACCCTACGAATTGTCCGCTGACCCGCGCGCCGTGCTGGGCGCCAAGACGTCGCTCCTCACGCAAGTCGCCCGTGAACTCGGCTCGTTCCTCCGCTGACGAAGAGACCGACGCCGTCCGGGCCGACGGCGCGCGGGTCCGGTCGCTGCTCATCTTCAAACTCCGGTACCTGGGCGACGTGGTGCTCACCACCCCGGCGATTCGCCTGCTTCGCCGCGCGTGTCCCACCGCCAGGCTGACCGCAGTGGTCTTCCGCGGAACGGAGGACGCGCTGCGGCACAACCCGCACCTTGATGCGATCGTGACCGTGGACCGCGGGTTGATCGAGCGCGCCGGCCTCGTCGCGCGAGTCCGTCACGAGTTGGACGTGCTCAGGCAATTACGCGCCGCGCGCGCGGACGCGTCGATCGACTTTGACAGCGGCGAGCGCGGGGCGTACATGGCGCGGCTCGCGGGCGCGCCCACGCGCATCGGGTTTCGCTACGCCCGGGGGGTGCGGCCGTGGCTGTTCACGGTCCAGGTGCCGGTCGCGCCCGCGCTGCACACGGTGGAACGCAACCTCCGCCTGGTCGAACAGGCGTTCGGCGTGGCCCGAACGGACGATCATCTCGAGTTGGTCCCCGGCGCTGAGGCGGACCGAACCGCGGAGCAGTGGCTGCGCGAGCACGTCTCGGATCAGCGCTTCGTCATCGTCCATCCCGGAGCCAGGTTTTCATTCAAACAGTGGCAGTCGGAGAAGTGGGGCGCGCTCATCGACCGACTTCAGCGCGAGTCCGGCGTGGTCGTCGTCCTCGCGGGCGGGCCCGACGACGGGGCGGCCATCGAGGCCATCACCGCGCGCGCGGCGAGGTCTCCGGCCACGTTCACCGGCAAGACGCTTCTGGAGTTCGCCGCGTTGTGCCGGCGCGCGGCCGCGTTCCTCGGGAACGACAGCGGCCCCGCGCACGTCGCGGCGGCGGCCGGCACGCGGGTCGTGGCCCTGTTCGGTCCCACCGATCCCGCGGTGTGGGGGCCGTGGGGCGACGGCCACCAGGCGGTGTCGCATCGCGCGCCCGAGGCGTCCGGCACGGCCGCCTGCGTCGAGGGGTGCGCGTGCCAGGGCTTGCACGCGATCGCGGTGGAGACCGTGTACGCGGCCGCGGTCCGCGCGTTGGCGGTGGCCGAACCACGGGTGGCGCGGTGACCCGAGGCCGTTCGCTGGAGCGCGCGTCGTTCTGGCTGTTGGCCGCATTGTTGTTCGTGCTGCCGCTCCAAGAGGTCCCGAAAACCGTTGCGGCGTGGCTGTTTATCGTCGCGTCCTGGTGGGGGCCGTCCTCGCGCGCCGACGCATGGAAACTCGATCCGTTTGAGTGGGCGTTGCTCGGGGTGGTGACCGCGTCATTGGCCAGCACGGCGCTCAATTGGCCGTTTCCCAACAAAGCCAAAGGACTCTATGACACCGCGGTGTATGCCGCGGTGGGGTGGCGCGTCTACCGGAGGCGCTGGACCGAGGAGGAGGCGCGGTGGTTGGCGACCGCCGCGACGGCGGGGGTGCTCGTCGGGGTCGCGTGGGGCGCGCTCGACGTGGTCCGCGGTCGTGACGCGGCCCTGAGGCTCCATTCCGTGGGAATGTACCCCAGTTCCTCGATGTACCTCGGCATCGTGCTGATGATCACGGTGTCGCTGTCCGTGAGCGATGTTCGGAGGTGGTGGTGGCGGTTGATCTCGATCGCGTTTCTCGGGTCGCTGCTGCTCATGGGGAGTCGCGGGGGGGTGCTGGCCGCGGCGCTGGTTGTTGGCGCGTGGTTCCTGCTGGTCCGGCCCGTGCGAATGTGGGTCGCCGTTGCAGCCGCGGCCGCGGGAGCGGTCCTGCTCGCGGTGATGCCGAATACGTTTGGACAGCAGCGCGCGGTCGACAAGGTGGCGGCGCTGATCGCCAACCGGCATCTCGATGAGAGCGATCAACACCGCGTGACCATGTGGCGACTTGGGGCCGCGCAGGTGATCCGCGGCGGCTCTCCCTGGTTTGGGATCGGGCCGCGCAATTTCCCGAGCATCGACCCGTCGCGCTTGGGCGTGGAGCGACCCGCCGCGACCGCCAACGTGCCGATTGCGCACCCGCACAACCTGTTTCTCACCAAGGCCGCCGAAGAAGGCCTGGTCGGATTGGCCGCGTTCGTCTCGTTGTTGGCCGTGGTGGCGCATCAACTCGCCCGTGATTGGTTCGCCGGCCTCGCGCGCGATTGGCAATGGGGCGCGGCCTGGGGCGCGCTCCTGATCCCCACGATCGCGGGTTCGTTCAACACGCCGTGGTACCAGGAGCACGCGCTGTTGGCGATGATTTGGTTCGGGCTGTACTTGGGGCTGGATCGAGTACGAATTGACGGCTGAATCATGTATATGATATCAACATACACCGTGATGTCTGTGGGACGCGATGGGCGCGCTGACCGTTGCTCGGGGATTTGACTGGGACGAAGGGAACGTCGGAAAAAACTGGGAGCGGCATCGGGTCACGCCTGCGGAATGCGAACAGACGTTTTTCAATCGCCCGCTGGTCGTCGCACCGGATGCCGCGCATTCCGTTCACGAGGCGCGGTACTATCTACTGGGTCAAACGGACCGTGGTCGCCGGCTCTTTGTGGTTTTTACCTTGCGGCGGGACCGCATCCGGGTGATCTCGGCCCGAGACATGAATCGAAAGGAGCGTGAGCGTTATCATGCCCAGCCTGAAGAAGATTCCCAAGTTTAAGACCGAAGCGGCCGAACGCAAATTCTGGGCGACGCACGATTCGACCGCGTACGTCGACTACTCCCGGGCCAAACGCATGGGATTCCCCCACCTCAAACCGTCGACCGCGACCATCTCGCTGCGGCTGCCGAAATCCCTCTTGGATCATCTCCGGCAACTGGCCAACGAGCGCGATGTGCCGTATCAGACCCTCCTCAAGGTGTTTCTCGCGGAACGCGTGGAACGTGAGTTGCGAGGAAAACCGGCGTGAACGAGATCCAAGAGACATGATAGGGCTCGGCCTGAGGCCACCACGATTTCCGTGATTATCGGGCGACGGGACGGGATCTGAGGGGGCACGGGCGTGACTCGCCATGATCGCCCACCGGTGAAAACCTGTCTCCTGTGCGGCTCGTCCAACCTGACGCCGGTGGTGCGCGTCGACCAATGGACCGTGGTGGAGTGCGCGGCCTGCGAGTTGGGAATGTTGTCGCCGTGGCCTGACGACGCGGAGTTGGCGCGATTGTACCAAGAGTCGTATTTTGCCGAGCACGGCATCGGGTACGCGGAGAGCGCGGAGGATCGGGAGCGGGGGGTGCGAGGCCAGAGCGGGCGGGCGGCCTTGGTGCGCTCGTGGGTGTCGGGAGACAAACTCTTGGACATGGGGAGCGCGACTGGACATTTTCTGGCGGCCGCGCGAGCTCGTGGGTTCGACGTGGAAGGGGTGGAGCTGTCGGCCTGGGCCGCGGAGCAGGCGCGGAGCGAGTTGGGCGTTCCGGTCACATTGGGTGAAATCAGCGATCTGGGCGCCACGCCGCGATTCGATGTGGTGACCATGTGGCACAGCCTGGAGCATACGCGCGACCCATTGAGCGTGCTGCGCGCGACTCACGCGTTGTTGCGCGATGGCGGAACGGTCGTGATCGAACTGCCGAACTATCGCAGTTACGACGCTAAAGGGTACGGGACGGCGTGGACGGGTTGGGATCTTCCATACCATCGCTGGCATTTCTCTCCGAAATCGCTCCGCACGCTGCTGACGCAAACCGGCTTTCGAGTTCGAACCGTGCAACGGACTCCGTCACGCTACGTGGCGGCACGGATGAAGCGCATTCCCATCGTGGGATGGGCTAGAAAGCTGATCGCCGCATGGTATGTCGGACGAGACCTCCGGATCGTGGCGATCAAGGAGGCTGGAGAGGGTTGTGGCCCCTCAAGGCCCGGTCTGGTCGATTCTATAGGCGACTAACAACCCGTTTCTCGGCTTGCGACAAAGCACGAACGAGCATATTCCTAGTCTGATTGGTCCTCAACCGCTAATCGGTTTCGGCAGAGATTGCCTGACCCCGTTGCATTCAGTATCCCGCCTGTGCTAAAAATCATGCCGTTTATTTTCTGCCCGCACGCATCTCCACCACACTGGAGCCTTTCATTGTGGTACACGTCGGTTGCCTTGAGTGTCTTCTTTCGGTCAGCACAATAACCGTACGTCGGACCCGGCCGCGTCTTCTCCGAGGGTATCGTTCCAAACAAAGGGAAAATGACATACTCCCCACAATTGGTTTCATATCGACCCGTCACGGCTTGGTGCCTGAGATGGCTTTGGCGCGAATACATGACTCATTACAATCGTGACGGCATGGTCCGAATCGGTTGAGCATTGTTGTAAGGCTACGCACTCGTGGAGCACAGGGTTCGGTGGAGTTCCCAAAGAGGGAGGGAGTGATGCGGGATCGTTACGACCTGAGTGAGTACGGCATGTTTTTCTCCGTCGGTTCGGTAGGCCGGAACTTGTTGATCATTGCGCTGAGCCTCGTTTGGGGCCTATTCCTGGCGGATACAACAGGGTTTGCTCAAACTACGGATCTCGACATCAGTAAGCAGAAGCCTGGAAACGGTCCAAGCTCTGCGACCGGCGGTGCGTCGGTGGTCCCGGATCTGTTCACAGGGTCATTTTCGTATGCGATTCCTATCCAAGTGCCCACTGGAAGGCATGGCATGGACCCTGATCTTGCCTTGACATATCGAAGTGGAATGAGTAACGGCGTGTTGGGTGTGGGGTGGGAGTTGGAGATGGGCGCGGTTGAGCGACGGAACAAGTCCGGTCTCAACTACGCTGGAGATGACTACACCCTCCGGATCTCAGGTGCGACTATCGATTTGATTAACATCGGAAGTGGTGAATATCGCGCCAAGGTTGAGAGCGGGTTTCTGCGAGTGCGTTTGGTGGGTGGCACTTATTGGGAGGTCACGGATAAGACGGGGACGAAGTACCGATTCGGCTTCAGCTCGGCGTCCAGGCAGGACGGCACACCAGGGGTGTTTAAGTGGTGCTTGGATCGGGTCGACGATATGAACGGCAACTATATGGAGCTCAGTTACAGGAAGAACCAAGGGCAGGTCTACTTGGATCGGATCGACTATTCCAAGCACACCAGTGGGGTTGGAACGGGGAGTTACATCAAATTCTATTACGACGAGTCGTCGCGCACGGACGCGCCGACGATGTACGGGGCGCATTTTCCCGTCGTGACCGCATGGCGTTTGAAGACGATCGACGTGTGGGGCGGTGGCAGCCACGTACGGGCGTACAAGCTGGTGTATGACACCGACTCCTCTGCGACAGGTGACCAATATAGCCCGACGACGGGGCGATCGCTTCTCACGAGTGTGCAGGAATTTGGGAAAGATGTGACGTTGGACGCCAGCGGAACCGTGATGGGAGGGACGTCGCTTCCGGCCGTCACAATGACAGCGACCAATATTGCCGCGGGCTTTGTAGACGGGAACGCGACTGGTAACCCGTGGGCGACGGGCAAGTACGGCAACTGGGATAGTGGCCCGGGACGGATTCGGAATGTGGATCTCAACGGTGATGGGATGCTGGATATCTTGTTGGGCCCGGATGGGAACGGCAAGTGGTACGTCATGCGGTCAACGGGAGCCGGCTTTGTGGATGACGGGGTGTGGGCCACCGGGCTGTATGGGAATTGGGGTAATGACGCGGTTTCGAATCGGATTCGCAATGTGGACGTCAATGGTGACGGTAAGACGGACGTCATCCTGGGCCCGGATGCGAACGGGAACTGGTACACGTTGCGGTCCACCGGGAGCGCATTGGTCGATGAGCCGGCGTGGAGGATTTTAGGGAAGTACGGCAACTGGGATAGTGGCCCGGGACGGATACGGAATGTGGATCTCAACGGTGATGGATTGCTGGATATTTTGTTAGGCCCGGATGGGAACGGCAAGTGGTACGTCATGCGGTCAACGGGAGCCGGCTTTGTGGATGACGGGGTGTGGGCCACCGGGCTGTATGGGAATTGGGGTAATGACACGGTTTCGAATCGGATTCGCAACGTGGACGTCAATGGTGACGGCAAGACGGACGTTATCCTGGGCCCGGATGCGAACGGGAACTGGTACACGTTGCGGTCCACCGGGAGCGCATTGGTCGATGAGCCGGCGTGGAGGATTTTAGGGAAGTACGGCAACTGGGACGGCTCCGCGGATAGGATTCGTAATACCGATCTCAATGGCGATGGTTTGGCCGATATCCTGATCGGGCCGGATGGAAACGGGAAGTGGTATGTGCTCCGGGCAACTGGGACCGGCTACGCGGATAACCAGGAGTGGGCCTCTGGGATGTACGGAAATTGGGGGAATAATGCCGCGTCGTATCGAATTCGCAATGTGGACGTCAATGGTGACGGCATGGCAGACGTCATTCTAGGGCCGGATGCGAGCGGAAACTGGTACGTAATGCAGTCAACAGGCAACAGCTTCGAGAACAAACTGGCGTGGATCACTGGAAAGTATGGTAATTGGGCGGGTGCAACCAGTCGCATCCGTAATGCTGATGTCAGTGGAGATGGAAAGGAAGATATCATCATCGGCCCTGATGCCAACGGAAACTGGTATGTGATGTGGCCCCGCCAAGGGCTCTCAGATTTTTTGGCAACGATGTCTAATGGGTTAGGAGCCACGACGTCAATCGCCTATACGCCTTCAACGCAATACAACAATACGCGGCTGCCTTTTGCTGTTTATACGGTGTCATCAATTTCCACTGACGATGGAGCAGGCACCGTGTCGCCAACGACCTATTCTTACGAAGGTGGATACTTTTATCTGGCGGATCGCGAATTCCGTGGATTCAACCATGTGACGGTTACTGGGTCTTCCGGACCGTCCAGTGCAGGGAGCCCGCAACTGTGGACGGAGACATGGTTTCATCAAGGGAACGACGTTGGTGTAGACCTCAACACACCAGACGTCGCTGACGGATATATGAAGGGGAAGCCGTATCGCATAAAGACAAGTGGAAGAGTGAATGGAGCGACCGCCTTGTATGCCGAGTCGACGACCACGTATCAGGCTGATGGTACCGCGCCGTTTTTCAACCCGCCATCACAGGTTGACATGTGGACGTGTGATGGCGATGCGTGTGGCAAGCAGACCCGAGCCAGCTACGAGTATGACGGTTATGGCAACGTCACCCGCGAATATCAGGAAGGTGAGGTGGGCGTGGCAACGGATAACCGCACCGTTGCCCGGACCTTCGCCTATAACCTAACCGACTGGATCGTGGGCCTTCCCTCGACTGAAGCGACATTTGAAGGCCTGGGTACCACAGGCGCCAAGGTCGCCGAAACGCGATTTTCTTACGACAATGCCGGGAGTTACACCACGTATCCTGTCAAAGGCAATATCACAAAGGTGGAACGGTGGCTTAACCCCGGCGACACCTATGTGGCGACACAGATGGGGTACGACACGTTCGGCAATCTGACGAGTGTGGCCGATCCGAGGGGCAATATCACCAGTACATGTTACGATGCGACAGGCACCTTCCCGCAGCGCGTGCGTAATGCGCTCACCCAGGACACCAAGACTGAGTATTACAGCGTGACCTGGAATACGGCATGTGGGACCGCCCCGGCCGCGTTCACCGGGTCCGGTCTGTACGGTCAAGTCAAAACCGTCACGGATCCGAACAACGCCCAAACGCAAACCGAATTCGACGCCCTGGGGCGCATGACCAAGGTCACGCGGCCCGATGGCTCCTGGATGACGACGGCCTATGTCAACTTTGGTGGCGGCGTGGCGAGCCAACACGTTCGCACGGACTCAACCATCGGCTTGTCGTCTTGGACCTATTTTGACGGCTTGGGAAGAACGTACCTAGAGAAGAAGACCGGACCCGACGGTAAGATTATCGCCACTGAGACGCAGTATGACGCCCGGGGCGCGGTTCGGCAGACCTCGCTGCCCTACTTCGACGGGACCGACTCGCCCACTGGCCGATGGACCGTCCTGAGCTACGACCCCGTGGGGCGGGTGGTGCGTCGCGACTTTCCCGACGGCACCCGTACGTTGACCTGCTACAACGATTGGGTGACCGTGGGGATCGACGCGAAGAATCAGCGCAAGCGCGAAGTCCGCGATGCGTTTGGGCGATTGACTGCTGTCAATGAATACTCGGGGACCTCGGCGACGTGTGACACGGGCCTGGGGACGCCGTATGCAACGACGCAATATAGCTACGACGTCATGGGTAATCTACGCTTCGTGACCGACGCGAAGAGCAATCAGACCGAAATGCAGTATGACACATTGGGGCGGAAGAGTTTCATGCACGACCCCGACATGGGGAACTGGACGTACCAGTATGATGCGGCGGGGAACCTAGCAACACAGATTGATGCCAAAGGGCAGCGACTCGATTTTCAGTACGATGGGTCGAATCGCGTCACGACGAAAACTAGCCAACTCACGAGTTCGAGTCTGCCGTCCCGGCTGCTCAACATTTCGGCGCGCGCGTACGTGGGGACCGGGGCGAATGTAACCAACGCGGGATTCATTATCACCGGGACCAGTCCCAAAACCGTCTTGATCAAAGCGCGGGGGCCGTCGATGAGCGGCGCGCCGTTTAATGTGCCCGGGACGCTGGCCAATCCGACTGTGACGCTCTACTCGTTTGCGACCGGCACGTACATTGCGTCGCAAGATAATTGGCAGACGGCGCCCTCATGCGCGGGGTATACGTGCAGCGGGCCGCCAGCGGGACAGGACCCGTGCCAACCGAATCCGGGGCAGACCGTGGCCCCGCCGGGCTGCACGTCCGAAGCGGCATTTCAGATTACCTTGGCGCCAGGGGCCTATTCTGCGATCATGAGCGGGGTCAACAACGGCGTTGGCGTCGGTCTGGTCAGTGTCAACGATCTCGATCCTGATGGTAGTCAGTCAGCCCTGCGGAACATTTCGGCGCGCGCGTACGTGGGGACCGGGGCGAATGTAACCAACGCGGGATTCATTATCACCGGGACCAGTCCCAAAACCGTCTTGATCAAAGCGCGGGGGCCGTCGATGAGCGGCGCGCCGTTTAATGTGCCCGGGACGCTGGCCAATCCGACTGTGACGCTCTACTCGTTTGCGACCGGCACGTACATTGCGTCGCAAGATAATTGGCAGACGGCGCCCTCATGCGCGGGGTATACGTGCAGCGGGCCGCCAGCGGGACAGGACCCGTGCCAACCGAATCCGGGGCAGACCGTGGCCCCGCCGGGCTGCACGTCCGAAGCGGCATTTCAGATTACCTTGGCGCCAGGGGCCTATTCTGCGATCATGAGCGGGGTCAACAACGGCGTTGGCGTCGGTCTGGTCAGTGTCAACGATCTCGATCCCCAACCGACGATTTCCACGGTGACGTACTCGTATGACACCCTCCCCAGTGGCTTCACGGACCAGACGTACTACCAAACCGGTCGCCTCTCGCAAGTGGTGGACGGTTCGGGGACGACCCGATTCGGGTACGACCAGATGGGGCGTGTCAAACGTACGGACAAGATTGTGGATAGCTCGACGTATACCACCAAGACCACGTATGACACTGCAGGCCGCGCGGCAACCCTCACCTACCCCGATAGTTCGGTGGTATCTCACGAATACAACGGCCCGTTACTGAAGCGTGTCTATGAAGGCACGCTCAACTACGCGCAGTACGCCGGGTATAACGCCCTCGGGCAACCCGGGTCCTTGACCTACGGGAATAACTTGGTCACCAACTATAGCTACGCCAACACCGGGAATGCGATAGCTGGGTGCAACACCAATACGTTCCGCCTGTGCACCTTGGTCACCGGTGCATTCCAAAACATCACCTACGGCTACGATGCGATCGGAAATGTCAGCAGTATGATCGACACGGCGGCCAGTTCACCGATCGGCACGCAGAGTTTCACGTACGATCGGCTCAATAGGCTGGAAACCGCGACGGGACCGTTCGGATCTGGTGGGGCGCAGACTACCTGGACGTATGCCTACAACGAAATCGGCAACATCACGTGTAATCCGCAGATCAGTACTTGCTCGGCCGGGAGCCCGAATTATACCTACCCCACGAGCGGGGCGAGCAGCGTCAGACCCCATGCGGTCACGCAAGCCGGGGCCGGTGTCTATGGTTACGACGCCAATGGCAACATGACTAGTGGGCCGAGCAAGTCGCTCGCATACGACTACGAGAATCGTCCTACGACGATGACGGTCAATGGGGTCACGACCACGTTCGTCTACGACGGCGACGGAGGCCGGGTCAAAAAGATCACTGGCGGCGTAACCACGACGTATATCGGGCAATTCTACGAATGCGCCACGGGCTGCAACAAATATATCTTTGCCGGCAGCCAGCGCGTCGCCATGCGTCCGGCGGGTGGCAATGACACGGCGATTAATTACTACCACACCGACCATTTGGGCTCTACTAGCGTGGTCACCGGATGGAACGGAACGGCGGCGGTCCTGGTCGACCGCATCGCGTACTACCCCTTCGGCCAGGTCCGTAACACCCCCTCGGTCGATATCAGTCACAAATTCACCGGCCAGCGCCTGGATAGCAGCACCGGCCTCTACTTCTACAACGCCCGGTATTACGATCCGGTCCTGGGGCGGTTCGTTCAGCCGGATAGGATTGTCCCAAATCCTCGCAATCCGCAAAGCCTGAATCGCTACAGTTATGTGGACAATAATCCGCTCAACTATACGGACCCAACCGGGCACTGGAAACTGAGGAATTTCTTGAAGACTCTGGCCACAGGGTACTCCGCCGTCATGCCAAATGGGATGCTCAACCTCTTTCCGGGAGGAGGGGCGGCTGAGGTTGCCCTTTTAGATGGCGCTTCCCCCAGCCAAGCGCTCAAGGCCGCTGCCATTTCCAATGTGTCTGCAGCAGCGGGCATCGCCGCCCAAGCCGTGACGGCCAGTACGGGGCTCGGGCTCTTCAGTATACCGGCTGGGGGTTTTGCGAGCGGGTATGTGTCGGCCGGGTTGTCTGGTGCGAGTCGACGTGAGGCAGTTCGCGCGGGTTACCAAGGCGCGATTACCGCCACGGCCGTGGAACTGGTGAAGTTTATCGCAATGGCAGCATATACTTCCTATAGCAACGCACAGGCTACAGAAATGAATCCTCTAACGACAGATCAGAGCAAGACGGTCCCTCTAAAACGAGGAGTGAACTTTTTCTCAGACTACGACTGTATCGGATGTCATGGCTATTTTAGGCCTGTCGAAGGGGACCCGATGAGTTTTGATGTGTTTTTCACACACACGGGGGATGGGCTTGAGTCCGGGACGATCTACTACTCGCACACAAACGTTAAGAGTGTCGGGAATTGGGGAGTATTCCATGAGACCCTCCCTGGGGTCGAAATCGGCGGTTTTAGGATAGGACCAGCGAATCCGGTTTCTATGCGATTAACTATCCCGTATGGAGAGACGCCTGGTGGCTATTTCCAGTTTCATGTTGCGCCGGTCAGAGCTTCCGCGTTTGGTTACGAATCGAATGGAATAATGAGAAGTGGATGGACAATGCAGTTTCCATAGCAGCCAGGTTACTTACATGGATGGGTTGGACCTAAGAATATTTGATTAAAGGGGCCTTACTTAAAATGCCAAAATTAAAGGATACCTCAAGGTGCTGCCTCACCCTGACATTCATTTTTGTCATTGCCTTTCCTTTGACGGTGCAATCGGCCAATTCTAAAAGACTGGATCCGCTGCAAATATTGAAAGAGGCCGCCGAAATAGCGCACACAATCAAGTCTTCCCCTAATGCCACTATTGTTGACCGAGATCAGTTCTATGCATTGAAGGACATCGCACTAGCTCAGGCTAGATATGGAGACAAGCGTAGCTCAGCGAAAACATTTAAAGACATTAAAGACAGAATTTTAGGCGCAAGCGATATCTCGCCTCAGCTAAGGAAACTTAGGGAGGATCATTACGCAAGAAATCGTGACACTTATCTGGATGACGGACTGTCGGAGTTTAATCGGCACGATTTGACTTTAAACAAGGTTCTCATCTTAGAACAAATCGCTGATGCCGAAGTGCAGGCTGGCCATACCCGACAAGGGTATCAGACCTTAAGGAGAGTTGCCGAACTTGCAGAGGAATTGCCGGACAACGACACTTCTTCGGGAAGGAGATGGAAACTAGAAGATATTGTCACCGCGCAGTTGAAGATCAAGGATTGGCGTGGGGCTAGTGAGACTGTCAAACGACTAAGTCAGCATGTGGCGTCCTTGAGGGGAGCAGATGAGGAGGTTATCCGAACTGCTATCAGCGATAAACATTTTCATCGGTTGTCTATAGACCCATTTTTAGAAATAGACGACCCAAGTAAAATCGCCGCCGGTGTGGAAAGAGCGCGTGAGGAGGTAGAGCGTATCGGCAACGAGAGGGAAAGGGCTTTGTTATTACGGGATATAGCCGTTGCTCAGGCGCGGCTTGGTTGTTGTGAAGAGGCAATTGCCACCATCGGAGAAATGTTGGCCACTCGATCGACCTTTGAGCGCCAGGATGCCGGTGAAATGGTCCACTACAATTCCATGGATATACTGAAGGTGGCAAAGGCATTTGTCGCTTCTGGAGAAAATGAATGTGCGACAAAAGCAATCCAACAAACGATCGACACTGTTCGAAAGGAAGAGGTGGCTCGGAACGGCGGATCTGCGATTTGGCAAGAAATTTCCATCACCAAAGCTTTAGTGGGTGATATAGACGGTGCGTTAGGCGCTCAGACAGAAATTCACGATCAGGCGTATGTAGAAGCGACTTGGCCGTTTATTGCACGAGCTTTCATAAAGGCCGGTGACCTAAAGGCCGCTCGTAATATTGCGCTCAGAATGAACCTCCAAGAAATCATGGTGGAGATCGTTATTGCTCAGGCTGAACAAGGTGACATCAAGGGTGCGGTTGAGACCTCTGGTGCTGTAGACAAGTCGTATCTGGATAGCAAAGTTCAAATCACACGGGCTGTTGCTTTTGCCCGTACAAAGACTGGAGAGGCTTGGGGGACATACGAGTGGGCAAAGAATTTATCAACACCTGTAGAAACCACTTACGCGCTTCTTGGCATTGCTGAGGGTTTACAATGGCCACCCACGGGTTTGAATAGTGGCGGGATTGGAGCGAAACAAACGAAATAAAGTAAAAAGGGACAGAGTGAGGTGGCCCCACTTCGGTAGATAGGAAATAGTGTCAGGGGGGCCATTGAAAAAGCCCGTGTTAGCATGCGATGGGCTGCGCCACACAAAGCGGCCGAACCAGGCGAGCCCTCCAAGTCGTGACGTGAATGACAACTATGAGCCGCAGCAGGGACAGTCGCGCCGCAACTCATGCCAGCTTTTCGCTTCACCGTGCCGTGACCTCGGTGCGGGTTCCGTGCATGCGGTGACGCGTCCTGCGTCAGGCCCCAAGGAGTACGCCCTCACCCCGTCTGGGGAGCGCTAGCGACTCTCCCACATCACGGCTTCCACCTCGGGTTCCGGCTGTTCGGGGTGCGCCCCGTTGCTGGCGGTCCGGAGTCGTGTCCTGGCCTGGTCCATGAACTCGGCGATGAAGGCGGCGAACACCCCGGCCATCACGCCCAGCACGGCGTACAGCATCAAGACGGTCCTGCGGCCCACGCCGGCAGGGTCCGGCAACCGAGCGGGCGAGGTCAGAATGGCGGTCGTGCGCACGCCCGCGAGTTTGTTTTCGATGTCTGAAATCGTTTGTTGTTGAAGCTGGCGATCCCGTTCGTTGTCCACACGCAACTTCACCAGCTTGCTGCCGAGTTCGCTCAGAGACGCCATTTGGGCTTCCTGATCCCGCCGGACGTCCGCCAACTGTTTCAGGAGTCTTTCGCGATCGTTTTCCAGCGAGATGTAGAGCCGCTCCTCGAGGGTTCTGAGCCGCGAACGGCTGTCCACGATTTGGTTGTCGAGCATCAACAGCGTCATGGCGCGGGCCCCGTCCGTGGCCTCCGGCGACGCGCGGGTGCGGTGATCGGTGGAGGAGGCGATGTCGGCGCGCAGCTCCGCGACCTGTTGGGTCAGGAGCTTCTTGGTCTCATCGTACCGTTAGAAGCTCGCCCGGGGTCGGGGCTTGAATTTGACATCAGTCGGATCTGTTAGCGTACGGATGATACGCGGGGTTGAACCTTGTGTGGGCGAAAATTGTGAGTCAGCCGGACCCCTCTCAGCGATCGGGTATCGGGAACACCAGGCGTCGAGCCGTCCGCGTGGGCCGCGGACCAGGCGCGGCGCGAATTGGGGGTGCGGGTGACGGTCGGCGAAATCGGAGAACTTGGCGCCGTCTCGCGATTCGATGTGGTCACCATGTGGCACAGCCTGGAGCATACGCGCGACCCGGCGGCAACGCTCCGAGCGGCCCATGGGTTGTTGCGCGACGACGGTGTGGTGGTGATCGAGTTGCCGCACTACCGGAGTTACGACGCGACGCACTACGGCGCGCAGTGGGAGGGCTGGCGCATTCCGTACCATCTCTGGCACTTTACCCCGCGTTCGCTCGGCGCATTGCTGACGCGGAACGGGTTTCGCGTGCGGGCCGTCCAACGTACCCCGTCGCGCTACGTGGCCGCGAGCATGAAACGTCTTCCGATCATCGGCTGGGCAAGAAAGTTGGTGGCGGCATGGTACGTCGGACGCGACTTCCGGATCGTGGCGACCAAGGAGGCGGGAACGTGACGGCTGGGACCGCGATCCGCTTGCATCCCCGGAAGGGAGTCTGCTATAAGGGCGCATGATTGACATCATGCGGACGCCTACGCCGATTGTGTTCGGGACCTCGGGCTGGCGGGCGGTCATCGCCGACCAATTCACGTTCGCGCACGTCGCGTTGGTCACCCGGGCGATCGCGGATTACCTCGACACCCAACCGGTGGCGGATCAACCGGTCATCGTGGGGTACGATACCCGGTTTCTGGCGGATCGATTCGCCCGCTGCGCCGCCGACGTGCTGGCTACGCGAGGACGGCGGGTGTTGTTGGCCGATCGCGACGTGCCCACGCCGGTGGTGGCCCACGCGATCCTGCACCATCAGGCGGCCGGGGGCATCAATCTGACCGCGAGTCACAATCCCCCGGAGTATTGCGGGATCAAGTTTTCGCCGGCCTGGGGCGGGCCCGCGCTGCCCGAGGCCACCCGGTGGATCGAGGCCCGGATCGCGGCGCTGCGGGAATGCGACGACGTGCCGGTCAAGTCCAACGGCTCGGTCGAGTCGTTCAATCCCCGCGACGCGTACGTGGCGCATCTGCGAACCATGATCGATTTCCCCGCGATTCGCGCGGCCAAATTGCGGGTGGCGGTGGACGCCTTGTACGGGACCGCGCGCGGGTACCTCGATGTGTTGCTGGCGGCCGAAGGCTGCGACGTCACGGTTGTACACGACCGCCCTGATCCGTACTTCGGCGGCGCGGCCCCGGATCCGTCCGAACACCGGCTGGCCGACTTGGCGACCCTGGTGCGCGAGGGGCGCTACCACTTGGGCGTGGCGACCGACGGCGACGCGGATCGGTTCGGCGTGGTGGACGCGGACGGCACGTACATCACGGCCAACGACGTGTTGGCCTTGGTGGTTGATTACTTGATCCGGACCCGCGGCGCCAAGGGCGGGGTGGCGCGGTCGGTGGCGACGAGTCATTTGGTGGACGCGGTGGCGGCGCGCTACGGCCGACTGGTCTACGAGACCGGCGTGGGATTCAAGTACATCGGCCGGTTGATCGCGGACGGGAAAGTGGTCGCGGGCGGGGAGGAAGCGCAAGGCCTGACCATCGGCGGGCACGTGCCCGACAAGGACGGCATCTTGGCGTGTCTGCTCCTGGTCGAGATGGCGGCCAAGACGGGCAAACCCTTGCGCGTGCAGCTCGAGGAGTTGGTCGCCGCGGTCGGCCATCGTTGGTATCGACGCGTGGATCGGCCGCTGTCTCCCGACGGCATCGACCCGTTGCGCGAGCGCCTCGCGCGACTCACGCGTATCGGCGCGTGGCCCATTGTCCGACGGAACGAGGTGGAAGGCATCGTCAAGTTGTACGTCGATGAGTCGAGTTGGCTGATCGTCAGGCCGTCAGGCACCGAACCCGTGGTCCGCGTGTATGCGGAGTCCACGTCGCGCGAACGGGCGGACGCGTTGCTTGCCGCGGGGAAGGCACTCGCGGCATGCGGGCCGGAGCCGATCGTGCCGGTGCCGCCGGCGGCTGCGTCGGGCACGCACGCCTCAGGAAGGGATATGTCGTACCGCTGACCGTCGATCGATTCGGAACGAGCTGAGCAACCGAGCGTCTCTTCAAGGGAGTGGAAAGATGCAACGTGCACGAATGCTATGGTCCGTGGTCCTGGTGGGGCTGGTCTGCGGCGGGCTTGCGGGAAGAGCCGGCGCACAGCCCCTCCCGACCTCCGTCTCCCCCGAAGTGCTTCAACAAGCGCAAGACGCCTGTCGCACGTTACAACAGGTTGATCCCAAGAAAGCCGATGAGTTGTGCGGCCAGCTCCCTGCCGCGAAGGTCGTTCCATCGCCGAAGCCGTCACCTCGCGTTGCCGTGTCGCTCGACAACGCCCCGGTCGAGTCGTCACCGGGAAGCCACGAATCCGATACCGCATTGCCCGCCCGGCCCCCTTCGTCGGCGTCGGTCTCCGAGTTGGAGCGCTTCTTCCGGACCGAGGAGTCCAACGAGACCGCGGTGGAACTGTCCAGCGAACCGTTGAAGCAATTCGGCTACTCGCTCTTTCAGGATTCGGAGACCACGACGTCGTTTACACCCGGCGTAGACGCCCCAGTGAGTCCGGATTACGTGATCGGGCCTTCGGACGAATTTACGATCACGATCTGGGGGTTGGTCGACGGGCTGTACAAGGTCCAGGTGGATCGCAACGGCGAGATCACGCTGCCGCGCGCCGGGGTGATTCCGGTCGCGGGCCTGCGGTACGACGAGCTGCGGCCGTTCTTGGAGCGCCACCTGGCCAAGTACTACCAGGACTTTCACTTGAGCGTGGGCATGGGGCGGTTGCGGAGTATCCGGGTGTACGTGGTCGGCGAAGCCGTCCATCCCGGCAGCTACACGTTGAGCGCGTTGTCCACCGCGTATCACGCGTTGTTCGCGGCCGGCGGACCGACCAAGCGAGGCAGTTTGCGCAAGATGCAGGTGATTCGGGGCGGGAAAACCTCGGCGTCGATCGACCTGTACGATTTTTTGATGAAGGGTGACCGTACGCAGGACGTGAAATTGCAGCACGAGGATACGATTCTGGTACCGCTCATCGGTTCGACCGTCGCCGTGTCCGGAAACGTGGTGCGGCCCGCGATTTATGAAATGAAGGACAAGGCCTCCTTGGCGGACGCGCTCCGGTTGGCCGGCGGGCCGCGCCCGACCGCGGATCTCAATCGCGTGCAAATCGAACGCGTCGAGGCCCACGAACAACGGATCGCGGTGGATCTGGACCTCTCGCGGCTCGACGAGGCCGCGGCGGTGCCGATCCGGAACATGGACGTGGTTAAGGTGTTTCCCATTCAGGCCGCGGCGCGCAGCGTCATCCGGCTCGGCGGGCACGTGGTGCGCTCCGGCGAGTATCAGTTCAAGCCCGGCATGCGCGTGCGGGACGTGATTCCGTCCTACGACCAGTTTCTTCCGGAGCCGTCGCTCGACTACAGCGAGATCATCCGGTACGAGCGGCCGACCATGGCGCGCACCGTGCTGACGTTCAGTATTCAGGAGATGATGGCGGGCAATCCCCGCCACAATCTCGCGCTGCAGGATCGAGACGAGATCCGGATTTATCCCGCGTCGCGTTTTCGCGATCCCGCGTTCGTCACGATCAGCGGCGCGGTACGCCACCCAGGGCGCTATCGCCTCTACGACGACATGACCGTGCTCGAACTCGTTCGCCAGGCCGGGGATCCGACCCCCGACGCGTTCACCGCGCGATCCGAGATCCGCCGCAGGGTGTCGAACGGCGACGCGGGGTTCTCGCGGGAGATCGTGTATTTCCAACTCGATCGGCTGTTGGCTGGGGATGAGGTCGAACGCAAGGTGTTGGTACCGGACGACGAGGTGGTCATCACGGCGAAGGACGACGTGAAGGTCTTGCCCCAAGTCGGAGTTCGAGGGGAGGTGAAGCGTCCGGGCACGTATCCGTTGATGAAGGGGATGCGAATCAAGGATCTGGTATTCCAAAGCGGGCTCACCCGGGAATCCGCGAAAACCCAGGCGGAGTTGGTTCGCTTTTTCCCGTCCACCGTGGACGGTCAGGTGGATCGGGAAGTGATTGCGATTGATCTGGACCGCGTGATGGCGGACGATCCTGAGCAGAATGTGTCGCTCCAAGGGGACGATGAACTGTTGATCAAGCAGGTGGGAGAACTCAAACGGCAATTCCTCGTGACCGTGGAAGGCGAGGTGCAGTTTCCGGGAGCATACGTGATCCGCGCGGGTGAGACCCTGAGTTCGCTCATTCGACGGGCGGGCGGATTCACGGAGAAGGCGTATCTGCGCGGCGCGGTGTTTACACGCGAGAGCGTGCGGGCCAGTCAGGAGCGGCAACTCCAGGAGTTCACGAACGCGCATACCCAGCGCGTGACCGCCGAAGCCGCGTCGTTGGCCATGGGCGGGCTCTCGAAAGACGAGGCCGAGGCGGCTCGCTTTGAGCTGTCGACGCGACAAGAGGCCATCAAATTGCTGGCGTCGAAAACCGTGCTGGGCCGGGTCGTGATCCGCCTGGACCAACCCGATGCGCTCGGCGGAACCCCCGATGATCTCGTCTTGGAGGACGGCGATCGACTGGTGGTCCCGCAGCCGCCTTCATCCGTCGCGGTCATGGGCAGCGTCCGGAATCCTACCGCGGTGGTGGCACGATCCGGCAAGTCGATCAAGGACTATGTTGCGCTGGCGGGCGGATACTTGCCCAACGCCGACTGGAGAGCGTTGTACGTGGTCAAGGCCGACGGCTCGTCGGTGAGTCCGGATCAGGTCAAGACGGTCGAGGCCGGGGACGCGATTCTGGTGCCGCCGCAAATGGAAGCCAAGTACCGTCCCCTCCCGCTGTGGCGCGATATCGCCACGATCGTGGGCCAGTTTGCAATTGCCATTGCGGCGGTGGTGGTGATCTTTTAGGCGGCCGTCGATGATCCGCTGGCGCGGCAGGGAAACGGTGCGTGGGTTCGCCGGTTGACCGCAGCGCCTGTGCCGGACAACGGCGAACCACGCGCTGTGCGTCGGCCTCAACCGGGTAAACGGCAAACCGGCTGACGATGGTCTGAGCAGGAGGACACGTGCTGTATCGTTCTGAAACCGAATCGATCGATATCGAACGCGAAATGGGCGGGATCGGGCCTCGTGAGGAACACGAACCCACGGTGGTCGACTATGCCCGCGTGGTGTGGGGCGGGAAGTGGATGATTCTGTCGCTGATGGTGGCCGCGACCGGTGTCACGGCCGTGGTGAGCCTCAACATGCCCAAGACGTTTCTTGCGCAAACGACGATCATGCCGTTAGGGCAGGAGCGAGCCGGCGGGCTGGCTTCAGCGTTGTCCGGATCCCTAGGCGGTGCGCTGGGCATCGAGAACCCGGCCGACAAGCTCATGGCCGTGTTCCAGAGCCGACGAGTCGCGGGCATGGTGGTGGACACGCTCGGCCTCGACGCCGCATTGGTGCAGGCCACGGGGGGCCATCCGACCCGGGACGAAGCAATCGACGCGGTGCAGAATAGCGTGATTAAAGTCACCGGAGGCAATCGCGGACTGATCACGATCCGCGCCTCATGGAGCGATCCGGCGCTGGCCGCGGCCATTGCCAACGCCGTCGTTGCGGCGACCGGGCGGTTTCTCAATGAACGTTCGATCAGCATGAATTTCCAGGTCCTGGACGAGGCCGTGCCGCCTCGCAAACCCAGCGGCCCCAGAGTGAGGCTCAATATCGCGATGACGGTTGTGGCGTCCGCGTTCGGGGGGCTGGTCATCGTATTCGTTCGGGAATACATTCGGGGGTTGCGCGAGCAGCGAGTCGTGACCGGCCGGAAGGCGGCGAACGGTTTCGAGAGCGGATCCCGAGGCGAGTGAGAATCGCGGGGCTGTCCCTGGCGATCCTGATCGCCTGGCCGGTGTACGCCGCGGAACCGCATCTTCCGACCGAGGACCCGGTCTACCGCCGACTCGAGCGGTTGGCGGCGCTGGGCGTGATTCACGACGGGCTGTTGGCAACGCGACCCTTGACGCGCGAGGCGCTGATCGCGATGCTGCGCGAAGCCGAGGCGAACTCCGAAGCCCGGTCCGACACGTGGATTGCGTCCGATATCAGGGCGATTGACGCGCGGGCAGCGTCGCTGGGATCACTCGATGACGTGATGTTCGACGGCCGGTTTGTGCTCGGGCAAGGGCCGCCGGTCCCGGTCGGCCTGGAACGGTTTGGCGACCGATTCGCCGATGGCGGCAACGGCCGTCTCGGCGTGGAACTGGGCGGCTCGCTCAGCGGATGGGCGGCGTGGGGATATCATCCTGAAGTCCGGTATCCCGCAGGGACCACTGACGATCTGGATGTCGCCACGCGTTCCGCCTACGTTGAACTGGTCGCCGGGGGGCTCGCGGTGACGGTGGGCCGCGAGTCACTTTGGTGGGGCCCGGGGTTTCGCGGGACCCTATTGTTGACTGATTATGCTGCGCCGTTCGATCTGGTTCGGGTCGAGACGAATCGTCCGTGGCGTCTCAAGTGGATCGGCCCGATGTCCGTTCACTTGTTCGTGACGCGTCTGGAGGAGGATCGTCAGGCAATACCGCGCCCGTATCTTGCCGGTCTTCGTCTTGCGTTCAGGCCCGTGTCTCAGCTAGAATTCGGTCTTTCGCGGACAGCCATGTTCGGAGGCGAAGGCCGTCCGGTGACCGCGGACGTGGTCTGGGACGTGTTGCGGGCGAGTGGGGAAAATAACGCGGAAAACCCCGGCAACCAGATCGCCGGATTCGACGTCACGGCGCGGATCCCATGGTGCCGACAGCCAATTGCGTTGTACCTGGAATGGGGCGGTGAGGACGAAGCGAGTGGAACGCCGTCGCACCCGGCCGTGGTGGCGGGCGTGTACCTCCCGCGTCTGGCGGGAGCGGACCGGTGGGAATTACGCGCGGAGTACGCGGACAACGCGTTTGCGGACGTGCCGGGCGTGTGGTATCAGCATTCGATTTACCAGTCGGGCTACACCTACCACGGGATCGTGATCGGTCACCCCATGGGAACGGACGCGCGGATGATCAGCGCGGAAATCGAGTATCGAATCACTCCCGATTGGAGCGCGGATGCGTTGTACGACGGTGTGCAGAGCGGAGTGTTCGGGCCCGGGGAGACCTCGGCTCGGAGCGGGGGAGCGCGAATCAGGTATGACTCGGGGACGCGACGGATGACCATGGAATACCGTTACAGCAGGTTGGAAGAACCCCTTGGGCCCACGCACGATCACGGGCACGTCGTGAATCTGTCAGTTGAGTCCGCATGGTGAATGATCATGGCGCTAATTGCTGAACAAGAGCCGAGGATAACGGGAGAGGCGGACGATGAGGAGTCCGTTGAACTCATCGACTATCTCCGGATCATGTGGTCTCACCGCTGGCTCATCGGCATGGGGACCGCGGCCGCAGTAGTCCTGGCGGCACTGTACGGCCTGACCGCGCCGAAGAGCTATCAGGCCTCGCTGCTGCTGAAGGTCGGAACCGCGTTTACGGCCGCCGACTCCAATGACACGCGGTTGAGGCAGATTGAAGATCCTAAGACCATCGCGCAAGTTTTGACCGGCGATGCCATGCTGGACAAGCTCCGCGCGCATTTGGCCCTCGACGGGCTGTCGGTCGGGGCGCTGCGCGGGGCGCTCAAGGTTCAGGTGGTCAAGAACGATTTTGATGTGGCCTCGACGGCGCTGGTGGAGCTCAAACTGACGTTGCCCGATCCCCCAAAAGTGGTCGACGGGCTCGCGTTCCTTGCGGAGACCTTGATCGCGGAGCACGCGCCGCTCTATTCGGCCGGGTTGGCGATCATTGATCGCGAGCAGGCAAGCCTCAAGGAAAAGATCCGCGTGAACGAGACGCAGCAGGAGACGCTCAAGCGTCAGATCGCGGACCTGCGCGTGCAAGTGGCCGCGGAGTCGAAATTCCGCGAGACCCTGGATCGCAATATCGCGCGGGTCGAGGGAGAGGTGAGTCAGGCGCGCGCGCGCCTGGCCGAGGCCAAGCCCGATGCGGCGGACGCGCTGTGGGAGCAGACATTGTTTCAGAGCCGACAAGTGCATTTGGACCAGTTGTATCGCGAACGCAACGAGAGCGAGTTGCGCGGCGCTAAGGCAAGGGCGGACATCTACAGCGTGGAGTCCACGGCCACGTACTTGACCGGTCAGCGGGTGGATTACGAGAACCGAATCGTGGAATTGGACGCGTTTCGCACGCGGTCCCAGAACACCCAGGTGCGCAGCACGCCGGTGCTGCCGACCGCGCCGGTCGCGCCGAATAAGACGCTGCTGGTCGCCATGGCGTTGGTGCTCGGATTATTTGGGTCGATACTGACGGCGTTTCTGATTGAGTATGTCCGGACCGCGAGGCAACGCCGGCTGTTCGGCGGTCCGGTGTTTCGAGGGTAACGTGGGATCATACGAGACGAGATGGACATTACGAATCCAGGAGCTTCGGCGCGACACATCGCGCCGGTGTTGCCCTAAGCAAGCTCGGTAAGGAGCGCGATGCTGACACTGAATGGGATTGAAAACAAGAAGGCCACGATCGGCGTGATCGGGCTCGGATACGTGGGCCTTCCGCTCGCGGTGGAATTCGCCGAAGCCGGGTTTTCCGTGGTTGGAATCGACGTGGACGCCGCCAAGGTGGCGTCGTTGGCCAAGGGCCGGTCGTACATTCAGGATGTACCGGATCGCGACATCCGAGTGATCCTCAAGTCGGGACGCTTTTCAGCCACGACCGACTTTTCCGCGTTGCGGCGTGTGGACGCGGTGAGCATCTGCGTGCCGACCCCGCTGCGAAAAACCAAGGACCCGGACATTTCCTACATCGCCGCGGCCACCGAGCAGGTCGCCAAGTACTTGCCCAAGGGCCAACTCGTGGTCTTGGAGAGCACCACCTATCCGGGCACGACCAACGAGGTTGTGTTGTCCGAATTGGAGAAGAAGGGCAAGCGCGTCGGGAAGGACTTCTTCCTCGCGTTTTCCCCAGAGCGGGTGGATCCCGGCAATCCGACGTTCCAGACCCGCAACACGCCGAAGATCATCGGCGGGGTCACGCCCCACTGTACCAAGCTGGCGGTGGCCTTATATCGGAACGCGGTGGACAACGTGATCCCGGTCAGCTCCACGCAGGCCGCCGAGATGGTCAAACTCCTGGAGAACACCTTCCGCGCCATCAACATCGGGCTCGCGAACGAGGTGGCGTTGATGTGCCGCACCTTGGGCATCGACGTGTGGGAAGTGATCGACGCGGCGTCGACCAAGCCGTTCGGATTCATGCCGTTTTATCCCGGCCCGGGTTTGGGCGGGCACTGTATCCCGATCGATCCGTTGTATCTGTCGTGGAAACTCAAGGCGTTCAACTACAACGCGCGCTTTATCGAACTGGCGAGCGAGATCAACACCAAGATGCCGGAGCACGTGGTGGAGCTGGTGGCGGACGCGTTGAACCGGGTCAAGAAGAGCGTGAACGGGGCGAAGCTCCTGGTCGCGGGCGTGTCGTACAAGCGCAACGTGGACGACGTGCGCGAATCCCCCGCCTTGGACATCATTCGGCTCCTTGAATCCAAGGGCGCGACCGTGTCCTACACCGATCCTCACGTGCCCAAGCTGGACGTGGGCGACGGACGCATCCTCAAATCGGTCAACCCCGATCGGGCCGCGTCGTTCGACGCGGTGGTGATCGTCACCGACCACCATGCGTTCGACTACAAGGACATGGTGAAACAAGCCAAGCTGATCGTCGATACGCGCAATGCGACGAAGGATGTGAAGCAGGGGCGGTCGAAGATCGTGAAGTTATGAGGGGCGTTTGCCGGTTGGCCGGTTCGCCGGTGCGCCGGTTTGAAACCGGCAAACAGGCAAACATCGGAACCGCCAAACACTTGTCAAGATCATGAGCTATTTAGTTACGGGCGGTGCCGGTTTTATCGGGTCACATATTGTCGAGGCGCTCCTCAAGAAGGGGCGGACGGTGCGGGTGCTCGATAACTTCGCGACCGGGCGGCGCTCGAACCTTGATCAAGTAATCGAGAGTTGTTCGTTGTCGGTTGATAGGGACGTTGTGTGGACTCGCGCCGGCAACCAACAACGAGTACCGAACAACGATTCTGCCACTGCGCGCCTCACCATCGTCGAGGGGGACATCCGTGATCCCAAGACGTGCGCCGAGGCGATCAACGGCGTGGATTACGTGCTGCACCAGGCTGCGCTGGCGTCGGTGCCGCGGTCCATCGCGGACCCCATCGGCACCACGGCCGTGAACGTGACCGGCACGCTCAATGTGCTGTGGGCCGCGAAAGAGGCCAAGGTCAAGCGAGTGGTGTACGCGTCGTCCTCGTCGGTGTACGGCGACACGCCGGTGCTGCCCAAAGTCGAGTCGCTCCCGACCAATCCGCTCTCACCGTACGCGGTCGCGAAGTTGGCCGGCGAACAGTTCTGCAAGGTATTCTTTCGCGCGTACGGCCTGCCGACCGTGGCGTTGCGCTACTTCAACGTGTACGGGCCCCGGCAGGATCCGGAGTCGCAATACGCGGCGGTGATCCCGCGCTTTGTGGCCGCGCTCAAAGCCGGCCGAGCTCCCACGATTTTCGGCGACGGCACGCAATCGCGGGACTTTACCTTTGTCGCGGACTGCGTGAAGGCGAATCTGTTGGCGTGCGAGAGCTTGCATGCGGTGGGAGAGGCCATGAACGTGGCGTACGGCGAGCGCACCACGCTCAACGCCCTCTACGCCGAACTCGCGCGGCTGCTCAAATCCTCGCTCAAGCCCGAGTACGCGGACTCCCGCCCCGGCGACGTGAAACATTCGCTCGCGGACCTCACGCGCGCGGAAACGCTTCTGGGGTACAAGGCCGAAGTGGACATCAAAACCGGGGTGAAACGACTCGTCGAGGCCTGGACCGGATGATCGTCAAAGAAACTCCGTTGGCCGGCCTGCTCGTGATCGAACCGCGGGTCTTTCGCGACGACCGCGGGTTTTTCTGGGAAACGCATCACGCGCGCCGTTACGCGGAAGCGGGGATCACGGACCCGTTCGTACAGGACAACGCGTCGCGGTCGTCCAAGGGGACGCTTCGGGGGTTGCACTATCAGCTCAAACGGCCGCAGGGTAAATTGGTCTGGGTCGTGCGCGGCGAAGTGTTCGACGTGGCGGTGGACATCCGCAGGAGTTCGCCCACGTTCGGGAAGTGGTTCGGCATGCGTCTGTCGGGCGAGGAGCCCAAACAAATGTACATTCCGCCGGGGTTCGCTCACGGCTTTTGCGTGCTGAGCGATTCGGTCGATTTCATGTACAAGTGCACGAATTTCTATGCGCCGGACGACGAGCGGGGGATTCTCTGGAACGATCCGGACATTGGAATCGCGTGGCCAATCGCTGAGCCGCTGCTCTCGGCGAAGGATACCCGATTCCTCACGTTGCGGGCGGCGCCCGGTGAAGACCTTCCCCTCTAGCGACACGCACGCACGCCGCCCCACATAGGCACTTCTTCCTTGAGTCCGGTCGCTCGTTTGGTGTATAAGTTCTGACATCGCGCGTTGGGGATGGATGTCCGACGCCGAGCAGGCGGCGACGCCTGGCTGTGCTCCACGACGGCTCCGCGTGATCTTCGCAGGGAAGGAGGAACGCAGGTGCACGATCCGGCATTACAACGGCTCCCGACACCTCCGGTCCAGGAGCCATCAGCTTCCGGCCCCTGGACTCCGCGTGTTCACGCAGCGCGCTCATCGATGTCGGCTTGTTACGGACCATTGCTTCGAAAACCGAACCGTCCACGTGGTGGGCCGATCTCTAGACGCGGAGACCGTATGGATGCCGAGCCCCGGGAGTTTCTGACGCAGCAGATTGCCCTCCTTGACCGCCGGTTTCAACAGTTCGATCATCGCCTAGACGCGATCGACGGTCGGTGTCAGGCGGCGAGTGTCAAGATGAAGGCCGAACATTTCATCGACGCTGGAAGAAGATGAGGAAGCAGGAACGCGAGGCGTTGCTGTAAGATCTGCTTGCCGCGACGTCGTCCGACTCCTTGAGGAGCGCGTGTGAAGCGAGGGCCGATGAACGTGCCGGGCAAGGGAAGATTCTCGCCGAGGGCTTCGGAGGCAATGGTCCAAGATTCAAGATCTGACCCCGTACCGGCTCTCGCGAAAATGTGAGATTTTCAAGTCCTCCTCCCGGGTTTTGAGCCGACTTTCTTATTTTTGACGAAGTTGATGGTGGCGGTCATGGGCGTTGACCGCGGTTGTTGTATGTTCCGGATAGCCCGATTTTTTGGGGGGGGGGGATCCGGGGGGAGAAGTAAGAGTCCCTGTTTTTTGGGGACCTCTGTAAGTGAGAGGGCGGAGCTATGCTTGCACTCCCCATAGATCCGGCTGATGGTCTGAGGTGGTACGCCGTGTCAACGCGGTCCCGTCATGAAAAGCAGGTGAGGGACCACCTTGCAGGTCACGGCATCGAGCCTCTCCTGCCGTTGTTTCGGCGGGGGAGTCACTGGAGCGATCGGACGAAGGAAATCGATTGGCCCGTGTTTCCTGGTTATTGTTTTGCCCGCTTTTCCTGGCGCGTGAGCCTCACGGTGCTGAAAACTCCCGGAGTGGTGCGGATCATTGGAGGCGCTGGGAAGCCCGAGCCAATCCCCGACTCCGAGATGGAAGTCGTCAAGAAACTGATGATCACTGCCGGTTCCTATGAATCGCATCCGTATCTTCGAGAAGGCACCAGGGTGCGGATTGTGCGTGGGGCGCTCGAGGGCGTGGAGGGAATACTCGCGCGGGAGGGAAATCGGCATCGGGTGGTCATCTCGGTGAATTTGATCCAGCAGGCTGCGGCTATCGAGGTGAGATTGGACGATGTTGAAGCCGTGGGTCCGGCGGTGGGGAGGAGGGTCGTTCACTGATGGCGGCTGAAACCAGCCTGTCCACCGCCGGCAAGATATGGGGCCTGCTCACGTCAGCCGAGCGACGCAGCGCGGTGGTATTGCATGGCCTGATGTTCGTCGGTATGGTGCTGGAGACTTTGGGCATCGGCCTCGTCATCCCCGCGATGGTCTTGATGACGCAGGGCGACTTGGTCGCCAAGTATCCAGTGCTGGCGCCTTGGCTGAACCGCCTCGGTAATCCCAGTCATGAACGGCTGGTCATTGCCGGCATGCTGATCTTGGTCGGGGTGTATGCAGTCAAGGACCTCTTCCTCGGATTTCTCGCTTGGCGACAAGCGCGTTTTGTCCACGAGTTTAACGCCAATCTCTCTCAGCGCCTCTTCGCCGGCTACCTACGCCAGCCCTACGCATTTCACCTGCAGCGCAATTCAGCGCAGTTGATCCGCAACACGATTGGTCAGGCCGGTGGTCTTGCGGACGCCATTTATCAAGGTCTGATATTGATCACCGAGATGTTGGTGCTGCTCAGTCTGGCCATATTGCTGATTACGGTGGAGCCACAGGGTGCGCTTTTGGTGATGAGCGTCTTCGGTCTGGCTGGCTGGGGCTTCCATCGAATCACCCGCAGCCGCATCCTGCGCTGGGGCGAAGCGCGCCAGCACCACGAAGGAATGCGTATTCAGCACCTGCAACAAGGGTTGGGCGGCGCCAAGGAGGTGAGACTCCTCGGGCGTGAAAGCGACTTCCTTGCCCAATACTGGATGCATAACTCCGGTAGCGCGCGAGTCGGCCAGCGCCAAGTTACGCTGCAGGCGTTACCCCGGCTCTTACTGGAGTTGCTGGCTGTCTGCGGGCTGGCCGCCCTTGTATTCGTCATGGTCGCGCGTGGGAAGCCCTTGGAGACCCTGTTACCCACGCTGGGCGTATTTGCCGCTGCCGCCTTTCGCGTCATGCCCTCGGTCAATCGCGTGCTCGCCGCCCTTCAGACTGTACGCTATGCCTTGCCGGTGATCGACGTCCTGCGAAGCGAAATTCGCCTGCTGGACGCAACGACGATCCCGCCGCGCGGCCGGCCCGTGTCATTCCAAAACGTGTTGACACTTGATCAGGTCAGTTTTCAATACCAGAACGCCCATATCCAGGCCTTGCGCAGCGTCAGTCTGTCGATTCCCCGCGGCGCCTCGGTCGGTTTCATCGGAGGCAGCGGCGCGGGCAAGAGTACTTTGGTGGACATCATGCTTGGCTTACTCACCCCGGTCAGCGGCACCGTAAAAGTCGACGGCATCGACATTCAGACCAATATGCGCGGCTGGCAGGACCAGATTGGCTATGTCCCGCAATCCATCTTCCTCACCGACGATACTTTGCGCCGTAACGTCGCCTTTGGCCTGTCCGCTGATCAGATCGACGAAGTCGCCGTGTGGCGCGCCATCCGGGCCGCGCAACTGGAACAATTCGTCCACGACCTGCCGCAAGGGCTCGACACGATGGTCGGCGAGCGTGGGATCCGTCTTTCCGGCGGCCAACGCCAGCGTATCGGCATTGCCCGTGCGCTCTACCTCGACCCGCCGGTCCTGGTGCTGGACGAAGCCACCAGTTCGTTGGATATCGCCACCGAACGCGGTTTCATGGAGGCCATCCGGTCTCTGCACGGGAAGAAGACCCTCCTGATCGTTGCCCACAGGCTGAGCACGGTCGAACACTGTGATCGCCTGTTCCGCCTCGAACAGGGGAAGGTGCTGGAAGAGAAGGGCGCGGCGGTGGTGGGCGCGAATGCCGAACAACATGGCTAACCAATGATGAAAATTTTGGTGACCGGCGCGGACGGCTTCATCGGCTCTCACTTGACAGAGACCTTGGTGCGGGCAGGGTACGAGGTGCGCGCGTTTGTCCTCTACAACTCGTTCAACTCCTGGGGCTGGCTGGATCATTGTGGCGAAGATGTGAAGGGAAAGTTCGAGATATTCGCTGGCGATATCCGCGATCCGAACGGGGTGCGTACCGCGATGAAGGGCTGCGATGCGGTGCTGCATCTGGCGGCCCTGATCGCCATTCCCTATTCATACCATTCGCCGGACACCTACGTCGATACGAATATCAAAGGCACCTTGAATATCGTGCAAGCGGCCCGCGATCTTGGGGTGGAGAAGGTGGTGCACACCTCTACCAGCGAGGTGTATGGCACGGCGCGGTTTGTCCCGATCACCGAGGACCATCCGCTTCAGGGCCAGTCACCCTACTCGGCGAGCAAGATCGGCGCTGATCAAATTGCGATGTCGTTTTATGCCTCATTCGATACGCCGGTCGTCATCTTGCGTCCATTCAACACCTACGGCCCTCGCCAATCCGCCCGGGCGGTGATTCCCACCATCATCACTCAGATTGTCGGTGGCAAACAGCAGATCAAGCTCGGTGCCCTCCAGCCCACGCGCGACTTCAACTATGTCGCTGATACGGTGGCCGGCTTCATGGCCGCGGTAGGGTCTGACCAGGTGATTGGTGAGGTCATCAACATCGGCAGTAACTTCGAGATCTCGATAGGCGACGTCGCCCGAACCATCGCCGAGGTAATGCGGGTGGAGATCGAGATCATCTCCGATGCGCAGCGTGTGCGTCCGGATAAGAGCGAGGTGGAACGGCTGTGGGCCGCCAACGACAAAGCCCGCAAGTTGCTGGGCTGGGAGCCCCGATACGGCGGTTTAGATGGGTTCCGCCGTGGTCTAACTGAAACCGTAGACTGGTTCAGGAAGCCAGAGCACATCACGTCATACCGATCGGATATCTACAACCTGTGAATAGTGTGGCCACCCCATCGACTTTTGCTGGTCGGGTCGTTGACGCCGTCCGATCGGTCGTGGGCCCCGGCCCAGTGGCCTTGCACGAGCCGCGCTTTGCCGGCAACGAGTGGGCTTATCTCAAGGAATGTCTCGATTCGACGTACGTCTCCTCGGTGGGGAAATTTGTCGACCGCTTCGAGGCGGACCTTGCCGGCTATACCGGCGCCAAACACGCGGTGGCGGTGGTCAATGGAACGGCCGCTCTGCATGTGGCCCTCCGCCTGGCGGGGGTGCAATCCGACGATGAAGTGCTAGTCCCCGCGTTGACGTTTGTTGCCACGGCCAACGCGGTGGCCTACTGCGGGGCGACGCCGCACTTTGTCGATAGCGAAGAGCGCACCCTCGGCGTGAGTCCTCTCGCGCTGCGCGAATATCTGCAAAACATCGCGAATATTCGCGGTGATCAATGCGTGAACCGCGTCACCGGTCGTGTGATCCGGGCGCTGGTTCCGATGCATACCTTCGGTCACCCGGTCGATATTGACGGGGTTCTGGCGGTTGCCCGGGATTTTCGCCTGACGTTGGTAGAAGACGCGGCCGAATCCCTTGGAAGCACTGTCCACGGACGCCATACTGGCACCTTCGGTTTGATGGGTACGCTGAGCTTCAATGGCAATAAGACCATCACCACCGGAGGCGGTGGCGCCATCCTCACGAACGATGCGAAGTTGGCAAGACATGCCAAGCATCTGACTACTACCGCCAAGGTGCCACACAGATGGGAATTCCTGCACGACGAAATCGGCTACAACGATCGTCTGCCCAACATCAATGCCGCCTTGGGTTGCGCCCAGATCGAGCAGCTTCCAGGCTTTCTGATAGCGAAACGCCGCCTGTTCGAACGTTACAAGGCCGCGTTTTCCGAGTTGGATCTTGTGCGGATCGTCGCGGAGCCCGAAGGCTGCCGCAGCAACTATTGGCTACAGGCGTTGTTGTTGGATGAATCCGCGGCGGGGCAGCGCGACGCCGTTCTTGCCGTCACCAATGACGCGGGGTTGATGACCCGACCGACATGGACCTTGATGCATCGGCTAGCGCCGTATCGGGACTGTCCGAAGATGGCCCTCCCGGTGGCGGAGTCGCTGGAACGCCGACTGATCAATTTGCCGAGCAGCGCCTATCTGGCCAGCGAGAGAGCCGGTTGAGTACGAAGCCGACGCTCCTCCTCCTCGGTGCCGGCGGTCACGCGAGGGCCTGTATCGACGTCATAGAGCAGGAGGGCCGTTTCTTGGTCGCCGGTTTGGTGGGGCTGTCCGACCAGGTCGGAACCGACATTCTCGGTTATCCGGTGCTTGGGACCGACGAACATATCGCCGCCGTGCTCGGCGATCATCAGCATGCGTTGGTGGCGGTCGGACAGATTAAGACCCCGGAGCTTCGGATCCGGTTGTTTGGCTTGCTGCAACAATGCGCCGTTACGCTGCCCGTCATCGTGTCGCCGCGCGCGTATGTGTCGCGTCATGCGACGGTGGCCCCCGGCACCATTGTAATGCATGGCGCCGTGGTCAATGCTGGCGCGGTCGTGGGGAGGAACTGCATTATCAACAGCCAGTCGTTGGTCGAGCATGACGCGGTGATAGCCGATCATTGCCACATTGCCACCGCGGCAGTGATCAACAGCGGCGTGACCATTGCCGAGGCCACCTTCATTGGCAGCAACGTGTGTATCCGTCAGGGAATCCGTATCGGCGAGCACTCCGTTATCGGGATGGGGCAGAGGGTGATCGTGGATTGCGCCGCGGGGACCTGGATGCCGGCCGCCGCGAGCCGATCATGACGACGCTGATTATCGCCGAAGCCGGGGTGAACCATAACGGCGAGATGTCGCTGGCGAAGCGTCTAATTGATGCGGCCGCGGGAGCTGGCGCGGATATGGTCAAGTTTCAGACCTTTCGCGCGGACCGTCTGACCACCGTGCATGCCGATAAAGCGGACTACCAGGCCATGAGCGGTGACGCCGATGAGTCGCAACAGGCGATGTTAGCCAGGTTGGAGCTAACTCGCGACATGCACGAAACGCTGATGGCCCACTGCAAAACTCGAGGAATCGAATTTTTCTCGACGGCATTCGACATGGAAAGCGTCGACTTACTCGCGGAGCTGGGACTCAGTCGGTTCAAGATTCCGTCGGGTGAAATCACCAATTTGCCATACTTGCGGCGCGTAGGCCGATGCGGCAAGCCGGTCATCCTTTCCACTGGCATGGCCACGTTGGGAGAGATCGAGGCGGCGTTGAGCGTGCTCGAGAAGGCCGGAACACCGCGGGAGCGCGTTACCGTGCTCCATTGCAACACCGAATATCCGACGCCGTTTGTCGATGTGAACCTTCGTGCCATGGTGACGATTCGCGATGCTTTTGGCGTGAAGGTCGGCTATTCAGATCATACGACGGGCAGCGAGGTTGCCATCGCGGCGGTCGCTCTGGGCGCGGTGATCATCGAAAAACACTTCACGCTGAATCGACAAATGCCGGGACCGGACCACAAGGCCAGCTTGGAACCCACGGAGCTGGCGGCGATGGTTGCGGCAATCCGTAACATCGAGGTGGCGTTGGGCGATGGCATCAAACAACCCAGCGAAAGCGAAGGCAAAAACAAGCCGATCGCGCGCAAGTCGCTGGTCGCGGCACGCCGTATCCGCAAGGGCGAAGTGTTCACCGAGGCCAATATCACGGCGAAACGTCCGGGAACCGGGCTATCACCCATGCGTCTAGAGGAAGTGCTGGGCCGCCAGGCGCCGCGTGACTTCGCGGTGGATGATCTGATCGACCTATGAGCCGCAAGATCTGCGTTGTGACAGGAAGCCGAGCCGAATACGGTTTATTGCGGTGGGTGATGGAGGGCATTCGCGCCGCGCCAGATCTCGAACTGCAGGTCATCGCTACCGGAATGCACCTCTCGCCAGAGTTCGGTTTGACCTACCGTGAAATCGAACGCGATGGCTTCGACATCTCCCGTAAGGTGGAAGTGATCGTGAGCTCCGATAGTCCGGTCGGGTTGGCGAAATCCATGGGACTTGGGCTCATTGGTTTTGGCGAAACCCTGCAACACCTGCAGCCGGATCTGCTGCTCGTTCTCGGGGACCGGTTCGAGATTCTTGCGGCGGTAGCCGCCGCGATGGTTGCGCGCATTCCGGTGGCGCACCTGCACGGCGGAGAAACGAGCGAAGGCGCGTTCGACGAGGCGATCCGTCACTCGGTGACCAAAATGTCCCATCTGCACTTCGTCGCTGCCGAGGAATACCGTAGGCGGGTCATCCAGCTTGGCGAGCAACCAGAACGCGTGTTCTTGGTGGGCGGATTGGGCGTCGACGGTATCGGAAAACTGACGTTGCTCGACCGGCAGGGATTGGAAGCGTCGCTCGGGTTCAAATTGGGTGAGAGGAACCTTCTCATCACCTTTCATCCCGCGACCCTGGATGAGCGCGCATCCGTACATCAAATGACCGAGCTGCTGGCGGCGCTGGATCGTCAGGAGAACACGCACTTTATTTTTACCATGCCCAACGCCGATACCGACGGTCGTGCGCTGTGCGCCATGATCAAGGAGTACGTTGCCGGTTGCGCCAATGCGTGTGTATTCGCGTCATTGGGCCAGACGCGGTATTTCTCCTGCCTTCAACAGGTTGACGCGGTGGTCGGTAATTCCTCCAGCGGCCTGACGGAAGCTCCGTCGTTCCGAAAGGCAACGGTGAACATCGGCGACAGACAGCGCGGGCGTCTGAAGGCGGAGAGTGTGATCGACTGCGAACCCGATCGGGAATCGATCTCGGCGGCATTGCGGCGGCTCTATTCACCCGTGTTTCAGGCAATGCTGGCCACGGTGCGCAATCCATACGGAGAGGGCGGGGCGAGCGGGCGAATTGTCGAAATCCTGCGGCGCCATCCGCTCGCGGGCATTGTGAGAAAAAGCTTCCATGATCTGGTCTAACGGCGCGCGCGGGAATGGCTGACGGTCGAAAGATGCGCGAGGGCCTGTGACACTCGACGCCGATTCAAGACATACAGAGGTATGGCGGAGAGCGCTTATCCCGGCCAACGCGACCTTGCGGCAAGCCATCCGGAACCTGGATGAAACAGCGCTGCAGATTGCCTTGGTCGTCTCGCCCGAAGGCGTGTTGCTCGGCACCATTACCGATGGGGACATCCGCCGAGGATTGTTGCGAGGTCTGGATCTCGGCAGCCTTGTTGAGGAGATCATGTATCGAGAGCCCCTAGTCGTGCCGCCGACGCTGGGGCGCGAAGCCGTGCTGCAGCTTATGCAGGCGAATAAGTTCCACCAGTTGCCTATCGCCGATGCCGAACGTCGAGTGGTGGGCTTGCATCTTTGGGGTGACTTGCTGGTTCCGTCCCAGCGTCCGAACCTTATGGTCATCATGGCGGGCGGACTGGGGACACGGTTGCGGCCGCACACGGAAAAATGCCCCAAGCCCCTGCTGCCCGTTGGTGGAAAACCGATGCTGGAGCATATTATCGAGCGGGCCAGGGCGGAAGGATTCCAGAATTTTGTTCTGGCGATTCATTACCTCGGCAACATGATTGAGGATTATTTCGGCGACGGCAGCCGATGGCAGGTCAAAATCGATTACCTGCGGGAAGAGTCGCCTCTGGGCACTGCGGGGGCCGTCGGCCTGCTGATGCCTCGCCCGAACTCTCCTTTTATCGTGTCCAACGGGGATGTCCTGACCGACATCCGCTATGACGAGCTGTTGGATTTTCATTGTCGCCATTCCGCTGCGGCGACCATGGCGGTGAGACTCCATGAATGGCAACATCCCTTCGGCGTCGTTCGTATCAACGGCGTCGACATTGTCGGTTTCGAGGAAAAGCCCATTGCCCGCAGCCACATCAATGCCGGCATCTACGTGCTGGATCCGACGGCGCTGGACGCCCTGGGTGTCGGCGAACATTGTGACATGCCGACGTTATTCAGCCGTTTGCAGGAGAGGGCCGCCCGAACGATCGTTTATCCGATGCACGAGCCCTGGCTCGATATCGGACGTGCAGTTGACCTGGAACGCGCGCAGACTGGACACACGCACGACATCGGGGGCTAGCCGCGGGGGGATCGCGGGCCCCTCGACATCAACAATCGGAAGGGTCAACAAGGTGGAACAAAGAGACGTCATTAAACGCTATCGACTGCCCGCGGAAGTCCGATTCTGCGGCAAATGCACGATGTCAAACCAGCGCCCGAGGATTGCGTTCGACGAGCACGGCGTATGCTCCGCGTGCAATTTCGCCGAGTTTAAGAAAACAAAAATCGATTGGGCGCAGCGGGAGAAAGAGCTCGTGGAGCTGTGCGACAAGTTCCGCCGCGGCAACGGTGAATTCGACGTCATCGTGCCATGCAGCGGCGGAAAGGATGGCGGCACCGTCGCCCATTTATTGAAGTACAAGTACGGGATGAATCCCCTGACGGTGACCTGGGCGCCGCTCAAGGCCACCGACATCGGCCGCGCGAACCTGGATGCGTTTATTCGATCGGGGTTCGACAACGTGCTCGGCACGCCCAACGGCAAGACAACGCGCCTGCTGACCCAACTGGCGTTTCGCTACCTGGGCGATCCGTTCCAGCCATTTATTTACGGCCAGACGAATTTCCCGCTCACCATGGCGGTGAAGTACGGCGTGCCGCTGATCATGTACGGAGAGAACGGCGAGGTTGAGTACGGCGGCGACATGAAGAATGCGTTCCGACCGATGCGCGATATTGCGGACCATGACAAGCATTATTTCTCGGGCCTACCTCCGGAGTTCTGGGCGGAGCACGGTGTCAGCCTCGCCGAGTTACGGCCGTTCATGGCGCCCCCGTATCAGTCGATTCTAGACAACCGCACCGAGATTCATTTCATGAGTTACTACAAATTCTGGGACCCGCAGGAGAACTACTACTACTGCCGCGAAAATACCGGTTTTCAGCCGAATACGGAGCGCTCCGAAGGCACCTATTCGAAGTACGCGAGTCTGGATGACCGCATCGACGGTTTCCACTACTACCTGGCGTACATCAAGTTCGGCGTAGGCCGAGCCACGTCGGACAGCGCCCACGAGATTCGCGACGGCAAGATCACGCGCGAGGAGGGCGTCGCGCTGGTGAAGAAGTACGACGGCGAGTTCCCTCGCAAGTACTTCCGGGAGTTTCTTGAGTATTGCGGCATTACCGAGGACGAGGTGCGCGAGGTTATCGACAGTTGGCGGTCGGATCATCTATGGGAGCGGTCATCGGACGGATGGCGCCTCAAACATGCCGTGTGGCACACGGAACACCTGGCCTATAAGTGAGCGGCGTGCGCCTCATCGCCCGGCTCGACATCAAGGGGCCGAACCTGATCAAGGGCATCCATTTGGAAGGGTTGCGCGTGATCGGCGATCCTCAGACCTATGCCACGCGCTACTACGAGCAAGGCGCCGACGAGCTGCTCTATATGGACATCGTGGCGAGTCTTTACGGGCGCAACAGTCTGGGCGACATCGTGCGTCGAGCCGCGGAGAACGTGTTTGTCCCGCTGACCGTCGGGGGTGGCCTGCGATCCGTTGATGATGTGCGTGAGATCCTCCGCGCTGGCGCGGACAAGGTGGCGATCAACACGGCAGCGGTCCAGCGGCCCGAGTTGATCCGCGAAGTCGCGCGCGTGTTCGGTTCCCAGTGCATGGTTTTGTCGATCGAGGCAAAGCGCCAGTCGTCGGACCGCTGGGAGGTGTATACGGACAATGGTCGTGAGCGCAGCGGGCGTGACGTGATCGAATGGGCGCGCCAGGGCGTCAAGCTTGGCGCGGGAGAGATCCTCGTTACTTCCGTGGATCAGGAGGGCACGCGTGAGGGGTTCGATTGCGCGTTGGTGCGCGCCGTGAGCGACGCCGTGTCCGTTCCGGTTATCGCGAGCGGCGGCATGGGGGCGGTGGGGCATCTCGTGGACGTCGTCCGGCACGGGGGCGCGGACGCGGTGGCCATGGCGGATATCCTTCACTACGACCGTTCGACCATCCAGGAGATCCGAGCGGTCGCTCGACTCGACGGTATCGATGTGAGGCGAGTCGCGTGAGCATCGATGTCGCGATCATCGACTACGGAGTCGGGAACTTGTTCAGCGTGCGTCGCGCATTCGAGTACTGTGGCGCCAAGGTGCTGGTATCGGATGATCCGCGCGCGTTGCTCGATGCCCCGAGGATTGTGCTGCCGGGAGTCGGCGCTTTCGCGGACGGCATGCGCGGGCTGATGGAACGTGGACTCAACCATGTGGCCGCGGAGTTCGCGGTCTCGGGCAAGCCGTTTTTGGGCATCTGTCTGGGCATGCAAATGCTCGCTAGCGCCAGTGAGGAGTTCGGCGAGCACAAGGGACTCGGCATCGTGCCGGGCCGCGTCGCGCCGATTCCGGCTACGACGATCGATGGCCGGTCGCATAAGATTCCGCACATCGGCTGGGCGGCGTTGACGCGGCCCCCGCGACTTTCCGGATGGGCCGGCTCGATTCTGGATGGTATTCAGCCCGGGGAGGCCGTCTATCTGGTGCATTCCTTCGCCGTGCGGCCAGATGACGACGCCCACCGACTCGCGGACTACCATTATGACGGCCGCGTGATCACGGCGGCGATCCGCAAGGACAACGTGTACGGCACGCAGTTTCATCCTGAAAAGAGCGCGGCGGTCGGTCTGCGACTCCTGCGGCAGTTTCTGAAACTGTGAGGATTCTTGCGCTGATCGCCGCGCGCGGCGGTTCCAAACGGGTTCCGGGAAAGAATCTCCGGCGCTTGGGGGGGAAACCCTTGATCGTCTGGAGCATCGATGTCGCCAAGGGAGTTCCCGAAATCTGCGATATCCTTGTTTCAACCGATGCGCCCAATATCGCCGAGGTGGCGCGCCATGGGGGGGCGTTGGTTCCCTGGTTACGTCCGGAATCACTGGCGACGGATGACGCATTGTCCGTGGACGTTTGTCTGCACGCGATGAACTGGTATGAGGCCGAAAAGGGCGCGGTCGATGGCGTGCTGTTGTTGCAACCGACGTCGCCATTTCGCAGTCGCCGGACGCTGATGCGTGGCATCGAGTTGTTCCGTGCGACCGCGTATCGCCCCGTGCTCGGGGTCTCCCCGGCCCAGTCACACCCCTGGTGGTGTTTTCGGATCGAGGGAGGGACGTTGCGTCCCTTCGTCGATGGAGACGGGTTACATCGGAGATCGCAGGATTTGCCCCCGGCGTACGTGATCAATGGAGCGTTCTATCTCGTGACGCCCGAGCATTTGCGGCAACACCGGTCATTTTACAGCGACGATATGCTGCCACTCGTGATGGATCACCCCGCGGAAAGCCTCGATATCGATACCGAGTGGGATTGGAAGGCGGCGCAGGAGGTGCTGGCTGCGCGTGGAGCGGACTCCAGGTGAAACGAATTGTCTATCTGATTGATCAGCCGTTCGATGCGCGTAATTATGAGCGCTTTGGCGTACAGGCTTGGCTGGAGAACGGCTGGAGCGTGGAAGTCTGGGACCTGACGTCTTGGGCGTTTCCCCGTGCCTGGAAAGATTTCGTCGAATCGGGGCGCGTCCTGAAGAAATTTCCTGGATATTTCTCGCTCGAATCCAAACGTGATTTAGAGGAGAGGCGTCGTGTCGCCAACCGTGTCAGCCACTTTATCGACTTGAGCGGGGATAATTACTGTAGCCTACGGGCAAAACACGCCTTAACAAGCTTAGGAGCCAGACACATTGTGCTCGTAGGGGCAAGCCACAATCCTGATCCGGAAGTCGGGTGGGCCTGTCGCTTGCGAAACGCATTCTTGAAAGGACCGCGCAAGGCGCTGCCTGCTCTGCGGGCTGCCGTGGCTCGTGAAATAGCGGCATCGACGATACGGCCGGATCTGGTCGTAGTCACCGGTCGAGAGTCGTTTCCCCGCGCTACACGCGGGCGGAAAATGCTCAAGGCGCACAGTCTGGATTACGACATCTATTTGAACCTGAAGCGAGAGACCGGCACATCGGTGAACAGCTACGGGGTGTTTATCGATCAAAACTATTGCTTTCACTCGGATTTCATTTGCGGTGATCGCAATTTTTTTGTAACTCCTAATAAGTATTTTCCCTCGGTCCGCAACGGCCTTGAGACGATGTCGTCCGCGCTGAAGGTGGAGGTACGGATCGCGGCGCACCCGCGAGCCAGCTATCGCGAGATGGCGGCCGAATACTTCAAGGACTATCCGGTCGAATACGGGCGCACGGCACCGCTCATCAGAGATTGCCGATTCGTGGTTTGCCACGACAGCACGGCAATCCAACTGGCCGTGTTGTTTGGAAAACCCGCGATTTTCGTAACGACCGATGAGCTGGTTCCGGCGTATGAAGGCCGATGCATTGAGAAGGCGGCGTTCGAGCTGGGGAAGACGGTCATCAACCTGGATCGAGGGCTGGACGGGGTTGATTGGCAACGGGAGATTCGAGTCGATGCCGGGAGGTACGCCGAATACAGGAATAAGTACATCAAGGTCGATGGCAGTCCCGAAAAGCCGTTTTGGGACATCGTGATTGAGCATGTCGAAGGCGACGAACGGAGCCTTGCCGGTTTCCACGATGAGTCGACGCGTTCTCGCCTGCACACGGCCGCGAACTCTTGAACGGTGGTTCGCCGCGAGTCATCGAGGAATCGTCGTGGCGGCGCGAGGGCCACTCGGCGCCATGGTGTGCCTGGAGATGAGACCGGCTGGCGGATTTCACGCGCCCACTATATGCACTGATGCCGTAGACCCCAAACGGTCTTGATTCGAGCAACCACCACGCGGCGGGACATGAAGGACAAGACGGCTCATCCTGTAGAGGTCATCGCGCTCGGCCAATCAGGGTTTCGCTTCCATACGAAAGGCGCCACGATTTACATCGACCCGTATCTGTCCGATGGAGTGGAAAAAATAGCGGGAAATCTCTACCGGCGCCAGGTGCCGATATGGAAAGCGCCGGAACTCGTGAACGATGCCGATTGGGTCCTCATCACGCACGGGCATCTCGATCACTGCGATCTGGACACGCTTTTGCCTATATCGAGCGCATCGCCGACGTGCCGTTTTGTGGCTCCGAACGAAGTGCGCGGTCATCTGGAGCGTCATGGAATCTCTCCCGATCGGCTCGCGCGCGCGCCGGACGCGTGGCTCGAACTGGCGCCAGGCATTCGCGTTCACGCCGCGCCTGCAGCGCATCCGGAAATCGAAACGGACCGCGATGGACATTGGAAGTGCGTGGGCTACATACTGGAGTTCGATAACCGGCGCATGTATCACTCCGGCGATACGTCGCTGGTGTCCGCGTTAATCGAGTTCCTCGGCCGATTCAGGCCGATTGATACTGCGTTCCTTCCGGTCAACGAGAAGAACTATTTCCGCGAGCAATTGGGCATCGTCGCGAACATGGGTATTCGAGACGCGTTTGGGTTCGCGCAACATCTGGACGTCGCCAGGCTGGTGCCGATGCACTGGGATATGTTTCTTCCAAACGCGGTTTTTCGGGAAGAGATCGAACTCTATTATAAGCTGTCGAAGCCTCAATTCGATCTCATCGTCACTCCACGCGTCATTTAACTAACGCCACGGATCTCGGTTCCAGTGAAGGCCAGCATCGTCATCAGGACGTACAACGAAGCGCGACACCTTCCCGACCTGCTTCGAGGGATCAGCCATCAGCAGATGGATCATTTGGAAAAAGAGGTCATTGTGGTTGATTCGGGTTCGACGGATCGGACCCTAGAGATCGCTCACGCGTTTGGCTGTCGTGTCGAGCACATTCCGAAGGCGCGGTTTTCATTCGGAGGATCTCTGAATGTCGGCTGTGGAGCGGCAACGGGCGACGCGTTGGTCATCATTAGCGGGCACTGTATTCCCGCATCGAAACATTGGCTCAACCGGCTGGTGGAACCGCTGCGACAAAAGCAGGTGGTGTGGACGTATGGACGACAGATCGGTAACGGGCTCAGCCGGTTCAGCGAACGTCGTATCTTCGAAAAGTACTTTCCTTCGGAAAGCCGCGTACCTCAGGAAGGATTCTTTTGCAACAACGCAAATTCGGCGATTCTCGCAGAGGTATGGCGGGCGCATCCATTCGACGAGAAGCTGACGGGTTTGGAGGACATGCATCTGGCGAAGAAGCTGGTAAGCCTTGGGATGGACATCGGGTACGTCGCTGAAGCGCCCGTGTATCACATTCATGAGGAAACGTGGTCGAACGTCAAGAATCGATTTGAGCGGGAGGCCATCGCGCTTCAGTTCATCATGCCGGAGGTGCAGGTCACGTTTTGGGATTTTATGCGCTATCTGTCGAGCTCCTTGTTGTTCGACTACGCCGCCGCGCTGCGGGAAAAAGTGTTCGTGCGTAACGTGCTGGATATCTTCAAGTACCGACTGGTTCAGTATTGGGGGACTTACCGTGGAAACCACTTTCACCGGCAGCTCTCAAGGCAGCAAAAGGAACGATACTTCTACCCCCGTTAAGTCGTTTCACCCATGGGAAATGAGATGCGATTGTATGCAAACAGAGTGGTGGCTCTTCTGCCGATGAAGGCCCACAGCGAGCGGGTGTCCGGCAAGAATTTCCGAGAATTCGAGGGCAAGCCGCTGTTTCGCTGGATACTGGATACGCTGCTCGCGATCGACGACATCGGCCTCGTGGTCATCAATACGGACGCCAGGCGGATTCTGGCGAACAACGGACTCACCGATTCGGACCGGGTGATGATCCGCGATCGCAAACCAGAAATCTGCGGCGATCTCGTGAGCATGAATCGAGTCATTGCCGACGATATCGCCAATGTCCAGGCGGACGTCTATCTCATGACTCACACCACCAACCCCCTCATGAGCACCGATACGATTCGGCGCGCGCTGGACGCGTTCGAGGAAGCGCGAGCGTCGCGGAAAGCGGATTCGCTGTTTACGGTGGATAGGATTCAGACGCGCTTTTATCGGGCCGATGGAACGGCGGTGAACCATGACCCGGACAATCTCGTGCGCACACAGGATCTGGAGCCCTGGTTCGAGGAAAACTCCAACCTCTACCTATTCACCCGCGACAGCTTTGGCGCGACGAACGCACGGATTGGCCGGAAGCCGCTCATGTTCGAGAGCCCCCGCTTCGAGTCGATCGACATCGACGACCAGGACGATTGGGATCTTGCGCTGATCGCCGCCCGCCACATGAAGAGTCGGGTCGAGGCATGAGCGTGATGAACCTCAAAATCATGGTGACGTGCCCGCCGATGCTTGGGATGATCGATGCGTTTCGTCCCGCGTTCGATGCTCGTGGCATCGAACTCTACGCGCCGCGCGTCGTGCAGACGCTGAGCGAGGAGGAGTTGATCCGCGCGGTTCCGAAGTATGACGGCTGGATCATCGGCGATGATCCCGCCACTCGTCGTGTCTTCGAGGCCGGCAAGACGGGTCGACTGAAAGCGGCCGTCAAATGGGGAATCGGCATCGACAATGTGGATTTCGCGGCCGCTCGGGAGCTCGCGATTCCCATTATCAATACGCCACTCATGTTCGGCAAGGAAGTCGCAGATGTCGCAATGGCGTACGTGATCGCCCTTGCGCGGGAACTCTTCGAAATCGACAAAGGGGTTCGCGCAGGCGGATGGCCCAAGCCGCGAGGGATCTCGCTGGAGGGCAAGATGCTCGGGTTGGTGGGCTTCGGCGATATCGGGCGCAATCTGGCCCGTCGCGCACTGGCGGCGGACATGCGGGTCATCATCTATGATCCAGCGGTTGAGGCCGATTCAGTCCCGCCGCTGGTGCAACAGGCCGCTTGGCCGAATAGGTTGGACGAGGCGGACTTTCTCGTCTTCACCTGTTCGCTCAATGAGCGCAATCGGCACATGCTGAATGCCGAGATGCTGGCACGATGCACCGCGGGGGTCAGGGTGGTGAACGTGGCGCGGGGACCGCTGATTGATGAGCGCGCGCTCATCGACGCTCTGCGCACTGGACATGTCCACAGCGCCGCGCTCGATGTGTTTGAGTCCGAGCCCCTGCCGCTCGATTCGCCGCTGCGAGGATTCAAGCGCTGTATCTTCGGATCCCATAACGGCTCCAATACCAAGGACGCGGTTCTACGGGCCAGCGAACGGGCCATGGAGTTGTTATTCGGCTTTTTGGGGCTGGACGGGCGACCCGGATGAACCGCTCCGTGATCATCACCGGCGTATCCGGCGGAATCGGCGGTGCGCTGTGCCGAGCGTTCTCCGGGGAAGGTTACCGAGTTATTGGTATCGACCGGACCGTCCCTTCCACCGACGTGGTCCCTGATGTATTTCTGGAACTGGACTTGGAGTCCCTCTGTCGCGATCCCAACGTGCGAGATGCCGCATTCGCCCGCATCCGGGAAGCGGTCATGGACATGCCCTTGCATGCCATTGTCAACAACGCCGCGATACAAGTGGTGAAGTCAGCCGCGGAACTGACGGTGACGGACTGGATCGCGACCCTCCACGTCAATCTGCTGGCGCCGTTTCTGCTGGTACAGGGCTTGCTGCCCGAGCTGGAGGCTTCTCGAGGCGCCGTGGTCAACATTTCGAGCATCCATGCGCGGCTCACCAAGCGTGGATTCACCGCCTATGCCACAAGCAAGGCGGCGCTTGACGGACTCACACGTAGCCTAGCGGTCGAGTTGGGGGCGCGGGTGCGTATCAATGCCATAGCGCCAGGCGCCATCGCCACGCCGATGTTGGTCGCGGGATTTTCGGGTCGAGTAGCCCAACAAGAGGCGTTAGATGCCATGCATCCGGTGGGCCGGATCGGTGACCCGGCTGAGGTGGCGCAACTGGCGCTTTACCTGGTGTCAGACGCCGCCGCCTTCGTGAACGGGGCCGCCGTTGCCTTGGATGGCGGAATTGGTGGCCGACTGCATGATCCAGATTGAATATCGGTTGCCAAGATCCGAATGGCGGGCGGGGTGAGCTACACACGGGTGATCTGGGGGTACCGTGCACGCAAGGACGACGATTCATTGTATCTTGCGCCGAGCGAGATAAGTCATCTAGATCGAGTGTACAAGCGCTATGGCATCGTGCCGGAATCCGTCGATTATGTGTGCGTTGAGTTCCTGCTCCAAAGGGAGAAGCTGGCGCGCTACATCATCAAAGAGCTTGATGTAGTCCTGAAAATCGGCGGGCTGTTCGAGGTGGTCATCATGGACAGCAAATCCCATTCGTCCTACACGCGATCGCGGGATCAGGTCAAATATGAGATGGCCATTTCGACCAACGGGAGGTACCGGCACACCGGGGTGACACGGTCGCAGCGCGACAGGGTGCTGAAGCTGTCGTACCGAAAGACGGCCGCGACCTTGCCGGAAGGCGACTCCATCGACAAATGGTCCTTCGGCATCATCACCAACGGAAAGAAGCCGGAGCAGGTCGAAGCGCTGGTTGAATCAATCGTCCAGCAGAACATTCCCGAGCGTGAAATATTGGTGTGCGGGCCCTTTGCGGGCGCTCATCCATACAAGGACCTGAAAGTACTCGATGACGTTGTGCTCGTGGATGATGTGCGAGCTCCAATTTGTGCGAAGAAGAACAGAATCATCAACGCATCCCGGTATAACAATCTGTGCATCTTGCATGACCGATTTCGTCTGCCGCGGGACTGGCACGCGAGATTCAGGCAATACGGGAATTTCTTCGATTTCCTGTGCTTGCCGACGGTGGACGAGGGGGGGCGACGATTCAGGGTCGACTGGATGTGCTTCTGCGATCCCATCACGAGGACCTTGGTGCGGAACAGGGCGCTGCCCTATTCACGATGGTCGGCCGGACAGATCATTCAGGGCGGAGTCATCCTGGGGAAAAAACACCTGATGGCTGACTACGGGCTTGACGAACGACTTCACTGGGAAGAGTTGGAAGACATGCATTTCTCCAAGATGGCGTATCTTGACGGGGCCTTCATGAACATCGATGTGAACAACTGCATAGTGTCGAAGGCTGTGAATCATCAGGCGGCCCGCCATGGTGAGGCGTATATGGCGTTTAGGGAATGGACATCGTGGCTCCTGGGAGTGGTGGTCAATTTCATGAAGTTCCATCTCTACATCAGACTATATGGTTCGCCAGGCAGAGGGTGACTGAAGAAAATTGATTTCGAGGCCTGGCGGTCGTGTTTGACATAAATTTTTTTCTGAATCCCAAGAGGCGGTTGAATGTGTCTCTGCGGGGGAGATTGAGAAACCTGCTGAGCGCGCTGCCCGTGCGAGTCGGACTCTGGTGCGGTTTTCAGAATATCGAGTACGCGTATGTACACGGGCAGAAGAGCAGAATTCGCTTGGGCAAGAACTGTTCGACCATGAATACGCTCTTCAATGTCGTCAGCGGGGACATCGTGATTGGCGATAACACGCTGTTTGGGCACGGCTGTATGGTGTTGACCGGCATCCATGAGTTTTTCGACGGTGTCAGGGGCGACCTGCATGACCCGCCGATACCGGAGACGCCCACGCATGGCAGAGATATTCGCATCGGGTCGGGGTGTTTCATCGGATCAGGGGCGATCATTCTCGGTAATGTGACCATTGGAGACAATGTCATTATTGGCGCTGGCGCGGTGGTTTCAAGGGACATCCCGAGTAACTCCATCGCGGCCGGTATCCCCGCCAAGGTCATACGATCACTGGGGGCTTGACCCACGATGCCGGCGCATGGACCGTGCACTCGGAGAAAAGACGATGACCGTCCTTAATCTCACGAATCTGACGGCGGAAGAAAACACTAGATTTAACGATATCGCGCGGGAAATAAGGCGAGAGTTCAATGACCTGGTGGAGACGATTTCCACTCCATATGTGCATGACATCCATTGGATTGTGGGCAGTCTCGCGAGTCGAAACAAATACACAAGCCCGCTCTTTATCCGATTATGTTCGATTGCGTTTATTGAGAGCGAGCTCGAGAGATCCGATGAGATTGATGCGGTCGTTGTCGCCGACCGACCACTTGCGCAGGTTTTGCGGAGCCATCTTCGTGGGCGGAATAGATCGGTAACGGTCCATTGCACCGAGCGCATTTACGCGCGATGGTGGCGAATCCTCAGGCCCGTTCGCCAATATCTGATCGCCGTGGCGCTGCTTTTCCTGAGATTCGTGGGCCGGGGGAAAGGGCCGTTGCACGGACTACCCGTTGACGCTCCCATTACTCTTATCGACACCTTCATTCTGAATAATAAATCAGGCGATGAAGGCAGTATTAATAATAAAGGGGCGTATAGAGACCGATACTATCCAGGTCTGCTGGAAAATCTAACGGAAGGCGAAAAACAATATATTTTTTTCTTGCCAACCATCATTGGTTTCAAGAATCCTATCCGCATATTCAGGCAGATTCGAGAATCTCGAACGCCGTTTATGGTGCATGACGACTTCTTGAAGCTGTCGGATTATCTGATTGCGTTGCGGCATCCGTTTCGATTGCTGAAATGTCGGATTCCGGAAATAAGCTTTCGAAATGTGAACGTGACCACTCTTCTCCGACAGGAAAACGTTAGAAATTGCAGCGACTTCATCAGTCTATTAGGGATTTTATATTATCGATTCGCCTACCGTCTTTCCGAGCAAGGGGTTCGAGTCCGGCTTCTCGTCGAATGGTACGAAAATCAGGTGATCGATCGGGGCATGATTGTCGGTTTCCATCGGTTCCACCCCGAAACTAAAGTCGTCGGCTACCAGGGGTATGTCATCGCAAAAAGCCTGCACCTCTATACCTGTCCAAATTCAACGGAATGGCTTGGGAAGGCCGTTCCCGATGTGGTTTCTGTCGTTGGCGAAGGGCTCAAGGAAAATCTATTTGAGTTTTGCAAGGACGTCCGAGTGAATGTTGCCCCGGGTTTCCGCTTTCAGAAGCTTTGGCGGGAACGACTGTTTTCCCCGGATCAAAATATCTATACCATCTTGGTCGGACTGCCGATCGATTTGGGTGATTCGGCGCACATATTACGCCTGATCGCGAGTGGAATGCCTCTTCTCAAGGGGCTCAATATCAGATTCTGGATCAAGCCTCATCCTACATGGGGCCCCGAGCGAATCAGACGCTTGCTTCCGGAAGGCTGGCCGGAGGAGTTTCATTTTAAGATCGGAGATTTCCACGATAGCGTCGAGAGCGCCAATCTTCTGATCAGCAATGCGTCGAGCGTCAGTCTCGAAGCCTTGGCGAAGGGCGTGCCGGTCATTGTTGTCGGAGCGCGAGCCGGCATCGATCAGAATCCCATTCCGGAAACGATTTCCAGGGATATCTGGACGGTGGTCCATGCCCCCGACGAATGCGTCGGGGCAATCAAGAAATTTCAGATCATGGAGAAATCCCGGGCGCTGGATATCGGCACGATAAGCCGTGATGTGCGGGAAAGATTCTTCGAACCGGTGACTCGTCAAGGCGTGTCGAGGTTCCTGGAGTTATGATGACGAAAATTAAATCCGTGATTTTTGACATGGACGGCGTGCTTATCGACGCCAGAGACTGGCATTTCGAGGCGCTCAACAAGGCGTTGGCGCTCTTCGGCATGGAAATCAGCCGGTACGATCATCTCGTCACCTACGACGGGCTTCCGACCCGCAAGAAGCTTCAAATGCTGACGCTCGAGCGGGGGTTGCCTCAGGGCCTTCACGAATTTCTCAACGAGCTGAAGCAGCAATATACGATGGATCTCATTCATGCCCGATGCCGGCCGAATTTTACCCATCAATATGCGCTGTCGCAGTTGAAACAGTCGGGCTACGCCATCGCCGTATGTTCAAATTCCGTGCGCGACACGATCGAATTGATGATGCGCCGCGCTCAACTCCTGGAGTACCTCGCCTTTTATGTTTCCAATGAGGATGTCAAGAAGCCCAAACCGGACCCCGAAATGTATGCCACCGCGATTACCCGCCTCAACCTCGCGCCGGCGGAATGCGTCGTCATTGAAGATAATCACAACGGCATTCTTTCGGCAAAAGCGGCCGGCGCCCATGTCATGGAGGTTTCCGGCGTCGAGGATGTCACTCTCGAAAATATCCTCCGTTTCATCCGTAATGAGGAGACGCCGCGATGTTGAACGTCCTGCTGCCGATCGCCGGCACCTCGTCGTTGTTTGATTCCAAGCTGTATCCCTATCCCATCCCGCTGATCGAGGTCCTCGGAAAACCGATCATCCAACGCGTGGTTGAAAATCTGTCGGAAATCGGCGGCGAGCTACGCTTTGTATTCGTCGTGCGCGCCGAGGACTGCCGGCGGTTTTACCTCGACAACACGCTGACGCTGCTCACGGAGCGGCCAAGCGAGATCGTACGGCTTGAAGGCGATACGCGCGGCGCGCTCTGTTCGGCGCTCATGGCCATTACCCATATCGACAATAACGATCCACTCGTGGTTGCCAATAGCGATCAACTGTTCGAGGACGTCTTGCCGCAGTCGTTTTCCCGAATCGTGCAAGGCGACGCGGATGCCGGTTGCCTGTGTTTCGAATCGGTCCATCCGCGCTGGTCTTATGTCCGCGTGGAGGATGGTCGCGTCACCGAGGCAGCCGAAAAGAAACCGATCAGTCGCAGGGCGATTGCTGGATTCTACTATTTCGCGACCGGGCATCTGTTCGTTCAGGCCGCCATGAAAACGATTCTCAGTCAGAGGACTGTGGACGACCGCTATTTCATCGCGCCGGTTTTCAACGAACTCATTCTAGAGGGAAAGCGCGTGCTGGCGGTCGACTTGCCACCGCGATCCTATGTCTCGTTTTTTACGCCGCAGCGGATCGAGGAGTACGAGCGTTCGGCTGGCGCCTCCGGTGTCGGGAATAAATGACTCTCCTTGACCGTCCGAATGGTTTACCGTGTTGACCGCGAAATTATCCGACATGGTTCGAGGTTGGTTTGTCGGAGATTTTTCTCCCACCGCGCTGGCGACTCAAGCCGTAGAGGTTGGCGTAAAATCTTATGTCGCTGGCGAGAAGGAAGCGCGTCACTATCATAAGCTTGCCACGGAGGTTACGCTGATCCTTTCCGGCCGCGTCCGCATGAATGGGGTGGAGCATGGTTCTGGTGTAATTCTGGTCGTCGAACCGATGGAAAGCGCCGACTTTGAAGCGCTGGAAAATACCACGACCGTGGTCGTCAAAGTGCCTGGAGTACTGAACGATAAATATATGGGAAAACCATCGCCATGACTCAATCCCATGTCAATATCGTCGTCCCCATGGCGGGACGTGGATCGCGATTTGCCGCTGCCGGATATCGCGCTCCAAAGCCCCTGATCGACATGTTTGGAAAAACTATGATCGAGACGGTCATCGACAACCTGCGGCCTCGACAGCCTGCGCGCTTCATTTTCATCTGCCAGCGCGAGCACTATCGTGAATACGGTTTGGAACAAACGTTCCAACGCAGTCTCGGCGAAGCGTGGGGTTGCGTCCAGCTCAACGGCGTGACTGAGGGGGCCGCCTGTACCGTGCTTGCCGCGCAGTCGCTGATCGAGGACGACGCAGAGCTGATCGTCGCCAACTCGGACCAGATCGTCGATTGTAGTATGACCGACTACATCGAGTGTGCCAGGATTTACGGAGTGCAGGGGTTGGTCATGACTTTTCCGGCGAACGACGCAAAGTGGAGCTATATCCGTCTTGACTCGCAAGGCTACGGCATCGAAGTCGCGGAGAAGCGCGTGATTTCACCGCACGCCACGGTGGGCATCTATTACTTCGCTGCCGGCAAGATTTACAAAGACGCGGCCCGCGCGATGGTCGCGAAGAACATTCGCGTCAACAATGAGTTTTACGTCGCTCCCGTCTACAACGAGATCATCAGGCAGGGTGGCAAAGTGCGCATTTGGGAAATCGATGCGACGGCCATGCACGGAATCGGGACGCCGTCCGATCTGGACGCATATTTCGCCTTGCGAGGCGGCTATGCATCCCGTTCTGCCCCGGTGAGCTGAATGTTCGGCGCCGTTCTCACCCATCGGGGCATCGATGTCCCCCCGCGAGTCTCGGCGGACCAGATTACCGGCGAGAGCGCCTGGGAGGCGTTTTCCGACCAGGTGAGGTCCGGATTCGGGGTGGAGTTTGATATCCAGCCGATGCGAGACGGCGGTTTCGCCGTGAGCCACGACCAGGATCTGAGTAGGATATCCCGCGGTGAATTGAATATGTCGGTCTCTCAAATATGCCGGAGCGAACTGTCTACGCTGAAGGTGCCTGGCGGGCGGCTGTGCGATCTTGATGAGTTGCTGGGCTTGCTGGTGGAGCATGGTAAGGCACCGTCGGCGCTGCACCTGAAACGCCATTGCCAAAATGACGAGACGCTGGATCTGCTGGTGGTTCGGTTGCGTCCGTTTCTCGACAAATTGGCGGGCCGCTTAATTCTTTTCGATGCGGTCCCCTCGGTTGCCCTACGCGTGAAAGCCGCGCTTCCGAACGTCGATCTTGCAGCGTCCGTTGCCCATGCGTTTGATGTGCAACGTTACGGGGCTGCAACGGGCGAAACTCTTTTGACCGTCGACGAGGTGATGAATCATCGCGACCAGTATTCGTGGGCGTGGCTTGATGAATGGGATCGAATCGGCCCGCGCGGAACCCGCAAGTCGTTCGTCAATGCCGGCACGATTGACCGTTTGCGGGAATGTGGCTTCAAGATCGCGGCTGTTTCGCCCGAATTGCACGCCACGTCGCCCGCGCTGTTAGGGGGCGAGGCGCACGAGGACGCGGCCACCCCCGAACGCCTGGTAGCGCTCTGGAGAAAGTGGGCGCATTTCGGACTTGATGCCTTATGCACGGATCATGCGACCTGGCTGCGTTCCATCTGCGATTCGTGACTTCCGAGCTTTCGAATTATCTCAAGCGGTGCCTCGATCCTGGTTTTGCGTTCTCCGCAGCCGCCGCCTTTGTGTCCCGATCCGTTTGGTCGCTCATCTTCAGGGCTTGGCCTAATGGCAGACGCTTCTTTCAACCGGAATCTATCAAGAAGTTACGGAATGAGATGTTGAAGCACAATGATCCCGGAGTCATTTATAGTCCATTGCCGGAGAAGCTACCCGGTCGTTCTCTGACGCTCGTGAAAGGGGCATGTGAAGTCAGCGGTGATCGAGGATGGTTCGGCGAATTTCCGGACGAGGAAATCACGCTGTCGCTTCACCGGTGGAGCTGGCTGCTCCGAGGTGTAACGGATGATCCGGTTGCGATGTCAGGGGATCAGGGGCTTGCGCTGATGCGTTCGTGGATAAGGCAGTGCCTGGACGCTCCGGATTTCGCGGCCGACGCGTATTCGACCGGCGAAAGAATCGTCAACGGGAGTCTGTTTCTCCTGCTGGCGAGCGAACAGGAAATGCCGTCTGATCTTACCGCTGCGTTCAAGCGGATGGGGCGTCAGGTGGCGGAGAATCTGGAGTACCATCGTTCCGGGCAGACCGGTAATCATGCATTCAATAATGCCAGGGCTCTTTTATTCGCTGGACTGGTTGCGAAGCTTCCTGGGGCTGTCGATCTCGCCATCGCAATTTCGAAGGAGCGTCTACCCAAACTCGTGACATCCGATGGTTTTCTTCGAGAAGGGAGTAGCCACTACCAGTTTCTCTTTACGCGTTGGGTGCTCGAGATGCTATGGATCGCCACACGCGAAGGCCATGAGGCATTCGTTCAATTGCTCACTCCCTACGCTGGGCTGTTGGTACAGCGGTGCTGGTTTTTTCTTATTCAAGGTGAAACCGATGGTCGCTGGCGGATTCCCCTGATAGGCGACGTGTCGCCGGATTTCCCCCCTGACTGGCTACTGAGTCTTCCCTGGTCAACGCTCGCCTGCGGGATCCATCGGCCTGACAAGTTGCCTCAGCCTCCGCCGCAACGAGGTTGGAAGGATTTGTTCGGTGCCGTTGAAGGCTATGGGACGTCGGCGCCAGACGAAGTCTCGAGTTTTCCGGAGAGCGGTTGGTTTCGGATCACCCATCGGCCTTGGACGGTATTCGTTCGCGCTCAGTCCCATCGTGGTGGGAGCGAGGCCAGCCATTCGCATCATGATCTGGGAAGCTTTGAGCTTTTTTGCGATGGCGCGAAGATCCTCGCTGACGGCGGCCGTCTGGATTACACGTGTTCCCCGTTGAGCCTGTACGGTAAGTCAGCCCTTTCGCACAACACGCTGCTGATCGACGGGTTGGGGCCGACATGCGATGGTCCATCGTGGTTGGCTGATCGCTACCGAGCGGTGCAGGTTGACACGGAAGTGATTCAAAGCGGTGAGAGTCGATGTATCACAATTAAACATGATGGATTTATGCGTTTTGCGGGAGACCCCATCTTCCATCAACGTCGTATAAGGCTTACCCGAGATGGGTGTTGGATCGAAGATTGGCTGGATGGTAAAGGTTCTCATCGATTGCAGACGCGGTTTCATTTTGCGCCAGACATTGAGTTGTATCGCGTCCCCGATCATGGATGGAAACTTGGGGATTCCGGTTTGAGGTTTCTCCCCGCTCTCCTTGCTGACGTGGTCGAGCAATCCGGACAATTCAGTCAACCTTTTGGGGGGGTGTTTTTCCCAACCTACGGCGGCCAGGACAACAGTAAGACTCTTGATCTGTCGGATACGGTCAATCTCCCAGTCTCTTTGACGCACGCGCTCATTTCGGAGCCCTGATTGATGTGTGGAATCGCGGGAATTAGTGCGTTTGATGGTCGGCGGATTTCAACGGCTGAGTTGAAAGCCATGACTGATCGCATGATACAGCGAGGGCCGGATGACGCAGGGTTCTTCACGGAGGGCTCCGTGGGGCTGGGTATGCGACGTCTAGCCATCATAGATGTTGAAGGCGGGCATCAACCCCTCAGCAACGAGGGTGGGGACATCCAGTTGGTGCTCAATGGGGAAATTTACAATCATCTGGAACTCCGTCGGCAGCTTGTGTCGCGTGGCCATGTATTTCGAACCGGGAGTGATTCCGAGGTGCTGCTGCATCTCTATGAGGATAAAGGGGTCGATGCTCTTTCGGAACTCAATGGCATGTTTGCCTTCGCACTCCATGACTCTCGCCGTCAAGCGCTTTGGATCGCGCGGGACCGTCTCGGGATCAAACCGTTATTTTATGCGGTGTCCCGCGAGCAGATCGCGTTCGCTTCCGACATTAAGGCGCTCCGGGCCGTGTATGCAACCCATGTTGAGCCCAAACAGGTGTTGAAGTATTTGGCGCTCGGCTACGCCCCTGGTGCCGAGACGGTGTGGCACGGCATCCGTAAGCTTCTCCCCGCGCATTATCTCTGGATTGAAGGCGGCAAGGTAACGCTCGAAAAGTATTGGTCGCTGACGGGCATCGGTTCTTGGCATGGGAGCATTGAGGAGGCCACAAAGCAGTTTGAGGTATTGCTGCAGGATGCGATAAGGCTTCAACTCAGGAGCGACGTTCCACTGGGAGTGTTCTTGAGCGGCGGTTTGGACAGTTCCACAATCGTGGCCTTGGCGGCCGAACAATTGACTGAGCCACTTCGCACATTCACGATCTGTTTTGAAGGCAAGGGCTCCGCGGACGACGGCTTCGCGAGGGAAACCGCGCGGCGTTACGCTACGTCTCACATGGAGATCCCCATGGGACCGGCCGAGGCTGCTGCGGCCATGGATGAATTGTTGCCGATGATGGACGAGCCGTTGTCGGACTCCGCGGTGCTGCCAGCCTATTGGCTTTCCAAGATCGCTCGGGATCAGGGCGTCAAGGTGCTGTTGAATGGTGCCGGCGGCGACGAAATACTTGGTGGGTATGTCAGGCATTGGCCCGCAAGGGTCGGGAGCCCGACGTGGATATCAGAGAACCTGCCACAAAGAGCGAGACGGATCGTGGCGGGCGCATGGTCGGTGTTTCAGCCGCATCGGGCCATTCGGGCCAGTGATCCGGTGTTTGCTTGGGCCGCCAGCGTCTCTAGCGTCAATTTCCACGCCGCCCGCCAGTTACTAGCTGATCCCGGAGATTATACCGACATGGTGAAGGCCGTCCGATCCGAATATGGCGGGATCGTCGGTTCTCCGGCGACATTGGGGTATGCCTATACCAGGATGAGTTTGGATCTGCATAGATATCTGCCAGAGGACGTGCTTTCCCTGACGGATAAGGCGACGATGGCGGCTTCAGTGGAAGGACGAGTTCCACTGATCGACCATCGGCTGGTGGAATTCGCCTTTTCGCTTCCGGTGGAGATCAATCTTCTCGGATGTCAATCAAAAGGCTTATTGAAGCGCGTCATGGTCGATCGACTGCCGGAGGACTTGCTGAGTCGCAAGAAGGAAGGGTTCAGCGCGCCAACTGAGGCGTGGCTGCGGAACAGTCGCGGAGTCGATTTGGTGGGGGAACTTCTCGGTGCGCGAACGCCAGTGTTGGATGCGCTAATCGATCCCGGGGCGCTCGAATCCCTGCTGGCCAGTTCGCGAGAGCGTAGTCGGTCCGCGGGGATGCTGTTCGCGCTGTTTGTCTTCAACCGGTGGCATCGTCTTCAGCTTGGGTAGGCGAGCAATCATCGTGACGAAACCCAATGATATAACCGTCGTCATTCCGGCCTACCAATCGGAACTGTTCGTGTCGGGGACATTAGCTGCCGTGGCCAAGCAAACCATCCGTCCTCATGAGGTGATTGTCGTGGACGACGGATCGACCGACGCCACCTGTGCTGTCGTGGAATCATTTGCGCTCGCACACCCCGAGCTTTCAGTGCGCCTGCTCCGTAAGCCGCATGATGGACCCGGGGCTACCCGAAACGCCGGTGTTCGCGCGGCTGCGTCGGAGTGGATCGCATTTCTTGATTCAGATGATCTATGGTATCCAGAGAAACTCGCAAAGATCCAGAATGCGATGGAGGCAAACCCGGAGGCCAATTTCTATTACCACAACTTGATGGCCAGGTCATTGGCTGGCGTCGAAAGGGTGGCGTATAGGGGGAAGGGACTCTCCTCGGGGAAAACGGTATCGAGTCAGTTGTTCAGACGCAATTACTTTTCCACCTCGTCGGTCGTCTGTCGTCGTGACTTGGTGCTGCGGTGGGGAGGATTTGACGAGACCCTTCCCTCAGCTCAGGATTACGAGTTGTGGCTGAGAATGTCTCCGGACATGGTTCCGGTCTTTGTCCCGGAAGTGCTCGGAACTTATGTCGATCGCAAGGGCAATATCAGTACCAGTCGGTTTTGGAAGAGGCTGATTGACTTATTGAGGGTAAAACATAGGCATCGGACAAAGGGCGGGGTGGGATTTTATGTCTACTGCATCCTGTATGCCGTTGTTGTTCATATCACCACCCCGATTCGGGATAGCGTAAAACGGGTGTTGATGTTCGGGATTGGACGGTAACGGTGCGTACACCCGTTTCATCAAGTCTGGTCGCTGCCTCCCTACTAAGTCGCGGCATGCGGCCAGGCAATGGTGGGTCGATGGACAAGCCCATCACACTGCTCATCTTTCTCTATTGGTTGGTTTATGAGAACATCATGTTCTTCTATTCCATGGAGTATGGTGGGCCGATTTTCTATATGTTGACCAATGGTATTAAGCTCTTCGTGCCGGTAGTTCTGCTGTTCCTTACGGGCCTTCCTTCGCGGCAGGCTGTTCGTCGTGTGCCGGTTAGCCTTTACTTGTTGTCCTTTGCCGTGTTCCTGATATGGGGCCTTGTGCCAACGGTGGTTGCAGGTGACGTGGTGGAGTGGTTTAAGTTGCTACCCCGCGCTGCATTCCTTTTAAGCGTCATTGCGTTTTTTTCACAACGGCCAACCGCATTCGCGCTATTCGCAAAGTGCATGGTGGCCTATGTTATTTTGTTATTGCCGCAGTACGTCCTGATCTATTTGACGAGTGCTTACGAGGACCCTCTGTTCACCGGATACGCTTACATGGCAGGCCCCTTGGGGATGCTGGGAAATATAACGTCGACATTTTATTTGCCGGAGGCCTCATTTCCGTTTATCCGATTGACCGGATTTTGGAATGAGCCGAGCAATGCGTCGGGATGTGCATTTGCCGCTTTCTTCCTTGCGCGTTATTTGGTGGCAATGGGTGGGGGGGCATTCTGGCATAGTGCGTCTTATGCCTGTTTGATTGCGGGCGTGCTGGCCCTCAGCCTCGCAGGCTATTTTGCATTGGGCTCGGCGCTGTTGGTTGGTTTACTCTTTGGGGTTAAAAGGGTCACTCCCTGGCGAGTCATTCGCTTTTCGTTGTTATTTCCTGTGGCGGTGGGTTTATTGGGAATCGTGGTATTCGGCCGTAGTTATGTTGCTGAACATTACCTGGATAATATATGGCTTCGGGCGATCGTCGGCGTTCGAGATGCTGGCACTGAAGCGGCCTCCTATGACGCATCAGATGGGCGTTTAGCAATTGCGGAAATGACTGTGGAGAAAGCTGCATCGACGGTGATTGGTGTGGGGATTCAGGAGGTAGGAATTAATGGCATTATTGCTTCCGCCTCCGCCCCGTTGTTTTGGCTCTTATTAACCGGATTTCCCGGTTTCTTCTTGCTTCTTTCTCGGGAAGCTGTCTTGCTGGTTCACAGTCGCAGTCTATTGCACAAAAAACCAACAGTGTTGCCATTAATCCAGGCATTAATCGTGGTGATGGCGCAACACGTAGCGTATGGAACCTGGATGAATCCAAATTACTTCATTTTGGCTGGAATGGTCTTGGTGGTATCGCCTAAACAGCGGTATCCCACATAGGCTGCTTGGAAAAGAAATGGGAATGGTAGTTGGGATCGACGCATCCCGCAATCGATCGGGAGGGGCTAAGGCATATCTTCTCGGTATGCTTAGAGACGGTAATCCTCTGGCGCACGGCATCCGTAAAGTGCATGTCTGGGCGTATCAGGAGTTGCTTGATGCGCTGCCTGATGCCTCGTGGCTGATAAAGCATAACCCGCCGGAATTGGAGCGCTCGCTTATTCATCAAGTGTGGTGGCAATACCACTTCTTGCCCAAGGAAGCGCGAAGGAGTGAATGTGATCTGTTATTTCATACGGATGCTGGCGCCGTGTGCGGCTTTCGTCCGTCGGTGGTCATGAGTCAAGACATGTTGTCGTATGAGCCGAGGGAAATGAGGCGTTACGGATTATCGGTGGCGCGCTTGCGGCTCATCTTGTTGAGAATCATACAGACAAGATCCATGAAGCGGGCTGATGGGGTGGTTTTCCTGACACAATATGCTTCCAGGGTTATCCAACAGGTGATAGGTGGACTGCGACGTATATCGGTCATCCCTCTTGGTGTCGGCGCAGCTTTCAGACAGAGGACGCCTGCTGACGGTTGGGCACGAGGACCGGGTGGAAAGATTCGTTGTTTGTATGTCTCGAATGCTTTGCTGTATAAGCATCAATGGATGGTCGTGAGAGCCATTGGTGATCTGCGCAGTCGAGGGCATAACCTCTCCTTATTGTTGGTTGGGGGTGGGGCGGGACGAGCGCAGAGATTGCTGGATGGCGAAATTGCTCGGACCGATCCTCAACGGGACTTTATAGAAACCAAAGGTTTCGTCCCTCACGATGAGATACCGGCCTTGTTAGCCAAAGCGGATATTTTTGTTTTCGCGTCCAGTTGCGAAAATATGCCAGTTACGCTTGTGGAGGCTATGGCCAGCGGTCTTCCTATCGTCTGTTCGGCCAGGGGGCCGATGCCGGAAATCATAAAAGATGGCGCGGTTTATTTCGATCCGGAGAATCCAACCTCTATCTCGATCGCTATTGAGCAGATAATCATGGATCATGGCATGCGAGAATCCATGGCCAAGCGGGCCAAGGATTTGTCGGCCCAGTATTCCTGGGCAAGGTGCGCCAGTGAAACCTGGGAATTTCTCCGCGCAACCGGGAACGGAAGTCGACCTACGACGTGACCGGCGCTCCAGAGCCAGCTACCACAGTCATTACTTAACATGACGAGATCAAGATGACCGCAAGAAAATACCAGGTTTGTTCCCACTGTATTATGGATACCACGGATCCTAATATCACTTTTGATGATCAGGGCGTGTGCGACTATTGCCGTAACTTTCGTCAAAATATATTGCCGAATTGGCATCCAGACGAGCAGGGCGCCAGGATTCTGGCCGGCATTATCGATAAGATAAAAGAGGCCGGTCGGGGTCGCGACCACGATTGCCTGATCGGGGTGAGCGGGGGGGTGGATAGCTCCTATATGACCTATCTGGCCAAGGAGCGGTTTGGGCTTCGGCCATTGTTGTTTCATGTGGATGCCGGATGGAATTCGCAGGAGGCTGTCAATAATATCGAGAGGTTGGTGGACGGGTTAGGCCTGGATTTGCATACTGAGGTTGTCGATTGGCTGGAGATGCAGGACCTGCAGGCGGCCTTCTTCAAGGCGCAGGTCCCTCACGTGGATACTCCCCAGGATCATGTTTTTGTCGCCGCTTTATACAATTTTGCCGCGAAACATGGATTCAAATATATCTTGAACGGTGGAAACTATTCCACGGAATGTGTGCGTGAGTCTCTCGAGTGGCATTATCACGCGTCAGATCTTCGCCATCTAAGAGATATACATAGGCGGTTTGGCAAGGTGCCATTAAAAACCATTCCATTGGCCGATCTTTTCAAGTACAAATTGTATTACCGGATGATTAAGGGGATTAAAGTCGTGAAACCTCTGGATTATGTGCCTTATATGAAAGAAGAGGCGATGCAACTACTTGTAGATCGATTTGGTTGGCAGCGATATGCGCAAAAACACCACGAATCTCGCTTCACGAAATTTTATGAAGGATATTGGGCGCCAACTAAGTTTGGTTACGATATACGCAGGGTGTTCTGTTCAAGCCTCATTCTGACAAAGCAGATGACGAGGGATGATGCGTTGAAACGCGTTGCGGAAAAACCGTATGACGAACACACCATAGCGCAGGATTTCGAATACGTTGCCACCAAACTTGGTTTTACCGTGTCGGAATTTCGAGCGTTGATGAATGGCCCAAACAAAACGTATCGCGACTATAAGTCGCGCATGCCGCTCATCACGCTAGGAACGAAAATTCTCCGCGGGTTGGGCATAGAGAAAAGAATCATGAGATGATCGCCATTGTTGATTACGGGTCTGGCAACGTCAAGGCGTTCGCCAATATTTATCGACGGTTGGGCGTTCCCTTCCTGGTTGCCGAAAAGGCTCTGGATCTGCGGGGCGCCACCAAGGTGATTTTGCCCGGAGTGGGTGCTTTCGATCACGTAATGAGGCGGCTAGCGGCGTCCGGGATGCGGGAGGCCTTGGACGAGGTAGTCTTGGCGCGCCGTTTGCCCATATTGGGCGTGTGTGTCGGGATGCAGGTGCTCGCTAACTCAAGTGAGGAGGGCGATTTGCCGGGTCTCGGGTGGGTTGATGGGGCGGTCAAGAGATTCGACGTTGCAACACTGACGCACGCCACCTACCTTCCCCATATGGGTTGGAACGACGTGCGGCCGATGAGAGAAAGTGGCCTCTTTCGAGACCTGAGTATCGACTATCGCTTTTATTTCCTCCATTCGTATTATTTTCAGTGCAGTCGAACAGAGGATGTCATAGCCGTAACCGATTACGGCGGGCCGTTCAGTTCCGCCGTGAACAACGGAAATATTTTCGGCGTGCAGTTCCACCCCGAAAAAAGTCATGAATGGGGCATTCAACTGTTGCAAAACTTCGCGAATCTCTGCTGAGAATGTTACGCCCCAGAATAATTCCTTGTTTGTTGCTGAAAAATAAAGGTCTCGTGAAGACCGTAAACTTTCAAAGTCCCAAATACGTCGGGGATCCCGTCAATGCGGTAAGGATTTTTAATGAAAAGGAAGTTGACGAATTGATAGTTCTCGATATCGAGGCGACTTCCAATAATAGACAGCCCGATTATTCGATGATCGAAAATCTGGCCGCTGAGTGTCGGATGCCGTTTTGCTATGGCGGAGGCGTAAGGACGCCTGAACAGGCCCAGCGAATTATCGGGCTTGGCGTTGAGAAAGTGGCGGTAAGTTCCGCGGCTGTCGAGACCCCTGAGCTCGTTTCTAAAATCGCCGAGCAAGTCGGTAATCAAAGCGTGGCGGTGGTTCTGGATGTGAAGAAATCCCCCGGAGGCGGTTACACGGTTTGGACATACAACGGAACCAAGTGCACGGAGAAGTGCCCGATAGCGGTTGCGCATCTCATGGAAAAACACGGGGCTGGGGAGATCGTGGTCAACTCTATCGATAATGACGGCGTCATGAAGGGATATGATTGTGCGCTAGTGGAGCTTATCCGGAAGGCGATCAGTGTGCCGATGACCGTCGTGGGTGGGGCGGGGTCCCTTCAGGATATTCAAGAATTGATTCGTAAGTTCGGGATTATCGGCGCTGCCGCTGGGAGCCTGTTTGTGTTCAAGGGCGCTTACAAGGCCGTCCTCATCAATTATCCGAACCGACGGGAGAAAGAAAAATTGGCCGCTAATCTTCCCTCAAACTAGAACCTAGTTCTGTCCCGTCGGGGTCTATATTCCGAAAAGGATTAAAGCGCCAGCGTCCCGTGCCGGCGAATCTGGATGCGCAGCGAGACGATCATATTTATGAAGGGGGGATTCTCGATGACGAAAGATGACCTGGTCGGCCTAATTTGTGAGCGCATCACACGTAATCATGAGGAGCTTTGTCGGGCGTTCTCGCAACGTCACGATGTTACGGGAACGCGATTCGCCGTGGTCGAGGATCTGTTGCCCGACGCGGTGGCCCATGCGGTATATCAGGGTTTCCCCTCCGTGAGCGACATGCGCTTATTGTCGAGCTTCCGTGAACGGAAGTATACGTTTAAGCAACTGGATTCCACTCCGCGGTTACTGAGGGACGTCACGATCGCCGTCCAAGATGTGAGAGTGGTCTCCCTTGTTGAGCAAATCACCGGAATCTCTCATCAAGTTCCAGACCCTTCATTATATGCTGGTGGCATCAGTACGATGACAACCGGTCATTTTCTGAATCCGCATATTGATAATTCCCACGACGGGGAGCGGCGCCACTATCGGGTGCTTAATCTACTCTATTACGTCACTCCAGATTGGCGACCGGAGTACGGAGGGAATCTCGAACTGTGGGATGAGAATGTGAGTAAGGCCTTATCCATACCGAGCCGGTTCAATAGCCTCGTCATCATGGAGACGAATCGACGGTCGTGGCATTCGGTCAGTCCCATTGTTCATGCGGGGCGGAGATGTTGCGTGTCCAACTATTATTTCTCGAAGCAGTCTCCCGAAGGGCGGGACTATTTTCACGTGACGTCGTTTTGCGCACGACCGGAGCAACGGTATCGTCGCGCGGTGTCGTTGGTCGATAACCTGGCCCGCAACGGATTGCGGAAGATCTGGCGCTATGGGCTGGGGAGAACGGACGTGTACAAGCCCCAATGAGGTTTGATGGCTCGACTCCTATGGAGACGTCGGCGTGCGCATTGTGATTGTCTCCCAGTATTTTTGGCCCGAGGCGTTTCGAATCAACGACCTCGCCGCTGGTTTGAAGAAACAGGGCCATGAGGTATCCGTTCTGACGGGTTTCCCCAATTATCCCCGAGGGAAACTATTTCCAGGGTACTCGATCAGACTGTTCCAGCGGGAGCAGTATGAGGGGGTAACGGTCACGAGAGTGCCCCTTTACCCTGACACCAGTTATTTTTTTCTCAAACGCGCATGGAATCATTTGTCATTCATGTTGTCTGCGAGTCTTCTCGGGCCGTTCTTGGTGGGGCGCGTTGACAGAATCGTGGTGTTCCAACCCGGGCCTATTACGGTGGGGATTCCCGCCATCGTCTTGAAGTACGTCAAGCGCGCGCCGATTTTGTTCTGGGTCCAGGACATCTGGCCGGATACGTTAGAGGCCACTGGTCTGATCCGGCGGCGGTGGATCTTACGGGCGGTCCGGTGGGTGGCGAACTTTGTTTACCGGCACTGTGATGTGATCCTCGTTCAGTCTAGGGGATTCATCCGGCGGGTGGCGGCTCTGGGGGTCCATCCGGGGAAAGTTGTGTATATGCCGAACTGGGCCGAAGACCTTTATCGGCCGGTCGAGCGGGACGATGAGTTGGCTCGAAAGGAGGAGATGAGCGTCGGCTTTCATGTGGTGTTCGCCGGTAATATCGGCAAGGCGCAGGATTTCGATACCCTGCTTGCCGCCGCGAAACTCCTTCGTCCATACCAGGATATCCGATTGATTATCCTCGGTGACGGCGCCATGTCGGAGCATTACGTCCAGCACGCACGCGCAGAAGGGTTGGCCAACGTCATCTTCAAAGGCCGGAAACCCCTGGAAACAATGCCGTCATACTTTTCATTGGCGGACGTTCTCCTAGTCTTATTAAAACGGGAGCCGATTTTCTCGTTGACGATCCCGTCGAAATTGCAGTCTTATATGGCCTGTGGTCGACCGATCGTGGCCGCGATTGAAGGTGATGCCGCAGAGATTGTCCGCGAATCGGGCGCGGGAGTGGTGTGTGCGCCGGGAGACCCGGAGGGGCTGGCGGAGGCAATCCTCGGCATGTATCGGCTTTCCCCGTCGCAACGAGAGTCGTTCGGTCAGTCGGGTTTGGCGTATTACCGAGCTCATTTCGACCGCGCGAAGATGGTTGGCCGGTTCGAGTCGAACTTGGCTGATGGTGGGGCTATCGTGGTGAGGTGAGCGGCGGTGCGGGTGCTGATTTTGGGCGGAGCAGGGATGTTGGGCCACACGCTCTGGCGGCGGTGGCGTCGTCGTTTCGACGTCTTTGTGACGGTTCGTAAAGCCGCTTCCTACTATCAGACGCTCGATCTGTTTGACCCGGAACGACTCATGGGAGGGATCGACGTGAGACGGGCGGAGGATATGCTCGCCGCGTTTGCGTGGTCTCGACCAGAGGTTGTGATTAATGGCGTCGGCATAATCAAACAGCTCAAGGAGTCCGAAGATCCGCTTCTGAGCGTGGAGATCAACGCGCTTCTCCCTCACCGGGTGGCCCTGGCATGCCGCGCTATCGGAGCCCGGTTCATTCACATCAGCACTGATTGCGTCTTTTCGGGGAAAGCGGGCCGGTATACCGAACAATCGATCAGCGATGCCACGGACCTGTATGGACGAACCAAGTATCTCGGTGAAGTGCGCGAACACGGGGCGCTGACCGTGAGGACCTCGATCATTGGTCGAGAAATCGAGACTAATCGCGGGTTGATTGAGTGGTTCTTGGCTCAAAGGGGAGGGCGATGTCGGGGATTTTCTCGCGCGATCTTTTCGGGGTTGACGACACACGCTCTCGCCGATCTGCTGGCGGACGTCATCGTTGGTCACCCGACGCTGCACGGTCTCTATCAGGTCTCAAGCGATCCTATTTCGAAATACGAGCTGTTGCGTCTGGTTAATGAGGTCTACCGATTGGGGGTCACCATCGAGAAAGAGGACGAATTCATCTGTGATCGGAGTCTCGACTCGACGAGGTTTCGCGAGGCGACCGGTTGGCGGCCTGAATCGTGGAAGGACATGATAGTCGAGATGAACCGAGATTCTTCTCCGGACCGATTACGGTCATCGTCGTAAGGGAGCGTGCATCATGGTGTTGGACGGAAAGCGGGTGTTGATTACCGGAGGCACCGGATCCCTCGGGAAAGCGTTGACGAGACGAGTTCTCGGTGGCGAAGTCGGGACTCCTCGAAAAGTGGTCATCTTCAGTCGGGATGAAGCCAAGCAACACGCCATGCGTATGGACTATCAACATCGTCGCGTGGCGACCGATGAGGTGATCTATCATAATTTTCAGCAGATCCTCGAGTTCCGCATCGGTGACGTCCGCGACTTCCATGCGGTCGCGTCCGCGTTGCGCGGCGTGGATATCGTGTTCAATGCCGCCGCGTTGAAACAAGTTCCGTCCTGCGAATATTTCCCCTATGAGGCCGTGCGAACGAATATCGAGGGCCCGGAAAACTTGGTCCGCGTGATTCGAGAGCAGCAATTGCCGGTTGAAACCGTGGTCGGCGTGTCTACCGATAAGGCCTGTAAACCGGTCAACGTGATGGGGATGACGAAGGCGATTCAGGAGCGTGTATTGCTGAGCGCCAATATCACGTGTCCGGGCACGCGGTTTATCTGTGTCCGCTACGGGAATGTCTTGGCCTCCCGCGGTTCGGTCATTCCATTATTTCACGATCAAATTCGGCGGGGCGGTCCCGTGACCATTACGACCGGAGAGATGACGCGGTTTCTTTTGAGCCTGGACCATGCCGTTGACGTCATCTTTGGGGCGGTGCGTGACGCGCGTCCGGGGGAGACGTTGATTCCCAGGGCGCCGTCGGCTCGGGTCGTGGACGTGGCCGAAGCGCTTATCGATGGCCGGCCGATCGAGATGAAAATCATCGGGATCCGCCCCGGGGAGAAAGTCCACGAGATCCTTATTTCGGAAGAAGAATGTCATCGATCCGTTGAACGCGGACCGTTCTACGCGATTCGACCGATCCTCCCGGAGTTGGATTTGGAACCTGACCCCAAGCCGGCGTTTACGACGGAGTATAGTTCCGAGTTGAATGTGTTATCGCTCAAAGACACCAAGGAGTTGTTGCGAAAGCATCGCCTCCTTCTCGAAGACGTCGAGGCCGCCAACGGAGAACTCCTGCGTTGAAGGTGATAACCATACTCGGCACTCGTCCGGAGATTATCCGGCTCAGTCTGATTATCCGTCGTCTCGACGGACTGTGTGATCACGTGCTGGTCCATACCGGCCAGAACTATGATGTGAATCTGAGCGAGATCTTCTTTCGGCAGTTGGGGGTTCGGCAACCCGATTATGCGTTCGGCGCGAAAGGGAGCTTCGGCGTCCAGGTCGGGCGGATTTTCGCCTGCGCCGAAGAAGTCTTCCTGAAAGAGAAACCCGACGCGGTGCTCATCCTCGGCGACACCAACAGCGGTCTCAGCGCGATTGTGGCCAAACGATTGGGCGTCCCGGTGTTTCATATGGAAGCCGGTAACCGCTGTTTCGACGATCGGGTGCCCGAGGAGGTCAATCGCCGGCTGATCGATCACGCGAGCACGATCCTCCTGCCGTATACGAGGGGCAGCCGGGAAAATCTCCTCCGCGAGGGGGTTGCGATCAACAGTATTTACGTGACGGGGAATCCGATTTGGGAGGTGATTCAGCACCATCATGACGCCATCGGAAAGAGCGACGTGCTGCAGAGGCTTCATCTGTCCGAAAGGCGGTATTTGTTGGTGACGGCGCACCGCGCGGAGAACGTCGATGATGAGGTGCGCTTACGGGCTTTAGTTGAGGGCTTAGAACGATTACATGTGAAGTATGGATTTCCCGTTATCTGTAGCTTGCATCCGCGAACTCACCAGAAATTGCGCACGTTTGGTGTCGGCATTGGAACAACGGCGATTTCGTTTGTTGAGCCCCTCGGATTTTTCGATTTCATCGCTCTGGAACAACAGGCCTTTTGTGTCTTGAGCGATAGTGGAACGGTCCAGGAAGAATGTTGTATCTTGCACACGCCGAACGTGACGCTGCGGGATGTCACGGAGCGCCCCGAAACACTGGAATGCGGGAGTAATGTCTTAAGCGGAACTGATCCGGAGAAAATGGAACGGTGCGTTGAGTTAGCGACTTCCGTTCTCCCGAATTGGAGCGCTCCTGGTGAATATCTCCAAGAGAACGTCTCGCAGACCGTGGTCAACATTCTTCTCGGCTACAACAAGCGGGTCTTCGATCAACCTCGAAGTCCGGAGATGCGCCCGCCTCGGTGATCGGCGCGTATTCGGCGTGATCTGCCGTGGTCGTACGGTTGCTCTCGCGGACTTTCCTGGTCGCAATTCTTTCCTTCCGGCAATCCAATCTGAATCGGCAAAACTGACCTGTTGTAATGAATGCAATGAAAAGGATATTGGTCACTGGCGCGTCTGGTTTCATCGGGGATCATCTCGTCAACGGGCTGCTGCGAGAGCGTGGCATCGTCCGCGTGTTGCTCCATCGGGACTCTCGGCGAGACGCATGGCCTGGAAACGTCGAGGTTGTGAGGGGCGATATACGAGATGTTCGCGAAATGAAGACCGCCGCCACGGGCTGCGATACCGTTTTTCACTTGGCGGGTAGAGCTCATGCTCTTTCGGAAGTCCATTCCGATGAGGCACTCTACCAATCCGTCAATGTCGAAGGAACGCGGAACATCTTGGAGAGCGCAATTGCCGGGGGCGTTCGATCGGTTGTGTTTTTCAGCAGCGTGAAGGCAATGGGCGAAAATTCCGCCGAGTGCCTCGATGAAATCCATGAACCTCGCCCCACGACGGCTTATGGTCGTTCCAAGTTGGCAGCCGAAGAGATGGTCTTCGACTATGGGAAACGGACCGGTCTCCACGTTGTCTGTCTTCGGCTTTCCATGGTCTATGGGCCCGGGAATAAAGGGAACTTGTTTCGCATGATCTCCGCGATCGATCACGGCCGCTTTCCCTCTCTTCCCGATGTGGGGAATCGCCGAAGCATGGTCCACGTGTCCAATGTCGTGGACGCGGCGATGCTGGCGCCCACTTATTCCGTGGCGAATGGTCAGTGCTATATCGTGACGGACGGACGACCCTATTCGACGACCGAACTGTACGAGATGATTGTCCGTGGTTTGGGAAAGCCTGTTCCCCGAAGGCGCGTTCCAATCGGGATGTTGAAGGGACTGGCCCTGGTGGGTGACGTCGTGGGACGACTGCGTGGTCGTAGGTTTGTCTTCGATTCCGACGCATTTGAAAAACTGATGGGCGATGCCTGGTACAGTTCCAAGAAAATCTCGCGCGAACTCGGTTATCGACCGCGGGTCACTTTTGAAGACGCGCTGCCTGATATGATCGCCTGGTACCGAATGACGCAGGCTCGGCCGACTTGTTGACGATTCTGCTTGTCGTTGGTTCCTTCGTGCTTTCTCTCTCAGTTACCACGAGTGTTCGTCGGTATGCTATCCGACATTTGCTGATGGATATTCCCAATACCAGGAGTTCCCATTCCGAGCCAACGCCGCGTGGCGGCGGTCTAGCCATTGCGCTGACGTGGTTCCTTGCCCTGACGATATTGATCGTCCTCCAACGGATCGACGATTGGGTGGGAATGGCGCTTCTCGGTGGCGGCGGGCTGGTTGCCGGGATTGGGTGGATCGATGACCGGCGTGGAGTATCTGCCGGTATGCGGGCGACTGCACACGCGCTTGCAGCCGTTTGGGCGGTGTGGTGTTTAGGGGGACTCCGATCGCTCGACGTTGGCGTTGGGGTGTTGCATTTGGGGATGGCGGGAAGCATTCTGGCCGTGGTTGGTATCACTTGGTTGGTCAATTTATATAACTTTATGGATGGGATCGATGGGTTGGCTGCGGGAGAGACCGTGATGGTCGGATTGGTCGGAGGCGGACTCTTGGTGTGTGCCGGCGCAAATGGCATGGCGCTGGCGGCCATCTCATTGGCCGCAGCGGCTGGAGGGTTTGCGATGTTCAACTGGCCGCCGGCGAAGATTTTTATGGGCGATGTTGGCAGCGGACTAATCGGCCATGCATTCGGGGTGTTAGCACTTGCCTCCGAACGAGCGGGGGCTGTTCCGGTCATGGTGTGGATGATTCTGCTTGCGGTGTTCATCGTGGATGCGACGGCGACCTTGATCCGCCGGGTGATGAATGGCGAGCGGTGGTACGAGGCTCATCGGTCTCATGCGTATCAGCGTGCGGTTCAGGCGGGGTATTCGCACTGTCAGGTGACGATGGCGATCATGGGGCTGGATGCCCTGCTTGCCGTCGCCGCCGTCGGAGTATGGGCGGTTCCCTCGGTGCTTCCCGTCGCGGTCATTTTGACCGGAGGGCTGCTGTTTGCGGTATGGTATGGGTTCCGTCGTTCCGCGCCCGCCGTGGTCAATTCGATAAATTGACTTCCAGTCGCGATGTCACTATAGTCGCGCAATATCCAACTCCGGAGGTATGATGGAACAGGGACGTTCTCTCCTCAGGAATGGGATTTATCGAGCGCTCGATCCGTTTCTTCACCTCCCCAGCGGCGTTCGCCGCCTGTTTATCGCAGTCGTCTTCCTTCTAGAAGTCGCCGTTGCGACGTTCCTGGCGTTTAACGTTCGATTTGAGGGACTTGTCCCGGCCGAATTCAGTACGTTGGCGCTCTCCGCGTTCGGGTATGTGGCCGCGGTGTATCTGGCCTGTTATTTCCTGGTGGGCGCCCACCGGGGGTTGTGGTCCTTTACCGGCATTCACGACTTCATCAAGATTCCGCTCGTCGCGCTCTGCGGCGGCGTCTCGTCCTACGTCGTCATCCATCACATGCTGGGATGGACCAGTTATCCGAGGTCCATCTACATTCTGACCGCGGTCTTTCTCTTTGCGTTGATGTCGATCGACCGCGGGGGCGTTCGGTTGTTGCGGCAGTGGTTTCAAAGTCTAGGCAAACACGGGATTCCGGTGGTGATCGTCGGGGCTGGGCGTGCGGGCGAAATGTTGGTGCGCGACATGCAGCACAACGCGCACTACGCGTACAAGCCCGTGGCGTTCATTGACCGCGACCTCTCCAAACACGGTTCCACGATCCACGGCATTCCGGTGGCGGGCGACTACCGCGCACTCTCGGGCGTGATCGCGAAGCATCGACCGCACGAGATCATCGTGGCGATTCCGTCGGCCTCGCCCGCGCAACTGCGGGCGATCGTGAAGGAGTGTCAGTCCAGCGGATTGCCGATCAAGGTGCTGCCCAGCGTGCGCGATATTCTGCGCGGAGACGTGACGGTGTCGAGCATCCGGCCGCTGGCCTTGCCCGATCTGCTCACGCGGGCCGCGATTCCAGTCGAGGTTTCGGGCCTCGACGCGTTGATCGCGGGCAAGTGCGTGCTGGTCACGGGCGCGGGCGGCTCGATCGGCGCCGAACTGTGTCGGCAGATCGGTCAGCACCGTCCGGCGCGTCTTGTTTTGGTCGAGCGGTATGAGAACAACTTGTATGCGGTGGAGGGCCTGTTACGCGATACGGGCGTGGTGAGCCGGGCCGACGTCCGACCCTGTCTGGCGGACGTGTTGGACGCGGACCGGATGGAAGCCATTTTCGCTGAGTACCGGCCCCACTTGGTGTTTCACGCCGCGGCGCACAAACACGTGCCGATCGTCGAAGTGAACCCTTGTGAGGGGGTGATCAACAACGTGTTGGGGACGCACCGGATCGCCTCGCTCGCCAAGCGTTTTGGCGTCGAGCGGATGATCCTGGTTTCGACGGACAAGGCCGTCAACCCCACCAACGTGATGGGCGCGACCAAGCGCTTTGCCGAGTACCTCGTGAAGTCGCTCAGCGCGGGAGGCGCCACGCGGTTCATCACGGTGCGGTTCGGCAACGTGTTGGGCAGCAACGGCAGCGTGGTTCCGCGGTTTCAAGAGCAGATTCGGCGCGGCGGCCCGGTCACGGTCACGCACCCCGAGATCGAGCGCTATTTCATGCTCATTCCCGAAGCCGTCCATCTGGTGTTGGAGGCGGCGCGGCGGGGAGAAGGCGGTGAGGTGTTTGTGCTCGACATGGGCGATCCCGTGAAAATCTTGGATCTCGCCCAGAACATGATTCGGTTGGCCGGGTTTGTGCCGCATGAGGATATTTCCATCGTCTTTACGGGCCTGCGTCCCGGAGAGAAACTCTTCGAGGAACTCTTCGATAAGGAAGAACGGGTTGAGCCGACTTCACATCCCAAACTTCGGAAAGCAGTGTCGGATAGGCTGTGGTCCCAAGAACACTTGGATGCTGCCATCACCGCCGTCGGCGACGCCGTGCAATCACGCGACCCGGACGCGGCGCATGAAGTCCTCCGACTATTCGTGCCATCGTATCAGCCATCGCCGGTTCCGGCTGCGCCCAACGGCTCGGTATTCTCCGGGACCATACTCCATGTGGAGCCCCGGACGGTCGATACGGAAATCCTTCCGCCGTTGGTCGTCTCAGGTGGGTCCGTGTCGGAGCCCAGCCAGCCGCGCACTGAGCCCTAACCGTGCCTCCCGTTGGCGGGGGCGATCGGGGTTGACCGCGGTTCAGTGGGCCGTTGGTCCTACGTCGCCCGTGAGGCCCTGGGTCTTCCGTCAATGGCGCTGAGTCCTCCGGCTCGATTGACGCGCTCAAAGCCCTCGTGGTACATTCTGCCGTTCGTTGGTATCCACGCTTGAGGAGCGATTTATGAGTACGACGCCGTCTTCCGTTACGTATCGCGTTCGACCGGGCCCCGAGGCCTTCTTGCCGCCGGCCGCCGCCAGCATGGGGATCGTGTTGCCGGATCCGGGGCAAGCCCACATTGAAGGCGTGGTCGTTGATGAGGCGCAGGCATTCGAAGAGGCCGCGCGTCGCTTCCTCGGCGCCAAAGTGCCCACCATCTTCCCCGGTCCCTTGGTGCTCTGGAACTGGAACGAGACCTCGAAGAAGAAGGCGGCCGCGATCAAGAAACTGTTCGATACCATGAAGGAATGCGCGCCGGCCGGCAGCAAGCCGATGCTGATTCCCATGGCGGACTATCGGCCCAAGTACCCCAAGATCAACCCCGAAATCGAGATCAACCCCAACCACCCCAACCTCACGATCTGGCACAACCGCATCGACGTGTGCATGTTCGTGGGGGTGCACTGCCATCAGGCCAATCTGGCGCTCAAGATCATCCGCGGCGGCACGAACTGCTTCACGATCGCGATGTGCGCGCAGGCGGGCCACGAAGACGCCAATCTGTCGTTCCGCGACGCGAGCCCGGAGAAGATTTTGAAGTTGGCGGAGGCGGTGCGGAGGGTGGCGGCGAAGGGTCCCGCCGGCAACGGCGGCAAGCCGTAAGTAGCCTGTTCATCGAGGGCCGTCTGCGGCGTTGTCGCTGCGCTTCCGTTCCTCGCGTACCACCCAGTACGCTCCGGTACGGTTCTCGCTCCGCCTTGCGAACGGCCCATCGCTGAACAGGCTCAGCTCCCGCTGAGCGATTCCTCCAGGCGCGTGTTCCACACGCGCCTGATCGTCATCAAAAGGCGAGAACCCAGTCAGCGCTGCTTCCCATGAGTAAGACTCCACGCGCACGAACCACGCGCGTGATCGTCATTCCCGCGCAGGCGGGAATCCAGGACCTTGGTTCTCGCTCTTCTCCCCGCTTCTCCCCGGTTCCCCGATTCCCCCGTTCCCCCCATCGTCCTTGCCCTTTCGCCCCCTCGTCACTTGTCTCCCCCTCTCCCGCTCACCCGTTCTCCCACTCTGAATTTTCACCCCCCTTCCCTCGTCTGAGTGGCGGGCGGTAGTCCATCCGGTGCATTGAAAATCACGGCGGCGAGTGGTTCAATCGACGTGTCGCGCGGGATGATCGAGATGACGAAATATCGGGTGTGGCGGGTCGTGGCGGCGTGTGCGGCGGCGGTGGCGCTCGCGGGGTGCGCGCAGTCTTCACCGATGATGGAGCCGGGTGCTCCGCGCGACGTGATCGACCTGCGCCTCCCGTATCCGGAGGCGTTCGACCGGGCGGTGAAGGCGCTCGAAGGGCAAGGGTACGAGATCGACGTGGCGGATGAGCGCGTCGGCATGATCCGAACCGCGCCCAAGACGCGCGAGGGGACGGCGGACGGGGTGACGTACACCACGGTGGTCATCGTGCGCATGGGCGGGACGGATCGTGAAAGCTGGCTGGCGGTCGACCACCTCACGATCCCGTCCTTTCCGGACCAGGAGCGCAAGACCAAGGATCTGCTGAAGGGGCTCGATCAGTGAAGCGGCTTGCGGCGGCGGTGCTGCTGGCGTTGGGCACGGCGGCTCCGGCGGCCGCGGCCTCGCCCGTGTCGTTGGGAGTCGAGTTGGACCTGGCGTCGCGCGACATCCGGTACGAGGACGTGAACGTGATTCCCAACGAAGGCACCGCGGATACCACCGGTATTACGGGCCAGGTCGCGGTCGGGATCGTCCGGGGCGTGTCGCTGTTCGGCGAGGTGGGCGCGGCGGACGTGGCGGTCGATGAGTTCAACGGGTATCAATCGTCGTTTAATCTCGTGTACGGAGGCGGTCTCAGGCTCTCGGCTCCCATGAACCGCTATGCCGGGAGCGCATTGCTCTTCTCCGAACTTCGCGCGCGCCGCATTACCAGCAGCGACCAGTTGATGACTCTGGTCTGTACCCAGAATTGTTTTGACGCCGATCCGAACAACGACGTGGAGTCGTCGGAAGCGGTGGATGAAGATCTGGATTGGTGGGAGTACACGATCAAGGTCGGGGTGAGCGGGCAGTACGACAATGTCCGTCCCTTCGGCGGGATCGAGGTGTCCAAACTGGACGGCACGGACTCGGTCGACTTCGTCGATCCCACGTTGTCCGATCAAACATTGGACGTTCGCGAGTCCAACAGCATCGGGTTCTTTTTCGGGGCGGACATTCTGCTCGACCGCCAGGGACAGTCGGCGGTTACGATCGAGATGAGCGCCATTGATCGCTATGCATTCCGCGTCGGGTTCAATGTCGGTTTCTAACGCGTCGCGCTCGCGGCGGCTGTGCGCGCTGGCGGCCGTGCTCGCGCTGACCGTGGTGTCGGTCGGTTGCGGCCAATACGGGTACAGCCGGAGCGCGCTCCGCGGCGAGGCCGCTGCGCCGACGTCGACGTATGTGGGGGTGGGGTATGGCATGGGCTGGGGCGCTCCGGGGTCGTACGCCTCGCTGTCGTATTCCTACGCGTATCCCTACCCGTATTATCCCTACCCCTATCCGTATCCCTATTACGCGTATCCGTACTATGCGTATCCGTTTTACCCGTACGATCCCTGGTGGTATTACCCGAGCTGGTATTACCATTATCCTTACTACCCGCCCTCCGTTGCGCCGTCTCGACAACGTACGTTCCGGTTCGACTCCGGATCGAGCTTATCGAGCCCGTCGTCGCCGTCGTCGGGGGCATCGACTCCGGCGCCCAAGTCATCGGGTCGCCGGTTCAACCTGCCGTAGCGAGGGCTCGCTCCGGGGTGCCGCCGAGGACCGAAGTGCCTAGAGGCGGTTAGGCCCATTTCCCCTCTATGTTTCGGGGCCTTTCGGGGCTTGCGCGGCCTCCGCGATCTTCATATAATAAGGCCTCTTTTTTCTGTGTTCATTCCCAACACTGGAGTCCAGTATGGCTAAAGTCTTGGAAGGCCCCGGTATGGATTTGTTCAAGAAGTGGGGCATGGCGGTGCCCAACCACGTGGTGCTCACGTCCGCGGACCAATTCGATCCGCTGGCGCAGGTCAACGCGTGGATGCGCAACAGTAAATTGGTGGTCAAGGCGCACGAGGCGATCGGCTCGCGTATGAAGCTCGGCTTGGTCAAGGTCGACCTCGACTTGGCCGGCGCGAAGAAGGCCGTGACCGAGATGCTGGGCAAGAACGTGGGCTCTGGGCTCACCGTCAGCCAGGTGATCGTCTCCGAAATGGTGCCGCACAGCGCCGAGTACTACATTGCGGTGAAATCCACCCGCGAGGGCGCGGATCTCATGATGGCGAGCGTGGGCGGGATCGAGATCGAATCGCAGTGGGACAAGGTCCAGCACGTGATCATCGAGGTCGGCGAGCCCGCGTCCGCCGCCGCGATCGAGGCCGCGGCCAAGAAGGCGGACTTTCCGAAGGACCTGGTGCCCAAGGTCGCGGAGTTCGCGCAGAAGCTGTTCCAGTGCTTTGACCAGGAAGACGCGCAGTACCTGGAGATCAACCCCTTGGTGCTCAACGCCGCGGGCGAGTTGGTGGCGCTCGACGCCGTGACCCTGTTGGACGGGGACGCCAAGTTCCGTCACCCGGATTGGAATTTCACCTTCGCCTCGGAGTTCGGTCGGCCGTACACCGATGATGAGCGCCAGATCATGGAGATCGACAGCCGCGTGAAGGGCTCGGTCAAGTTCATCGAGATCCCGGGCGGGGACACCGCGTTGCTGCCCGCGGGCGGCGGGGCCAGCGTGTTCTACTCGGACGCGGTGGTGGCGCGCGGCGGCACCTTGGCCAACTACGCCGAGTACTCGGGTGATCCGCCCGACTGGGCGGTGGAAGCCTTGACCGACAAGGTGTGCAGCCTGCCCGGCATCAAACGCATCATCGTGGGCGGGGCCATCGCCAACTTCACCGACGTCAAAAAAACCTTTACCGGCATCATCGCCGGGTTTCGGCGCGCCAAGGCCGACGGCAAACTCAAGAACGTGACGATCTTCGTGCGACGCGGCGGGCCCAAGGAAGCCGAGGGCCTGGCCGCGATGCGCGCGTTGGCCGATGAGGGGTTCGACATTCAGGTGTACGACCGGTACACCCCGCTGACGGATATCGTGGATTTCGCGATCCAAGGGAAAGGGTAGGCCGATGAGTATCGTCGCAAATTCAAACACCCGAGTCGTGATCATGGGCGGACCCGCCGGGGTCAGCGCCGCCAAGCGCATGGGGGAGTTCTGCCACCTCATTAAGAAGCCCCTCAATGTGGTGGCGTTCGTGTTCCCGCCGGACGCGGGCAAGACCGTGGAAGTGCCGTGCGGCGCGCAGATCAATTCCTTGCCCGTGTACCGCACCGTGGCCGACGCCACCGCGAACCACTCCGAGATCAACGCCACGTTGATTTACGTGGGCGCGGACCGCGCCACCAAGGCCGCCCTGGACGCCTTGGCCGACCCCAAGATCAAACTGGTCTCCATGATCACCGAAGGCGTGCCGGAGAAAGACGCCAAGCTGTTGGCGAAGGAAGCCAAGAAGCGCGGCAAGGTGTTCAACGGCCCGTCCTCGATCGGCATCCTCTCGGCCGGGGAAGCGCGCCTGGGCGTGATCGGCGGGGAATTCAACAACCTGGTGCTGAGCAAACTGTATCGTCCGGGTTCGTTCGGCGTGATCACCAAGTCCGGCGGGCTTTCCAACGAGATCATGTGGATCTGCAGCCAGTTCGCGGACGGCGTGACCACCGCGATCGGGATCGGCGGCGACGCGTATCCGGGGACCGACTTCGTGTCGTACCTGGAGATGTTCGAGCAAGATCCGCAGACCAAGGCGGTGGTGATCGTCGGCGAGATGGGCGGCAACCTGGAGGAGCAGGCCGCGGCGTGGTACGGCGCCAAGAAGCGGCGCATCAAGTTGATCGGGGTGATCTCCGGGTTCTGCCAGGAGCAGTTGCCCAAGGGCATGAAGTTCGGCCACGCGGGGGCGAAAGAGGGGATGAAGGGCGAGGGCAGTGCGCGCTCCAAGACCGACGCGTTGCGCAAGGCCGGCGCCATCGTGCCGGACACGTTCGGCGCGTTGGGCCCCGCGATCGAGAAGACCTACCGCGAGATGGTGGAGTCCGGCGTGATCGCGCCGGCGGCGGACGCGGACGCGGCGTCGTTGCCCAAGCTGCCCAAGACCGTGGATCAGGCGATCAAGAGCGGCGAGGTGATGATCGAGCCCTTGATCAAGACCACGATCTCGGACGATCGCGGCGACGAGCCCTGTTACGACGGCTACCCCGCGTCGGAATTGATCAAGAAGGGCTACCAGATCCCGCACGTGATCGGCCTGTTGTGGAACAAGAAGCTCATGTCCGCGCAGGAAGCCGAGATCATCAAACGCATCATCATGTTGTCGGCCGACCACGGGCCGTGCGTGTCGGGCGCGTTGGTCACGATCATCGCGGCGGGCGCGGGCATCAACATGGCGCAGGCCGTGGCCGCGGGCATGATGATGATCGGGCCGCGGTTCGGCGGCGCGGTCACGGACGCGGGCAAGTGGTTCAAGTACGCGATCGACCAGAAGCTGACCCCCGAGGCGTTTCTGGACTATATGAAGGCGAACGTGGGCCCGGTGCCCGGCATCGGCCACCGCGTGAAGAGCGTGAAGAACCCGGACAAACGCGTGGCCGAACTGGTCTCGTACGTGAAGAGCCTGAGCATCCCCACGCCGCATTTGGACTTCGCGCTGCAAGTCGAGAAAATCACCACCGCGAAGAAAGACACCTTGATTCTGAACGTGGACGGCACCATCGCGGCGATCCTCGTCGACTTGGGCTATCCCGTCGAGAGCCTGAACGGGTTCTTCATCTTGTCGCGTACGATCGGGTTTATCGGGCATTGGGTGGACCAGAAGCGGCAGGGGAGCCGGTTGATTCGGTTGTTTGATTATCTGGTGAATTACGCAACGCCGAAACGGCGCGAAGTGCCGCCGTTGGGGTAGGCGCGAGACTTAGCGGCGCCAGACCGAGTATGATCTGGTTAGCCGGTTAACAGAACTTTTTAAGAACGAATCGCCGTCGCTGTTCACCGGCCAACCGGCGCACCGGCCAACGACTTTCGGAATAGGAAATGCAGACAGACCACACCAATACTCAGTCGTCCCACACCACCGGTGCCATGCCGAAGTTCGTCACCGTCGAAGTCATGGGCAAGAAGCATCAGGTGCCCGAGGGGATCACGGTGATCCAGGCGCTGTGGTACACGGGTCACGAGATGATTCGCGGCATCGGGTGCCTGGGCGGGACGTGCGGGGCGTGCGGGATGGTGTACCGGATGCCGGGGCAATATGAGTTGCTCAACGGCCTGGCGTGCCAGACCACGGTGCGCGACGGGATGTGGTTCTCCATGGTCTCGAACTACCCCGCGGCGCAGGCGCACTACCGGATTCCGGAGCTCTCCAACGCCAAGGAACAACTCTTCGAGATGTACCCCGAGTCCGCGCGCTGCGTGAACTGCAACGCGTGCAACCGGGTGTGCCCGCAGGGCATCGACGTGCGCAGCAGCATCTGGTACGCGGTGTTCGGCGACTTCCAAAAAGTCGCGGACCTGACCATGAGCTGCAACATGTGCGGCTTGTGCATCACGCGTTGCGTAGCGGACATGCCGCCCAATCTGGTGGGGTTGTACGCCCGCCGGACCTATGGCGCGTTGTACGCGCCCACGGCCGAGGAACTGACCCGCCGCGTCTCCGACATCGGGGACGGCAAGTTCCGCGAGGAACTCGAGCAGTTGTTGTCCGCGGATTCCGCCGAACTCAAATCGCGGGCGACCGCCCTCAGCCGCTGAGGATCCTGACCATGGACCCCATCACCGAATCCCGCGGCCGCGCGGACGCGACCCGTTCCACGCGCAAGGGGCAAACCCTGCCGCTGCTGCCCCAGGCCGACAAGGACGCGTTGCTTCAGAAGTTTCACCCCGATTACAAGGCGGACGCGTATCGGTTGCTGAAAGTCGGCCCCAACGCGGGTCAGAAAACTGTGCACGAAGTCGCGGATCTGCTGGAGGGCGACAGCGCGGTGACCGCCGCGGACGTCAAATCCGCCCCGGACTACGTCACCGACGTGTTGATCATCGGCGGCGGGGGCGCCGGCGCCGCCGCCGCGCTCACGGCGCGGGCGGCCGGGGCCAAGGTGTTGTTGGCCACCAAGTTGCGCCTCGGCGATTCCAACACTGTGATGGCCGAGGGCGGGATGCAGGTGGCGGTCAAGCCCGAGGATTCGCCGGTCCGCCATTTCCTGGACACGATCAAGGGCGGGCATTTCGCCAACGACCGGACCTTGCTCAAGACCCTGGTCGAGGAGGGGCCGTCGGCCACGCAGTGGCTGCTCTCGCTCGGGGTGTTGTTCGATCGCGACGAGACCGGCAATTTAAAGGTGCGCAGCGGCGGCGCCACCAGCACGCCGCGCCTACTCACGTGCAAGGACTACACGGGCCTTGAGTTGATGCGCGTGCTCAAGGACGCGGTGGTCAATGAAGACGTGCAGGTCGTGGAGTTCGCGCCCGCGGTGGAACTCCTCAGCGACGGCTCGGGACGCTGCACCGGCGCGATCCTCAAGAACCTCGACAACAACCGGCTGCTCACCGTGCACGCCAAGGCCGTGATCGTGGCCACCGGCGGCAGCGGACGCCTGCACATCCAGGGCTTCCCCACCAGCAACCACTTCGGGGCCACCGGCGACGCGTTGCCGCTCTCGTATCGCCTGGGCGCGGAGCTGGCGTTCATCGACACGTTTCAATACCACCCCACCGGCGCGATTTATCCCGAGGCCATGGCGGGCCTGTTGGTCACCGAGGCCATCCGCGCCGCCGGATCGCAACTGGTCAATCGGTTGGGCGAACGCTTCATCAACGAGACCGACACGCGCGACGTGGTGGCGGCCGCGATCATCCGCGAGTGCGTGGAAGGCCGCGGCGTGACCACGCCGTCGGGCCGACGCGGGGTCTGGCTCGACACGCCGATGGTGGAGATCGTCAACGGCGAGGGCACGTTGGACGCGCGGTTCCCCAACATGCGCAAGATGTTTTCCCGGTATCAGATCGACATCCGTGAACAACCCGTCCTCATCCACCCCACGTTGCACTACCAGAACGGCGGGGTGAAGATCGGCGTGAACGGCGACTCCACGGTCAAAGGCCTCTACGTGGCGGGTGAGGCCTCCGGCGGGCTGCACGGCCGCAACCGCCTCATGGGCAACTCGTTGCTCGACATCATCGTGTTCGGCCGCCGCGCGGGCCAGGCCGCCGCGACGTACGCCAAGAACGCGGCGTTGGGGGTGGTGACCGTGGAGCACCTCACGCGGTTTCGCCGCGACCTGAAAGACGCGGGCATCGCGCCCGCGCGCGTTTCCCCTCTCCTCATTCCCGATTACGTGCGTCGGGAAGAAGCGACTATCCGAGCGTAAAAATCGTTCATCGGAACTTCGATGAGAAAATTCCCCCTTGCCCCCCGTTGTCAAAGGGGGGCAAGGGGGAATTTGATTTTCCGGGGCTAGCCGCCCCACGAGGGATTCGGTAGCTTCGCGAACAACTCCCGCAGTCCGTCCGACCACCGCCGCTTGATATCCCGGAAATAGACGTCGTCGGCCTCAATGCTTCTGCGAAGATCCACCCGGTAACTGTCCCGCACGTAACAGAGCAGATCGATCGGCGGTCCCACCGAGAGGTTGCTGCGAAAGGTGGAGTCGAACGAGATCAGCGTGCACTTGACCGCCTCGTCCAGACTGCTCTTGTGGGTGATCACGCGGTCGATGATGGGTTTGCCGTACTTGACCTCGCCGTTCTGGAAATAGGGAGTCTCCGGCGTCGCTTCGATGAAATTGCCGGCGGCGTAGATGTTGAACAGGCGGGGCGGTTCGCCGCGGATCTGGCCGCCGAGCAGGATGGAGGTGTTGAATTCCGCCTGGTGTTGTTTCATGTGCTGGGCGTCCAAGTGATGGACTTCGCGCAGGGCGTTGCCGACCACGCGCGCGGCCGCGAACAGGGACGGCGCGTTCATCAAGGTCGGCCGTCCGTCGTCCGCGGGCGCGGACTCATTGAGGATGTTGATGACGCTTTGGGACACCGCCAAATTGCCCGCGGTCAACAGCACCAGCACGCGGTCGCCCGGGCGTTCATACACCGTCATCTTGCGAAACGTGGCGATGTGATCGAGCCCCGCGTTGGTGCGGGTGTCGGATGCGAACACGAGTCCGGCGTCGAGCGCCATGGCGACACAGTAGGTCATGCGAGGGGCCTCGGGAGAGTGTAGCGGATCACTGCTGAGTCGTCGTCACGCGAACGTGCACGTCCATGGCTTCGGTGCCGCCTCCGAAGCGGACGCCTCGGATCGGACACGCGTCCAGATAGTCCCGTCCGACCGCGAGGCGTAAGAGGGCGATGTCCGTGGCCCCTAAGTTGGCCACGTCGAAGCTGAGCCATCCCAACCGGTCCACCCACGCTTCAGCCCACGCGTGGCTGGCCGCCTGAAGAGCCGCGTCGCCTTCCGAATAGAGGTACCCGCTGACGTATCGAGCCGGCACGCCCAGCACGCGGCAGCAAGCGATAAACACGTGGCTGTGGTCCTGGCACACCCCGGCGCCCTGGGCGAACACCGCGGAGGCGGCGGTCTGGACATCGGTGCTGCCTTGTTCGTACCGCACCGCGCCCCGGATTCCCGTCATCAGGTTGAATAGTCCCGACGGGACGTCGGCCGCGATTCGGCCCGCGTATGTCTTCGCGAATTCCCGAAGGGTGGCGTCCGCCGCGGTCAACGGCGTGTCCCGCAAGAACACCAGAGGATTGACCGAGCTTTCGTTCTCACGGGGGCCGCCCACGTCGGTCCGCGTCTCCACGACGCCGTCGACGTCGATGGTGATTTCGTCGTGCAATTGGTCCATCACCAGGACGCGCACCGTGTTCCCGAATGCGTCCAGACATTCGGACGCGGCGGCTGGTACGCCGAGGTACCATGACACGACCCGTTGCCGGTTGTCCCGGCGTGGGGTCAGGCGTAGGTATTGGATGCTGTGGGTCGCGGGTTGGCTGTAGCGATAGACGGTTCGATGCTGGATGGCTAGCCGCACGCGGGCACCAGAAAGCTTTGGGTGGTCTCGCGCCCCAGGTCGTTGGCGCGCGCGAGGAAGTCCAGGAGGTAACTGTGCAAGCCTTGTTGAAGAATGTCCTCCGTCCGGCCGTAGTGCAACCGCGCGTGGAGGTCCCCGGCGCGTCGCGCGGCCTCGCGTCCGGTTTGCTCGGGCAGATCGCGAAGCACGTGGTCGATCTCGTTCAGACACGCGTGGAGCGAGCGCGGCATATCCGGGTGCAGGATCAACAATTCGGTCACGCGCCAGGGAATGATCACGTCGCGGTACACCTTGCGGTAGGCTTCGAACGCGCTGACCGAGCGGAGCAGTGCGCCCCACTGATAGTAATCCACCGCGGCGGCCACGTCCGCGGGGTCGGAGAGCAAGAGGTGGTATTTGACGTCAAGGATACGCGCGGTGTTTTCCGCTCGTTCCAGGAAGGTCCCGAGCCGGACAAACTGCATCGCCTCGTCGCGGAGCATGGTGCTGCGCGTCACGCCGTAGAACAAGTGCGCGCGCTCCTTGACCCAATCAAACCACGGGCCGATCTCGCCCTCGTCCAGACGGGCGTCGTCGAGCCGCAGGAACTCGATCCACGTAGTGTTCAGGCACTCCCACATTTCCGTCGTGACGGTCCCCCGCACGGCGCGTCCGCTTTCGCGCGCCGCCCGCACGCACGAGAGGATGCTCGATGGGTTGTCGCTGTCGAGGGTCATGAATCGAAGAATCCCTCGCGCGGACGCGTGACAGTGGATCGAGGCGAAGGCCTCGGTGCACGCGGTCATGGCAAGGGCCGCTTGCCACTCCTGATCCGCGGCTGCGGTCTCTCGCGGCAGGAGTGACATGCGATTGGTCACGTCGAGAATGCGCGCCGTATTCTCCGCGCGTTCCATGTGGCGCGCCATCCAATACAAGTGATCCGCGGTTCGGCTCAGCACGGTCAGCGCTCCAGGACCCAGGTGTCTTTGGTGCCGCCCCCCTGGGAGGAGTTGACCACGAGCGATCCTTCGCGGAGCGCGACGCGGGTCAGTCCGCCGGGCACGAAGTCGACGTCGCGACCGCTCAACACGAACGGGCGCAGGTCCACGTGGCGCGGCGCAATCCCGTTGTCCACGAACGTGGGACACGTCGAGAGCGCCAGGGTGGGCTGCGCGATGTAATTGCCCGGCGCCTGCAGAATCCGCCCGCGAAATGCCTCGCGGTCTTCACTCGTGCTCGCGGGCCCGACCAACATGCCGTACCCGCCGGAGCCGTGCACCTCTTTCACGACCAGTTCGTGGAGGTGGTCCAACACGTAGGCCCGGTCCTCGGGATTGCGCAACTGATACGTCGGCACGTTCGTCAGAATCGGCTCTTCTCCCAAATAGAACCGAATCATGTCCGGTACGAAGACATACATGGCCTTGTCGTCGGCAATGCCGGTTCCCAGGGCGTTCGCAATCGTCACGCCGCGGTTGCGGTAGACCGACAGCAGGCCCGGTACCCCCAGCGTGGAATCGGGGCGGAACGACAGCGGATCGAGAAAGTCGTCGTCGATGCGCCGGTAAATCACGTCCACGCGCGCAGGGCCCTGCGTGGTCCGCATGTAGACGGCATTGTCGCGGACAAACAGGTCCCGCCCCTCGACCAGTTCGATCCCCATCTGCTGGGCGAGGAACGCGTGTTCGAAATACGCGCTGTTGTATGCGCCGGGCGTCAGCAGCACCACGGTGGGCTCTCGCGCGCCCAGCGGCGCGACCGCGCGCAAATTCTCCAGCAGCAGGTCGGGGTAGTGATCGATCGGCGCGATCATCTGTCGCGCGAAGAGTTCGGGGAAGAGCCGCATCATCATCTTGCGGTTCTCGAGCATGTACGACACCCCGGACGGCGTTCGCAGATTGTCTTCCAGTACGTAAAATTGTCGCTCGTCGGTTCGGACCACGTCCACGCCCGCGATGTGCACGTACACGCTTCCGGGAACATCCACGCCGTGCATTTCGACGCAGTACTGCGGGTTGCGAAACACCATCTCGACCGGTATCCGGCCCGCCCGGAGGATGTCCTGGTCGTGGTAAATGTCGTGCAGAAAGGCGTTCAGCGCCCGCAGCCGTTGGCGAAGCCCTTGCGCCAGCGTCTGCCACTCCGCGGCCGGAATGATCCGGGGAATGATGTCGAAGGGAATGAGCCGCTCCGTGCCCGTGCTTTCTCCGGACACCGCGAACGTGATTCCGAGCCGATGGAACAGCACCTCGGCCTCTTTGCGTTTTTGTTCGACCCGAGCGGGCGGCGAAGTCCGCAACCAGTCCGCGAACGGCCGGTAGTGCGGCCGAACATCGCCGTCGGCGGTGCGCATTTCATCGACCGCGTCCTTCGGGGACGACGTCGGCGTGCGGGTGTCTGTAGGATTCCCGATCATTCGGTGCGTCGCGGTATCGCCACTGTAATACAGTTGCGGATCGCGTGGCAATGTCGACGATATTGTCGGGGGCGCACGATTGACGCGGTTTTGCGAAGTTGTTACAATCGCGCGTCATTTTTACAAGTTCCGGCTTCAACCTCTGATCAGGACGGTATCCCCGCATGAACATCCACGAGTTTCAAGCGAAACAACTTTTTGCGAAGTTCAACGTGCCCGTGCCCCGCGGTCGTCGCGCGGACACGGTCGCGGAGGCGGTGGCGGTCGCCGGCGAGTTGAACGCGCCCGTCACCGTGGTCAAGGCGCAGATCCACGCGGGCGGGCGCGGCAAAGCGGGCGGCGTGAAGTTGGCGCGTTCGCGCGATCAGGTCGAGCCGCTCGCGCGCGAAATCCTCGGCAAGACGTTGGTGACGCCGCAGACCGGTCCGCAGGGCAAGGTCGTCAAAAAGTTGCTGATCGAAGAGGGCGTGAGCATCGGGCACGAGTTCTATCTCTCGCTGGTGGTGGACCGCGCGTCCGCGTCGATCGCGGTGGTGGCGAGCCGCGAGGGCGGGATGGAAATCGAAGAGGTCGCGCATACACACCCGGAAAAGATCATCAAGGTCTTCATCGACCCCACCGTGGGGTATCAGCCGTTTCACGGCCGACAGGTGGCGTTCGGCCTGGGTCTGCCCAAGGACGCGGTCAACGGATTCGTGAAGTTGCTCGGCTCGCTGTACGCGTTGTTCATGGCGAAGGACGCGTCGTTGGTCGAGATCAATCCCTTGGTCCTGACCACGGATCAGAAGTTCGTGGCGTTGGACGGGAAAATGAACTTCGACGACAACGGCCTGTTTCGTCAGGAAGACGTGCGCGCGTTCCGCGACCTCGACGAGGAAGAGCCGCTTGAAATCAAAGCCTCGGAGCACAACCTCAATTACGTGAAACTGGACGGCACCATCGGGTGCATGGTCAACGGCGCGGGCCTCGCGATGGCGACCATGGACGTAGTCAAACTCGCCGGCGGCGAACCCGCGAACTTCTTGGACGTGGGCGGCGGCGCCACCAAGGAAACCGTGAAAGAGGCGTTCAACATCTTGATGGCGGACGCGAACGTGAAAGGCGTGTTCGTGAACATCTTCGGCGGCATCGTGCGCTGCGAACGGATCGCGGGCGGGATCATCGACGCCACGCGCGAAGTCAATCTCCGGGTGCCGTTGGTCGTCCGGTTGGACGGGACCAACGCGGAAGAAGGCCGCAAGATGCTGGCTTCCTCGGGGCTCAATCTCGAAGTGGCCGGGACGATGTGGGAAGGGGCTCAGAGAATCGTCTCCCTTGCCGGGGAGGCCGCGCGATGAGCATTCTGGTCAATAAGGATTCCCGCGTCATCGTGCAGGGGCTCACCGGACGCGAGGGCGGATTTCACGCGGACCAGTGTCTAGCCTACGGGACCAAGGTCGTGGGCGGGGTCACGCCGGGCAAGGGCGGGGGCGTGTGGGTCGGCGAGACGTCGGGCAAGAAGGCGCCGGTGTACGACACCGTGCGCCAGGCGGTCGACGATGCCGGCGCCAACGTGTCCTTGATTTTCGTGCCGCCGCCGTTTGCGGCGGACGCGATCCTCGAGGCGGTGGACGCCGAGGTGCCGTTGATCATCTGCATCACCGAGGGCATTCCGGTTCTCGATATGATGCGGGTCAAACGCGCGCTGACGGGAAAATCCTCGCGTCTGATCGGGCCGAATTGCCCGGGGGTGATCACGCCCGGCGAAGCCAAGATCGGGATCATGCCGGGATTCATTCACCGCCCGGGGTCCGTCGGCATCGTGTCGCGCAGCGGCACGCTCACCTACGAAGCGGTGTGGCAGGTCACGCAGCGCGGCCTGGGCCAGAGCACGTGCGTGGGCATCGGCGGCGATCCGCTGAACGGCACCAACTTTATCGATTGCCTCGACCTGTTCAACCGCGATCCCGACACCGAGGCGATCGTGATGATCGGCGAGATCGGCGGCGACGCCGAAGAGCAGGCCGCGGCCTTCATCGCGCGGTCGGTCAAGAAGCCGGTGGTGGGCTTCATCGCCGGGATCACCGCGCCGCCGGGGCGCCGCATGGGCCACGCGGGCGCGATCATTTCCGGCGGGGTCGGCAGCGCGTCCGACAAGATGTCGGCGCTGGAGAAGGCCGGCGTGATGGTGGTGAAAAATCCCGCGTTGATCGGCGAGGCCATCAAGTCCGCGTTGGGGCGACGAACCCGGAAGGCTCCGGCCAAGGCGAAGGCTCGTCCCGCACGGCGGACGACCGCGCGGACTCGCGCGGCGGCTCCACGCTCACGCGCTCGGGGCCGCGGACGCGGCCGGGGGACGCGATGAGAACCTCGGTGCTCGTCGCGGTAGCGGCCGTGGCCGTGTTGGCCGGGGTGGGCTGGCTGTGGGCGACGCCCAGCCGGGCCGAGATGGCGTTGCCGGTTCGCGTCGGGCAGACCGCGCCCGACTTTACGCTCAACGATCAGAACGGGATGCCGGTCACGTTGAGCGATTACTGGGGTCGGCAGACCGTGGTGCTGTATTTCTATCCCAAGGACAGCACGCCGGGGTGCACCAAGCAGGCCTGCAGTTTCCGAGACGATTTGTCCCGGTTCGAGGCGCTCAACGCCCGGGTGCTCGGGGTCAGCGTCGACGGGCAGGATTCCCATCGCGCGTTCGCGGAGAAATACAAGTTGACGTTCCCGATCCTCAGCGACGAGGATTATCGCGTGAGCCGCGCGTACGGCGTGCTCAGCGAGTTCGCGGGGTTTCGCTTCGCGAAACGCACCACGTTCGTGATCGGTCACGACGGCGTCATCCACCGCATCTTCACCGACGTGGATCCCAAGGACCACGCCACGGAACTGTTGCAGTACTTGAAAACCCTTAGTTCCGAGCCTCCGACCGAAGGTTAGTCGTAACCTGAATACTCCGCGATGCGAGCAGGCTGCTCAAAAAGTTCCAACTGCAAGGCCGCAGGGAGGAGGAAACCGGAGCGTACTGGGTCGTACGTGAGGATTTCCGACGACCGAGCACGCCGCAGACGGGCTTTTTCAGCAGCCTGCTAACGATGTACGTTATCGGTCTGTCGTCGGGCACCTCCGTCGATGGCATCGATGCGGCGCTGACCGAGATCACCGGGCGGCGATCCCGCCGCACCATTCGCCTCGTGAAGTACCGCACGATCTCCTATCCGTCGGGAGTGCGTGAACGGGTGTTGGCGTTGCAGTCCGACTCCGCGGACACGCTGGCGGAACTCTGTCGTCTCAACGCGTACCTCGGCGAGTTGTTCGCCGAGGCCGCGATCAAGCTGTCCAAGGCCGCCGGTGTTCCGCTGCGCCGGGTGGGGTTGATCGGTTCCCACGGCCAAACCGTCGCCCACCAACCCACGCCGATCCGAGAAGGGCGCTTTCGCGTCGCGGGTACGCTGCAAATCGGGGAACCGTCGGTCATCGCGGAGCGCACCGGGGTGACCACGGTCGCGGATTTCCGTCCGCGTGATCTGGCGGCCGGCGGGCAGGGGGCGCCGCTGACGCCGCTGATTCATCACCGCTGTTTTGCCCATGCCCGACGCCATCGCCTGGTCGTGAATCTCGGCGGCATCACGAACGTGACGTGGATACCGGCCGGCGGCCCCGCCGATATGAGGCGGATCGCGGCGTTCGACACCGGGCCCGGGAACATGCTCATCGACGGGCTCATGGCGCGCTTCAGCAAGGGCCGTGAATCCCTGGATCGTTCGGGACGAGTCGCCGCGTCTGGATCAGTCGACGAGCGTCTGCTGGGGTCGTTGCTCCGGCATCCGTTTCTCGCGAAGCGGCCTCCCAAGACGACCGGACGGGAAACGTTCGGGCGCGCGTTGGTGGATCGCATCGCGTCCGACGCGCGCCGATGGCGCATCGCGCCGCGGGACGTGATGGCGACGGTGACCGCGTTTACCGCGCGATCGATCGCGGACGCGTACGCGCGATTTCTGCGATCGCGCGCGGGGACGACTCCGGTGGACGTGATCGTCGGCGGCGGCGGCGTGTACAACGAGACCCTGATGGCCGAATTGCGTCGGGCGGTCGCCCCGTCGGGGGTCGAGTCCATGGCCGCGCACGGCGTGGACCCCAAGGCGATCGAGGCGATGGCGTTCGCGCTGCTCGCGTATCTCACCGTTCGTCACGAACCCGACAACGTGCCGTCCGCCACGGGCGCGCGTCGGCCGGTGGTCCTCGGGAAAATTATCCCTAGGTAGGATTATTTTTTCGCGGAAAATCCGCGCGTTGCTTGACATGGGGTTGCCTCGTCGTTAGAATGAAAACGAACCATCCGGCCAGGTTTTCTGCGGCCGGGGTGATCCCCAGGAGGCACTGAATGTTCGAGCGATTCACCGATCGAGGCAGGAAAATCATCATCCTCGCGAGGGAGGAAGCCGAGCGTCACCAGAACGACTATCTCGGCACCGAACACCTTGTGCTCGCGATCCTTCGCGAAGGCGATGGCGTTGCGTTGGCCGTGATCAAGAAAATGGGCTTGTCGCCGGAGCAGGTGCGTCTCGAGATCGAGCGCAATTTGCCGAGCGGGGGCAGCACCATGACGTTCGGGGAGATTCCGTTCACCCCGCGCGTGAAGAAAGTCATTGAATTCTCGATCGAAGAAGCCAAACTGCTCGGCCACAATTATATCGGCAGCGAGCACCTGTTGCTGGGGTTGTTGCGCGAAGAAGAGGGCATGGGCGGCAAGATCCTGCGCAGCTTGGGCGCCAATTTGCTGACCGCGCGGCAGCTGACCATCAACCTGCTCAAGAAGAACGTTCCGCGCGAGAAGGACAAGAAGAGCAACACGCCCGCGCTGGATGAGTTCGGCCGCGATCTCACGCAACTGGCGACCGAGGGGTCCCTGGATCCGGTGATCGGGCGCGGCGATGAAATCGAGCGCGTGTTGCAGATTCTCTGCCGGCGCACCAAGAACAATCCGGTGCTCATCGGCGAATCCGGCGTGGGCAAAACCGCCATCGTCGAGGGGTTGGCGCAGCGGATCATCGCGTCGGACGTGCCGGACAACTTGCTGAATCGGCGCGTGATCGCCCTGGATCTCGGGTCGTTGGTGGCGGGCACGAAGTACCGCGGACAGTTCGAGGAGCGGCTCAAGGTCGTGATGAAGGAGATCGTGAGCGCCGGCAACATCATCATCTTCATCGACGAATTGCACACCCTGGTCGGGGCCGGCGCGGCGGAAGGCTCGATCGACGCGTCCAACATGCTCAAACCCGCGCTCGCGCGCGGCGAAATCCAGTGCATCGGCGCGACGACCTTGGATGAGTATCGCAAGCACATCGAGCGTGACGCGGCGCTGAAGCGTCGGTTCCAGCCCATTCACGTGAATCCGCCGAGCACGGACGAGACGATCAAGATCATCCGCGGCTTGAAGGATCGGTATGAAGAGCACCACGGGATCGCCATCACGGAAGACGCGGTGGTGGAAGCCGTGCGGTTGTCCGACCGGTACATCACGGACCGGTTCTTGCCGGACAAGGCGATCGACGTGATCGACGAAGCCGGGTCCCGCGCGAAGCTCCTCAATTACGCCTTGCCGGCGGAATTGCGCGGCTTGGAGCAAGAGCACAAGCGGGTGGCGAAGGACAAGGACGCGGCGATCAAGGCGCAGAATTTTGAAGAAGCCGTGAAGCTCCGCGAAGAGGAAGAGCGTTTGAAGAAAATGCTCGAAGACTCCAAGCGCGAGTGGAAGCGTAATCAGGAAAAGCAGCGGACCAACATCACCAAGGAGGAAGTGGCCCTGGTGGTGTCCAAGATGACGGGTATTCCGCTCTATAAATTGGAGGAAGAAGAGTCCAAAAAACTCTTGCAGATGGAAGAGGCGCTGCACAAACGGGTGATCGGGCAGGAGGAAGCGATCGTGGCCGTGTCCAAGGCCATTCGCCGCGCCCGCGCCGGGCTCAAGGGCGAACACCGTCCGATCGGGTCGTTCATCTTCTTGGGCCCGACGGGCGTGGGCAAGACCGAACTGGCCCGCACGCTCGCGGAGTTCCTGTTCGACGACGAGGACGCTTTGATCCGGATCGACATGTCCGAGTACATGGAGCGCTTTGCCAGCTCGCGGCTGGTGGGCGCGCCTCCGGGGTACGTCGGGTACGAGGAAGGCGGCCAGTTGACCGAAAAGGTCCGCCGTCGGCCGTACTCGGTGGTGCTGTTCGACGAAATCGAAAAGGCGCACCCGGAAATCTTCAACATGATGCTCCAGGTGCTGGACGACGGGGCGTTGACCGACAGCCTCGGCCGTAAAGTCGACTTCAAGAACACGGTCATCATCATGACGTCCAACGTGGGCGCGCGCATGATCGACAAGGGCGCGTCACTCGGGTTCCGGCAGGAGAGCGAGCACGGCGAGGGGCGTCGGATCAAAGACGACGTGATGGCCGAATTGAAGAAGACGTTCAATCCGGAGTTCTTGAACCGGATCGACGAGATCGTGGTCTTCCACACGTTGACCAAGGAACACCTGGTCAAGATCGTGGATATTCTGATCGAGGCGGTCAACCGCCGGTTGGTGGAAAAGGGCATTCAGATCGAGCTGAGCGAAGACGTGAAAAAGTGGTTGATCGAGGAAGGGTATCAACCCTTGTACGGCGCGAGGCCGATGCGGCGCTGCGTGCAGCGGCATATCGAAGACCCGTTGTCCGAGGAGTTGTTGCGCGGGCGGTTCAAGGACCAGAAGCGCATCAAGGTCGTGCTCCGCGACAACACGCCGACGTTTACCGACGAGCCGGCCATGGCCAGCGTGTAAGACGCCCGGTCGGACGAGTCTTGGTGGAGGGGCGGGGATGACCCGCCCCTCCGTATTTGTGCTCCCGGCGGTTCCTGCCATTTGACGACGTGCTGATTCTTGGAATCGAGACCTCCTGCGATGAAACCGCCGCGGCCGTGGTGCGCGACGGGTCGGTCATCGTGTCGGAAGAGTTGGCCACGCAGACCGGCGTGCACTCCAAGTTCGGCGGCGTGGTGCCCGAGTTGGCGTGTCGCGGGCACGTGGAAGTCATCGACCGCGTGGTGGAGCAGGCGCTGGCCAAGGCCGGCGTCGCCGCGTCCGAGTTGGACGCCGTGGCCGTGACCGAGGGGCCGGGGCTTGCCGGCGCGCTCCTGGTCGGTGTCTCGTTTGCCAAGGGATTGGCCTATGCCGTTGATCGCCCGCTCATCGGCATCAATCACCTTGAGGGACACATCGTGGCGCCGGTCCTGTCCGGACACTCCATCACGTATCCCGCGGTGGCGCTGATCGTCTCCGGGGGGCACACGCATCTGTACGTGGTCGAGGCGTTCGGGCGGTATCGGTTGGTGGGGCACACGATCGACGACGCGGCGGGGGAAGCCTTCGATAAGGCCGCGTATTGCCTGGGGCTCGGGTTTCCCGGTGGTCCAGCCATTGATCGGTTGGCGGCCAGCGGTGATCCCGCGCGTTTTCGATTCCCGCGCCCGTTGACCGGCCGTGGGGGAGGGAGCCACGTGGGTTCCCGCGGGTTCGACATGAGTTTCAGCGGGCTCAAGACCGCGTTCGTCCAGGCATTGCGTCGCGAAGGGCCGGGGGACGCGGCGTATCCGGATCTGGCGGCCGGGTTCCAGGCCGCGGTGGTCGACGTGTTGGTGGACAAGACCATCGCGGCGGCGAAAGCCGCGGGCGTCACCGACATCATCATCGGCGGCGGGGTGGCGGCCAACTCGCGCTTGCGCGCCGCGATGACGACGCAGGTCGCGGAACACGGGTTTCGCCTGGTCATGCCCACGCCGCGGCACTGCACGGACAACGCCGCCATGATCGCGGCCGCGGCGTTTCATCGCGCGCCGCTCGATCACGGGGCGGCGATGGCCCTGAACGCGGACCCGTCGCTTGCGCTCTAGGGACGAGAAGAGACGTTGTTCGGTGTTCGTTGATCGGACAACCAACAACGGACAACCAACAACGAACCATGAACATTTTCATCACCGGCGCATCATCCGGGATCGGCGAGGCGCTTGCGGTGCGTATGGCGTCGCCGGGACGGACGCTCGGCTTGGTGGCGCGACGGGCTGCGGAACTTGACCGGGTCGCGGTCCGCTGTCGCGAACGAGGCGCGACGGTGGCGACGTTTTCTGTCGACGTGCGCGACGCGGAGGCCGTAGGCCGCGCGGGGCGCGCGTTTCTTGCGGCGGCCGGTCGCGTGGACGTGGTGGTCGCGAACGCGGGTGTCAGCCGCCGCGACAGCGACGGCCGGGACGAATCCGAGCGTTCTCGCGAGGTCATCGAGACCAATCTGTTGGGGGTGATCCACACGTTCGAGCCGTTCATGGCCGAAATGGCGCGCGCGGGCTCGGGTTCTCTAGTGGCGATTTCCAGCGTGGCTGGCTTTCGCGGCTTGCCCAACGCGGGCGCGTATTCCGCGTCCAAGGCCGCGGTCAACACCTGGATGGAGTCGCTGCGCGTCCGGCTGCGCGGCCGAGTGCACGTGATGACGGTGTGCCCCGGGTTCGTGGACACGCCCATGACCGCCTCCAACCGGTTCACCATGCCCTGGTTGATCACCGCGGACGACGCGGCGGCGCGTATCGAGCGCGGCATCCAACGCAAGCGGTCCATGCTGGTGTTCCCCGCGCCCATGCGATGGCTCATGGCGTGCGTGCGCGTGATTCCGTCCGCGTGGTATGAACCCGCGGCGGCCTGGGCGCACCGGCGCAATCCCGATCTACTCAAGAAGTCTGACGGGGAGGCCGACAAACGTTGGTCGCCATGCGATTCAATCCCGTCATCAAAGCCTTCTAGCAGTGCCTGTGTGCCGCCGGCAAAGCGGAAAAAGTCGCCCTAACCGCCTGCATGCGCAAGCTCCTCACGATCCTCAACGCGATGCTCAAACATCGCACCCCATGGCATCCCGAAATGGCCCAGCATGGTTGACTTCAAAGACAGTTGCCGTCCCCTGATTTTCTCCGCCCTTTTCTCTGGGCTGGTCGTACGGCGATCAGGAGGTGTTCACCCGGGAAGAGTTGGTCACGAAGTTCACCTCGGACCACATCACGAGCTCCGCGGCCGTCTTCGACGCGGGAAAACTGTTGTGGCTCAACGCCACTTACCTCAAGACCGGTGTGCCAAAATCGACCGTACCGCACGTGGAATCCTTGCTCAGAACGCGCAACGCCCCGCCCGATCTCTCCGGCACGCGAATCGAGGAGGTGCTGCTCGCCCGCCGGGAGCCAGCAAGACCCTGGTGGATATCGCGGATGCCGTCCTCATGTACCTGCCCGATCGACGCGAGATCGATGCCGCGACAGCTGCGAAGTTCTTGACCGCAGGCACGGCGCCCTCGCTGCAACGACTGCTTGCGTTCTTACGCGAAGCGCCTTTCACTAAGGAGGCGCACGAAGTCGTGTTTGCGACCCCCATCGCCGAAACCGGGCAGAAGATGGCCACGCTCGCCCAGCCGTTGCGCGTGGCGCTGACCGGCAAGACCGTGAGCCCCGGGATCTGCGACGTGCTGCGCCTCCTGGGCAAAGCCGAAGCCCTGGCGCGGATCGACGAAGCGATCAACGGCATCGAAACCAACCGCTTCGCGCGCCCGGCGTAACACCCCGCCGGCTTTGCGCGCGCCGGGACGCTGTGCCCGATGAGGGCGCTGTCATGGCTCACCGTTTCATGGCGCTGCGCTGTTGCTCAGACCCGCGCGGCCTCGGCTGCGCGCAACCTGCCGCAGACGCACGACCGATCACCGGGAGACTGCTTGACGGTCTGTTATTCACTGATATCGTTGTGACAATGGTGACTCATCCCCTGTCGGTCGCGAGAAAATGCTTCTTGAGGTGTTCGGTCCTCATCAAGAAGGGATCTGGTCAGCCGGCAAGGATCACCCCGCTGATCCGGGCAGCCGACCTCCTGCCGTGCCAAAACTAAGGCCCCGAACACCGTTCCTTGCGCTCGCCACCTCGGTCCTCTTCTGCGTCGGGTGCACCACGCAACCGGAGTCGGTCTTCCGTATCGGCACCAATATCTGGCCGGGCTATGAGCCGCTGCACATGGCCAAAGCGCAAGGGTACCTGGAGGAGTCCGTCCGTTTGGTCGAATATTCCTCGGCGACCCAGGTGATCCATGAGTTTCGAAACGGTGCGATCGAGGCCGCTGCCCTGACCCTGGACGAGGTGCTGCTGCTGATGCAATACGGACAAACGCCCCAGGTGGTCCTCGTCCTGGACGTTTCCCTTGGGGGGGACGTGATCCTTGGGCAAAGGGAGCTCCACCGGTTGGCCGACATCCGGGGCCATCGGGTCGGGGTGGAGAATACCGCGCTGGGAGCCTACGTTCTCAGCCGAGCGCTGGAGAAGGCCGGTCTCACCCAGGCCGATATCACGATCGTGCCGCTCGCCGTGGACCAGCACGCCAACGCCTTCCGGAAACGGGCAGTGGACGCCGTCGTGACGTTTGAGCCGGTCCGTAGCCAACTGATGACCCAGGGGGCGAACCCGTTGTTCGACAGTTCGCAGATCCCCGGAGAGATTCTCGACGTGTTGGTGGTGCGGGCGGACCGCATGAAGTCGCATATCCGCCAGGTGGACACGCTGGTGCGCGGCTGGTTTGAGGCCCTCCGTTTTCTCCAACAGCACCCTGACGAAGCGGCCGCCCTTGTGTCCAAGCGGTTGGGAATAAAACCCGAAGAGGTCGCGGCGGCGTACAAGGGACTCCATTTCCCCGATGTGGCCGAGAATCACGCCTACCTGTCGGGTCGTCCCTCCGGCCTGCTCAAGGCGGCCCAACGACTCACTGCGGTGATGACGCACGAACAACTTCTCGACCGGGAGTTCACCGTACATGAAATTTCAGAGAGCGGGCCGTTGGACACCCTGAGCCAGACGATACACGCTCCTCGCGCTCTCTAGATCAGGGACACAAACGGCGTCCGATGAAGCCATCGCTCCGGGTCACGATCCCGCTGTTCTTGCTTCTGTTTGCCGCCTCCCACGGTGTCGTCTCGTATCTCTATACCGTCCGCCAAGTCGACCAGTCGGCCGAACGTGAGGCTGCGGATTCCCTGACTCGCCAGATGACCAGGCTGCAGGGAGCCCTCCAGTACTATGTCGCCCGGGGTGATCTGGAGCGCGTCCAGGCGGAGATCGCGGCCTTGGGGGCGGAGCCTCATTTAATCCTGACGTTGGTGGCGGATGAGCGGGACGTCATCATCGCCAGCACTCGGCGGGTTTTGTTGGGCGAGCGGATCGACAATGTCCTTCCGTCCCTGAACGTTGACCAAGGGACCTTTCGGCGCGCCCGAGGCCATGCCGTTGGAACCATGAGCGGCTCGGTCCGGGTGATGGGCGGCGGGACGCGCATGGTCGGTTGGTACCCGGTCCTGCTGGGTACGACGGGATCCAATCTGCGCCCTTCCCGCGTCGGCCTTGTATTTATCGCACAGGACCTGTCGGCCCTCAAAGCCCAAGGCCGGTGGGCCGTGCAATCTCAGGCCGTTCAGTTCAGCTTCGTGATTGTGGGCCTCTCGCTGTTGTTCTGGCTATTCTTCGACATTGTCTTGGCCCATCGCGTCAGGCGTCTGATTGGCGTCACTGAGCGCTTGGCGGCAGGTGATATGACCGCCCGCAGTCATCTGACCGGACGCGATGAGATCGGCGAAATCGGTCGCGCGTTTGACCACATGGCCGACGAGATCACGCGAGCCCGGGAAGGGCTTCAGGCGAGCGAAAAGCGCTTTCGGCGGGTGGTCGAATCCAACATGATCGGCATCGTCTTCTGGAATGAGCTGGGGGAGATCACCGAAGCGAACGACGCATTTTTGCAGATCGTCGGGTATCCCTCCGACGACCTGAACCGTGATCAACTGGCCTGGAGCGATATCACCCCTCAGGGCGATCCTCCGTTCAATCGGATCTTGCTGACGAAGTTCCGGGAGACGCGGACATGCGCCCCATTCGAACAGGTCCTGATCCGAAAAGACGGCAGCCAAGCCCCGGTCGTGATAGGCGGTTCCCTGTTAG
>JBMOMD010000014.1:0-127854 GCA_049325295.1 Nitrospirota bacterium
TCTACGGATGACCGGAGAGGATTGCAGAAGAGCACCATATCGTTTACAGTACAGCCCGTTCCGCGTCGCTTCGCTCCGCGCTGTTCGAATTGCCCGGAACGCTGTTCGCTTTCAGCGAAATACGCACGCATGCGCGCTGCCGCGAGACGATTGAAGAAGAGCGACGGTTGCTCTACGTGGCGATCACCCGCGCCAAGTCGCGGCTTGTACTCTCGTGGTGCCGCCGGCGCCTGCTCCAAGGGCGGGACATCAGCCACCCGCCCTCGTCGTTTCTCGAGGACATCCGTGCAGGATCGCACCTCGGGTCGGTGGTCTGGGCGAAGCCGGGTCCCCGGCGTGACGGCCTCTTGGCGGGGAGGGCACGACATGCCGATCGCTGAGGCGATGCGGCTCTCGCACAGCAAGGTCACGCGCTACGACTTCTGCCCGCGGGCGTATCGCCATTACTACGTGGAGGGCTGGCGGCCGATCGCCAAGCGGCCGTCGCTGCTCTTCGGGGACGCCATCGATCGGTCGCTGTCGGCGCTGTTCCAGCAGGACGCCGATCCGCAGATCGTGTTCGGCGAGGTCTGGGACGCGCTCAAAGACGCCCCGGTGGCGTGGGGCAAGCGGCACACATGGGAAGCGCTCGGCAACATGGGCCGCGCGCTGCTTGCGCGCTTCGTAAAGGAAGAGCGACCTCGCTTTTCTGAGGTCCGCCCGGAAGGCGTGCAACCACCGCTCGTGGCGGATCTCGGTGGCGTGACGTTCATCGGCTACCCCGATCTATACGCCCGGGTCGATGGCCTTCGCACGCTGGTGGACTTCAAGACCGCCCAGGCCTCGTACGACGCGGAGGAAGTCCGGCTCAACGAGCAACTGACCGCGTACTGGTGGTTGCTGCAGGCCAACGGCATCCCGGTGGATCGCGTGGCCTTCTGCGTGCTGCTCAAGCTCAAGGAGCCCAGAATCGAGTGGCACTTCGCCACGCGGACTACTGAGGAGGTCGCCGAGTACCGGGACAAGCTGGCCCTCGTGGCGTCGGACATTGTCCGAGGGCGGTTTCCCAAGAAGACCTCGTCGTGCGGGCAGTGGGGCGGGTGCGACTATCGGCCGCTATGTCTTGGCGACGAAACAGCGATCCGGAAGTACCTCGTGTTGACGGAGGAGATTACGGACGAAGACATCATCGTGTAGGAGGAGGACCATGCCGACATCCCGCAATGGACAGGCCAAGACCGGCGCCGCCCTGGCCGCGGTGGATCCCAGTGAACTGCTCAAGAAGGAGACAGAGATCACCACGCGCGATTTCTACGCGGTCTATGACCGCCGTCACGGGAAGCGGCTGATCCCGAGCGCCCGCGTTTACAACAACTGGGCGAAGGAGGCCGGAATCAAGACGCACATCATCGCGTCCGGCTGCGATGCCGAACAGGCGTGGGCGCACGTCAAGGGCTGGATCGGCCCGGAGGCGAACCCCGTCCTGCAGCGCGAGGCCAAGGTGACGATCGTCTGGAAGGTCGAGTGCGAGGACCTGATCTGGAACGCGATCGCGCCCAAGACCGACCGCGACGGCCAGGTCGTCAAACCCGGCAAGCCCTACACCATCGGTCCGGACGGATTCCCGGTGCTGACCGAGCCGACCGACCAGCTTGCGATCATCCAGCAACTCTCCCGGATCAAACGCTTTGGGGAGCGCACCGCGGTGACCAAGGCCGAAGCGATCGTGGAGAAAAAACTGCTCGGCGTGGAGTACCGCGAGCCCGAGGAGATTACGCACGAGCAGCGTGAAGCCCAAGCCGTGGCCGACGCCAACGGCGAGACGACTACGGACTCTCAGGCCGCGATCGGACGGCCGCTGGCGTCAGGGAACGGCGCTACGTCAGATCCCCAACGGGATCAGGGTACCCGTGCATTGACCACCGTGGTTCGGGTCGGGGACAAGCGCGTGCGGACCGCCGGCATCCAGGCCGCGCAGCTCGAGGCGATCTGGCACTGGGCGGAGCGCCTGGGGAAGGAGCGCGTGGGCGCGGTGCTCAAGAGCTTTGGCGTGGAGAAGTCGGTTGAATTGCGGCAGGACGAGGCGGATCAGGTGCTGACGAAGCTCAAGGAGCAGGCTGCTTCCGTTGAGGCCCCTGCGGTAGACGCGAAGACGGCTTAATTCGAAAACCGACCGGTATACGTCACGGGCCAGCCATGAGTGCTGGCCCGTGGTGCTTCTCACGGGAGCCGCCGCGATGGTGCGGCTCGAAACTGAAGAAGGGAGGAAGGGCGATGGAAACAGTGTCGGAGTTTTCTACGTGGACCGGACGGGGACGGTTGGATCAGCTGGTCGGGGAACTTGAACGGCAGAAGGAGGCGCGGATCGATTTTGTCGCTGACACGCGCAGTGTCGCGGTGGCCACGAGAGATGGAGCGCTCTTCCTGGTGCCGACCGAGGCCCGCGCGATGGAGTGGCTGCCCCAACAGGGGATGCCCATCAAAGACACGGCGCTGGAGCAGATGGGCGGCAAGAGCGTCCCATCCGTGCCGTGGCGGTTTCTGAAAGAGCTGGCGAAGGAGCGGCCGGTGCGCGCCACGGAGCTGCTCAACGGCTTGATGCAGGACGCGCCGGGACGGCGGTTCATCCGCTGTCTGGACGGCCAGGTCCGCGCGGTGCTGTCCGACCGCTACCGAGTCCTGGATCACTACGATATCGCGTTTGCCGCGCTCGATGCGGTTCGAGCCGTGGGCGGCGAGGTGATCGAGGCCAGCTTGTCTGACACGCGCATGAAGCTCAAGTTCGCGACCCGCTCGATCTGGGACGCGATCGACGAGAGCCGCAAGGGCGACCCCGGTTCGTGGTACTCGGGCGGACTCGGGAACCAAGAGCACCTGCAACGCGTCTCGGCGCGGGTCGGGGGCGAGCTGCCGGGTGGGCCGGGCACCGTGCATCCCTTGGTGACCGTGTCCAACAGCGAGACCGGGCACGGCGGCTTCGGCGTGCGGATCGGACTCTTGCGCGCGATCTGCTTCAACCTGGCCACGGTGGAGGACGTGGTGGCCAAGGTGCATCTCGGCGACCGGTTGGCGGTCGGCATCTTCACCGAGGAGACGGTGAGCCAGGAGTCGAAGCTCATCTATCTCAAAGCGCGGGATGCCATCAAGGCGGCGTTTCATCCCGAGACCTTCGCGCGGATGGTCGCGGTCGCGCGGCAAGCGCAGGAAGACACGGTGACCTCGCCGCACTCGGCCGTCCAGAACGTGGCCAAGGCGGCGGGGCTTTCCGAAGACCAGCGCACCGCGCTGCTGGGGTACTTCCTGCGCGAGTACGACGCCACGCGCTACGGGATGGCGCAGGCGGTCGCGCGGTTGGCGCAGGATGAAGCCGATCCGGATCAGGCCGGTGTGCTGGAGGACCTGGCCGGCACGATCCTCCGCAGCCGCGATCTCGCGCTCGTGTAGGTGGGCGAGGGGGCGGCCATGACACCAGAGGAAAAGGCGGGTGATGTGGATCTGTCGGAGCCAGGTGAAGAGGCCACGGATCATCCCCGCCGAGACATCGTTCGGACGCTGCGCCAGGCACTCGATGCCATCGATGGTGCCATCGAGAAGGCGCGTGCGGCGGCCGATCACGCAGACGACCTCTTCGGCAATCCGAATCCGGTCAGCGGCGCGCTCGAAGATCTGTTGGGCATGCTGTGCATCTGGTCCGCCGCGGCCTCGATGCTCCTTGATGACGTCGATGATGACCGATAGCGGCACAGCTGTCGTGCCAGATTCTCAACGCTTCCGGCCGAGACCAAAGGATTCGGTCTGGAGTCCGTTCGCTAGGATGGCGGTGATCACGAGGGGAAGTGTTCGAATCGGGAGGCGGCGATGACCGAGACCTCTGAGATTCCATGGCCTCTGCTGGAGCAGATCGTGGGCGGGGTCTATCGAGAGTTCATGTTTATCGGGGAGGTGCAGGGAATTCTGCTCTTTAAGCACATCTGGACGCGTCGATACCTCAATGTCGATCGGGTCGGCGAGACGTATCGGTACGCGGACGGCGGCTATGAACGAATTCCCCGCGCTGAAGCGCTGCGGCACGCCTTAAGCTGAAGAGCCGACGATGAAGTGGACCCTTGTTGACCTGGAGCGGTTCGCGGCGCTGTTTCGCGGGCGGTCCGACGCGTTCGGTGCGTTGCAGGCCGGGCGGATCTGCGCGGTTCGCCGCCCGCTCTCGCTCGCCCAGTACCGGCTGCACCTGGAGGGAAAGCTTCGTCTGGGCGTGTACCCCCTGCTGCCGGATGGCCGTACGTACTTTCTCGCGTTTGACTTCGATGGCTCACAAGCCGAGCGCGCGGCAGATGCGATGTTCGACTGCGCGTCGCGGTATGGTCTCGCCCTGTGTCGCGAGATCAGTAAGAGCCGCGGTGTGCATCTGTGGCTGTTCTTCAATGAACCAATCCCGGCACGGGATGCGAGGCTGATAGCGCTGATGCTGCTCCGCGAGGCTGGCGTGAAGGCCGAAATCTTTCCCAAGCAGGACGCGCTGCCGGCCGATGGGGTGGGGAACTTCATCTGGCTTCCGCTCTCGGGCGAGTCGGTCTCCAGCGGGAAGACGGTGTTCGTCGATCCGAATTCACACCAGCCGTATGCCGATCAGTGGGACTACCTTCACCGTATCCCGACCATACACCCGTCCACGGTCACAGCCTTGGCCCGGCAGGCGGGCGCATCTCCGATCGGGCCAGTCCCGGAGGCGAAAGACGGCCAGGCTCGTATCTACCACGGTGACCTCTTACCCTGCGCGCAAGCCATGATGCGGGGAGTCGCTCAAGGCTGCCGCGATGTCGTCGCATTCCGGCTGGCCATCCACCTCAAAGCCAGTGGCCTTTCGAAAGAGAGGGCCGAACAGATCCTGCGCCGGTGGGACGCTAGGAGAAATCAACCGCCGTTGGGGCTGCCGACCATCAGGGAGAAGGTGCGTTCTGTGTATCAGAGAAACTACACGAGCTACGGATGCGAGGACCCGCTGATCGTTCCATTCTGTAGGGAGGGTTGTCCCATCCGCCGTTGCAGAACTGGTACGGGATAGGGAGAGAACGCGATGAGTCTGAAACGGGTAGGCGAGATTCTCGAATCTCTGACTGGCCTAGCCTGCCCGCACTGCGGCGCTGGGCGCAATGTCCAGACCGTTGGGCTTGTGTGGGATCCGATTGAACAGAATTGGCGGTGTCTGATTTGTGGGTGTCGGATCTGCGAGAGAGAAGTCAACCCACCTAGGGTGGACGAGCACAATTCAGCTAGAATCACCACCAGTCCTTGGTATATGGGAAGGCCTGACTAACAAACGGAAGCGACACCGGTCATGTCCTCGGGCCGTCTTGACAACCGGTCGAATGGTTCAGCAGAATAAATGCCCTGAACATCAGTAAGAGCGCTGGCGTTCGCTCTCCTGTCTCCCGAACCGTTCCGTCCACACGGAAGCGCGGCACGACGATGCATCCCGCCCAACCTGTGACGATCCTCCTGGTCGAGGACAACCTCCAAGACATCGAAATCACTCAGCGCGCCTTTGCGAAAGGGCGCGTCAAGAACGACCTGATCGTCGTGCGCGACGGGGAGGAGGCGCTGGACTATCTGTACCGGCGCGGCACATTTTAGTCCCCCTCATCGGCCCCTCGGCCCGGGATGATCCTGCTTGATCTGACTCTGCCGAAAGTCGGTGGGTTGGAGGTGCTCCAGCGCATCAAGCAAGATGAGTCCCTCAGGGCGATTCCCGTTGTGGTCCTGACCGCGTCCCAGCGGGAACAGGATGTTGTGAACAGCTACGCGCTCGGTGTCAACACGTATATCGAAAAGCCCGTGGAATTTGACAAGTTCCTGCGTGTCATCCGTGCCGTGCAGGACTATTGGATCGTCATCGCCACGCTGTCCCCGGACGACACACTCGCACCTGTCTGACCCCGCGCGTTCGAGGGGCGGGTCCAGCATAGTCGATGGCGAGGCCGCGGATGCCTGGATGGAGCGCCCGCTGAAAGCTGAAGAGCGGAGGGGCTTATGACGGATGACAGAAATCGCTGGGAATACCGCGCGTTGACTTTCGGTCACTCGTCGAGTAGGGTTGTATAGCGATACGGCGATGAAGAGAGAGCCCACGTTGCGATCATCATATCACCGGTCATCAGCCCTTGGGATTTTGACCCTGCTGGCGGTACTGATCCTGGCGCCATGCCTGCATGCTCAGGGAACGGAGATCGTCGAGCCGCACGCGCCTGCATCCCATGCCAGCGATCGGGATCCGTGCTGTTTTGACTCGTATACCCATCGGTTCGTTGAATCGCATCCGCCGTGTGCTGATGCCGTCACCGTCGCGCGGAGCGCTTCGGACCGAGAAACCGTCCAGCCAGTTACAGGCGCTGCTCCGGTTCCTGTCTCCTTAGAAGACTGGGGCCAAGCTACCATCGAGCTGGCCACCCAGTTCCGCGAGAAACGCAGCCTCACGGTTCAATCCCCCCCTCTGTACACCCTGCACCGGCAGTACCGTCTCTAAACTCGTCTCCGCACCTCAACCCTAGACAGGTTCGACTCAGCGTTCCGGACCAGGGTCCGCGGCCATGGTGCACGCGCCCGCCCGGGTCCGGACACTTTGCTGCGGAGCGTTCGATGACCAATGACTTTTCCACACGACGAGTGCTCGTCGGTTTGGTGTTCGTGATGGCTGTGTCGGCATGGAGCGGGCCGGTCGTGGCCGAGGACCGTGCAGCTCATGACCCCCCCCGTGCCGTCACCGTTGAAGCGGCGGTTGAAACCGCCCTCCGGCAAAACCCCGAGTTGAAAGCCCGTGAGCAGGAGCGGGAGACCGCTCAGGGCGCGCTGCGGCAGACGCGGGCGTACCCCAATCCGGAAATCGATCTTGCCCTGGAGACCGATCGGTTCTTTGCCGGCGACGGCGAAGGGCGACGATCAATCGGCATCACCCAGACCATCGTCACGGCCGGCAAGCGGCGTCAGCGTCAGGACAATGCCCGCCTCGGCGTCACGGCGGTCGAGCACACGATCGACAATGCGAAGCGGCAATTGATCGCGGAGGTCGAAGAAGCCTTCTACCGGCTGTTGTTCACGCAAGAGCGCGTGAAGTTCGCGCGGGAACAGATCGACCTGGCCGATCGCTTGGTCACGCTCAGCGAGGGGCGATTCCGCGAAGGGTTCGCACCCGAGATGGACGTGACCCTCGCCAAAGTCGACTACCACACCAGACTCCAGGAGGCCGTGGGGCTTGAACAGGAACTGGCGGACGCCCGGGCCGCGCTCAGCACGCTGATGGGACAGGCGGTCGACGAGCCGGTAGCAGCCCGTGGCAGCCTGCTCGCTGGTCCCGTGTTCATCAAGAAAAGCGCCGCACTTCAAGAGGAGGCGCTCCGGCGGAGGCCTGACCTCCGGGCCCTGACTGTTGAATTCGAACGGGTCGAGGGCGAGGTGGCGCTCGTTCGAGCGGAGCGCGTCCCGGACCTCGCCGTCTCGCTCGACATGACCGAAGAACGCACGGTCTTCGACGCGGCCGGTCTCTCTGACCGCGATCAGCTCTGGGGGGCGAAGCTGTCGATCCCCCTCCCGCTGTTCGACCGCAAGCGAGGCGAGTTGACGGCGGCGCAATCCCGCGTGCGGAGGGTGGAGTCCGAGCGCATAGCCTTGCGGGCCCGCATCACCCAAGAAGTCCATGTCGCAGTCGCCCGCATCGCCTCGGCCGAAGAACGGCTCCACCACTTTGAGAACGACGTGGTGCCCCTGGCCAAGAACAATCTCGATCTCACCCGACAGGCGTACGAACAAGGGTTGGCCGGGATCCTCCAGATCATGGAGGCCCAACGGCGGTTCGCGGAGACGCAACTCGGCTATCTCGGCGCGCAGTATGAGCACCGCGTGGCGCTCGTGGCGCTGGAGCGAGACATCGGCGGCCGGATGGGTGGAGCCTCCATGAGCCGCCCAGACGAAGGAGACAGGCCATGAAACGATGGATGAACGTGAGGAGATTCGGATGGCGGATCATCATCGGCTTGTTCGTGTTGGCCGTTGTGTTGCGGATGGGGAGTGCCGATCCGATTCGCGCCGATGAAGGGCACGCCCGTCCCGAGTCCCAGGCAGAGCAGCCCCATGCTGACGCCAAGGAAGCCGGCTCGCCGGACGGTCATGCCGAGCCGGATGCGCATGCCGCCGATGAAATGGAAGGCATTCGCCTGAGCGACGAAGCGAAGCGGAACATCGGCCTGACCGTGGAAGCGGCTGCGGCACGGACGATCCAAAAGGTCATCAGCATCAACGGTGTCGTGAAACCCCAGCCCAATCGGTTGGCGGCCGTCGGGCCCAAGACCGAAGCCATCGTGGAGCGCGCGCTGGTCAATCCCTGGGATCGCGTGAAGCAAGGGCAACTCCTGGCCGAGTTGCGGAGCCGCCAGTTCGGCAACCCGCCCCCGTTGATTCCGCTCACCGCGCCGATCGCAGGCGTGATCTCGAAATGGGATGCCAAAGTCGGCGAAGCCGTGGGGCCGGGCTCGGTACTGTTCGAGATCATCGATCCGTCGGTGATGTGGGTTGAAGGCGATCTGCCCGAGCACGAATCGCAGCAGGTCCGGGTTGGGCAGACCGCGCGCGTCAGCGTGGTCGCGCTGCCCGACCGTACGTTCGAGGGGCGCATCGTCCGCATGGGCGGGATGGTCGAGCCCGAGAAGCGCTCGGTTCACGTCTGGGTCGAGGTGCCCAATCCCAAGTATGAGCTCAAGCCGGAAATGTTCGCCCAGTTGGCGGTCGTGACGGGCAGCCGCTCTCAGGTCCTGGCGATCCCCAAGCAGGCGGTCCTTCGCGCCGGGGGCGAGTTGGTGGTTTTCGTCGAAAAAGGGGACGCGTACCATCGCCGCAACGTGGCGACCGGGACTCAGGATGACCGCTACGTCGAAATCGTTCGCGGGCTGGAGCCTGGCGAACGTGTGGTCACGCAAGGCCACTACGAACTGCTGTCCTCGATCGTCATCAAGGGCGGCGTCCAGGAACACGGACACTAAGGAGGCGTCAGCATGTGGTCGAAGCTTGTTGGCTTCTCGCTGAAGAACTGGTTGCTCGTGGTCGCCGGTGCGCTGCTCGTTCTCTTCGGGGGCGCTCGTGTGGTGTCACAGATGCCGGTGGACGTGTACCCCGATATCACCGACCCGCGGGTCACGATTCTGACCGAGGCTCCGGGCTGGTCGCCGGAGGAGGTCGAGGCGCTGGTGACCTTCCCCCTGGAAAGCGTGTTCAACGGCATGCCGTTCGTGACCCGGGTCCGGTCGTCCTCGGGGATCGGGCTCTCGGTGGTGATCGTGGAATTTGCGTGGGGCACCGACGTGTTCCAGGCCCGACAGATCGTCACGGAACGCTTGGCGACCGTGAAACTTCCTGCCGGGGCTGAGGCGCCGTTTATGACGCCGATCGCGTCGCGGTTGGGCGAGATCGTCGAGTTCGCATTGGTGGATGAGAAGAACAGCCTCTCGCCTTTGGAGATGCGGGACCTTGCGGACTGGGTGATCCGGTTTCGGCTCCAATCAGCCGGGGGCATCGCCAATATTCTGAACATGGGTGGCTTCGTGAAGGAGTACCAGGTGGTCGTCCACCCCGTGCACCTGACCCACTACGGTCTGTCCCTCAGTCACGTCTTCGAAGCCCTCGAGCAGAGCAATCTCAACGCCGCAGGTGGATTCTCCCAGGAGCGTCAGCAGGAGTATCTGATCCGCGGGCTCGGACGGATCCAGACCTTGGCCGATATCGAGAACGTGGTCATCACGACCCGGGACGGCGTGCCGATCTACGTCAAAGACGTGGCCGAGGTGCGGGTCTCGGGTCCGGCGGTCCGGCGGGGAGCGGGAAGCCTGAACGGCAACGAAGCCGTGCTCGGGCGAATCGTGAAACAGCCGGGCACCAACACGCTGGAGTTGACGGCCAAGGTCTTTGTGATCTTCGAGCAACTCAAGACCACACTCCCAGAGGGAGTCCGAATTGCCACCGAATACGTGCAGGCAGACGTTATCGAACGGGCGATCCGCACGGTGAGGGAGTCCTTTCTCGAAGGGGCGGTCTTGGTGGTGGTGATTCTGTTCGTCTTTTTGTGGAACCTCCGCGCCTCGCTGATCACGCTCACGGCGATCCCCTTGTCCTTGATCCTCGGGGTGGTGTTCATCGCCTTTCAAGGGATGACGCTCAACGTCATGACCCTGGCCGCGTTGACCATCGCGATCGGCCTGGTCGTGGACGATGCGATCATCGTCGTGGAGAACATCCACCGGCGGCTTCGAGAGGCCTCGGCGACGGCAACCGATGTGGGGAAGGAGCGGAGGCGGGAGATCGTCCTGGCGGCCACGCAGGAGATCGTGGGCTCGGTGGTCTATGCCACGATCATCATCATGCTGGTCTTCCTGCCCATCTTTGCGTTCAAGGGAATCGAGGGCCGCCTCTTTGCGCCCTTGGCGACCACCGTGATCGTGGCGATGGGTGCGTCGCTCCTGGTATCCGTGACGCTCAATCCCGCTCTGAGCTATCTCTTTTTGATGTCCCGGTCGGGGGTGAGTCACCGTGAGAGCCCGGTGCTGTCCTGGGTTCACCGCTGGTACCGGCCGCTGCTGACGATGATCCTTCGCCATCGGTGGCCGGTGGTGGCCGTCGTCTTCGCCATCATTGCGCTGGCCGCCGCGCTCACGCCGTTCGTGGGCAAGGAGTTCTTGCCGATCATGGACGAGGGGACCTATGTCATCAACGTACGGATGCTGCCTGGCACGTCGCTGGAGGAATCGCTCCGCATCGGCCGGCAGGTCGAACGCGCCCTCTTGGAAATTCCCGAGGTACTCTCCACCTCGGCCCGCACCGGCCGCGCGGAGCAGGACGAGCACGCCGAGGGCGTCAACGTGAACGAGATCCTGGTCAACGTCAAGCCGCCCGAACAGCGCACTCGCTCGCGCGAGGCGGTGCTCGCCGATATCCGGGAGAAGTTGGAGCAGTTTCCCGGTGCTGCCACGTTCGTCGGCCAACCGATCCAGCACCGGATCGACGAGTTGCTCTCCGGCGTCACGGCGCAGGTGGCGATTAAGCTCTTCGGTTCCGACCTCGAGGTGCTGCGATCCACGGCGCAGAGCGTCGCTGCGTCGGTGCGGTCGGTTCCTGGCGCGGCCGACGTGCTGGTCGAACAGCAGGTGGACATTCCCCAGCTCCAAATTCAGATCGATCGCACTGCCGCGGCCCGCTACGGGCTGTCGGTCGGCGAGGTGTCGCGCTTTATCGAGACGGCGTTCAAGGGAGAAGTGGCGACGCAGGTCATCGACGGGCAACGCACGTACGACCTCGTCGTCATTCTCGATCAGGCCTATCGCGACGACCTCGAGAAGATGCGACAACTGCTCATCGATACCCCCGCCGGTCCGACGGTTCCGCTAGAACGCGTCGCTCAAGTCCGTTACGGCAAGGGTCCCAACACCATCAATCGCGAGAACGTGTCCCGCCGGATTGTTATTCAGTCCAACGTCCAGGGCCGCGACCTGGGCGGTTTTATCGAGGACGTGCAGCGCGCCGTGGCGCAACGGGTCACGCTCCCGGAGGGATATTTCCTGGTGTACGGGGGACAGTTCGAAGCCCAGCAAGACGCGATGCGGCAACTGATCCTCCTGGGCGGCCTGATCCTGGTGGCCGTGTTTCTGCTCCTGTATATGAGTCTGGGATCCGTGACCTCGGCCGTGCTGGTGATGTTCAACCTGCCGTTCGCATTAGCCGGCGGCATCTTCGCGGTCTTCCTCTCGGGCGGCGTGTTGTCTATTCCCTCCGCCATCGGGTTTATTCTGCTGTTCGGCATCGCGATCCGGAACGGGATTATCCTCATCATGCACATCAAGACCCTTCAGGAGCAGGAAGGGCTCTCACTTGAGGAAGCGATCCTGCGCGGGGCCGAGCACCGCGTGAGCCCGGTACTCATGACGGCGTTGGCTGCCGGCATCGGAATGGTACCGCTGGCGTTGGCGACCGGTTCGGGTGCTGAGCTCCTGAAGCCGCTGGCCACCGTGATCGTGGGCGGCATGGTGACCAGCACGGCGCTGACCCTGCTTGCGCTGCCGGCGCTGTATGACCTGGTCACGCGGTGGGTGTCCCCAAACCCGCGGCCGGAATAACGCTATTGACAGTGTCAGCACCTTTAGGGCGATGATGCGTTCTCGTGGCGCTCTGAAAAACACTCCTTTTGGGGTATGGCAGCCTAAAGGCACTAGGAGTAGCGTGACTTCAAGAAATGGGACATGACGACGTGTGTTGTGTTTCTAAAACGAATGTGTTAGCTGTGATCCTTAGACGAGCTGGGGATACGATATGACTCGAGTACCGCGCATCCATGGAAGCGCGTTCGCATTGCTCGCTGGATGGTTCGTCTTCTGCCTCCTCTGCCAGTCATATCCTGCGATGGCCGAAGTACATCATTCGGCTTCCTCCGAGGCGGACCACGCCTGTACCACCGTGGCGGAGGCCGTTCCCAGTCCTCCTTCCACCCTCAACTTGGTGATCGAATCGACGCGGAGTATTGACCACGCGTACGATCTGGTCCTGACGGCGTCACCATCGCTTGACGGGATGTTCGGGAGTGTGGGCCCGCCGTTCCAACGAGACACATCGTCCTCCGCAAGCCACGTCAAGCTCTATCAGCTCAACCGCGTATACCGCCTTTAACACATCGCCCGTTCGGGCGGATTTCCTGATCGTTCGTTTCCAGAACCTCTGACAACGTAGTACGCGGCATCGCCTGATCCCAGTCCCTGCCGCGAGGAGATTCCGAATGGGGCGTGCCTCATCGGTAACCGTGATCCAACTGGCGTTGGCGGTTTCCTGGTCAATTTTTTCTGGGAAATGATCCAGTCACCGCTGTATGACGACGTGAAGCGCAAGCCGTACGCGGAGATCCTACGATGACCGTGAACGAATTGGCTAAGCAGGCCGAGGTGTCCCCTGGAGTGGTGCGCTTCTACGCACGTATCGGCCTTTTGAAACCGGAGCGTCATTCCGGAAACAGGTACCGGCTATTTTCTGATGCGGATGCGAGACGGTTGCTGTTCATCCTTCGGGCAAAGGGTTTGGGATATACCATCGCCGAGATTGCCGAAATCGTGAAACACAGTGGGAAGAGCAAATCCCCTTGCCCCCTTGTGCGGGACATTATCCTCCGACGAATCACGGAGAACCGGCAGAGGCTCGATGGGCTCAACGCATTACAACTCCGGATGGAAAAAGCGCTGGTTCAATGGAACCGGATGCCAAATCGTGTGCCCACTGGTGATTCCATTTGCTTTCTCATTGAATCGGCGGGCGATGTGTAAAGAAATAACTTGACCTGTGAGTTACGCACAGGTTGTAGCATAAAGCCTTTTTTGAGAAAGCTGGGGGGGGCTAGAGGTGTAGTTGCAAACGTTCGCGACCGAGGTTCAAAAGGCGGCAAGGATCGTCCAGGCGGTGTTTGGGAAACGGTAGGCGCATACGCGGCGGTTCGTCGATCGTTCCTCGGTGGAGCGCCTGCACTCATGGTCGGAGCAAGATGTTGCGAGGAGGGGACAAGATGACACGAAACGCTTGGAGGTGGATCGGACCGGGCCTGATCATTATTGTGGCGGTCTTCATCGTGGTGTCCTATCGCTACGACCAGAAGATCCATATGGAGGTTGTCAGCCATATGCCGAAGCCGTCGGATGTGCCTGGCGTCGGTGTACACAGCGCAACACTCACCGCCTCCGAAGAAGGCAAGACCTTTCAGCGCCTTTGGGAGGCCACTACCCGACGGTTGAACGGCCCGGAGTATGACCTGGAAATCCGGTTGAACGACGCGGCGTTCTTCAAAGCCTTGGCGACGGTAGAAGGCAAGAACGCCCAGGATGCGGACACGCGGTACAAGGCCTACCTGGCTCAGTATCACTTTGACCGCGACCTCGTTTTCACCGTGGAGATGCATGCGCCCAAGGGACGGCTCTTCGAGGTTAAGCCGGAGCGGCTGGCTACGCTTCGGCTGGACGCTGGACAGGAGTACGAGCCGGTGAAGTGGTCGGACTCGGATCGATCGACCGAGCGTCACCGTGTGGCCGTGGTGACATTCGCGCGACACGACGGACACCCCATCCTCGCTCCGGGCACCAAGACGCTTGAACTCGTCTGGCGTGATCCCGCGATCCAGGAGGAGCGGCGGGCGGTGTGGGACCACAGTCAGGAGCCTTGAGGCGTGGATTCTAATCGCATGACCAGAGGGATTCACATGCACGGTCCGAGAGGGCGGTGATGGACCGGCACGCCTGGTTGCTCTGGTCGCTGGGGTTTTTGGTGGTGTGGGTCGGGCTGTATCTGATGAAGCCTTCCAGGCGGGCCCAGATGGTCCGGACCAGCCTTTGGACCATGCCGCTGGGCCTGACGGAACCGCTCTTCGTGCCGGAGTATTGGAACCCGCCGACGTTGTTCGACCTCGCCCAGCGCACCGGGTTTGATCTGGAGAGCCTGATCTTTACGTTCGCCATCGGCGGCATCGGCACAGTGCTGTATGAGGCAATCGTGCCCGTTCGGCACGTCGCGATGAGTCACGCGGAGCGGTCTCATCCCCGCCATCGCTTTCACGGGCTCGCGCTGATCAGCCCCGTGCTTGTGTTCGGGGTCCTGATGGTGGGAACCAACTGGAATCCCATCTATTCGGGGAGCCTCGCGATGTTCGTCGGCGCCATCGCGTCGTTGCTGTGTCGACCGGATCTTAAGACCAAAATCTGGATCGGCGGCGGTGTTTTTCTCATCCTTTACTTTATATTTTTCCAGCTGTTGGATCTGATGTTTCCCGGCTACGTGGAACGGGTCTGGACTCTGTCGGCGCTCTCCGGGGTGTTGGTCTGGGGCGTGCCGATCGAGGAGTATCTGTTTGCGGTGACCTTCGGCATGATGTGGTCCAGCGTGTATGAACATCTCCTGTGGCACAAGGTCGTTCCGGCTGAAGCAGCATGGGTCACGTCATCAGGAAGGAGCATAGTGTGACGTCCGTTCAACCGATCGAGATCGTGGGCGGGGCGGCTCTGACGCGGAAGGGGGTGAGTCAATGAATACGAGCGGATTGGGGAGCCTTCTTTGGTTTCTTGCGCTTGGGGCGTTCTTTTACTTCATGATGCGGGCGGCTGCGGCGGCGGGCACCGCGAAGAGCGCGGGCAGGAACTTACCGACACACGCGATAGGGCGTTGGGGCGGGCCAAAGATCGGTCGAAGGACCCGGTGTGCGGCATGACGGTGGAAACACCGAAGGCCAAGACCAGTGTCTATCGCGGGCAGACCTACCATTTCTGCTCCAACGATTGCCGGGAAAAGTTCGAAGCGGCTCCAGCGTCGTATGCAGCGTCCGACACGGGTGGGTGTGGGTGAGTTGGAGAGACACGGCGACGCGGTCAAGGAGGGGTACGACGAATCCAAGCCGGATGACACAGGAGGTGAAAAATGAAACGTTGGCCCATACGACTGCTATTGGTACAGATTTTGATGGCAATCCCGCTGGCCGGTACGTTCACGGTTGCCTCCGTGGAGGCGCAGCAAAAGCCGGTGGAACCAGGCCAACTGCCAGCCGCAGATGCGACCCATGCGCAGGAAATGGACAAGGCATACCACGAGCAACTGAAAAACGGCAGCCTGATGATCGGACATATGAGCCTTGCGCTGATGGCGCTGGAGCATGGGTTCCTCGATGTTGCGGGTAAGGACGTGGACGAAGCCCTGAAGCTTGCTCGCACGTTGGAAAAGAGTGCGCCCGAGTTCAAATCGAAAGACACCATGCGCTTTGGCAAGCTGACCCATGAAGAGGAAAGCACCACCAGGGTGTTCTATATCCCGATCGTGGACGAGAGTTTCATGGTGCACGGCTTTGATACACGCGACGGGAAACGCGAGAAAGTCCGCGAAACCGACGCCAAGCTGGTGCATGCCCATGTATCGCTCGACATCCGCAAGGCGGTAAGCGGCCTGACGGACGCAAAGGCCGCGCTGGACAAGAAAGACGCCAAGGCCGCGGAAAAGGCGCTGACCGGCATTGTGAGCGCAGCCGTTGCTGATGAGGTGGTGGCGAGCGATCCGCTGATTGTGGCGCATGACAACCTGATCCTGGCCGAGAGCCTGTTGGGCGAGAAGCGTTACGATTCCGCGCGGTATGCGCTCAAATACGCCAGGAAAGGCTTGGGCGATTATAGTTCGCGGCTGCATGACCCAGCACGAAAACAGCACGTGGAACAGATACAAAAAGACATAGATGTACTCTCCGAACAGCTGCGCAAGGAAGACCCTTCCACGCTGCAGAAGGCCGGAGATGCGGTCAAGGGCTGGGGTGCGAACGTCAAAAAGTGGCTGACCAGTCATCCGGAACCCGGCGACAAGACGGAGCACTCGAAGCCGCTCAGGCACATGGGTATTCAGCCAGAAACGCAAGGGAAGTAACGTCCATGCGCACCCTCCTTCGTATACGGTGTCGGACACGGGTGGGGTGGGGGTGAACAGGAGGGCATGTCATGCGTCTCGACTGGAAGGTGCTGGGATTCTCCGCAGGAACCTTTCTCGCGATTACCTACGTGCTGTGTGTCGTATTCGACCTGGTGACTGGACTCCGCATGTACGAGGCGTGGGTGGCCCTGTTACCGGGGTTCACGTGGATTTCGTGGGGCAGCTTCACCTTGGGGCTGATCGAGAGCTTTGGCTACGGGATCTACTTCGGCCTTGTCTTCGCGCCGCTCTACAACCTGTTCCTGGTGAAGGTGTGGAAGCACGCGAAGTAAAACGAACAGACCGATTGGCAGGAACCGACACCGGCAGGGGCCGATGGCGGTAAGGACACGGTCAGAACAAGAGGGAGGAGAACAATGCACCGCAGGATGACACAAGGTCTAATCGTACTCGCCATTGTAATGATGTCGGTTACGGCCTCTGCTCAGATGGGCAAGGAAAGCAAGGGACGGTCCGGGATGATGGGCGAGGGCATGATGGGCGGCATGATGAGTGGTGGTATGGGGATGGGCGTGCACGGTCCTGGGATGGAGATGGGCGGGATGGGCGAGATGATGAAAATGATGGGAGCAGCCGCTAAGCTCGACCTGACCGCCGAGCAAAAGAAGAAGCTCCAACTCTCCGTCCTTCAACACCAGAAGGAAGCAATCCCGCTGCTGGGGCAGGTTCGCATGGCGGGTGTGGAGATCCAGGAGCTGCTTCTGGCCGATCATGTGAACGTGGACAAGGTCAAGGCCAAGGTGAAGGAGAAGTACGACGCTGCCGCGAAGCTTGAAATCAGTCACCTCATGCTAACGCAGGAGGCCAAGAAAATGTTGACTCCCGAGCAGCGGCAGCAAATGGATTCCATGATGATGCAGATGGGACCCATGATGGTAACCATGCCCATGATGGAGTCGATGATGGGGTCCTCGCCAGGTGAGGCCAAGGGGGAACAGGCGCCGAAGGAAGCGCCCACCGGGCCGGCGGAGGGTGCGCCGGAGTCCAAGGACCCGCACGGCCATTGAGAAGGCAATGATCCGTCGTCTTCTACCTGCAAAACGACCGAAAGCTGGTCGGAGGTCTAGGTGGGTGACGCAGAGAAACGGGGGAACGAGATGAAGTACGCCCAAACCGTCGTCGTGCTGTTCTCGATGATGATGCTGGGGGTTCCGACCGGCTCCCTTGCTGAACGTGGAGTTACATGGAAAGGCAGTGGGGGCTGGGGCGCGGATAGCCCTCACGTCAAACTATACAACCCCCAGACCGTGCAGACGATGAGCGGGGAAGTCCTGAGTGTGTCAGAGACTATTCCCATGAAGGGGATGTCACCCGGTGTTCATCTGATGGTGAAGACAGATACCGACAAGGAAACGCTCTCCATCCATCTAGGGCCGGGGTGGTACGTCGAAAACCAGGACGTCAAGATCGAGCCGAAAGATCGAATTGAAGTCACAGGCTCAAGGATCACCTTTAAGGGACAGCCGGCGATTGTGGCCGCTGAGGTGAGAAAAGGTGATGACATCCTGAGGCTTCGGGATGAAAGCGGCGTCCCCCTCTGGAGTGGCTGGAGGCGACGGTCGTAGCCTTGAGGCGAGGCAGCTCTCGGGTGCGGGGTCTCGATCGAGAGTCCAGGGTCAGTGAATACAACGCGAGTGAGGAGGGGTGCAGTGGCAACCGATCCGGTCTGCGGCATGACGGTCGACGAGGCTTCGGCCGCAGGAACCTCCGTATTCGACGGGCGGACCTTTTACTTCTGCTCCACCAACTGCCTGCGCGCGTTTGAAACCAACCCGCGGCCCTTTGTCGCGTCAGGCGCACCGCCAGTGGCAGCAAAGGTCGCGGCGGGCCATGCGATGCCGGTAGCCACCGCTGCGGCCAAGGCGACCAAGGCCGCCAAGGACATGGCCAAGGACCCCATCTGCGGGATGGTGGTGGACAAGGCCACCGCGCTCAAGACCGAACGCGGCGGCCGGGCCTACTACTTTTGCAGCGCGGGGTGCCAGCGCACGTTCGAGTCGCCGGAACAAGAACTCAAGTCCATGCGGACCCGGGTCACGATCGCGCTCACCGGGGTGCTGGCACTCGCAATCCTCCGCGCCGGCGCGTTTCTGGCGCTTGCGACCGGGGCCACCATCGTCACCTGGGCGCCGATCCCGCAACTGCCGTGGTTCACCTGGGGCATGTGGCTGTTCCTGCTGGTCACGCCGGTGCAGTTCATCGGCGGCTGGTCGTTCTATGTGGGTTCGTGGAGGGCGATCAGGACGCGCTCAATCAACATGGATTTCCTGATCGCGCTCGGCACCACGGTTGCTTACATCTACAGCGTCGCGGTGCTGTTTTTTCCCGATGTCCTGCCGGTGAAGGTCGAGGAGCGCGACGTGTACTTTGAGGTCTCCGCGGTCATCATCGCCTTCGTGCTGCTTGGCAAGTACATGGAGGAGATCATCAAGAAACGCTCCTCTGCCGCGGTCCGCAAGCTGCTCGATCTCAAACCCGCCACCGCCTGTGTGATCCGCGAGGGGCAGGAGATGGAGGTGCCGGCCGAGAGCGTGATGGTCGGCGATATCTGCGTCATTCGTCCGGGCCAGAAGATTCCAACCGACGGCGTGGTCGTGGAGGGGAGCTCATCGGTGGACGAATCCATGTTGACCGGCGAATCGATGCCGGTGGACAAGGCGCTGGACGCGCAGGTGATCGGCGGCACACTCAACCGCACCGGGCTGCTGCACTGCAAGGCCACGCGCGTCGGCGCCGAGACCGCGCTGGCGCAGATCATCAAGATGGTGGAAGAGGCGCAGGCCAGCACTGCGCAGATCCAGCGCCTCGCTGATCAGGTCACGGCGAAGTTTGTCCCCGCCGTGGTGGTGGTCGCGTTCGCGGCGTTCTTTGGGTGGTGGCTCGCCGGCAACTTCCCCCAGGGACTGCTCTCGTTTATTGCGGTGCTGATCATTTCTTGTCCCTGCGCCCTGGGTGTGGCCACGCCCGCCGCGCTCATGGTGGGCGTGGGCAAGGGCGCCGAGGCCGGGATTCTCATCCGCGGCGGCGAGGTCCTGGAACGCGCGCAGAAGCTCACCACGATCGTGTTCGACAAGACTGGTACGTTGACGCGCGGCGAACCGAACGTCACGGATATTGTACCGCTCGCTGGCGCGACCGAAGAGGAAGCATTGCGGCTCGCCGCCGCGATCGAAACCGGGTCGGAGCATCCGCTGGGCGAGGCGATCGTACGCGCGGCGCGGCATCGCGACATCGAATTGCCCAAGGTTACGGGTTTCGCGGCGATTCCCGGCCACGGCATCCAGGGCGACGTGGACGGCCATAAAGTGCTGCTCGGCAACCGACGGCTGTTCCAGCGCGAGAACATCGATGCCGCCGCGGCCGAGGCAGTCATGACGCGTCTCGAACACGAAGGCAAGACGGCCATGCTCGTGGGTGCGGACGGTGTGCTCGCCGGCGTGATCGCCGTGGCCGACACGTTGAAGCCCGAGGCCAAGGAGGCCGTAGCCTCGCTTGTCCGCGAGAAGGTCGAGGTGATCATGCTCACCGGCGACAACCAGCGCACGGCGCAAGCGATCGCGCGCGAGCTGGGCATCGAGCGCGTGATCGCCGAGGTGCTCCCGGGCGACAAGGCCAAGGTCGTGCAGGATCTGCAGAAGCAGGGAAAGTCCGTGGCCATGGTGGGGGACGGGGTGAACGACGCGCCGGCGCTGGCCGTGGCTGATATCGGTATCGCCATCGGCTCCGGCTCGGACGTGGCCAAGGAGACCGGCGGCATCATCCTTATCAAAAATGATGTGCGCGACGTGGTCGTGGCCATCCGTCTGTCGCGTGCCACCATGCGCAAGATCAAACAGAACCTGTTCTGGGCGTTCATCTACAACACCGTGGGTATTCCGATTGCGGCGCTCGGGTTCTTGAACCCCATCATCGCCGCGGCGGCCATGGCGCTGAGCTCGCTGTCGGTGATCGTGAATTCGGCGCTGCTGAAGCGGCTGAAGTTCGGGGTCGGGTGAAGGCATGTACGTCTTTCTAATTCCATTGCTGCTCGGGTTCGGCCTCGCAGGCGCCAGCGCCTTTACCGCCTCGTACTCCCGACGCTTCGGTGAACGGGGCGGCCGACTGACGACCTCGATCCTTCGCAACCTTCTGGGTATCCCGTTGTGGTTGCTGGGTTTCATCATGGCTTGGCGCGCACCGTCACCGCTGTTGTGGGCTTCTCACGCTGCGACCGTTCCCCGGGCCTGGATTCTCATCATCGTCGGCTCGGTTCTCGTGATTTGGGGCCATCTCCAGCTCGGGTGGCGCACGCACATGCCCTCGGTTCGGGACACGCTGGTGCGGCACGGATTGTACGCCCACGTCCGTCATCCCATTTACGCGGGAAGCGTTCCGATCTTTATCGGGCTTGCCTTTCTCAAACCGACCATGACCGTGGTGGTGGCCTGCGCCATCGCCGTTGCGTGGCTCGTTGTTCAGGCTCGCCTTGAAGAAATCGATCTTCTGCAGCGCCTGCCGGCCTACCGCGGGTATATGCAGGAGGTGCCGGGTTTCGTACCCCGTTGGAGGAAGCGGTCATGAATGAGCGGATCAAGGCGTGCGTGCGTGAGTGGGCCTGGCTCTGTCCGTTCGTGATGCTGGGGTTGGCCGCGGGGATCTTGATCCTATTCGGTGTCACGGTCTGGACCTCGATTCTGGTCGCGCTCTTGCTGGTCTGCCCCGCGATCATGATCTGGGGCGCCCTCTACCTGAGGCGCCGCGCGCCGAAGCCGAAAAGGTAACGTGAAGATCGATCCGTTCAGACTCAGATTCACAGACGTCAACCGTCTCCGTGCGATCGTGATGATCGTGCTGGAGTCGGGCGGAGCCATCCTGATCCAGCGATTGCGGCTCCACTACCTCCTTCCGCTTCGGTACCGCGTTACCCGCCTCCTGAGAACAAGCTCCTCCGAACGCGATCCGGCCGGCGATGGAGCGACGACGATGTTGTCTCCTCCGGCTCTGCGGGTGCTGTTGGAGCGGCTCGGCCCGACCTTCGTCAAATTCGGGCAGATCCTCAGCATGCGGGCCGATCTGGTCGGCGCGGACCTCTCCGAGGAGTTGTCCAAACTCCAGAGCAACGTCGGCCCGTTCCCTTATGAGACGGCGCGGGAAATTCTCAAAGCGGAGTTGGGCGGTTACCCCGAAGACGTGTTCGCCTCGTTTGAGAAGGTGCCGGTGGCTGCGGCCTCCCTGGCGCAGGTGCATCGCGCGTATCTCAAAGACGGCGCCGAGGTCGCGGTCAAGATCCAGCGGCCCGGCATCCGCAAGATCATCGAGCAGGATATCCACATCCTCCATTTCCTCGCGGGCTTGGCCGAGCGGTTCCTTCCGGAACTTCGGGTCTACAGGCCCATGAGAATCGTGCAGGAGTTTGCGGACTGGACGCTGCGGGAACTCGACTTTAGCGCCGAAGGCCACAATGCCGAGCGATTCCGGTACATCTTCCGCGAGAACCACAACATCTCCATTCCCAAGGTCTATTGGGACTACACCACGCCCCGCGTGCTGGCCGCTGCGTTCTCGCACGGGGCCAAGGTCACGGATCTCGAGCGGATCGCGGCCTTTGGCGTGGATCGCAAGAAATTGGCCTCGATCGGCGTGGATGCCTTTTTCCAGCAATTCTTCGTGGCGGGCTTCTTCCACGCGGATCCGCACCCCGGGAACTTCTTCGCCATGCCTGAGGGCTCGCTCTGCCTGCACGATTTCGGGATGGTGGGCTATCTGGACCAGGCGTCGCGGCGAGAGCTTTTGAGCTGTCTGATTGCGTTCGTCAACAAAGACATCGAGGCCTACACCAAACATCTCCTGCATCTGGCCGTCATCGACGAGCACAGCGACGTGACCGGATTCGAGAAAGATACGGCCGGGATCCTGAGCGGGTTCTTCTTCTCAGAACATCCGCCCAGCGTGGCGTGGGCGTTTTTCCGCGTGATCAACCACGCGAATAGTCGTGGGATTCGGTTTCCGGCTGATCTCGCGCTCTTTGGCAAGGCGCTGGTGACCACCGAGGGGATGGGCAACAAGCTCTACCCGGAGTTCGATCTCAACTCGGAGCTGGAGCCGTTCGTGACCAGCGCGCTCAAGGGGTACTTCTCGCTCAAGAAGGCATTCGAGCAGCTCCAAACTGATTTGCTGGACTACGCGGCATCCGCGCGGAGCTTTCCCGATCGGGTGGTCAATGTCCTGGACAGGTTCGAGAAGGGCGAGATCGGCGTGAAATTTGACACGGGCGATTTAGCGGGCATGAAGATGGAGTTTGATCGCCAGAACGATCTGCGAATACTGGGGATGGTGCTCACTGCGGTGGTGTTGGCGACGCTCGCGTTGCTGCATTTCGAAGGAACGACGACAGTCTTCGGCATTCACCTGAGCCGCCTGGGCCTGGCCGTCGCGGGCATCTTGCTTGTCTGGTTCTTGATTCGATTGAGACAGGGACCACGAAAATAAAGGAGGTCACTCATGAAGCACGACCATGCACCTACCACACGCAAAGGGTGGCGTTCAGGCCTGGCGCTGCTCGGGTTTCTCGCCATCGGCGCCTTTTTCCTGCTGTCGGAGCATCGCGCTCATGCCCTCGGCATCCTGCCGTTTGTGCTGCTGCTCCTGTGTCCGCTGCTGCATCTGTTCGGGCACGGGGGACATGAGACGCACAACGGCGAAGGTCAACACACGGAGTCGCGGAGGGCTCAACCATGAGCGATGCGCCTGCCTACGGCCTCTGGTCCCTGGTGCTCATCAACTCGCTCGTCTTTATCATCTTCGCCTTCAGCTTCACCAAGCCGAAAACCGCGCGCGACTGGCGATCGTTCAGCGCGTTCTCGGCGTTTCTGGTAGCGCTGTTCACCGAGATGTACGGCTTCCCATTGACGATCTACCTGCTCTCGGGCTGGCTGCAGAGCCGCTACCCCGGCGTAAACTGGTTCTCGCACGATTCCGGCCATCTCTTGGAGATGATCTTTGGGTGGCGCGGCAATCCACATTTCGGGCCGTTTCACTTGCTCAGTTCCGCCTTTATCGCCGGCGGGTTCATCCTGCTGGCCAACGCCTGGAAGGTGCTGTACGCGGCGCAGGGTAGTCACACCCTTGCGATCACCGGCCCGTATGCCCGCATTCGCCATCCCCAGTATGTGGGTTTTGTGCTCATTATGTTTGGGTTTCTGTTGCAATGGCCGACGATTCTGACGCTCGCGATGTTTCCGGTTCTGGTCACGATGTATGTCCTCCTTGCGTTGCGCGAGGAACGCGAGGTTGTGGGCGAGTTCGGGGACGAGTACGTCCGCTACGCGACACGCACGCCCCGCTTCTTCCCGCGCATGGGCTCCACGGCTGGGACACAGGCGCGCGACGTGCGAAGCGATGGGCATCGATAAACGAGCGAGCTGGGTCCTATGGCACGTCAGATCATCGTGAAACCGCTGTCTCGCTTGCCCATCGAACAACATACGGTCGAGCTATGCGAACACAAGGGAGTTGGGCACCCGGACACGATCGCCGACGCAGTGTGCGAGGCCGCGTCCCGTGAACTGTCGCTCGCGTATCTGAATAGCTACGGGCGCGTCCTGCACCACAACCTCGACAAGGGCTTGCTCGTGGCGGGGAAGAGCGTGCCGCGGTTCGGCGGCGGCACGTGTATTGAGCCCATCAAGATCATCGTCTGCGGCCGAGCGACGAACGGGAGCCCGGCGATCAACGTGCGGGCGATCGTGGGCGCGGCGGCGCGACGCGCGCTGGAGCGTCACGTACGATGCGATCCGGCGCATTTCGACGTGGTGACCGAGATCCGGGAGGGCAGCGCGAATCTCAAAGAGGTGTTTGCGCGCGGGGAGAAGGCCCCGCTGGCGAACGACACGTCGTTCGGTTGCGGCTACGCCCCGTACTCCAGGTTGGAGCAGACCGTGCTCGCGTTCTCGCGCCTGCTCAAGTCGTCCGAATTTCGGGCGATGTTCCCGGCTGCGGGAGACGATTTCAAGATCATGGGACACCGGGTGAACGGGAGGTTGCATGTGACGATCGCGCTGGCGTTCGTCGATCGCCACGTGGAGGGAGTGCCGCCGTATTTCGCCATCAAGCGCGCCATGCGCGACTACCTGGCCGGCCACCTCGACGCGCCGGCCGAGATTCGGATCAACACCTTGGACGACCCGGCCGCGAAGGACGAATCGGGCGTGTACCTGACCGTGACCGGCCTGAGCGCCGAGATGGGGGATGATGGTCAAGTCGGGCGAGGTAATCGTGTGAATAGCCTGATCACGCCGAACCGGAACATGTCGCTGGAGGCCGCGGCGGGCAAGAACCCGGTCTCGCACGTCGGCAAGCTCTACAACGTTCTGGCCATGCTGATGGCGAGAGATCTGCACGAACGCGTCGAGGAGATAGCCGAAGTCAGCGTGAGTCTCCTCTCCGCCATCGGTGAGCCCACGGATCAACCCCAGGTCGCGGCCATCGAGGTGGCGGCGCAACACGGCATCTCCCCGGAATTGATCAGGAAGGCAACCACGGTGGCTGATGAGTGGCTGGAGAAGATCGGGACGGTCACGGAGTTGATCCTCAACGAACAGGTGACGGTGTACTGACTGATGGAGAGTTCGCGACAACTGGGCTCGAAGATCATGGCGAACGGCTGAGGGAGGTTCGGACCCATGTGGAAAAAGAAAGACATCGATCCGGTTTGTGGGATGTTGATCAAAATCAGCGAGGCCCGGTTCACCAGCGTGTATCAGGAGAAGACCTATTACTTTTGCGAGCAGGGCTGCAAAGAGCGCTTCGACCAGGACCCCGCTCGATACCTCAAGGCGTTTGACGGGCGTGACCGGGAACAAAGATGATCCATTCTTAAGGGAGCGGCGCGCCGGTGAACGGGGTGAGCCGAAACACAGGGAGGGACACATGAAGATATCAACGATGAAAGGCTTCCCTTTTGCGATCACCTTGCTCGTCGTTTCGCCGGCGTGGGCCCACTGGGGGGGCTGGGGAGATGTGAAAGCCGGCCACATGAGGACAGACGATAGGACCGTACAGACGGCTCAAGGTCCCGTGATGGCGGAGGCAACACCAGCGACTCTTCCGAAGGGCCAAGGCGACCAAGATCAGATGCGGATGTTGCTGGACATGATGGGCATGATGCGCGAGATGATGGAGGGCATGAAGGGTATGTCGGTTGACCCCATTACTCGACACAAGATGGACGAGATGATGAAACGGATGGACGACCTGATGAAGCAGCACCGGGCCATGATGAAGGAACGCGGGATGAGTCCGCCCCCGGTCCTTCACTAAGCGGCGGCTGAACCACGAGGATCATCAACTCTCTTATACGAGGTGTCACTAATGGGTGAGCAACAGACACACGACGGTCCGTTATCGCGGGAGAGCCTTTTGGCGGCGGCCAGACATGGTGGAGCCCGCACTTTCATTTCACCGAGTCGCTGCGGCGTGGTTCTGGCGGGAGGGGATGGCTGGCGCCTCCAATCGTTTATCCGCCGGGTCCGCGGTGGCATCTTGCCAAAACAGTACGTGAACTTCGTCGGGACGCGCTCCATGCTGGAGCACACCTTCCACCGGGTGGAACGGCTGATCCCAGCCGACCGTCTCTTTACGGTGGTGAGCCGCGATCATCTGAGATATCCCGAGGTCCGGCGACAACTGGCCGGCCGCCCGAACGGCACCGTCATTCTTCAGCCCGAGAATCGAGAAACCGGCCCCGGACTCCTCCTTCCGTTGATGCATCTTCATGCGCAATTTGGCGATGCCTTGGTGGCGGTGTTCCCCTCAGATCACTTCATCCTCGATGAGGCGGCGTTTATGGGCCATGTGGATCTCGCCTGCCGCGCGGTTGAGCGGGATCCCTCTTGCGTCGTGCTGTTAGGTATGGAGCCCGAGGGGCCGGAGCCGGAGTACGGCTACATTCTTCCCGATTCAGACGACGGCCAGTCCAAGCCCAGTAGTGCTCGCCCGCTGTCGTGTTTTATCGAGAAACCTGGGACTGACGTCGCGCGGGACTTGATCCTGCGTGGTGGGCTCTGGAACACACTGGTCATGGCCTTTCAAGTCAAGACGCTCTTGGGCTTGGTGCGAGAGGTGACGCCAGACTTGTATCGCGCCTTTGAACAGATTGGGGTGGCTATCGGGACTTCCTGCGAGGCCGAAGTCGTTGAAACTACCTACCGGATGATGGAGCGCGTGAATCTCTCACGCGATGTGCTGGAAGTCCTGGCGCGGCGCCGGCCGTCTCCTCTGCGGGTTCTTCCGGTCAGGGGAGTCGGCTGGAACGACTGGGGATCGGAAGAGCGCATTGTCAAGGACCTGAAAGATACAGGCTGTGCCGGGCGAATGTATTCCTCTCCACCTGTTGTGGAGACCGTTCTGAGGGAAAAGCGCCTGAACGCGCAGGCATGAACCACCACGGATACGGACGAGAAAGATGACGAGCCGTCCCGATCAAGTGCATCTAGGCGATTGGTAGGAGTCAACAAGATGGAACGGAAGCAGCAACAGTTTTCGCTCTGGTACTTTGTGGTGGCCTCTGCGCTTATCCTCGCCATTCAGTACCTCGTGTTCGCGCCCCATGTCGAGAACCTGTTCTACAGCGACTTCAAGGTGCTCCTGCGGGCCGGCAAAGTGGCGGACCTGGATGTCGGGACCCGCGCGATCAAAGGCACGTTGAAAAAGGAGGGCTTGGAGGGACTCCTGCCGCAGGAAAAGATCGAGGAACTCAAGCAATTCGGAAACGGCGAACACCGCTTTGTCACCGTGCGGGTGGATGATCCTGCCCTGATTCAAGAACTGGAAACATTGAAGGTGCGGTTCGCGGGCGAAGTGGAGAACACATGGTTCTCCACACTCCTGTCCTGGATCGTCCCGGCCCTGATCTTTTTTGCCTTGTGGGGATTTTTCATGAAGCGGATGGGCGCCGCCAGCGGCGTGATGGAAATCGGCAAGAGCAAGGCCAAGGTCTACGTGGAGAAACAGACCGGGGTGACATTCGACGACGTGGCGGGCATCGACGAGGCGCGCGGCGAGTTGATGGAGGTGGTCGAGTTCCTCAAGACCCCGGAGCGGTACCGCCGCCTGGGAGGGAAGATCCCCAAAGGGGTCCTGATCGTCGGCGCCCCCGGCACCGGAAAGACCCTGCTCGCCAAGGCCGTGGCCGGCGAGGCCGGGGTGCCGTTCCTCAGCATGAGCGGGTCCGAGTTCGTCGAGATGTTCGTGGGGGTCGGAGCCGCCCGCGTCCGGGATCTCTTTGCACGAGCGCAGGAGAAGGCGCCCTGCATCATCTTCATCGACGAGCTGGACGCCCTCGGGAAGGCCCGTGGGATCAACCCGGTCGGGGGCCACGATGAGCGCGAGCAGACGCTCAATCAACTACTGGTGGAAATGGACGGGTTCGACACCAACAAAGGCGTCATCATGATGGCGGCCACCAACCGGCCGGAGATCCTCGACCCGGCCTTGCTCCGCCCCGGTCGCTTCGATCGGCACGTGGTCCTGGATCGCCCGGATCTCAAGGGCCGCGAGAAGATCCTTCAGGTCCACGCCAAACACGTGCGCCTCGCGCCCGCGGTCGATCTGGCGGCCATCGCCGCAAAGACGCCCGGATTCGTCGGCGCGGATCTGGCCAACTTGGTGAACGAGGCGGCGCTCCTGGCGGCGCGCAAGGGCAGTGAGGCCGTCGAGATGGCGGATTTCGACGAGGCCATCGACCGCGTCATGGCCGGCCCCGAGAAAAAATCCCGGCTGATGAATCCCAAGGAAAAAGAGACGGTGGCCTACCACGAGGCCGGGCATGCCCTGGTCGCCGAGTCGCGCTCCCACGCCGACCGTGTCTCGAAAATCTCGATCATTCCCCGTGGGGTGGCCGCGCTGGGCTATACCCAGCAGCTTCCCACGGAGGACCGTTACCTTCTAAAGAAGACCGAACTGCTCGATCGGCTCGACGTGTTGTTGGGTGGCAGGGTGGCCGAGGAGATTGTGTTCAACGATATCTCGACGGGCGCTCAAAACGATCTCCAACGGGCGACGGATATGGCGCGGCATATGGTCACCCAGTACGGGATGAGTGAGCAGTTGGGGCTGGCGACGTTTGAGGAGCCGCGCACCGCGTTCCTCAATATCCCGGTCCCCCAAGGTCAGCGAGAGTACTCCGAGCGAACCGCTGAGTCGATCGATGGGGAAATCGCGAAGCTCCTGGCGGATGCCCATGCCCGGGTGACAGCGACCCTCACGACGAAGCGCGCCGCACTCGAATCACTGGCCAAGCTCCTGCTGGAACGAGAGGTGGTCGACCGGACGATGCTGGACCAGGTACTGGGTGCCCGGAATGGGTGAGGATCGTTACCGAAGACCGGCGTCGCTGGTCGCGTTACGGATGGTATTTCGGAAGGGACCGGACCGATGACCAAGGCGACCCCAAGGCTGGATGAATTCAACCGCGGGCCGCGCATTGCCTATTTCTCGATGGAGATCGCGCTCCGCACCGAAATTCCCACCTACAGCGGGGGCCTGGGCGTGCTCGCCGGAGACACCATGCGTTCCGGAACCGACCTGGAACTTCCGCTGGTCGGCGTGAGCCTGGTGAGTCGGTCCGGGTACTTTCGCCAGGAGATCGACGCCGAGGGCCGGCAGATCGAGCATCCGGACCCGTGGGAGCCGAGCCAGTGGGCGACGCCGCTCGGTGCGAAGGTCGCCGTGACCATCGAAGGTCGGGACGTCTGGGTCCGCGGCTGGCTCTATGTCTTGGAAGGCCACTCGAACGGCCGAGTGCCCGTCATTCTGCTGGATACGGACCTCGATGAAAACGACAAGGTCGATCGTGAAATCACCGGTTTTCTCTATGGCGGGGACCAAACCTACCGTCTCAAGCAGGAAATCGTCTTGGGAATCGGGGGTGTGCGCTTGCTCCATGCGCTGGGTTTCCCTATCAGGCGGTACCACATGAACGAGGGGCATTCCGCGTTGTTGGGCGTGGAGCTGTTGCGGCGCCACGCCTACCCTCCGGAAGATGTGCGGCCCGGAGAATCGCCCTACGACGTTCCCAGGGTCAGAGAGTTGTGCAACTTTACGACCCACACTCCCGTTGAGGCGGGACAGGACAAATTTCCGTACGACCTCGTGCAGCGCATCCTGGGGGATGCCGTCGACCGATCGGTTCTGAGATCCCTGGCCGGAGCGGACGTGCTCAACATGACGCGCCTGGCCCTGAATCTCAGCGAGCACGTCAACGGGGTCGCCAAGCGACACGCGGAAGTCTCTCAGCGGATGTTCCCCGGATACCGCGTGGAGGCCATTACCAACGGCGTGCATCCGTTTACCTGGACGCACCAGGCCGTTGCCGCGCTGTACGACCGGTACATGCCTGGCTGGTGCCACGAGCCCGGCATGCTCGTGCGGGTCGATCAGATCCCGGATGCCGAGATCTGGGAAGCCCACAGTCGGGCGAAGATTCAACTGATCGAGACGGTCCAGACGCTCAGCTCGGTGACCTTGGAACCCGGTATCCCGATTCTGGGGTTTGCTCGGCGAATGACCGCGTACAAGCGCCCGGATCTGCTGCTTGCCGATCTCGGTCGGTTGAAGCGCCTCGCGCAGCAGCAGCCGTTTCAGCTCGTGTTCGCGGGCAAGGCCCATCCCAGGGACGAAGAGGGCAAGCGATTGATCGAGCGGCTGCACCGCGACATGCGAGATCTGGCCGGCGCGATCCTCGTCGCGTACCTGCCCAACTACGACATGCAGATCGCGCTGGCGACGGTGTCCGGTGTGGACGTGTGGGTCAACACCCCGTTACGGCCGCTGGAGGCGTCCGGGACCAGTGGGATGAAAGCGGCGTTCAACGGGGTGCCGAGTCTGAGCGTGCTGGACGGCTGGTGGATCGAAGGCTGCATCGATGGAGTGACGGGTTGGGCGGTCGGTGATACCGCCGAGTCGGCCAACGGCGCGGACGCGGAGGCCCTATATCGAAAGCTCGAACAGGCGGTCCTGCCCTTGTACTACCGAGACCGTCCCGGTTGGATCGCGGTGATGAAACACGCGATCGGGAAGAACGCCTCCTTCTTTAACAGCCATCGCATGATGCGCCATTACACCACGCAGGTGTATATGCGGTAGGGCGGGTCGGCCACGCGCGACCGCCGGAGAAGGATTCGCGACAAACGATAGATGATTTCCCGATCATGGCGTGACCGGGAAATGGCATGAGCGGTTCACAGAGGAGAAGGAGGCGACGATGCATTTCAACGGCTGGGGATTTTTGGGCATGCACGTGTTCTGGTGGCTGTTCTGGGTTGTTTTGATCCTAGCGCTCTTCGGGTTATTCGAACCGGTACCGAGACGCAAGATGCGTGAGACCCCGCTACAGGTGCTGCAGCGGCGCTACGCGGCGGGCGAGATCTCGACCCAGGAGTACGAAGAGCGCAAGCAGCGTCTCGAACGCGATGTGCCGAAACCCTAATTCGATGCCATCTCTGGGAGCCGGATCGTGAAGACGAGTGTCGTGGAAGTCGGCGGGATGGTGTCGGCGCTGAGCGCACGCGGCGTCGAGAAGCGGCTCGCGCGGCTGTCCGGCGTGCACCGGGTTGAGGTCAACTACGTGGCCGGCAGCGCGACCGTGACCTACGACGAGACCGTGACCTACCTCAAAACGATCAAAGCCGCGGTCCACGAGTGCGGCTACCACTGCGCCGGCGAGCGGCTCCCGCGGCACGTGTGCGTGCCCGAGGATCCGCCTGCCACAGCCGTTGCGCTCCCCGGAAGTGCGGCGGCCACCCACGTGGGGCATGCAGACCACGTCGCTCACGAGCCCCATCGCGCGGAGCCTGGCGCGCGGCTGGCCCACGTTGAGCACCCGGAGCCCGTGGCACCGGCTGCGCACGCCGAGGCCATGGCGCACGAAATGGGCCACGGCGCCGGCATGGACCTGCAGACCATGGCGCGCGACATGCGCAACCGCTTCTGGGTCGCGCTGGTGTTTACCGTGCCGGTGTTTCTGTATTCCCCCATGGGAAGCATGTTCACCCCTCCCGCTCCGCCGTTCGATCTTCCGCTTAACACGTGGTTGTTCCTGCTCGCGAGCGCTGCGGTGTTGTACCCCGCCTGGCCGTTTCTGGTCGCGGCATGGCGTGCGCTCCGAAACGGCGTACTCAACATGGCGGTGCTGGTGGTGCTCAGCGTGGGCACCGGTTATCTGTTCAGCGTCGGCGCGACGTTCGTCTTCCAGGGCGCGCAGTTCTACGAAGCCGTGTCGGTTCTGCTCGTCTTCATCCTTCTCGGGCACTGGCTGGAGATGCGCGCCCGTGCCGGCGCCTCGGAGGCGATCCGCGCGTTGCTCGATCTGGCCCCGCCAATGGCGACCGTGATCCGCGGGGAGCGGGAGATCGAGGTCCCGACCGCCGAGGTCCTCGTGGGCGATCTGGTCGTCATCCGCCCCGGCAACAAGATCCCGGTGGACGGCGAGGTGCTCGAAGGCGAGTCCCAAGTGGACGAGTCCATGTTGACCGGCGAATCCATGCCAGTCGGCAAGAAGCCCGGCGGCACCGTGATCGGCGCCACGATCAACAAGAGTGGCGCGTTCCGCTACCGCGCCACCAAGGTGGGCGCCGACACCGCGCTCGCGCAGATCGTCAAGCTCGTGCAGGAGGCGCAGAACTCCAAGGCCCCGGCGCAACTGCTCGCCGACCGCGCCTCGCAGTGGCTCGTCGTGATCGCGCTGGGCATCGGACTCCTCACCTTCGCCGTGTGGTTCTGGGGCCTCGGTCAGCCGGTGCTCTTTGCGCTCACGCTCACGATCACCGTGTTCGTCATTGCCTGCCCGGACGCGCTCGGCCTCGCCACGCCCATGGCGGTCATGGTCGGCACCGGTCTCGGCGCGATGAACGGGATCCTGTTCAAGAACGCCGCGGCGCTGGAGGAGGCGACCAAGCTCGACGTCATCATTTTCGACAAGACCGGCACGCTCACCGTGGGGCAACCAGAGGTCGTGGAGGTGGTCGCGGCTCCGGGCGCGACGGAGGCGGCGGTGCTTGCAGCGGCCGCCGCGGTGGAGCAAGGCACAGATCATCCGCTCGCCCAGGCCATTCTTCGCCGAGCGGTCGGACTCGCCGTTGAGAAACCGTCGGGGTTTTCCGTGATCGAGGGAAAGGGCGCGCGCGCTGACGTCGCCGGTGAGACCGTGTTCCTCGGCAACCGCCGGCTCATGGACGAGCAACGCGTGGACATGATCGGACTCGACGGAAAGGCCGCGGAGCTTCAGGGCGCGGGCCGAACCGTAGTCCATATCGCCCGCGGAGCTCGCCTCATCGGCCTGATCGCGATCGCCGACGCGGTCCGCCCGACATCGGCCGACACGGTGAGGGAGCTCAAGGCGCGTGGAGTACAGGTCGCGATGCTCACGGGCGACAACCGCGGCACCGCTGAGCGTATCGCGGCCGAACTCCGCCTCGACATCGTGCTCGCCGACGTGTTGCCCGGGCAGAAGGCGGCCAAGGTCAAGGAACTGCAAGCGCAAGGCAAGAGGGTCGGGATGGTCGGCGATGGCATCAATGACGCGCCGGCTCTCACCCAGGCCGACGTGGGATTTGCCATCGGCGCCGGCACCGACGTGGCCATGGAGAGCGCCGACGTGGTGCTCATGAAGAGCGATCCGTTCGACGTGGTGGGCGCGATCACCCTGTCCCGCGCCACCCTGCGCAAGATGCACCAGAATCTGTTCTGGGCGGTGGCCTACAACATTGTGGCCTTTCCCGTGGCGGCGGGCGTGTTCTATCCCTTCGTCATTAGCCCCGAGGTCGCGGCCCTTGCCATGTCGGGCAGCTCCGCGCTCGTGGCGGTCAACGCGCTATTGCTCAAGCGCACCCGCCTGGCCGGTATTCATCGGCTGCAGGCCACCTTGGCGCGCAATGGTGGTGGGTGAGGCTCGAACTGTGAGGGGGATGTGATGGATCTGCGTTTTCTTGGAGCGGCCGGGACCGTGACCGGATCGAAGTACCTCGTGAACGCCGGGAACCGGAAGGTCTTGGTCGACTGCGGTCTCTTTCAAGGCTTCAAGCACCTGCGATTGCGCAACTGGGCGCCGTTGCCGTTGGACCCCGCCACGCTTGACGCGGTCGTCCTCACGCACGCGCACCTCGATCACAGCGGGTACCTGCCGCTGCTGGTGAAGCACGGCTTCGCCGGCCCCATCTACTGCACTCGCGCCACGCGCGAGCTGTGCAGGATCCTGCTCCCGGACAGCGGGCGGCTACAGGAAGAGGACGCGGCCTACGCCAACCGCCAGGGCTTTTCCAAACACAAGCCCGCGCTCCCGCTCTACACCGAGAAGGACGCCAAACACGCGCTGCGCCGGCTCACGCCGGTCGCCTTCGAGCAGGATGTCGATCTCGGTGAAGGCGTGAGCGTGCGACTCTCGCCAGCCGGACACATTCTTGGCGCGGCGCTCGTGACGCTGCGCCACGCCGGGACCTCGATTCTGTTTTCCGGAGATCTCGGGCGTCAGAACGACCTCTTGATGCCGCCGCCAACGGTCGTGCGGCGTGCGGACTATCTCGTCGTTGAGTCGACCTACGGCGATCGCCGCCACGATCCGCGCGACCCGCAGGGCGTACTGGCCGAGATCTGCAATCGGACCTTCGAGCGCGGGGGGGCAGTCATTGTTCCCTCCTTCGCGGTCGGCCGCGCCCAGGCGCTCATGTATTGCATCTATCTGCTCAAGGAAGCCAAAGCCATCCCCGACGTGCCGGTGTATCTGAATAGCCCGATGGCGGTCAACGTCACGCGCGTGTTTCACAACCACCGGGGCGAGCACCGCCTAAGCCCCGCGCAGTGCGACGGCATGTGCAACGCCGCGCGCTACGTCAACACCGTCGAAGAGTCCAAGCGACTCAACACGCGCCACGGGCCGATGATCATCATCGCGGGCAGCGGTATGGCGACCGGCGGCCGGGTGCTGCATCATCTCACCGCGTTCGCGCCCGAGGCCCGCAATACGATCCTGTTTGCCGGCTTCCAGGCGGGCGGCACGCGCGGTGCCGCCATGCTGAACGGCGCCGAGTCCGTGAAGATCCACGGCGAGTACGTGCCGGTGCGCGCCGAGGTGGTGAATATCCCCAACCTCTCGGGACACGCCGACTCCGCCGAAATCCTCGACTGGCTCGGGCGCTTCGAAGCGCCGCCGCGTCAGGCGTTCGTCACCCACGGCGAGCCGACATCGGCCGATGCGCTACGCCATCGCATTGAGGAGCGTTTGGGCTGGCCGGTGAAGGTACCGGACCATCAAGAACACGTCACCCTGCCATGAAGAATCGTTTTGAGGACATCTGAAAAAATGGGAGGCCCAGTCCTGAACATGGAACGCGATCCAGTCTGTCTGATGTCGCTCGACCCGCGCCGGGCCCACGCCATGGTGCAGCACGGCGGGAGATCGTATTACTTCTGTTCCGAGGGGTGTAAGGGAAAGTTCATCGCCGGTCCGCAGCGCTTCCTCGATAAGGCGCCGGGCATGCGCCTCACCGTCGGGATGATGGGCGCGGCCGACGAGCCGCAGCCGCCGGAGATCGAGGGCAAGGTCAGGGCCCTCGGCCGCGCGATCGCCGAGCACGGCTTCATATTGATTACCGGCGCGTGCCCAGGACTTCCCTACGTCTGCGCGCTTGGCGCGCGCGAGGCCGGTGGCCTGTCGGTCGGTATCTCGCCGGCGCTTTCTCTCGACGAGCACGTGCACAAGTATCTCTCGCCGTCGGACGCCTTCGACGTGTTGATCTACACCGGCAGCGGCCTCATGGGGCGCGAGGTGACCAATATCCGGTCAAGCGACATGGTGGTGATCGCGGGCGGGCGCTCCGGCACGCTCGGTGAATTCGCCATCGCGTACGACGAAGGCAAGCTCATCGGCGTGCTCGAAGGCAGCGGCGGCATCACGGGCCATCTGCCCGAGATCGTCAGAGGCTTCGGAGGCAAGGACACCGGCGCGCGCCTGGTGTACGAGGCCGACCCGGCGCGCCTCATCGCGCAACTCGCGAACGAGTACACGGCGCACCACTTCAAGCGGCCGTCGTGCTTCTGCGATGAGCAAGCCGCGGCATCGGGTTAGGGGCCATGGAGCCAGCGAACATCGTCGGTGACGCGACGGTCGTGCTCACGGTAAATGCCGGGAGCTCCTCGACCAGGCTTGCCGTCTTTGGGCGCGAAGAAGGCGCGCTGAGACCGCTGGCGGCGATCCACTACCGCGGCGCCGTGGAGGCGGCCACCGCGTTGCACGGCTTTCTGAACGAGTACGGTATCGGGCGGGTGGGGGCAGTGGCCCACCGTGTGGTGCACGGCGGCGAGAGTTTGGTCACGCCGTGCCTGATCGACGCCCGGGTCGAGACCGAGATCGATCGCTTCTCGCCGCTTGCCCCGCTGCACAACCCGGTAGCGCTCGCGTGGATCCGCGCCTGCCGTGCCCTCTTCGGCACGGATGTGCCGCAAGTGGCGGTGTTCGACACGGCGTTTTACGCGGACCTGCCGCCGGTCGCGCGCGCCTATGCGATCCCGCGCGACCTGGCACGGAAGCACGGCGTGCGCCGCTACGGGTTTCACGGGATCGCACACCAGACATTGTGGCGGCGCTGGCGCGTACTGCGCCCACACCTCCCCGAAGGAGGCCGCGTGATCTCGCTGCAACTCGGCGCCGGGTGCTCGATCACGGCGGTGAACGGCGGCCGAGCGGTCGATACCTCAATGGGGTTTTCGCCGCTCGAGGGGCTCCTGATGGCCACACGCTGCGGCGACCTGGACCCGGGGCTGCTGCTCTATCTGCAACGCCACGAGGGGATGACGCCGGAGCGATTGGAAGGACTCCTCAACGAAGAGTCCGGTCTGCTCGGGGTCTCGGGCGAGAGCGCCGACATGCGGGTGCTGCTCGCCTCCGACACACCGGCCGCGCGGCTCGCGGTGGATCTCTACTGTTACCGCGCGCGCAAGTACTTGGGGGGCAATCTCGCGGCGCTGGGCGGCGCGGATGCCGTGCTATTCGGGGGTGGGGTGGGCGAGAACGCGCCGCAGATACGCGAGGCCATCGTCGCGAACATGGAGTGGGCGGGCGTCGCGCTCGATGCGCAGGTCAATTCTGCTGCAGCGGGCACCGAAGCCTGCATCAGCCGGTCGGACAGCCGGGTGCAAGTGTGGGTGATCCCGGTGGACGAAGCCGCCATTCTCGCCGAAGAAGCGGTGGCCCTTGTGCCGGCCGGAAAGGCGAAGGGGCCACGATGAAACGGGCTGGGAACACGCGCGGAACAGGCCGCGCCGCATTAAGCACCGAGGAGGTACGCCGCCTCGACGCGTGGTGGCGCGCGGCCAACTATCTCTCGGTCGGGCAGATCTACCTGCTCGACAATCCGCTGTTAAGAGAACCGCTTACGATCGAGCACGTGAAGCCGCGCTTGCTGGGCCACTGGGGAACGACGCCTGGGCTCAACTTCATCTACGTCCATCTCAACCGCATCATCAGGAAGTACGACCTCGACATGATCTATGTCGCCGGCCCGGGCCACGGTGGCCCGGCGCTCGTCGCCAACACGTGGCTTGAGGGCAGCTACAGTGAGCACTACCACGCCGTGCCGCAAAATGCCTCAGGGATGAAGCGACTCTTCAAGCAGTTCTCGTTCCCGGGCGGGATCGGCAGCCACGCGACGCCCGAGATTCCGGGCTCGATCCACGAGGGCGGCGAGCTCGGGTACTCGCTCGCGCATGCCTACGGTGCCGCGTTCGACAATCCGGATCTCATCGTGGCATGCGTGGTCGGCGACGGCGAGGCCGAGACCGGGCCGCTCGCCACGGCCTGGCACTCGAACAAGTTTCTGAACCCGGCCGCAGACGGCGCGGTGCTGCCGATCCTGCATTTGAACGGCTACAAGATCGCCAATCCCACGGTGCTCGCCCGCATCCCGCGCGCCGAGCTGGAGAGCCTGTTCGTCGGCTACGGGTACAAGCCGTACGTCGTCGAAGGGTCGGAGCCGAATGCGATGCATCAGCAGATGGCCGCCACGCTCGACACGGCGGTCGCCGAGATCCGCGCGATCCAGCGTCACGCGCGCGAAGAACGCAGCGAGGAGCGCCCGCGCTGGCCGTTGATCATCCTCAAAACCCCCAAGGGCTGGACCGGACCGAAGGAAGTTGACGGTAAGCAAACCGAGGGTTCCTGGCGTTCGCACCAGGTTCCGTTCGGAGAGGTGGCGACGAATCCGGCGCATCTTCGGCTGCTCGATCAATGGATGAAGAGCTACCGGCCGGAAGAGCTGTTCGACGCAAGCGGGGCGCCGCGGGAAGTCCTGCGGGAGCTTGCCCCGAAAGGCTCCCGGCGGATGGGGTCGAACCCGCACGCGAACGGCGGCGCGCGGCTCAAGGATTTGCGCCTGCCGGATTTCCGCGAGTATGGCGTGAGCGTTTCCCGGCCCGGGGCTGTCACCGCCGAGGCCACACGCGTCATGGGCCGGTTCCTGCGAGACGTCATGAAGCTCAATGCAGAGGCACGAAACTTCCGGGTTTTTGGGCCGGACGAGACCACGTCGAACCGGCTTGATGCGCTCTTCGAGGTCACCGACCGCGCCTGGATAGCCGAGCGCGTGCCGGAGGACGACCACTTGGCGCCCGATGGGCGCGTCATGGAAATTCTCTCCGAGCACACCTGCCAGGGCTGGCTGGAAGGATACCTGCTGACCGGCCGTCATGGGGTGTTTTCCTGTTACGAGGCTTTCATCCACATCGTGGATTCGATGTTCAACCAGCACGCCAAGTGGCTCAAGGTCAGTAAGGAGATCCCGTGGCGCCGGCCGATCGCCTCGCTCAACTATTTGCTGACCTCACACGTCTGGCGCCAGGATCACAACGGATTTTCCCATCAAGACCCCGGATTCATTGATCTGGTCATGAACAAGAAAGCCAACATTATTCGGGTCTATCTGCCCCCGGACGCGAACACGCTGCTGTGCGTCACGGATACGTGCCTGCGCTCGCGCGACCTCGTCAACGTCATCGTCGCCGGCAAGCAGCCGCAACCCCAGTGGCTGGACATGGTCGCCGCCATCAAGCACTGCTCGGTTGGAATCGGCATCTGGGAGTGGGCGAGCAGCGATCAGGGCGGCGAGCCGGACGTGGTCCTGGCCTGCGCCGGCGACGTGCCCACGATTGAGATCCTCGCCGCCGTGGATCTGCTGCGACGCCACCTGCCGGCCCTCAAGGTGCGGGTGGTGAACGTCGTGGACCTGATGACCCTGCAGCCGCGCGAAGAACACCCGCACGGGCTCGCGGACAGCGAGTTCGACGCCTTGTTCACCACCGACAAGCCGATCGTCTTCGCCTACCACGGCTATCCCTGGCTGATCCATCGACTGACTTATCGCCGCACCAACCATAAAAACCTGCACGTGCGAGGTTATAAGGAGGAAGGGACCACCACCACACCATTCGACATGGCGGTACGCAACGATCTGGATCGGTTTCATCTCGTCATGGACGTGATCGACCGCGTGCCGAGTCTCGATTCCCGCGCCGCGCACGTCAAGCAGTTGATGCACGACAAGCGGGCCGAGCACCGCGAGTACATTGAGCGCTACGGCCAGGACATGCCCGAGGTGCGGAACTGGCAGTGGCCGTCATCAGACTGAGGAGATGTCATGAAACGCATAGGGACTGTGGTTCTAGGGGTCGTGGCCGCAACGATGGCCACGCCAGCAGTTGCTGGAACGTATGACTTGGAAATCGACCAGAAGGTCGTCAACATCACGGGGCGGGAGCGCACGGCCATCACGATCAACGGAGCAGTGCCCGGTCCCGCGCTCCGGTGGCGCGAGGGCGAGGAGGTGACCCTTCATGTGACCAACCGGCTCAAGGAGCCGACCTCCATCCATTGGCACGGCATCATTGTTCCGAACACCATGGACGGCGTGCCCGGCATCGGGTTCGAGCACATCCATCCCGGTGGGACGTTCACCTATCGCTTCACAGTCAAGCAGAGCGGCACGTACTGGTATCACAGCCACTCCGGCCTGCAGGAACAATCCGGGATGTACAGCCCCCTGCTCATCGACCCAGTCAAGCCCGAGCCGTTTCGATACGACCGTGAATACGTGGTCATGCTTTCCGACTGGACCGACGAGCATCCAGGCCGCGTTCTGGCCAAGCTCAAGAAGCAGAGCGGGTACTACAACTTCAACAAGCTGACGGTCTCGGACTTCTTCCGGGACGTTGAACGGATCGGCTGGCGCGCCACGATGTCCGACCGGCTGGCGTGGGGCCGCATGCGGATGGACCCCACGGACATCTCCGACGTCACCGGCTACACCTACTCGTTTCTCGTGAACGGCCAGCCACCCCAGGCGAACTGGACCGCGCTCTTCAAGCCAGGGGAGCGGGTCCGCCTGCGGTTCATCAACGCCGCGTCCATGACGTACTTCGACCTCCGCATCCCCGGGCTGCAAATGGAGGTGGTGCAGGCCGATGGCCAGGACCTCGTGCCTGTGACGGTCGATGAGTTCCGCATCGCGGTCTCAGAGACATATGACGTGATTGTGGAGCCACGGGAGGATCGGGCCTACACGATCTTTGCCGAGGCCATGGACCGCAGCGGCTACGCCCGGGGAACGCTGGCCCTCCACGAGGGGGTGTCCGCGCCGATTCCTTCGATGCGGCCGCGGCCGATCCGCACCATGGCCGACATGGGGATGGCCGATGGGGCGAAGGGGATGGAGATGGAGAAACCAGTGGAGGCGGACGAGGCTGCCATGCCGGGCATGGATCACGGCGCGATGGGAGAGGGGAAAATGGAGGCCATGCCCGGTATGGCCTCTGATGAGACACCCATGGTGATGCACGGGCCGGACACGCACGGCAAGGGCAACTCCACGGTGGCGATGATGCCGAGAAGCCGGCTCCACGAGCCCGGTGCCGGTCTCGAGCACACGGGGACGCGCGTGCTCGCCTACACCGACCTGCGGGCCCGCTCGACGCGCGACGATCGCCGGGCTCCCGAACGAGAGATCGAACTGCACCTCACCGGGAACATGGATCGCTATATCTGGGGATTCAACGGAAAGAAGTACTCGGAGTCCGAACCGATTCGGATGCGGTATGGGGAACGGCTGCGCGTCGTGTTGGTGAACGACACCATGATGGAGCACCCCCTGCACCTGCACGGGATGTGGATGGAACTCGACAACGGGAACGGCGACCACAACCCGCGGAAGTTCACGATCAACGTGAAGCCGGGTGAGCGACTGTCGTTCCTGATGACGGCAGACGCGCTGGGCACGTGGCCGTTTCACTGCCACCTGGGCTACCACATGGCCGCCGGCATGATGGTGAACGCGGTGGTGGCCGACCACGCCGCGGAGGCGCGCTAATGAGGAGCGAGGGCTCGGTGTCCATGGGCAGTCCGCGGCTTGCGGCCGTACTTCTCCTTACCGCGATCGCGCTGGCGGGGCGATCGGAGCCGGCAGCGGCCGAAGGGTCGGGCCTCCTGACGTTCCTCGAGGCCGATCAGCTCGAATACCGCGTGAGTAACGGAGAGGACACGTTCAGTTGGGAGGCGCAAGGCTGGATCGGTGGAGACTACGACAAGGTCTGGTTCAAGACGCGGGGCGACGACGTGGTCAATGGCGCCATGGAACGCGCCGAGATGCAACTCCTCTACAGCCGGACCATCGCCGCGTTCTGGGACCTGCAGATGGGGGCGCGCTACGATGTCAAACCCAACCCCTCGCGCGATTACGCCGTCATCGGGATCCAAGGGCTGGCGCCGTATTTCTTCGAGGTGGATGCGGCGGCGTTCGTCAGCAACAAAGGCGACGCGTCGGCGCGCCTCGAGGCGGAGTACGAGCTGCTTCTCACGCAGCGGCTCATCGCCAAACCGTCGGCGGAACTCAACTTTGCCGTCCAGGACGTGGAGGAACTGGGTATTGGGTCCGGCTTGAGCGAGGCCGAGCTGGGGCTGCGACTCCGGTACGAGATCGTCCGCGAGATCGCCCCGTATTTCGGCATTTCCTGGGAAAGCAAGATCGGCCCCACGGCTGATATCGCGCGACGTTCCGGCGAGGACGTCGACGATCTGACGTTCGTGACCGGCGTCCGGCTCTGGTTCTGAGTCACTCTCGGGGAACGCGATGCAGATCTGGCACCTCACCGTCGATGCCCAACGCACTCCCCGGAATCCGAGTCCTGGAGAGCAGGTGGAACTCACCGTCGGCACTTATCCCGTCGAACCGGGCCAGGCCGTGTGGGTCACCTGCCAGGTCGAACGCGCCGACGGAGCCCAGAGTGAGAACCAAGTGTCGGCGCTGTGGCGGTTCAACCAGGATAGCAACAGCTACTGGTCGGCGTCGCTCGGCCCGTTTGCAGACGGCGATCGAGTGTGGTACCGCGTCCATGGTCGGTCCGGTGACGCGGAAGTCGCGAGCGAGGAGTTCGCGTTTGTTGTCGGTCCAAAACTCCATCTCGCATTGCTGTGGCACATGCACCAGCCGCTTTACAAGGACCTGGCGAGTAAGCGCCCGCAAGGCAGCTATCGGCTTCCCTGGGTCCGGCTGCACGCGATCCGTGATTACTATGCCATGGCGGCGCTGGTGGGGGAGCATCCGGAGGTGCATCTGACGATCAACTTGGTGCCGTCACTGCTGTGGCAGATCGAAGATTACGTGGAGCGGAACGCAACGGATCGGGCGCTGGCCCTTACTCTCAAGCCGTCCAAGAAGCTGACCGGCGAGGAGAAGACCTTCATTCTGGAGCATTTCTTCGAGGCACACTGGCACAACCAGATCTTTCCATATCCGAGGTACTACGCGCTGTTCCAACAACAGATCGACGGCGGGGTGTTCTCTACTCAGGATCTCGACGACCTGAAGATGTGGTTCAACCTGTGTTGGTTTGCGCCGGAGCTTCAGGAGCAAGATGCAACTATGCCTGACGGCTCAACCGTGTCCATCCGGCGGTTCTGTGAGAAGGGCGCTGGGTTTACCGCTGAGGACATCGACCAGATGGTCGCCCAGCAGTACACCATCATGCGGAACATCGTGCCAATCCACCGAACGCTCCAGGATCGGGGCCAGATCGAGGTCTCGACCACGCCGTTTTACCATCCGATTCTGCCCCTCGTGTATGACTCCGATCAGGCCACGATCGACCGCGAGGGGAGTGCGCATCCCGCGCGGTTTTCCCATCCCGAAGACGCGCGAGCGCAGGTGCGGTTGGCGGTCGAGTATTACCGGGCGAAGTTCGGCCGTTCACCCAGAGGGATGTGGCCGGCGGAAGGCGCGGTCAGTTCCTCGGCGGTCGGTCTGTTTGAAGAAGCGGGGATCGCGTGGATTGCCACGGACCGCGGGGTACTCCAACGATCAGGGCGGTGGGGCTACCGGGTCGAGGATCCCAACGTGCTCTGTCGGCCCTACCGAGCCGGGGATGACGGACACGGCGTTTCGATCTTCTTTCGCGACACGGAGCTGTCCGATCGGATCGGGTTTCACTACCAGGCCTACGACGACGCCGAACGCGCAGCGGCGGATTTCATCACGGAAATCAAGGCTCGCTTCGCGTATCGGGTCGCTGATCCGACGAATCGGATACTGTCCGTCATTCTCGACGGCGAAAATGCCTGGAGTGCCTATCGCGAGTCGGCGCGGCCGTTCCTGCACGCGCTCTACCGGCGGCTTGGTGCCGATCCCGAGATCAGAACGGTGACCTTTGCCGAGTTTCTGGAAGGAAAGCCAGCGCGGCGCGTGGTCCCGCATCCCCCATCGTCGCACGAGAAGGTGTACGACCTGTTTTGCGGGAGTTGGATCGACGAGCTGGGCTCTCGCCCCGGGGTGGACCTGGGGACGTGGATCGGGGAACCGGAGGAAAACCGGGCGTGGGAACTCCTGGGGGAGGCCAGGGGGGAGCTGTCGACACGCGGCGCAACCCCGGAGCGCGACCCGGTCTCGTTCGAGTCGCTCTATGCGGCTGAAGGGTCCGACTGGTTCTGGTGGTATGGCGATGACCAAAGCGCGGAACACGACAGCGAGTTCGACGACCTGTTCAGAGGTCACTTGAAACAGGTCTATCGCGGGATGGACCGCACGCCGCCGCGCCGTCTGTCGCAGCGCCTCGTGCCGCGAATCGTGATCTGGTCGTTCGAGCATCCGATTGGGGTGATCGAGCCGTCCGATCGACTAGCGATTCAGACCCACTGTCGCGGCGTGCTGACATGGGCGGCCGACGGCGAGGAGACTCAGCGGCGCGCCGAGCTCGCTGCGGTCGGCGGGGTCATGGCGGGTGTCCGCCGGTACCGGCATACGTTGGGGCCGTTTCCCGACGACGTGAAGCAGATTCGCTTCGTGTTCCGATGCGCCGAGAAGGACTGCTCTGGAGAACGACTCTGTTGCGCGCAGCGGCCGTACACCGTTCGGGTGGCACGGGACTAAACCGCGCGCCGTCAGCCGGTACGCCGATTGTCGCCGCGGCTCTGCGCAGAGAATTCCGGAGGGAAATGCTGATACGACTGAGAAAGGAGGTGAGCGCGATAGGGTGAAGGAACCAGTTGGCGGTATGTAGGTCGATGAGCGGCACGCGGTCGCCACCACGAACAGTAAGGGGCGACGATTAATCAAGCATGAATAGATCTCATCAAAAAGGGAGGCACACATGAAGGCTCGATTCCTAGCGATGGCGGTATTCGGTTTTGCCCTAACGGTCAGTCCGGTTGTCTCCGCCCAGACGATGGGTGACGGAATGACAAAGGGTGGCCAGATGGAGATGAAAGGCGCGGCCCCGGGCCAAATGCAGATGATGCAAGAGATGGGGCAGATGATGGAGATGATGCAGACGATGATGCGGCAGATGCAGAATATGGCCCAGGACCCAAAGGCAAAGGGTGAGATGGGCGAGATGATGAAACGGATGGACCACATGCGAGAGCAGCACCAAACCATGATGCGAGAGCAGGGGATGATGCCAGAGGGGAAGCCCAAATAGCCTTCAATGGAAGGCTGCGAGGTGAGTAGGTGAAAGGAGCAGGGCGCGCGGTGCCGTCCATCGTGTTCTTAGAAGTGGAACCCTGGGAACAGGAGTATCTCATGACACGCTGTCCTCAATCCTGGCAGGCCCGATTCTACCCTGATGAGGCCGACCGCATTGAGCTGACAAAGGTCGATGACGCGCAAATCCTCTCCGTTTTTATTTACTCGGATCTGGACGCCGTTCTGCTGGGGCGGTTGCCTGCTCTGAAGATGATCGCGACCCGATCAACCGGATACGACCACGTCGATACGGAATTCTGCCGGCGGCGTGGGATCGTGGTGAGCCACGTCCCGACCTACGGGGCCAACACCGTGGCGGAACATGCCTTTGCCCTGATTCTGTCGCTTTCGCGCAAGATCTATCAGGCCCGTTCGCGGACGCTGCAAGGCGACTTTTCGTTTCGAGGCCTGCAGGGTTTCGATCTCATGGGCAAGACCCTGGGAGTCATCGGGACCGGGCGGATTGGACGGCACGTGATCCGAATCGCCAAGGGGTTTCAGATGCAAGTCATCGCACACGATGCCCGTCCTGATCAGGATCTCAGCACATTGCTTGGTTTCGAGTACACGAGCATCGAGGACCTGCTCAGGCGCGCGGACGTGATCAGCCTGCACTGTCCGCTGACTCCGGGATCCAAACATCTTATCGGGAAACGGGCGTTCGAGGCGATGAAGCCCGGTGTGCTCGTGATCAACACCGCCCGCGGCGCGCTGATCGACACCGACGCCCTGCTCTGGGCGTTGGAGGAGAAGATCGTCGGAGGGGCGGGGCTGGATGTCCTGGAGGAGGAAGAGGCGATCCGTGAGGAGCGGGAATTGCTCTCCAAGCGCTTCGATGAAGAACGGCTGCGGTCCGTGGTCCGGAATCACATCCTGTTAAAGCGGGACGATGTCCTGATCACGCCGCATATCGCCTTTAACAGCCGCGAGGCCGTGGAGCGGATCCTGACCACCACGATGGACAACATTTCCGGGTTTCTCGAAGGGACGTCGCGAAACCGCGTGATCTGATGATGTTTGGGGAGGCGAAGCCCCCCCCCATGTCGATCCAACCGATCCAAGGAGGGAGTGATGTCCAAGGTCAGAACGGCGAAGCGTGCGATCACGACGATCCTGGTTCCAACCGATTTCTCCGAGTATTCCCGGCAGGCCCTGAGCTACGCCGAGATGTTGGCCAAGACGTTCGATGCCAAGATCGTCTTGATTCATGTGATCGACACCGTGAGTTACGTCGTGGCCGAATCGGTGCAGTGGACAACAGAGGTCTCCGCCCGCGTGCAAGCCACCATCCAGCCCATGCTGGACGGACTGGTTCACGACGCCCAAAAGAGAGGCGTCGTGGCTGAAAGTCAGTTGACCCAGGGCGTGCCCTACGACCAGATCGTCAAGGCTGCAGAAGAGTCCCACGCTGATCTGATCGTCATCGGAACCCATGGCCGAACCGGCATGCGCCACGTGCTGTTGGGAAGCGTGGCAGAGCGCGTCGTCCGACTGGCGCCATGCCCGGTGCTGACCGTTCGAAGCCAAGGAGGAGACACATGAAAACGATCAACGTAGCCGTCAATGGCTACGGAGTCATCGGCAAACGCGTGGCCGATGCGGTGAGGCGGCAAGACGATATGACTCTAGTCGGTGTCGCCGACGTGGTCACTGACTATCGCATCAAGACCGCGGCGGTGTTGGATGTCGACGTGTATGCCGCGGCGCCGGAGAAGATTCCGGAGATGCGCGCGGCGGGCATCCCGGTTGCCGGATCGCTCGACGATCTGTTGGCGCGGGTGGACGTTGTCGTGGATTGCACGCCCAAAAAGATCGCGAAGGCCAACAAGGCCCGATACGAACGCGCCGTCGTGAAGGCCATTTTTCAGGGCGGCGAATCGCACGATCTGACCGGCCACTCGTTCGTAGCCCAGGCCAACTATGAGACCGCGCTCGGTCGCCAGACGACGCGGGTGGTATCGTGCAACACGACCTCGATCGTTCGCACGCTGGGCGCGCTGAAGAAGGCCGGGCTACTGAAACGGGCAAGGGGCACGCTGATTCGGCGGGCTTCCGATCCCTGGGAGGGACACAAGGAGGGGATTCTGAATACGGTCGTTCCCGAGCACGTGATCCCCAGCCATCAGGGGCCGGACGCCCGCACAGTGGATCCCGAGCTGGATGTGGTGACGATCGCCGTCAAAGGCCCCATGAACATCAGCCACCTCCACACGTGGTGGGTGGAACTGACTCGGCCCTCAACCAAAGACGAGGTGCTCTCGGCGTTCCACGCCGCGCCGAGAATCGCGGCGATCCGGATGAGCGACGGGGTCGAGGCCCTGAACAGCACCAAGGAACTGATGTCCGACCTGGGGCGACCCCGGAGCGATATGTGGGAGGTGGCGCTTTGGGAAGACGTGTTGACCGTGACCGGCAACGAGGCCTATTACGCCTATCAGGTGGACAACCAGGCGATCGTGATCCCGGAGACGATCGATGCCATTCGGGCCCTGACCGGAATTGAGAAAGACGCGATGAGATCCATCACGAAGACGGACCACTCCCTGGGAATCGTCAAGGAATTTCTCACCGCGAAGCCCGAGGGATTAAAGGGTTCCTGAGCAAAGGAGCGGAGGCCATGATGCAACACGCCGCGTTTGTCCGATGGTTCGAGGAGATCGGGATCGGTGACATCCCGCTGGTCGGAGGCAAGAACGCCTCCCTCGGTGAGATGTACCGGGAGCTGGCCGCATCCGGGGTCAAGGTCCCGAACGGATTTGCCATCACGGCCGAGGCCTACCGGCACTATCTGCGGGACGCCGGACTGGAGAGCCGGCTTCAACACATTCTGAAGGGGCTCGACACCCGCGACGTGGAAAATCTCCGCCAACGGGGCCGCCAAGTCCGACAGGCCATTCTATCTGCAAGCCTTCCCGCTGACCTTGAACGGGCCATCACGCACGCGTACGACCGCTTGGGGGACAGCGGCCATGAGCCCGTGGATGTCGCGGTGCGCAGCAGCGCGACCGCGGAGGATCTGCCCGATGCCAGCTTTGCCGGGCAGCAGGAAACCTACCTCAACGTCCAGGGACACGTGGCATTGCTCGATGCCTGCCGGCGCTGCTTTGCCTCGCTCTTCACCGATCGAGCCATCTCGTATCGGACCGACAAGGGATTCGATCACTTCAGAATCGCCCTGTCGATCGGGGTGCAGCGCATGGTCCGCTCGGATCTGGCCACTTCAGGAGTCATGTTCTCGATCGATACCGAGACCGGCTTCCAGGACGCCGTGCTCATCAACGCAGCCTACGGGCTGGGGGAAAACGTGGTTCAAGGGTCGGTCAATCCGGACGAGTACTACGTCTTCAAGCCGACGCTCAAGCAGGGTTTTCGCCCGATCCTGCAAAAGATCCTCGGCAGCAAGGAATTCAAATTGGTCTACGACGTGGGGGGCAGCAAGATGGTCAAGAACGTCCCGGTGCCGCCGGATGACCGGGCCCGCTTTGCCCTCACGGACGACGAGATGCTCACATTGGCGCGGTGGGCGTGCGTGATCGAAGATCACTACAGCGCCAAAAAAGGCCGGCCCAGTCCGATGGATATGGAGTGGGCCAAGGATGGCCGGACCGGAGAGATCTTCATCGTTCAGGCGCGTCCAGAAACCGTTCAGTCGCTAAAAACGCGCGACGTCCTGGAGACCTATCACCTGCTACAGCGCGGACCGATTCTGGTGAGGGGCCGCAGCGTCGGCGACAAGATCAGCCAGGGCCCCGTGCGGGTCATCAAGAGCGCTCAATATCTGCACCAGTTCAAAGAAGGCGAGGTGCTCGTCACGGACAAGACCGACCCCGACTGGGAGCCGGTCATGAAAAAGGCGGCCGCGATCGTGACCAACCGGGGCGGCCGGACGTGCCATGCCGCCATCGTCAGCCGTGAACTGGGCCTGCCCGCGGTGGTGGGAACCGAGCTGGCGACCGAACGGCTCACCGACGGCCAGCTCGTGACGGTGTCGTGCGCCGAGGGGGACACCGGTTTTGTCTACGACGGGAAACTTCCGTTCGAAGTGGAGCGGGTGAACCTCACCGAGCTTGCCCGTCCCCTGACGCAGGTGATGATGAACGTCGGCAATCCCGAAGAAGCGTTTGCGCTGTCGTTCATCCCGAACAGCGGCGTGGGCCTGGCCCGGGAGGAGTTCATTATTACCACCTATATCAAGGCTCATCCCATGGCCTTGTTGGACTATGACCGGCTGGAGGACCCGTCACTTAAAGCCGAGATCGATCGCCTGACGCGGGGCTACGCCGACAAGCCGCAGTTCTTCGTGGACAAGCTCGCCCAAGGGGTGGCGATGATCGCGGCCGCGTTCTATCCCAAAGACGTGATCGTGCGGCTGAGCGATTTCAAAACCAACGAATACGCCAACCTCGTCGGCGGCAAACAATACGAGCCGTCCGAAGAAAACCCGATGCTGGGATTTCGCGGCGCCTCGCGCTACTACGACCCGCGCTACCGGGCCGGCTTCGCCCTGGAGTGCCGCGCCATGAAGAAGGTGCGGGAGGACATGGGGTTGACCAACGTGAAACTCATGATTCCGTTTTGCCGCACCCTCGATGAAGGGCGGCTCGTACAGGCCGAGATGGAACAACACGGCCTGAAGCGGGGAGAGAAGGGTTTGGAGGTCTACGTCATGTGCGAGATCCCGAGCAACGTGATCCTGGCCGACGGGTTCGCCGAGCTGTTTGACGGGTTTTCGATCGGCTCCAATGACCTGACCCAATTGATCCTCGGCGTGGACCGGGATTCCGAGATTGTGGCGCACCTCTTTGATGAGCGCAACGAGGCGGTGAAATCCATGATCGCGGCCGTGATCAAAGCCGCCAAGGCCAAGGGCCGCAAGATCGGCATCTGCGGCCAGGCGCCCAGCGACTACCCGGAGTTTGCCCGGTTCCTGGTCGAGCAGGGGATCGACAGCATCTCGCTCAACCCGGATGCGGTCATGAAGACCATGCTCGCGATCGCCAACGCGGAGAAGGCTCTGGCCCGATAGGACGAAGATCCGATCCGGTTTCCAGAGCCACGTGTCAAGGAGGTGAGAAACATGAACGCGTTCAAGACAGGCATCCTGCTGGCGTTGCTGGCCGGCATTCTGGTCGTGGCGGGGGGACTGATCGGCGGGCAGGGAGGCGCCACCTTCGCGCTGATCCTTGCGCTGCTCATGAACGTGGTGGCTTATTGGTTCTCCGACAAGATCGTGCTGGCGATGTACCGCGCCAAACCGGTTTCCGAGGGTGAGGCGCCGGAGCTGCATCGGATCGTGCGGGGCTTGGCGCGCAAAGCCGGGATCCCGATGCCCTCCCTCTACCGGATCCAACATCCCACGCCGAACGCCTTCGCAACGGGGCGCAATCCCTCGCACGCCGCAGTGGCGGTCACCTCCGGTATCGAAGCGATCCTGACTGAAGAGGAATTGGAGGGTGTTTTGGCCCATGAACTCGCCCACGTGCTGCATCGCGACATCCTGATCAGCACCGTCGCGGCGACGATCGCGGGGGCGATCAGTTATCTCACCTACTGGGCGCAGTGGGGCCTGATGTTTGGGGGCCATGATCGAGATCGTGGCGCGAATCCGCTCCAGCTCGTCTCGGTCATCGTGGCGATCATCGTCGCGCCGCTTGCGGCGATGCTGGTGCAGTTGGCGATCTCGCGCGGGCGAGAGTACCACGCCGATGAGGGCGGCGCGGCCCTGACCGACCCACTGAGCCTGGCTTCTGCCCTGCGCAAGCTGGAGGCGGGCAATCGGCGGATCCCGCTCGACGCCAATCCCGGCACGGCGCACCTGTTCATCGTCAACCCCTTGCGCAGGGGCGGATGGGCCACGCTGTTCTCGACCCATCCCCCGATGGCCGAACGGGTCGCGAGGCTGGAAGCCATGGCGGGGCGCCGCCTCGTTCGGTAGCGGATCACGGTTATCGAAGGTGCTCATCAGGGTTTTGCCGATTGGCCAGCGATGAAGAGAAGGGCATCTCTTTCTCTTATGTTGATTTCTGTCGCTATCCTCGTTTCGTGTGCGTTAGTCCGGGCGGACGACGAGACCGACACCATCGACCTCGGCCTCTCATTCAAGGGTTACCAGGAAGGTCAGGTACCCTCGGACTGGACATTGCGCAAGTGGTTCGGCTTTCCGAGAGGAGCCAGCGCAGCGTGGAACGTCGAGAGTGGGTTGCCGGCCGTGAAACTTCGCTCCAAAGGCGCGCTGACCTTTCTCGAGAAGTGGGTTGATATCGATATCCGGGCTTACCCGATCGTGATGTGGAAGTGGAGGGTGAACAATATTCTCCAAGGCAATGACGAGACGACGAAATCAGGCGATGACCATCCGATCAGACTGCTGTTCGTCTTTGCCCCTGATGAATCTCAGCAATCCTTATGGTTTCGGTTGAAGCGGTTTCTCTATCTCGATCGCGTTCATGGGCATCCGATGGGGAGTCGGTTTATCGAGTATCTCTGGAGCGGCCATCTTCGAGCCGGTGATGTGATCGACGATCCGGGAAAGTCCGGGCAGAAATTGGTGGTCGTGGAGGGTGGCAGCACGAATCTTGGCAGATGGTTGTCCTATCAGAGAAACCTGTATCGGGAATTTCAGGCGCTGTACGGGGAAGAACCTCGGCGCCTCGTGAAGATCGGCATCCTCAACGACACGGACCAAACAGGTCAGGAAGCCGTCAGTTATATCGCCGATCTGACGTTCCGTCAGTCGGGAACGGTCGACTGATTCCATAACGGGCTGCAACCGGAGAAGGAGCGATGAACGTGCGTTGGCTCACTGCAATCTCGACCGACCGACGTCAGTGGCGCAAGATGTGTCCGTGTCTCGTACTCGTTCTGGCCACGCTGGAGGGAGGCGGCGGGCTTGCTCTCGGAGCCGGAGGGGAAGCGCCTCTCGTCGAGGCTCTCACCCTGGAGCAGAGCCTCCACCTGGCCGAGGAGCACAACCCGCAACTGGCTGCGGCTCGTGAGAAGGTGCGCGCTGCCGGCGGCGGCATCGTGGAGATGCGTTCCGGCCTGTACCCGCAGCTCGACGCCAGTGCCGGTGCGTTCCACTTGGAATCTCCACCCACCCTGACGCTGGGTCCTGTCAGTACCCGGATCGGGAGTGAGGACATGAGGTTTATCACGTTGGGGGCGACGCAGACCCTGTACGCCGGCGGCCGGATCCAGGGTGGTATTGAAGCGGCGCGGCTCACCCAGGTTGACGCCAACGAGCGGCTGCGGGCCTTGAGCCGCGAGGTGGCGGCGCAGGTGAAGAACGCGTTTTACGGCGTGCTCTTTGCGCGTGAACTGGTCAGGGTCAGACGGGATGCGTTGAACCTGCTGCAGGAGCACCTGGCCACGACGCAGGCGAAATTCCGGCAAGGGACGGCGGCCGAGTTCGATGCGCTGCGGGCGGAGGTGGAGGTGGCGAACGCGCGGCCGCCGCTGATCGAGGCGGAGAATCAGTTGGCGACAGCGGAGGAGCACTTGAAGAAAGCCGTGGGTGTGGACCTTCACAGCGCCGTCACCGCGGTCGGCGAACTGCGGCAACGACCGGTCCCGTTTGCGGGCGCCGAAGCGGCTGCGGAGGCGGCCGCTCACGCCTGCCGGGCCGAAGTGGCGGCGGCCCGAGCGGCGGTTCGGCTTGCCGACACGCAGACCAGGATCGCGCGGGCCGGTGACAAACCGACGGTGGCGCTTTCCGCGAACTACTTCGGCACGTCGCCTGAGTACTTCATGGCGCCGTCGGAGGATCTACGCTGGAACTGGATGGCGGGCGTCAACGTGGCCTTGCCGCTGTTCTCCGGATTCGAGACCCGCGGGCGGGTCGCCAGATTTCAAGCGGAATCCGCGGGTGCAGAGGCCCAACTTCACGACGTGGAACAGCAGGTTCGGTTGGAGACGCGCCAGGCCTTCCTGCGAATCAAAGAAGCCGATGAACTCGTGCGCTCGCAAGCGCAAAATGTCGTTCAGGCGGAGAAAGCGCTGCGCATCGCGCGCCGGCGCTATGAGCAGGGCCTGGGCACGCAGCTCGATGTGACGGACAGTCAGGTCGCGCTCACTCAAGCCCGGGTCAACGAGCTGTCCGCCCTCTATCGACACGAACTCGCCGTGGCCGAACTCGATCGGGCGGTGGGATGTCCAGCGACCGCGCCAACCGGAGGGATGGAAGGAGACGAACCGTGACGGGGAAAACGCAACGAGGGATGTGGGCGGTGGGGCTGTTGCTGGTGGCGGCCGGCGCGACTTGGCTTGCGTGGCGCTGGTTCGCGCCGTCGGGTTTGCCGGAAGGCATCCTGGAAGGCTATGGCCGTATCGAGGGCACGGAGGTCACGGTGAGCAGCAAGGTGTCGGGCCGTCTCACTGCGTTGACGGTCGCGGAGGGCAACCGTGTGGAGCCGGGCGCGCTGATCGGGGAGCTGTCGGCCGAGGAGATCGAGGCCCGCTTGGCGCAGGCCAACGGCCGGTTGCTGGCCGCTGAGAAACAAGTCAAACAGGTGTCCGCGCGCCTTGCAACCGTTGAACATCATGCCGACAAAGCGAGAACCGACCACCGCCGGTACCAGGCGCTGTTGCATGAGGGCGCCATCTCCACGCAGGAGTTGGACCAGTCGGAAAACGCCGTGCGTGCGGCGGAAGGGGAAGTGACGGCCGCCCGCGAACTCTTGGCTGCAGCCCGGGCGGAGGTCACCACCGCAAGCGCCGCGCGGGATGAAGCGCAAGTCGCCGCGACCGAGAGGCGCATCATTGCGCCCGTGGCCGGCACGGTTGTGACCAAGGCGGTAGAGGCCGGTGAACTCGTATTCCCGGGCAAGCCGATCGTGGTGCTGGTGGATCTGACCCGGCCGTACCTGCGGGTCTATCTGCCCGAGCGCGACATCGGCAAGGTCAAGCTGGGTGATCCCGCGCGCGTGTACGTGGACTCGTTCCCCGACCGGCCGTTCGAGGCGAGGGTGACCGAGGTCGCCAACAAAGCCGAGTTCACGCCCAAGGACGTGCACATGCCCGATGAGCGCGTCACCCTGGTGTACAGCGTCAGACTGGAGATCACAAACCCCGAGGGGATTCTGAAACCAGGCATGCCCGCCGACGCGCTCATCCGTTGGAAGCCGGATGCGCCGTGGGGGCGATAGGCCCGTGAACGAGGAGCCCGTGATCGAGACTCATGCGCTCACCCGCCGGTACCGCGAGCGAGTGGCCGTGCAAGGGCTGTCCCTCGCGATTCGCCGCGGCGAGGTGTTCGGTCTGCTCGGTTCCGACGGCGCCGGTAAGACCACCGTGCTGCAGATGCTCGCGGCTATCCTGGACCCCACCGAGGGATCGGCCACGGTGCTGGGGTACGACACGGTGCGCGAGGCGTCGGCGGTCACTGCGCGCCTCGGCTATATGTCGCAGGCCTTCAGCTTGTATGGACGGCTCTCCGTGGACGAGAACCTGGAGTTCTTCGCCGATCTGCACCGGGTGCCGGACCCGATACGAAGCGAGCGCGCGCGGCGGTTGCTTGAGTTTGCCCGCCTGGTGCCGCACCGCGGCCGGGCCGCGCGCCACCTCTCAGGCGGCATGCAGAAGAAGCTTGCGCTGTGCTGCGCCCTGATCCATCAGCCCGACCTCTTGATCCTGGACGAGCCGACCACGGGCGTAGACCCGGTCTCGCGCCGCGAATTCTGGAACATCCTGTGTCAGGCGCTCACCACGGGTGCCACCATCGTGGTGTCGACACCCTATATGGACGAGGCCGAGCGCTGCACGCGCGTGGCGCTGCTGCACGAAGGCCGGCTCATCGCCTGCGACGCCCCCGCGCATCTGCGCGCCCAACTGCCCGGGCGCATGATCGAGCTGAGCGCGCGCCCGCAGCGCCAGGCGCTCGCAGTCCTGCAGGAAGCCCTCCCGAAGGCGCGGCCCTATGTGTTCGGCGAAACCCTGCACCTGCACCAAGAAGAGGAGACCGTGTCGGTCACGTCATTACAGGACCTGCTCGTCTCGCGCGGCGTGACGGTCGCGCAGATCCGTCCGGTCAGTCCCAGCCTGGAGGACGTGTTCGTCAGGCGTCTGGCGGAGGCCGCGCCGGTGTCTCCGCCGTCTCCGGTCGCGGTCTCCGCCAGGACCGGCGCGGAGATCGCGGTGCAGGCGGAGGATCTCACGATCCGTTTCGGCAACTTCACCGCGGTAGACCGGCTCAGTTTGTCGGTGCGGCGCGGGGAGATCTTCGGCTTTCTGGGTCCCAACGGGTCGGGCAAGACCACCACCATCCGCATCCTGTGCGGCCTGCTCGCGCCGACCAGCGGCAAGGGAATGGTGGCAGGGTATGACGTGGGGCGAGAGGCCCACGCGGTAAAAGCGCGCATTGGCTACATGTCGCAGCACTTTTCGCTATATGAGGATCTGACGGTGGGCGAGAACATCGCGTTTTTCGCCGGCGCTTACGGCGTATCGTCCTCAAAACTCCCGGCGCGGCGTGACTGGGCGTTGATGTTGGCAGGGCTGAACGGACAGGAAGGGCGGATGACGCGCAGTCTTTCCGGCGGTTTTAAACAGCGCCTCGCCTTGGCGTGTGCGGTCCTGCACGAACCGGAAGTGATTTTTCTGGACGAACCCACCGCTGGCGTCGATCCCTTGTCGCGGCGGCGCTTCTGGGAGTTGATCTACAACTTGTCCGAGCAGGGAGTCACGGTGTTCGTGACCACGCATTACATGGACGAAGCGGAGCACTGCCACACTCTCGGGCTGCTCTACTACGGGCGCCTGATCGCCCTGGGCTCGCCGCAGGATCTACGAAGCGGCATGCGCGCCGGCGAGATGCTCGAGCTGGAGTGCGATCAGCCGATCCAGGCCCTGGCCATGTATCAGGGCGTGGAAGGGATCCGGGCTTCGTTCTTTGGCGACCGGCTGCATCTCTTGGTGGACGACGCGGAGGCCGCGCGGCCGCAGATCATCGATCGCCTCCAGCGGGAAGGCCATCGAGTCCACCGGGTCGAACGCGTGTCCTTGAGCATCGAGGATGTGTTCATCGCGTTCATCGAAATGGAGCAGGCTCGCCTCGAAGCGGCCCAAGCCGCGGGCAAGGGGGCGGCATGAGAAGCCTGATCGGCGCTGTCATTTGGAAAGAGGTGCGCGAGATCCGCCGCGACCCGGTGACCATCGGGGTGGCCGCCGCGCTGCCGCTCATCATGTTGTATATGTACGGCTCGGCGCTCTCGCTCGACGTTAAGGACGCCACGCTCGCGGTCTATGACCAAGACGACAGTGCGGCGAGTCGCGCGTTGATCGACGCCTTTCCGCATTCGGGCTATTTCCGCCGCGCGCACGACATCCGCGCGGACGCGGAGATCGGACCACTGCTGGACGGGGGTAAGGCGCGCTTGGTACTGGTGATCCCACCCGATTTTTCCGAGCAGATCGCGGCCGGCGAGAGGGCCATGGTGCAGACGCTGGTCGACGGTTCGTTTTCAGCGACGGCCATGGTGATCGCGGGGTATGCCGCCGCCATCATCCAGGACTATAACCTGGAGCGGACACACCACGCTTCCGTCCCCATCACGGTGGAAAGCCGCGTGTGGTTCAACGCGCCGCTCAAGAGCGTCAACTATATCGTACCTGGCTTGTTCGGGGTCATACTGATGGCGTTCCCGCCGCTACTCACCGCGCTCGCGGTGGTGCGCGAGAAGGAGGCGGGCTCGGTGCAACAAATCTTTGTCTCACCCATCCGGCCCTACCAGTTCATCGCCGGCAAGATGGTGCCGTATGCGGTGATCGCTTTTCTCGAGATGCTCATGATCCTGGTCGCGGGGCTGTGGTGGTTTGGAATCCCGTTCCGCGGTAGTCTTGTCCTGTTCCTCGCGGCGACCTCGATCTACGTCTTCTGCACGGTAGGCCTCGGCCTCCTCATTTCCACGGTGACGCGCAGCCAACTCGTCGCCATGCTGCTCGCCCTCATCGTGACACTCATGCCCTCGTTCCTGTTCTCCGGTTTTCTCTTTCCGATCTTCACCATGCCGGTCGTGATGCAGATGTACACCTACCTGTTTCCAGCGCGGTACTTCATTGAGATCGTGCGCGGAATTGTGATGAGGGGTATCGGATTGGAGTTTTTGTGGCCCCAATTCGGGCTCCTGGTCGCCTACACGGTGCTCGTATTCGCTGCGGCCACGCTGCAGTTTCGCAAGAAGGTAGCCTGATGAGTCGCAATGGACGCCTGGCGGCCGTCATGCGCAAGGAGCTCATCCAGTTTCTGCGCGACCGGTTCATGCTGTTCCTAATCCTTTTTCTGTATACGGCCGAGATCGTAATGTGCACCTTGGCCTTGTCGTTCGACGTCCGTAACCTGCCCACCGTCGTCGCCGATTTCGACCGTTCGGCCGCGAGCCGCTCGCTGGCGGAGCGATTTCGCAGTTCCGGGTACTTCCGTATCGAGCACGTGACCACCCGCGATGCCGAGATCGCGGGGCTGTTGAATCGCGGCGAGGCCCTGGCGGCGCTGGTGATCCCCCCGGAGTTTTCCCGCCGCTTGACCGCCGGCACGCCGGTTGCGGTGCAACTCTTGCTCGACGGCTCGAATGCCAACACTGCCAGCGTGGCCCAGGGCTATGCCCAGCGAATCGTGCAGGCGTATGTCCAGGACCTCATTCAGACATCCGCATCGGGATCGCCAGCGTTGCCGGTCGAGCACCGCCCGAGGATCTGGTACAACTCCGAGCTCAAGTACGCGTACTTCATGGTGCTGTCCATGATTGCCCAGGTCGGCATGATGGTTGGCGTCATCACGACCGCGGCGGGCATCGTGCGCGAGAAGGAGCGGGGCACCTTCGAACAGATGTTGGTGACGCCCATCCGTGCGGCGGAGATGATCGCCGCCAAGATGCTGCCGACCTTGGTGGTGGGATTGCTGGCACTCGTTCCGAGCCTGGCAATCGCTGCCGGATTCGGCGTGCCGATGCGCGGGAGCCTTATTCTATTCTTTCTGTTTTCCGCGGTGTTCCTCGTCAGCAGCATGGGGATCGGCATCCTTGTCGCCACCGTAGCGGAGACCTTGCAGCAGGCACTCCTGATCTCGTTTTTCGTACTCTTCCCGATCATGTTTCTTTCGGGGACGCTGGTGCCTTTGGAGACCATGCCCGTGGGGCTCCAGTATCTCGCTGAACTCAGCCCGCTGACACATTACATGGAGGCAATTCTGGGGATTTTTCTCAAGGGGGTGGGGATCGCGGTCCTCTGGCACCCATTTGCCGTTATCTTTCTGATTTCGTCAGTCCTGCTGGCTGGAGGCATCCTGCAACTGCGACGCCGGATGCGCTAGAACGAAGGGTCAACGATCTATGAATCCGACTAGTCCAGGTCCACCAAAGCAACGGCCGACGCTTCGGCGTCTACCGGTTACCTTTCGGTGGCTGTTCAGCTGCTTCCTGGTCACCGTGGGGCTGGGCTACCTTCTCGCCATTACCTACCTCTTTCTCTTGGAGGTCGAGCCTCATCGGAGGATGGGGATGGACGCGGTTCAGGCGACGATCATCAAATATTACGGAAACCGCGGGAATACGCGGCTGGAGGCCGCGCTGAACGGCTCCATGGCGGACAAGCTCAGCCCGGCCGAGAGGACCGACGTGATCAAATGGATCCGCGACGGCGCGGCGGCAGCGGACTACAACAAGATCCAACCGGTGTTTGCAAAGAACTGCATTGTCTGCCACAGCACGCAGTCCGGTTATCCGATTCCACCATTGACGAGCTACGAGGAAGTCACTCAAGTGGCGGAGGTGGATCTGGGACAATCCCTGCGCGCGCTGGCTCGTGTGAGCCACGTCCATTTGTTCGGCATGAGCTTTATCTTTCTGTTGACCGGTGCCATTTTCGCGCTGAGCGAGATCAACAAACGGCTGCGGCTGGTTATCGTGATTCTCCCATTCATCGCGATCTGGCTGGATATCGGATCCTGGTGGTTCACAAAGTATCAGCCGGTTTTCGCGTACACCGTGATCATCGGAGGTGTCGTGATGGGGCTGGCGCTCGCGGCTCAGATTTTTATCTCACTGTGGGAGATGTGGTTGAAAACGGTAGAGGATGGCGATGAAGCGTGATGCGACAGACGACGGATTTTCGACTGCGACATCGCCTGCGGGAGAACGAGAGAGACTTCTGACCAACGAACAAGGAGACGCGACCATGGAAAAAGATCCGGTGTGCGGCATGTTGGTGGACCCCCTGCGCGCGGTGGGAAAGCGGACCGCTGGAGGGAGGACCTATTACTTTTGCAGCGCAAACTGCTTGGCCAAATTCGACGCGAAGCCTGAGCGCTTCATTTCGGGAGAAGCCAAAGAGAGGACGTGATTCGCTTATGGTCTCTCCCTTACACGCCGCCCCGGTTCTCCGACACTGACGCATGAGATCGCCTCGGATCGGCGTGGTGCTGAGTTCGGGTGGCACCAGAGGTGTTTATGCGCACACGGGGTTTCTGATCGCGCTGGACCGCCTGGGGATTCCCGTGGCCGCTGCCACGGGATCGAGTGCCGGCGCGATCGTCGGCGCCATGGCCGCAAGCGGCACCGATCTGCGCGCGTGGTCGGAGACCATCGCCCACATCGACCCTGCGCGGTTTTGGCGTCCGGACCCCCTGGTGTATGTACTGTGGCAGTTCTTAGTCCGCCGTGGACGAGGCTATACCGGATTATCCAGCACCGAAGCGGCGATTGAATTCTGCCGTGGCCAGTTGGCGGTTCAGACGTTCGAGGAATGCCGGTACCCGTTTTACGCCCTGGCCGTCAGTCTCGGACGAGGACGTAAGGTGGTCTTTTCGGACGGGCAATTGGCGCCGCGCATCGTGGCGAGCGCGGCCACGCCGGTTCTCTACCGACCGGTTGAAATCGACGGTGATTGGTACTGCGACGGCGCGCTGGCGGATCTGGCACCGACGGACGCCATCTGCTGTAAACATCATCTGGATGCGCTGATCGTGCATCACGTCTCAAGCCGATACGAGGGCCCGAAAGATCTCCAGCGTATTCGGGAGGGTGAGTGGTCAATGTTTCGTATCCTGGAACGGCTGCTGTTCCGCCGACGTCCGTGGTATCTGTCCGATGAGCGCTTGGGCTTCCGTCGATGCCCGTGTGGTTGCGGGGCTATCGTGGTTGTGGTGGAACCGCAATTGCCTGAACTCCAGTGGACCCCCGATAAGAGCGGCCTCCAGGTCCAGAGGTCGGCGATGGAGCAAACCCAGACATTCTTGGGACCCCATGTGGACGCACTATTGAGCGACCCGAAGAACCGTTTACCGCCAACGCAAGACGAGGGTGCTAGCCGAACCGTGGGGGAAGAGGGTCTTCGACCCCCGGATTGAGAGTTCAGATGAAGATGATGCCTATGTGAAGACAGGGTTTGGTGCCAACGTGGTGCCAAACCATCCTGCTTCAGTCATACCAGGCCGATCGCGATGGTCATGTCGGATCCGTTAGTTTTGTTGAGGATCCATCAGGATCGGTGGTGCTGGTCTGATCTAAATTTTGTTCGTAATCTGCAAGGTGACCGTGTTCGAAAACCCGCCAGAAACAGTAACTTTCTGACCGAATCTCCTTCTTCGAAGGAGGTCCACTGAAGCGTAGGCTCGATTGCAGGGTATTCCAGCGGGAGGGCGCTGATGTTGACCTCGAGAACATCAGAACGACTGCTCACGGTCGCCGAAGCTGCCACGCGCCTCGGCCTCAAGATCTCGACGATTCGCCGGCGGATCCTGGAGCGGCGGATCGCAGTGGTCCGGATCGGACGCGCGGTGCGGATCCCGATTGAGGTCGTTGACGCGTTGATCGCGGACGGGTGGGATGATCCGCTCCGGCCTTTCCCGCGATAACCGGACGGATGTTGGAAATAGTGGGAGGGGAAGCGTGATATCCCATGGCGGTTGGTCACGGATTTAGTCACGGTTCGGTTCCGAATTTGGTCCCGATTCGGGGTCATGCTCCATATCATTCAGTAGCTGTCGAAGTTCTGCTAACAGCTTGAAAAGACGATCGATCTTGTCACTTGATCGCTGTCCGTCGCACGTGGTATCGTTCGGGCTCGCGAGGGCTGGCAGTCTGAAGGTCAGGGGTTCGATCCCCCTCAGCTCCACCATTGCTCCGCCACCTGTATGGAATGTGAGTTCGGAATTCCGCGCCTCCGGCGCGGGGCAGGTTCCTCGCTCGCGAAGGGCAACGCAGCGTCCGCCGTCCCGGCGCGAGGCTCAGATCATTGCCCTTGTTCCCCGGTTCACCCCCTCTCCCCTCGTCTCTTCTTCCCTCCTTGACCCTCAAGCCCGCTACGGGCTAAGCTGGCGCTGCCTCATCCAGAGCGGGGCGCGTTCCTGCGTCGCGTTCGGACACAAGGAGTTAGCCATGCGGGCAGTCGTTGCAAAATTTGCAACAACTGCCGCTGCGGTTGACTTCGATTATCATTTAAGATAATTTAGTTGAGCCGGGAATCGGATGAAGCCCGCGCGGCCGTTTCGGGTCCGAGAATACGTCACAGATCGCGGGTCGAGCCCGTTTCGGGAGTGGCTCACCGACTTGGACGTGACCGCCAAGGCGCGTATCCAGGCTCGGGTCTTCCGCTTCGAATCGGGAAACTTGGGCGATTACAAATCGGTTGGCAACGGCGTCCTTGAGAGCCGGCTGGACTTTGGGCCGGGTTACCGCATCTATTTCGGGATCGACGAGGGTGATCTGGTGTTGCTGTTGATCGGCGGCACGAAGCGAACGCAGCGGCGGGACATTCTTCAGGCCCGGGAATACTGGGCTGACTATCAGATGAGGAATAGAGATATGGCACGGCGGACACGAGACTGGAACAAGGGACTGGCCAACGATCTCAAGGACACCACCTTCATGCGGGCGTTCATCAATGCGTCGCTCGACGAAGGCATTCCCATCCAGGAGGTTCTGCGCAAGCTGGTGGATGTGGTGGGGCTCAAGGAAACGTCTAAGAAGACCAAGATTCCGAGCCCGAACCTGGTGCGAGCCCTGAACCCGAAACATAACCCCACGCTCGACACGCTGAACAGAATTCTCCGGCCGTTTGGTCTGAAGCTGTCCGTGACCGTGATCGAGAAGAAGCCGAGCCGCTCCGCCGCATGACGTTGGGAGATGTTGCGGTGAAAAAGCACTCGTCGGATGTAGTCCGTGGGAGCGGCAATGTCTATCGAGATCTCGGCAAGGAGAACGCGGATATCCTGCAATTCAAGGCGCTCCTGGCCGCCGAGATTATCAAAACCCTCGATCGTGAGGCCGTGAGCGTGCGTCAGGCGCATGCCCGTACCGGCATCGCCGCTGCCGACTTCTCGCGCATTCGGAACGCGGATCTCGGGCGGTTCACCGTGGATCGCCTCATGACGATCATCAACCGACTCGGTTCGCGGATCGAAGTGGCCATGAAAGTGTGTCGGGCGGGTTACGGCAAGCGATTGTCATGTTGAGCGGAGCGGCGGGATGTCGGATTGCAGGCCCTGATCCTCGACGGGGCCGTAACAATTGTTCCACGAAGAAGGCGCTGGGCCCAAAGAGCAATGTGCACAAAATGCATAGTGCAAATTCATGGTGAGAAATCGCGTCTATCGCGATATTTCCCGCGGTCAGATGTCAATTTCAAGACGTGACCCCGGCAGTGACCCTGACCCCGGCAGCGTTTTCTGCAGCTGGCGCCGGACGAGGGTCGGGGAGCCAAGAACGGCGGCTGGCGAACGGGCGGGCCATCGTCGCCTATTTGGGGCGCAGTCGCTACCGACTGACCGGCGTGGAACTGTCGCGCGTCTTGGGCTTGAGCCAGCCAGCCGTGAGCTTGGCGGCCCAACGCGGCCAGCGCCTCCTGGCCCAGCACGATGACCTGCGCGTGCGACTGACGGAAATATAAAATCTTTAAACAGCGTCCCCATTGGTGTTGGCCGTGTGCAAACGGTATCGGAACGGGATTGTGTGCTTGGGGGACTGCGGATGAAGCCGCCGTCTAAGACCGAGGCGCAGCAGCGGGCGGATCAGATCCGCGTGTTTGAGCGGGAGCTTGCGTCGTTGGAGCACGAGCGTGTCGTGGTCTTGACCGACGACCAGCGTCGGGCGATTCGCGGCCATCACCAGGCGCTGCTCTCTACCTTGGCGGACGCCTTTGATATTGATCGCAATCGGCGCGAGAAACAGTTGTCGTTGGGGATGCGGATCGCATCGTTCTTGGGCGCTCTGGCGTTCGCGGCGAGCGTCTTTTTTCTCTTCTACCAGTTTTGGGGCACGCTCTCCGCGCCCACGCAGGTGCTGATCCTGGTCGCGGCGCCGCTGCTGACTTTCATCGCGACGATGGTGATTTTGCGGCGCGATCAGTCGGGGTACTACGCCAAACTCGCCGGCTTGGTGAGTTTCGCCTGTTTCGTGCTGAACATCACGATGCTCGGCCAGATCTTCAATATCACGCCGTCCGATAAAGCGTTCATCGTGTGGGCGGCATTCGCCGCGCTCTTGGCGTACGCCTGTGAAGTCCGGGTGCTGTTGGCGGCGGGGATCCTGTGTGTGATCGCGTTTCTGTCCGCACGGATGGGAACGTGGGGAGGCATGTACTGGCTGCACTTCGGGGAGCGACCGGAGAATTTTTTCCCCGCGGCCGTCGTGCTGTTCGTGATCCCCCAGGTGATCGATCATCGCCGGTTCTCCGGGTTTGCGCCCATCTACCGCACGCTGGCGCTCCTCACCCTGTTGCTCCCGGTTTTGGTCCTGTCCAACTGGGGAACGATCAGTTACCTGAACATGGACCCGGAGACCATCGAGAGGATTTATCAGGTGGTGGGGTTCGTGTTGAGTGCGGCAGCGATTTGGCTGGGCATTCGGAACGAATGGCCGGACGTGGTGAACACCGGGAACGTATTTTTCGTGATCTTCTTGTACACAAAGTTTTATGACTGGTGGTGGGAGGCGTTGCCGAAATATCTGTTCTTTTTGATCGTCGGACTCACCGCGCTCTTGTTTTTGGTGGTGTTCAAGCGTCTTCGAAAAACCGCGATGCCGGGGGACGCCGGAGCATGACGCCGCGTGTGAAGCTGTGGGTGTGGGTCGCGGGTTGCGCGCTGATCCTGGCCACAAACGCGCTCGTGTTGGTTGGCGTGAGTGCGAATCGGTCAGGGGAGCCGGACGCGGTCATTGAGCTGACGGAACGGGAATTGGGGTTGCCGTATCCCGGCGCGTTTGCGCGCGAAAACAGCGGCCTTGCGCTGCGGGTCAATTGGCGGTTCGTCCCCCCGCACATGGGCGAGTTCAGCCAAGACGACGTGAATCAATCGACGTGGCTTGATCGAGCCAAGCTGGTCGAGTTGGGGTTCGACGTGGCCGAGGCGACGTACACGCCGGAACGGGCGCGACGCTATCAGAACATGTTGCCCAGGGACGTGTTGGTCGTCATGGAGTATGACGGCGACGCCTACCGCCAGGCGGTCGATGAGGCGCAACGCCGCCTTGACGACGCCACCGCCGAACTCGCCGCGCATCCGGGTGACCCGGAGCATGTGCAACGCCAGACATGGGCCTCGCGGGAGTTGGCTCGGGAGCAAGAAGTGGAATCGCGATTGTTCGTGATCGATGCCGGCACGGACCACGCGCAATTACGGGCGAAATATCCCGACCGCTCGCGGTATCTCATCGCGCGGGGTCAGGTGAGGGTTCTGGTCACGTGGGGAGGCGGAAGCGTGCTTCGTGTCAATGGCATGATGCAAGGCCTTGCTATTGACAGCGTCACGGTTCCGTTTGAATATCGACACGTGCTGGACTCGTTCTCCGGCGGTCCGCTTGTCTTTCAAGACATATCGCCGCGGTACGCTGTGACGCTCCAGGTCGGACGGCGGTTGGAACCTTGGATCACCGGCATTCGCGGGACATAAGGTTCAGAGGAAAAATTGGGGGTACCTCAGACCCCAATTTCCCGACCTTCAGTCGCCGGCTGCGTGACACCGGGACCAGTGGGCTCGAAGCCCTCGGTTATAGATAGGTTAGGTGAAGTTATCGTGTTTATGATATACATTGATAACTTTCGCTAACATGTCTATCGATGGATCCATTACATAACCCATTCTCGCCGGGCGCGGGCTCACCCCCGCCGGCGCTGGCCGGCCGCGAGCAGATTCTGGAACAGGCCCGGATCACGCTGGGCCGCATCAAGGCCGGTCGCCACGAACGGAGCCAGATCCTGATCGGGCTCCGCGGCGTGGGCAAGACCGTGCTGCTGAACAAGATTCGCGAGCTGGCGGAACAGGCCGACTATAAGACCGTGTTCATCGAGGCGCACGAGAACAAGCCCTTGGTCGCGCTCCTGTTGCCGCCGCTGCGACAACTGCTCATTTCGCTGGACCGCATGGCCACGATCAGTGAAAAGGCCAAGCGGGGGCTGCGCGTGCTTCGGAGCTTTTTCGACGGCGTCAAAATCAAGTATCAGGATCTTGAAATCGGCATCGACATCGATCCCGAACCCGGCGCGGCCGACAGCGGCGATCTTGAGGCCGATCTGTCCACGGTCTTCTTGGCGGTCGGGGATGCCGCCGCGGATCGCGGAGCCGCAGTCGCGCTGATCATCGACGAACTGCAGTACCTGAACGAGGAGGAGCTGTCCGCGCTGATCATGGCCATGCACCAGATCGCGCAGCGGCAGTTGCCGGTGGTGCTGATCGGCGCGGGTTTGCCGCAACTGGTGGGCTTGGCGGGCCGCGCCAAATCGTACGCCGAGCGCATGTTCCAGTTCCCCGAACTCGGCCCGTTGCGGCCGGCGGACGCGGCTGCCGCTCTGCAGGCGCCGGTCATGGAGCAGCAAGTCCGGTTTACCGAGGAGGCCCTCAAGGAAATCATCCGCCAGACGCAGGGGTATCCGTATTTCCTGCAGGAGTGGGGTTATCAGGCGTGGAATCTGGCCGTCAAGTCGCCGATCGGTATCGACGTAGTCAAGCAGGCCACGCGGGAGTCCATCCAGCGGTTGGATGCCAACTTTTTTCGCGTCCGGTTCGATCGCCTGACCCCGCGGGAAAAGGAGTATCTGCAGGCGCTGGCAGAGCTTGGCGACGGACCGCACCGTTCGGGCGAGGTGGCCGAGCGGTTGGGCGTCACAGTCCAGAGCGTGGCGCCGGTCCGCAACGAGTTGATCAAGAAGGGCATGATTTACAGCCCCGCGCACGGGGACACCGCGTTCACGGTGCCGCTATTCAACGACTTCATGACGCGCATTATGCCGCGCACCGGCGCGAGGAAGTTGGGAAAAACGTCGCCGTGACCCGGCAGCGGACGGTCCCGACCGAGTCAGGACCATGGATCCGATGAACGCTTGCGCGCGACACGCCTTGATCGCAGTCCCTCACCCGTGGTAGGTTGCCCGCTGTCTCCATTCCTCGACTGTGCTCATCGACACTCACACCCATCTTCACGGCGCTGAATTCGACAACGATCGCGACCTGGCGTTGGCGCGCGCCCGCGCCGCCGGGGTCGGGGCGTGTCTGGCGATCGGGACCGACGTGGCGGACAGTCGGCGCGCGATCGAGCTGGCCGGCAAGCAGCCGGACGTGTTCGCGTCGGTGGGGGTGCATCCGCACGAGACCGCGGGGTTGACCGACGAGGGGCTGGAGGAGTTGGCGCGTCTGGCCCGGTCCGAGCGGGTGGTGGCGTTCGGCGAGATCGGGCTGGACTATTACTACGAACATTCCCCGCCGGACGTGCAGCGCCGCAGGTTCGGAGATCAGATCGATCGCGCCGCGGCATTGGGTCTGCCGTTGGTGATTCATACCCGCGACGCCTGGGACGACACGTTCCGTATCCTGGACGATCACCGCCACCAGGGCGGCGTGTTTCATTGTTTTACCGGCGCCCGCGAGCAGGCGGAGCAGGCGGTCAGCCGCGGGTTTTTCGTGTCGTTTTCCGGGATCGTGACGTTCGCCAAGGCCCAAGCGCTGCAAGCGGCGGCGCGCGAGGTGCCGTTGGACCGGGTGTTGATCGAGACCGATTGCCCGTTTCTCGCGCCGGTGCCGCACCGCGGCACGCGCAACGAGCCCGCGTTCGTCGCGCTGGTGGCTCAAAAAATCGCGGAGGTGCGCGGGCTGTCGGTGGAGGAGGTGGCGCGCGTCTCGAGCGACAACGCCCGGCGCTGTTTTCCCCGTCTTTCCGGGTAATTTCCGCCCGTTCAATTTTGACACCCCGTCCATCGGCTGCTACCTTCTCGGTGGCGTATCTGATGGAACTTCCAGCGCAATTCGGCAAGTATCGACTCCTGCACCGCGTGGGGCACGGCGGGATGGCGGAGCTCTTTCTGGCCAAACAAACCGGCCTCAAGGGCTTCGAGAAAGTCCTCGCGATCAAAAAGATTCTGCCGCACCTGACGCAGGACGCCGAGTTCGTCTCCATGTTCGTCAACGAGGGCAAACTCGCGGCCCTGCTCACCCACCAGCACATCGTACAGATCTTCGATCTGGACCACGTCAACGGCGTGTATTACATCGCGATGGAATACGTGATGGGCAAGGACCTGCGCACGGTCGCGGCGCGGGCGCGCGAGCGGGGCGGGCAGGTTCCGATCGACCTCGCGCTGTTGATCTGCAGCCAGGTGGCCAGCGGGCTGGACTACGCCCACCGCCGCAAGGACCTGGACGGCCGGGACCTCAACATCGTGCACCGCGACGTGAGCCCGCAGAACATCCTGGTGTCCTACGAGGGCGAGGTCAAACTGGTGGACTTCGGCATCGCCAAGGTGGCGGGACTCGGGCAGGAAACCAAGACCGGGATTCTCAAGGGCAAGCTGGCGTACATGTCGCCGGAACAGGCGATGGGGCGCGCCATCGACCGGCGGTCCGACGTGTTCGCGCTCGGCATCGTGTTGTACGAGGTGTTGACCGGTCGGCGTTTGTTCAAGGGCGACAGCGATCTGAGCACGTTGGAGGCGGTCCGCACCGCCAACGTGGAGCCGCCCACCACGTTCGACGCGACCATTCCGGCGGAGCTGGAGCGGGTGGTGATGACCGCCCTGGCCCGCGAGGCGGGCCAACGGTATCAGACCTCGGCGGACTTTCAGGCCGCGCTGGAGGGCGTGTTGTCGGCGCGCGGCGGCACCGGCACCATGCAACTTTCGCAATTCATGGCCTCGCTGTTCGCCGAGGACCAGCGCAAGGACCACGAACGGTTGCAGTCGATCCATCACGAGCCGGCGCGACCCGCGGCTCCGGTTCGGGCCGCGAGCGCCCCGACGCCCGCGCCGGCGCGACGGGCCTCATCCGTGCCGCGGCCCGCGCCGCCGCGTGTCGTCGCGCCGCGACGGCATCCGGTCCGGACCGCGGTGCTGGGGGCCGTGCTCTTGTTCCTGTTGGGGAGCGGGACCGTGCTGGGAATGCCGAGGCTGTTGGCCTGGATGCGGACGCAGTCCCCGGAGGTGGCCGGGGCCGGGGCGCGGATCGAAGGACACTTGGCGAGCGTGGGGTTGTCGCGGTTATTGCCGCCGGAACCGAATGAACCGCGGCGATCCGTGGCGAAGCCTAGGCCCGACCCTGCGCCGTTCTCCGCCGCGGCGCCGCCGGTTCCCGTGCCGTCGGAAGACGCGGCGCCGGTCGCCCAGGTTGTGCCCGCGGTCGCGGGGCCCGACGCGCCCCCGGCCGAACTGATTCCCGCGTCGGCGCCGTCCGTGCCCGACCCCAAGGGGCTGGGGCATCGCGACGACGTGAAACGGTTATTGCGGGAGGCGCGCGACCTGTACGCGAAGGGCCGGTTGAATGAAGTCGAAGAGGTGCTGCGCACCGTGATCGAGCGCGCGCCGGATTCGCCCATGGCCTATCATCTGTTGGGTACGGTGTACTTGGAGCGCAAGGACGAGGAACGCGCGTTGAGCCTGTTTTCCGAAGCCTCGCATCAGTTTCCCGACGATGCGGTGCTGCATTACGACCTCGGGTTTCTGTACGCGCAAGGTGGGCTGAACGACCTGGCGCGCGAGGAGTTGACGCGGGCGCTCGAACTGGAGCCTCAGGGCCGATTAGCGGCTCGCGCGCGCCTGTATCTGCAAACCGGGACCGTGGGACGCCCCACCGGTCCCCCGCTCGATCACGCGGACGGCGGGCCTCCCGGCGAATTCTCCGGGCGACGGCCGCCGGATCACCCGCCGCGTGAGCGGGTCGTGTTCGGCGAGGCCGCGCCCATCGACGCGCCAGGCCCCGTCGATCCCGCCGTTGATCCCGCGGCCGCGCCGCCCGTGATTTCGGGGAACCCGGCGGGGGCGGCGGACGATCGGTCGGGAGGAAAGGACGTGCCATGACGATTACCTGCGAAGCGTGCCGGACGACCTTCGACGCGCCCGACGGCTATTCAGTGGACGCCGCGTGTCCGTGTTGCGAACACGTCAACCGGCCGCGCGGGCGCGTGCAGTCGGTCGAACCGATCCTGATGCCGTCGGAGGCGACCGGAGACCAGGCCGACCCGCCGGTCAAAACCATGATGTTCCCGGCCGAGGGCGAATTGAGCGACACGGGAGTGACCGACGTGAAGCAGTTGCGCGCCAAGGGCAAATCCAGGCTGGGCGCGGAGGTCGTGACCCTGACGATCGCCGAGCCGGGACAAACGCCACGCGCCTATCGCCTGGAAAAGCCCCGCGTGGTCCTGGGGCGCGGCAAGTGCGACGTGCGCCTGCGCGATCCCGAAGTCTCGCGCGAACACTGCGCGATCGAGGTCTACGACGGCGTACCCACGGTCAAGGACCTGCAAAGCGCGAACGGCACGCTGCTCAACGGGAACCTGGTCACCGAACACGTGCTCAAACACGGAGATCGCGTCAAACTCGGCGCGACCGACGTGACGGTCTCGCTCGCCAAAGCCGCGTGACGCCGGCCGCTTGCCCGCGGGCGCGTCGCTCTCGTATCATGGCGAGGTGCGCATCGTATCCCATCCGATTCCTTCGTTGTCCCACGCGTTGAACGAGCCCGGGGAGTAGGCGATCTCCCTCGTTTCAGGCAATCTTTCCGGGCTCAAGCCCTCCCAGATCAAGCGACTTCACGGCCTGGCTAAGCGCCGCGTGCCGCCCGATCTGCTCGTCAGCCCCGAGTTGTCCAAGAGTTTGTTGGAATTGACGGGCGATACGGCGCGCCAGATCGGCGTGTTGTTGAGCCGCGGCGGGGCGGTCGAGGCGGTGATGGTCGGCACCGACCGCGAGATCATCGTGCCCGACTTGTCGGACTGGCGCCTCGGCCGCAAGCGCTTGCGGGGCCTGCGCCTGGTTCACACCCACGTCGGCGACGACGCGCTGACGCAGGACGACTTGGCCGACCTGGCGTTGTTGCGTTTTGACGCGATGGTGGCGCTGGCCGAACGCGCGCCGGGCGCCGCGCCCACGTGTTCCTGGGCGCACCTGTTGCCCCCCAACCCGGAGGGGCGGGTGTACCAGATCCATCCGTCGCAGCCGCTCACCCGCGCCCCGGCGGATCTGCGGAACTTTCTCGCGTCATTGGACGCCCAACTGGCCACGGCGGGCGGGTTGTACGACGTGCGCGACACCCGCGAGCGCGCGATCCTGGTCAGCGCGTCCACGCGCTCGCGCGCGGAACAGGAAGACGTGTTGACCGAACTGCGCGAGCTGGCGCGGTCGGCCGGGCTGGTGGTGCTCGACGAGGTGGTGCAACGCGCCCACGCGGTCAACCCGCGCTTTCTGCTCGGCAAGGGCAAACTACGCGAGGTGGTGATCAAGGCCTTGCAGTACGGCGCGGACCTGCTGGTGTTCGCGCAGGACTTGACCCCGTTGCAGGTCAAGGCCATCGGGGAATTGACCGAAATGCGGGTGATCGATCGGACGCAATTGATCCTCGATATTTTCGCGCGGCGGGCCCATTCGCGCGACGGGCGGGTGCAGGTGGAACTCGCGCAGCTCAAATATCGTCTGCCGCGATTGGCCGAGCGCAGCACCGCCTTGTCCCGGTTGACCGGCGGCATCGGCGGCCGCGGGCCGGGCGAAACCCGGCTGGAAGTGGATCGCCGCCGCGTGCGCGATCGGATCGCGCAGTTGGAACGCGAACTCGACGCGCTCAGCCGCGCCCGCGCGCAGCGCCGGGGCTTGCGCGACTCCGCGCGCATCCCGATCGTCTCGATCGTGGGTTACACCAACGCGGGCAAGTCCACCTTGCTGAACGCACTCACCAAGAGCGACGTGTTCACCGAAAATCTCCTGTTCGCCACGCTCGACACCACCACGCGCCGCCTCCGTACCCCGCGCGAGCGGGACGTGATCATCACCGACACGGTCGGCTTCATCCAATCGCTCCCCAAGGATCTGCTCGGCGCGTTCCGTCCCACCCTGGACGAACTCAAGGACGCGGACCTCTTGCTCCACGTAGTGGACGCGTCGCACCCGCGCGTGGACGCGCACATCCAGGCCGTCGAATCGATCCTGGAGGGCCTGGGCGTGGCCTCGATCCCGACGCTCTTCGTCTTCAACAAAATGGACCAGGCCGATCCCGAGACCACGCGCGGCCTGCTGGCGCGCCACGGCGGCGTCGCGATCTCCGCCCAGGATCCCGCGACCTTGGGGACGCTGGTGGATGAACTGGACAAGCGGCTAGCCTCAATATCGGATGGTCATGTCGTTCAGGCGGACACACCCGATCCTAATATTCTTTCTGACATTGGACGCTGATCCTGACTCCGAGGAAATGCGCGCGATGACGGAGGGGGGGCAACCAACGCCTGCAATAAGACTTGCGACGTAATGTGCCCCAATCCATAAGGGGGTGCTAATGGACAACATCCCAACGCAAGAGGTGCTCTACGCACGGTTGCTGCCGCGTGTAAGAGCCCTCGTAATTGACATGGCGATCTATGTCGGAGCCATGGTGGTTTTTGTCGTTGTGGCATCTGCCAAGTCTAGCGATACAACGGACGCCAATGTTCTGTTCCGTATCGGGGCGATGGGCTTCCTAGCGAGTTACGTCTTGTATGAGCCCCTGATGGTATGGCGACTCGGGGGGACACTCGGCCACATAAGCCAGAATCTCCGAATCGTGTCTGACCGGACGGGTGCTAATCCAGGACTGGTATCGTCCTTTACGCGGTGGTTGGTCAAACTCTCGGCCGGTGCACTGTCATTCTTCTTTATGGCACTGACGCGGCGTCACCAGGCGCTGCACGATTCCGCCTCGCGGACAACTGTCCAAGTTCGTGACCGTGGGCGCATGTCAGAAGACCACTTCATAGTAGGCCGGTCGGTACCTGTCGGTGCGGTCGATGTTTCTAGACTCCGCCGCATTACAGTCATTTTCGTATGGCAAGCCGTAGTTTTCGTGTGTTGTGTGACGGCTGTTGCGCTGGTCCTTTCCGAAGAATGTCTTTCAAATAATCGTTGCACCGACGGTGAAGATTTACTCCTCACGGTGGGCAGCCTTGCCTGGTTGATCATCGCGGGGGTTACGCTGGTTCTGGGGTGGAAGGGGCGTCTCATCGGAGCACGGCGTAGGTCCGCATAGGAGAAAATTTTGGCCAGAATATTTCTTAGAGCGCGATGAGGTTTTAGTTTAAGAAATTGTGCCCTAACCCCACTCTTGATCCAAGGCACTTTCGATTTCCGTTGTGCGTTGATCTTCCTCGGTGGGCTCTCTATAATGCCCCGCCGTGGCACGTGTATCCGCTGATCGTCAGATCCCAATCGCCGACCGACGTCGCATGAAGCGCATTCTCGACCGGCTCGACGGGGTGTTTGCCGGGCGCGGGATCGAGTTGTCCGCGGCTTCGCCGTGGCAACTGCTGGCGGCCACGATTCTGTCGGCGCAGTGCACGGATCAGCGCGTCAATCAAGTCACGCCCGGCCTCTTTAAACGATTCCGGACCCCGGCGGACTTCGCGTCAGCGGATCGAATCGAGCTTGAGCGGCTGATCAAATCCACCGGGTTTTTCCGAGCCAAAGCCCAGAATCTGATCAACTGCGGTCGCGCGCTGGTGGAACGGTTCAACGGTGAGGTGCCGCGTACCATGGACGACCTGGTGACATTGCCCGGCGTGGGGCGCAAGACCGCCAATGTCATCCTCGGCGCGGCGTTCGGGCAGCCTTCGGTGGTTGTCGATACCCACGTGAAGCGCGTGTCGAACCGCCTGGGTCTGTCCAAGTTTGACGACCCGGTCAAGATTGAATTCGACCTGCGGCGGACGATCCCGGAAGCGTCGTGGACGTTGGGCTCGCAGCACCTGTTGCTGCACGGACGCTATGTGTGCGTGGCGCGGCGTCCGCGCTGCGAACAGTGCGCGCTCTATGACTTGTGCGGGTCGCGCGACAAACGGCCACGCCCTGAAGAGGCGACGGCACCAAAGGTCGCACGTCCGCGCGCGCGGCGCACCGGCGCGGCGCGAAGCGCCACGAAATGACCGCGTCGCGTCCGTCCGATCACGCCGTGGGTTCGACCCTCTGTGAGTTCCTCCGGCTGTTCTACGACAAAGGCTGGGTGGCCGGGACCGGGGGCGGCATTTGCGGGGCGCTGGAGGACGGGACCATGCTGATGGCGCCCACCGGCGTGCACAAGGAGCGCGTGACGGCCGACGATCTCTTTCGCGTGGATCGCGGGGCGAACGTGGTGTCGCCGCCCAAGACTCCGGGGCTGCGGTTGACCGAGTGCAGCACGATTTTCTGCGCCATCGCGGAGCAGCACAAAGCCGGGTCGGTGATGCACAGTCACGGGTTGTCGGCGGTGTTGGCCGCGGACTTGGCGCAGGGGAGCGATCGGGTGTTGATTCGCGACCTGGAGATGCTCAAGGGGATTCGCGGATGCACCAATTCGGATGTGCACGCGGTGCCGGTGGTGGACAACACCGCGCGCGAGCCGGAACTGGTGGCGGGCATTCGTCGCGCGTTGGACGCGCCGGAGTTCCAGCGCGCGGCCTGTGTGCTGGTCCGCCACCACGGCGCCTACATCTGGGGCCAGGACCTCTGGGAAGCCAAGCGGCACGCCGAGGTGTACCACTTTCTGTTCGAAGCCGTGGTGGCGCGCTCCCGGCGGGGGTGATGACGGATCGAACCGGGGAGGGGGAGAATGGGCGAACCGGAGACAGGAAAATCGAAGCCTGCGTCAACTCCACAACGCCTTTTCTCCCATTCTCCGGTTCCCCGGCTCCCCGGTTCGCTGTCGCGTTGCTTCGCCACGGCGTGGCGCGTTGTGCGTTGACTTGCCGTTTACAGTCTCGCTATAATTTGTGAATCATTTCGCCGTCTTTCATATGATCGCCAGTATGACCGGATATGGTCGGGCTGAAGCGCCCTTTGGTGATCTGCGGGTGGCGGTCGAGGTCCGGTCGGTCAACCACCGATTTTGCGAGGTGGCCGCGCGTCTTCCCAAATCCCTTACGGCGTATGAAACTCGTTTCCGCAAGGCGGTCCAACGCCGGGTCGCCAGAGGGCGGGTCGATCTCTCGGTCAACACGGGTGGAGATCATCCGGCGCGACGCATTGCGGTGGACGTTGACCTCGCGCGGCAATACCAGCAGGCGTTCCGGACGCTCAAGGAACAGTTGGGCGCGCCGGGCGAGGTGTCGCTGGAGCTGTTGATTTCGGCCCGCGACGTGTTGACGACCGCGGAACCGGACACGGACGTGGCGGGATTGGCCGACCACGTGGAAGGGTTGATCGAGCGGGCGTTGGACGGACTGGACGCGATGCGCCGCCAGGAGGGCGAGAGCATCGCGCGGGACGTGACCGCGCGCCTGGATCAGGTGGCGGAAGCATTAACGCGGCTGGCGGCCTACGCGCCCAAGATCGCGCAGGAGTACGCGGTCAGGCTGCGGACTCGGGTCGCCGCGCTGACAAGCGGTCTCGATCTCGATCAGGGGCGGCTGGCGCAGGAAGTGGCGCTGTATGCCGAGCGGTGCGATTTTTCGGAAGAGGTGACGCGGATTCGCAGCCACCTCGATCAGTTCTCCAAATCGCTGACGGGTGGGGGAGCGGTGGGACGGTCGCTGGATTTCCTGACCCAGGAGTTGAATCGGGAGATCAACACGATCGGGTCCAAGGCCAACGACGCGGACGTGGCGACCGAGGTGGTCGCGGTCAAAAGCGAACTGGAAAAGATCCGCGAGCAGATTCAAAACATCGAGTAGTTGCGGGCAGAACGTTGAAAGTACGACGCCAAGGCGTAATCGCAAGGAGATGAGGTGACTTCGGGACCGGTCGGGTCCAGCCAAGGCAAGGGGGTGTTGTTCGTGGTCTCCGCGCCCTCCGGGGCGGGGAAGACCACGTTGTGCCGTGAAGTCGCAAACCACGTCCCGGGGCTGCGTCACTCGGTCTCGTACACCACGCGCAAGCCGCGGCCGGGGGAGGTAGACGGGCGGGACTATTTTTTCCTGGACGAAGGCGGGTTCCGGAAAAAGGCGGAGCGCGGGGAGTTCATCGAGTGGGCGGAGGTGCACGGCAATCTGTACGGCACGCCGTGGGACCAAATCTTGATGCACGGCGAGCAGGGCGTCGACTTGATTCTGGATATCGACACGCAGGGCGCGATGCAACTCAAGAAAAAGGAGGTCGAGGGGGTCTATATCTACATTCTCCCGCCGTCCTTTGACGTGCTCAAGGCGCGGTTGATGGAGCGCAAGTCGGACACGCCGGATGAAATCGCGCGCCGGTTGCGCAAGGCGCGGGAGGAAATTTGGAGCTACCGCGAGTATTATTACCTCATCATCAACGACGACGTGAAGCGGGCGATGCTTGAACTGCAGTCGATCATCATTTCGGAACGGATCAAGATGAAGCGCATGAATTTTTCGTGGATCGAAGACACGTTCATCAAAAATAAGGAGGTATTTTGACGTGGAAATCATCGAGTTGCCGATTCAACTGAGCGAAACCGCGGTGGATTCCCGATACCGGATGGTGGTGATCGGCGCGCAACGCGCCCGCCAGCTGATGGAGGGGGCCCGCGCCAGCGAGCACACCAAGTACGCCAAGGCCACGACCGTGGCGCTGGAAGAGTTCTTAGCCGGCGAGTTGAGGTTCCTCACGGGCAAGGAGGCGCGCCTGGCGCAGCGTGAAGCGCGCAAGAAACGCGAGGAGTTGATGCGACGTCGCGCGTTGTTGGAGCGCGAGGAGGAGATCAGCGCCGAGATCAAGAAAGACCTCTCGGTGTACATCGATGACTCGGCGCGGCGGGCGGCGGGGGAAGTACCGGAATCTCCGGCCTGACGCCGACGTATGTTGAACGGGCGACGCATCCTGCTGGGGGTCACGGGAAGCATCGCCGCGTATAAGGCGGTTTCTCTGCTGCGGCGGCTGACCGCGATGGGCGCGGAGGTCACGGTGGTGATGACCGAAGCCGCCACGCGATTCGTCGGCCCCCTGACCTTCCAGACCCTGTCCGGCCGTCCGGTCTACCACGATCTGTTTGAGCCCCGGGAAGAAATTCTCCACCTCACGTTGGCCGAAACGGCCGACGTGTTTCTGATCGCGCCGGCCACCGCCAACACGATCGCGAAATTGGCCGCCGGAGCCGCGGATGATCTGCTCTCGGCCCTCGCGCTCGCGGCCCGAGGGCCGGTGGTGTTGGCGCCCGCGATGGACGCGGTGATGTGGGAACACCGATTGGTGCAGCGGAACCTCGCCGCGTTGCGCGAGGGAGGGATGACGGTGGTGCCGCCGGAGTCCGGGTCGCTGGCGTCCGGTCTGGTGGGCCCCGGGCGACTGGCGTCGGAAGAGGCGATCCTCGCGGCGCTCACCGCGCGATTGGGCGCGGGCGGGAATTGGTCGCGTGAACGCGTGCTGGTCACCGCGGGCCCGACCAGCGAGCCGATCGATCCGGTGCGCACGATCACGAATCGCTCGTCCGGGAAAATGGGGTACGCGGTCGCCGCGGCCGCCTCCCGGCGGGGCGCGACCGTCACGTTGATCAGCGGGCCGACCCGGATGGCGCCGCCCCCCGGCGTGTCGGTGGTGTGGGTGGAGACCGCCGAGGAGATGCGGCGGGCGGTGCTCGATCACGTGGACGCGGCCACGACCTTGATTATGGCCGCGGCCGTGGCGGATTTTCGTCCCAAAACGGTCCACGCCGGGAAGATGAAGAAACGGGCCGCGCCGGTGACCTTGGAACTGGAGCCCACGGAAGATATCCTGTCCGCCGTGGCCAACCGCCAACGGGAATTGTTCGTGGTGGGTTTTGCCGCGGAGACGGACCGGGTTGTCGAACACGCGTCCGAGAAGCTGAAAGCCAAGCGGTTGGACATGATCGTGGCCAACGACGTGTCGATCCCGGGCATCGGATTCGGAGCCGACGCCAACGAGGTGACGTTGATCGATCGAACCGGGGTGGTGACTGCCCTGCCGCGTTTGCCGAAATCGGAAGTGGCGGAACGCATCTTGGACCGCGTGGAAGCCCTCCGCGCGCCCGCGGCGGAGCGCTGAACGGCGGCACGATCCCGGTGAATCTCCGATTCGACCGATCTAGTTGACTTTCTTCATGAAGTTGGTAATATGAGGGCCGTTTCCACCCGCCCCTAACGCGCGAGCGACGCGCACGGGAGCTGGACATTCAGGAGGGCGGTTTGTCGAGCAGGGACGAGACCCGAGCACCGGACCTTCAGAAGCTCGAAGAAAAACTCCGGAAGGATCCGAAGAGCAAGCTGTTCTTTCCGTTGGCCGAGGAATACGCCAAGCTCGGGCGGCTGGACGCGGCGATCGGTTTGTTGCGAACCGGCATGAAGTACCACCCGGACTTCTTGGGCGCCCGCGTCGCTTTGGGCAAGGTTCTCTTGAGCAAGGGCCAGACGGCCGATGCCAAAAGAGAATTTGAACAGGTCGTTGCCGCAAACCCCGACAATCTGATGGCACATAAGAAGTTGGCCGCGATTTACATGAAGGACGGCGAAAAGGACAAGGCGCTGGCCTCGTGTGAGATCATTCTGGCGGTCAACCGGACCGACGCTGAAGTGTTGCGCCTTAAGGAAGAGATCGAGCGGCTTCCGGATCACGCGGACGAGAACGAGCCGACCGAGGTCGTGAAGGCCCCGCTCCTGATGGACGAGTCGACGGCGCCGGAGCCCAATGCAGGCGATTTGACGGTGGTGGAGCCGACGGTGGTGATGGAACCGTCCGCGGTCGAACCCGACGTTGCGGAGGCGACCGAGATCATGTCGTTGCCGATCGAGCCGCCGGCGGTGGTGGAACCCGACGCGGGCGATCTCACGGTGGTGGAACCGGTGCTCGATCAGATGGTGGTGATGGAGCCCTCCGCGATCGAACCCGACGTCGCGGAGGCAACCGAAGTCATGTCCGCGCCGATCGAGCCGCCGGTGACGCCCGTCATCAGCGATCAACCCCGCGTCCAAGCGGCGGAGGAACCCGCGGATGATGATCTGGCCACGTTGTCGTTGGCGGATTTGTACGTGGCGCAGGGCCATTACAACCAGGGCATCGCCATCTATCGACGGTTGTTGGACCAGACGCCCGCGGACCACGAGATTGCCGCGAAGCTGGACAATGCCCTGACGTTGGCGCGTCTGTTGGCGCCGACGCCGGTTGACGCCGACGAGGTCAAGTCGGAAGTCATCTCCCACGTGTTGAGCGGGAGCGAGGAGTTGGGGATTGATGCGGCGGACGCGATCGTCCAGCCGTCCGTTGTCGGGGCCGCGGAGGGGGCGTCGCGCCACCAGGCCGCGATTCACCGTCTCGAGCTGTGGCTGGCTCGTATCGCAGAAAGGCGCCATCGATGAATCTTGCCGCGTCGTTGCAGTCGATTCTGAACGATATGGATGACGCCGAGGGCATCGCGTTGATCGGCCTCGACGGCATCATCGTCAACGAGGTCAAGCGGTCCCCGGGGATCGATCTCGGCACGTTGGCGGCCGAGTATTGCGGCCTCTGGCGCGAGATGGACCGCGTGTCGGGCGGGCTGTCGTTCGGGGCGACCGAGGAGTGTTCGATCGCGAGCGAGGGACGCACGTTGGTCTTCCGGCGGGTAACCCCGGAATACTTTCTCGCGTTGTCCCTGGGGCGACACGCCAACGCGGGCAAAGGACGTTTTTTGCTGCGCTACGCCGCGCCCCAGTTGGCCAGGGAACTGTGACCGGTCGCCTCGCGCGGAGGCGCCCGCCGCGGATCTTGGTGTTGCACGGCCCCAATCTGAACCTGCTCGGACTTCGCGAACCCGACCTGTACGGGGCCCGTTCGTTGGCGGACATCAACGAGATAATTCGTTCGGCCGCCAAGGACGCGGGCGCGGACGTGGAGATTCGCCAGTCGAACGGCGAGGGCGAGTTGGTCGCGTGGATTCAAGAGGCCAAGGACCGGTTCGACGCGCTGGTGTTGAACGCCGCGGCCTACACCCATACGAGCATCGCGATCCGTGACGCGATCGCGGCGGTGCGCATTCCCACCGTCGACGTGCACCTGTCCAATATTCACGCCCGGGAACCGTTTCGCCACCACTCGCGCGTCGCGGAAGTGGCGGTCGGGCAGATCAGCGGGTTCGGCGCCCACTCGTACGTGCTGGGCATCGAGGCCGCGGTTCACTATCTCCGAAATCGTTCCAACGACCCCGCTCCCGGGGTCTGACCGATTCGGTCGTATCAGCGCGTAGATCACGAAGGAGACGAGTCAGTGATTGTCACAACCGATTTTCGCAATGGTTTGAAACTGGAAGTGGACGGCGAACCCATGGAAATCATCGAGTACCAGCACGTGAAACCCGGCAAGGGCGGGGCGTTCGTCCGGACCAAGATGCGCAACCTCAAAACCGGCAACGTGTTGGAGCGGACGTTTCGTTCGGGCGAGAAATTCGAGGACCCGCAGGTCGACGAGCGGAAGATGCAGTACCTCTATTTCCAGGACGGGAACTACCACTTCATGGACACGGATTCGTACGAACAGTTGTTCCTGTCCAAGGAGCAGATGGGCGACTCCTGGCAGTTTCTCAAAGAGAACATGGAGGTGGACATCCTGTTCTGCAAAGGGAAACCTCTCGGCGTCAGTTTGCCATTGTTCGTAGAGCTGGCGATCGTGGACACGGCGCCGGGCATCCGGGGCGACACCGCCACCGGCGGCACCAAGCCCGCCACGCTGGAATCCGGAGGGGTCGTGAAGGTGCCGTTTCACATCGGGCCGGGGACCGTCATCAAGGTCGACACCCGGACCAAAGCGTATGTCGAACGGGTCAAGGGGCCATGAACCTTCGCGAGATCAAAGAACTCATCGATTTGGTCAAAACCAGCGAATTGACCGAGCTGGAGTGGGAACGATCCGGCGTGCGCGTGCGGATTTGTCGGGCGCCCGCGCCGATCGTCCGGCATTTGGCGACCGAAGGCGCGGTGACGGCCGCGAACGTTCCGCAGGGCGCGCCGGCCGGAGAAGCGGGCGAGCCCGCCAAGGAGATGAGCGGAGTGCCGATCCGCTCGCCCATCGTCGGCACGTTCTATCGCGCCGCGTCGCCCGAAGCGCCGCCCTACGTGGAAGTCGGCGACCGCGTCCGCCGGGGCCAGATCCTCTGCATCGTGGAAGCCATGAAGTTGCTCAACGAGATCGAGTCCGAAGTCGACGGCGTGGTTGCGGAAATCATGATCGAGAACGCGCGTCCGGTGGAGTATGGCGAGGTCCTCTTCCGCATCGAACCCACTTGAGAGCCTGCCGATGAGCGGTCGTCTGCGGCGTTGTCGCTGCGCTTCCGCATTGGTGTAGGGGGTTCGGCATGCCGAACCCCTACGGGCGGTGCTCGCTCCGCCTTGCGACCCACCGCCAAGAAATCGAATGGCGGAAGTCCCCGAAGGGGGCATCTGACGCCCTCCTGAACAGGCTCCGAGGGTAGTGCCCTCGGAACAGAAGAAAAAAGAGAAGAAAGAGAACAATGGCGGGGCTATTTAAGAAAATATTGATTGCCAACCGCGGTGAGATTGCGCTGCGGATCATCCGTTCGTGCCGGGACCTCGGCATTCAGACCGTGGTGGCGTATTCCGAGGCCGACGCCGAGAGTCTTCCCGTACAGCTTGCCGACCAGCGGGTGTGCATCGGCCCCCCGGATCCGGGGATGAGTTACCGGAACATCCCGAACATTCTGAGCGCGGCCGAGATCACGGGCGCCGAAGCCATCCATCCCGGGTACGGATTTTTGGCCGAAAACGCCCAGTTCGCGGAGGCATGCGAGGCGGCGGGTTTTAAATTCATCGGGCCGTCGCCGGAGAGCATCGCGTTGATGGGCGACAAGGCCAAGGCGCGCGAATTGATGATCAAACACGGCGTGCCCGTGATTCCCGGCAGCACGGGCGCGGTGCGCGACGAAGCGGAAGCGCGCGAGACCGCCAAGCGCATCGGGTATCCCGTGATCGTGAAGGCCTCCGCGGGCGGCGGCGGACGGGGCATGCGCGTCGTGAACCAGGAGGACGATCTCCTCAAGGCCCTGCAGACCGCGCAGACCGAAGCCAAAGCCGCGTTCGGGGACGACTCGGTGTACCTGGAGAAGTACTTCATCGACCCGCGGCACATCGAAGTCCAAATCCTGGCCGACAAGAAGGGCCACACCATCGCGTTGGGGGAACGGGACTGCTCTATTCAACGCCGACATCAAAAGCTGGTTGAGGAGTCGCCCTCGCCGGCCGTGAGCCCGGAGCTCCGGCGGGAGATGATGAAGGCGGCGGTTGACGCGGTCCGAGCCGCCAAGTACGTCAACACCGGGACCGTTGAGTTCCTGTTGGACAAACACCAGCGGTTCTATTTCATTGAAATGAACACCCGGATCCAGGTCGAACATCCCGTGACCGAGATGGTCGTGGACATGGATCTGATCAAAGAGCAGATCATGGTCGCGGCGGGCCGCACGCTCGCGGTCAAACAGCGGGACGTCAAGCTGCGCGGCCACGCCATCGAGTGCCGGATCAACGCGGAGGACCCCGAGCGCTTCACTCCGTCGCCGGGCACGATTTCGGTGTACCACGTGCCCGGCGGCCCCGGCGTCCGGGTCGATTCCGCGGCGTACCCCGGGTGCGTGATTCCGCCGCACTACGATTCCCTGGTGGCCAAGGTGATCGTGACCGGGGAGACGCGCCTGGAAGCCATCGCCCGCATGAAACGCGCGCTCGCGGAGTTTCAGATCGAAGGCATCAAGACCACGATCCCGCTGCAACGGCGGATCATGGACGACCCCAATTTCATCAAGGGCAAGTTCTCCACGGGGTTTTTGGAACGGTTCCTCTCGGCCGACGAACCGGCCGCGTAGAGGAGCCTGTCCATGCAAGGCCATCTGCGGCGTTGTCGAGCTGTAGGTACCACGGCCTCCTCACCGGCTCGGCGGCGCTCGTGGCTTGGCGCCACTTCTTCGTGGCGCCACTCGCCTCACGTACGACTCAGTACGCTCCGCGCGCAAGGCACTCCCTCCGCCTTGCGACCCACCGCCAAGAACTCGAATGGCGGAAGTCCCCGAAGGGGGGCATCTGACCTTGCCTGAACAGGCTCCCGTCCGTAGTCCTCGGACGGACTTCTAGCGTGTTTTCCTCACCCCTGTACTGGATCGCCGATGCGTCGCTGGTCGGCGATCGGCCGCTCGTCGAATTGGCCGAATCGGCGATCGGAGCTGGTCTCCGCGTCCTGCAATATCGAGATAAGTCGCGTTCCCAACGCGACCAGTATCCCATTGCGCTGGCACTGGCCGACTTGGCCAAACGATCGGGCGCGACGTTCATCGTCAACGACGACATCGACCTGGCGCTCGTCGTCCAAGCCCACGGCGTGCATTTGGGGCAGGGCGACTTTCCGGTTACCGAGGCGCGGCGGATCCTCGGCCGCACCATGATCATCGGCTGCTCCGCGCATACGCTCGACCAGGCCAAGGCCGCGGAGGCCGACGGGGCCGACTACCTGGGCGTGGGGCCGATCTACGAGTCCACCACGAAGATGGCGCGCCCGCCGTTGGGGTGTGATCATCTGCGCGAAATCTGCGATGGCGTGAGGATTCCGGTCTATGCGATCGGGGGCATCACGGTCGAGCGGTGCGGCGACGTGCTTGCGGCAGGGGCAAGGGGCGTGGCGGTCGCGTCGGGGCTGCTCGTCGGTGATATTGCGCGACAGACCCGATCGTACTTGTCCGCGTTGAAGGCCGATCCAAAGCCTAGGCCAACGTCGCGCGGGCGGTGAACTCGCCCCGCGCACGGCTCGCCCGAACGCCGCCTGCTGGTTGGGCCGAGGCCTCGGCCATTGAGTCAGTCGGAAACGGCGGCTAGCCCGCCTTGCGGGGATACGGCGGGGCGTTCCCGTTTGCGAGTTTCGAGCCGTCTGGTACACTCCTTCGGGATATCTGATCGGGATGTTCTTGACATAGACGCGCCTCGCTCATCGCTGAGAGCTGACAGGGATGTGCCGCGCTTGCAATCGCGGCGACCGAAGGAGGGTCCTCCATGGTGGTCACGCTCTTTCTGACCGTGCTGGGTGGGTTCATCGGAAGTGTGATGCTGCAGGCTCCCGGCATGGTCATCGGCCTTGCGGTCGGGTATCTTGGAGCGACCCTCTGGCATCTTCAGGATCGCGTTGCCTCGCTTGAAACCAAGCTCGCCGACCGACGAGCTCGAGGGCCAGTCACCAGTCCGGTCGTCGCCCCGAAAGCGTCTTTGTCGCCGCCGACCGCGGCCGACACGCCGCAACACGAACAACGAGCGCCAGCCGAACCTGTTGGTGTCGCGTCTCCGTTGGAGAAGTCAACGCCTACATCCGCGTCCGCCGCCACGCCGCCGCCCCCCCGTCCGAAGCCGATGCCCCCGTTGACCGATCCGGAATGGTTGTTTGACGCGATTAGAACATGGTTTACGAGCGGAAATGTGGTGGCACGGGTCGGTGTCATCGTACTGTTTTTTGGCGTCGCCTTTTTACTGAAGTTTGTGGTCGACCGCGGGGTGCTGCCAATCGAGCTGCGGTTGGTGGGGGTTGCCGTAGGCGGCATGGTTCTGTTCGGCGTGGGCTGGCGGATCAGGCATGATCGCCGGCCGTACGGGCTAATCATTCAGGGCGCGGGGATCGGCGTTCTCTATCTCACGGTGTTCGCGGCTTCGAAGTTGTATGGGTTCTTCCCGCCGGCGTTAGCATTTTTCGTGATGGTGGCTTTGGTGGGCGCGACAGGCGCTTTGGCCGTGCTCCAGGACGCAAAGGGATTAGCCGTGTTCGGGATGATCGGAGGGTTCCTGGCTCCGGTATTGATGTCCACCGCTTCAGGCAACCACGTGTTGCTGTTCTCCTACTACGGGGTGCTCAACGTGGGGGTGCTCGGCATCGCGTGGTTCAAGGCCTGGCGGGAGTTGAACCTGGTTGGCTTCGTCTTTACCTTCGTGATCGCCACGTTATGGGGCGTCCAGTCCTACCAGCCCAGACACTTCGCCACGACCGAGCCATTCCTGATCGGGTTTTTTGTCCTGTATGTCGCGGTCGCGGTGCTGTTTGCCCATCACCAGCCTCCCCATCTGTACGGGTACGTGGACGGCACCCTGGTTTTCGGCGTGCCGGTGGTGGCCTTTGCGCTGCAGCACGCGTTGGTTCGCGACATAGAGTACGGCCTTGCGCTCAGCGCACTGGGCGCTTCGGCGGTCTACATCGCGCTCGCGACGGCGTTATGGAAGCGCCGTCGGGAAGGGATGCGAATGTTGGCCGAGGCGTTTCTGGCGTTGGGCGTTGTGTCCGGGAGTCTGGCAATCCCATTGGCATTGGACGGGCGGTGGACCGCCGCGGCATGGGCGCTGGAGGGCGCGGCGTTCGTCTGGGTCGGAGTTCGACAACAACGCTGGCTGGTCCGAGGATTCGGCGTGCTCTTGCAGCTGGGCGCGGGCGTCTTCTTTCTTCGGGCCATTGGGGATCCGACCGGCGAACTGCCCGTCCTGAATGGGTGGTATCTGGGCTGCGTGATCATCGGCGTCGCCGGCTTGTTCAGCAGCTTTTTTTTGGAGCGACACCGGGATCGCCTGACGGACGAGGAACGGATCGTGGCCGTGCCCTTGTTGGTGTGGGGGCTGCTCTGGTGGGTCGTGGGAGGCGCGGTCGAGATCAATCGGCACGTGGAGCGGCAGGATTGGGTCTCGGCGGGGTTGGTCTTCCTGGCCGCGAGCTCCGGGGTGATGGGGTGGCTGAGCGCGAAATTATCTTGGACGTCGATGCGGTATCCGCCGATCGGCCTCCTTCCGGCCATGATCTTGCTCGGTTTGGCCTCGGTGGGGACGCATCCATTCGCCAGATGGGGAAGCGCGGCCTGGGCGATCGGGCTTTCGACGCAGTATCACCTGATGTGGCGGTTCGACCGCGACTGGCCTCGGGAGCTAATCCCCGTCTGGCACGCCGCCACATGGTGGGGAGTGGTCGCGCTCGCGGTGTGGGAGGCGGCTTGGAGCGTCGGCCGGATCGAGGGTCTTGCCTCGTCGTGGGAATTTGCGGCGTGGGGGCTGGTTCCCAGTCTGATGATCGCCGCGCTGGTGGTGTGGGGTGATCGGCTTCGCTGGCCGGTGCAGGTCCATTGGTCAGATTATTTGGGGCTCGGCGTCGGCCCGGTCGCCGTCGCGATGGTGTGCTGGAGCGCGGTGTCGTGGGTTCAGTCCGGCAAGGCGGATCCCTTGCCGTATCTCCCACTCCTGAATCCCTTGGACATCACGCAACTGACGGCGTTGAGCGTGCTGATGCTCTGGGAGCATCAAACACGCCGACACACTCTCTCCGTGTTCGCAGACGTCCCGCGGGAGCGGTTGATGATGACGGTCGGGGCCGTGGTGTTTCTCTGGTTCAACGCCGTGCTGGCGCGAACCGTCCATGCGTGGGCCGATGTGCCGTTCTCCGTGGACGATTTGTTCAGGTCAAACGTGTTTCAGGCCACGATCTCAATTGCCTGGAGCATCGTAGCGTTGGGTTTGATGGTCGGCGCCAACCTGAAGCAGCACCGACCGGTGTGGAGAGTGGGCGGAGTGTTGTTGGGGTTGGTCGTCGCGAAGCTTTTTCTGATCGACTTGGCCGGCACCGGTACCATCGCGCGCATCATCTCGTTCGTAGCCGTGGGGCTCCTGATGCTCCTTATCGGATACTGGTCGCCGCTGCCGCCGCGGCGACGGGAGGGCGCGGCGTGAAGATCGGATGGGCCTCGGGTTTGGCGCTGGTTATTGCCCTAGGCGCCACGGCGTACGCGGAGACGGTGACTCCCCGCGATTTTGCCTACGGGTTTTCATTGAAAACCGACGGCGACGGCGCGATCTATCGGTTGGCGCTTCCCGAAGAAGTCTATCGGTCCGCGACGCGGACCGACCTTGGCGACGTGCGCGTGTTCAACGGTGCGGGCGAGTGGGTGCCTCACACGATCGGAACGGCTCCCGACGATCCCGATCCCATGCGCGAGGAAATGACGCTGCCCTTGTTCCCGGTTTGGGAGACCGGAGACCGCGGCCGACCGCGATTGGAACTGGACGTTCGGACCGATGAGAAGGGGGCGATCGTGCGTGTGCAGGAGCAAGCCCCACGGGAACCAGCGTCACGGATCGGCGGATATCTGTTGGACGCAAGCGCGGTATCAAACTCCATCGACGGCATTCGTCTGGCGTGGACTCAAACGAACGAAAGTGTGGCGACCAAAATTAGGGTCGACGGGAGCGATGATCTGACGTATTGGCGTTCGCTGGTGGAGCAGGCCACGGTGGCCGACCTGCGCTACGAAGGGAAAAGCCTTGAGCAGCGAACCGTCGCGGTTCACTCCACCGGCGCGAAATATCTTCGACTGACCTGGGCCGAAGGGTCGCCGAGCCTGTTGCTGACCGAGGTTTGGGCGATTCTGGCGCCGCCGCAGAGAACCACGCCGCGCCGCTGGAGTTTTCTGACAGCCTCGGGGGGCGAAGCAGAACCGATTGGGTACGTCTTTGGAAACGCGGGCGCACTTCCGGTTGATCGAATCAGAATCCGTCTCAGGCAACCCAACACGCTCATTCAGGGAACGCTCCAATCGCGTCCGGACGACAAGAGTCCGTGGCACGTCCGCCACAAAGGCTTGTTTTATCACGTCACCGTTGACGGACTAACGGTCGAAAGCGATCCGGCGACGATCCCATTGACCCGCGACCGATACTGGCGGCTCGAACTGAACGGCGAAAGCCCCGATCCCGGGGATCTTCAGCCTACTTTGGAGCTCGGATGGGTGCCGCAGAACGTGTATTTCTTGGCAAACGGTCAGGAGCCGTTCATGCTGGCGTTCGGCAGCGCCGCGGTGGGGCCCGCCGGTCGCCCGGTGGACGCGCTGTTGAACGCGCTACGGGACGAGCACAAGCGCGCCCTGATCAAGGAAGCCCACGCGGATGGCCGTGCCGACCTCGGGGGGGCCGATATGCTCAAGCCCCCGCCGCCACCGCTGCCGTGGAAAGAGTGGCTGCTGTGGTCCGTGCTGGCAGCCGGAGTCTTCATCCTCTCCGCGCTGGCTTGGCGTCTGTATCGCGACATGAACCGACCCGCAAGCTGACTGCGCGGCCGGGATTGAGGGTGCGAGCGGATCACAGAGTAACGGACGATCTTGACAACGTCGAACCTGCGCGCCTAGCATAAAATTGTTGGACGATGGTGCCAAAGACGAACGATGGCGGTTCGACGGCTGTTCCTCAAAATTGGCGATCAGGTTACGCACCGGCGGTATCCGCAATGGGGATTGGGCGAGGTGGTCGAGGAGCGCACGGCGGTGACGGCTGGTGGGATGTGTTTTGTGCGGATTATGTTCGCCGATGGTCAGGAACGCTCGTTTATCAATAATCTCGATGACGTGAACTGTTGCTATTACGCCGGCATCAGGGTCAGCGCGTAGCCCCTTCCAGTAGACCGTCGACCAGTCCCGCTCGATCCAGCCGTTTGGCGACCGCTTTCCATACCGATTCCGTAGCGTCGACGTAAGGCACCGTGGCCCACCGGGGACACGCCACCAGTTCCTGAAGCGCCCGCGGGTTTGTCTGGACCGCGTCATCCCACCCGCGGTTGACGTGGTTGATGACGCCGCCGATGAATCGGAGCCCGCGTGCCCGGGCGGCCTCGACCGTGAGCAGCGCGTGGTTGATGGCTCCCAGGCGGTTCCCGATCACCAGCAACAGCGGAAGGTTCAACGCCCGGGCCAGATCCAGGGTGGTTTTGGCGTCGGTCAAGGGGACCATGAGCCCGCCCGCGCCTTCCACCACCATCACGTCATGACGGTTTGCGAGCCGGTTGTACGCGCGGGTCAGTGCGGGGAGGGAAATCGCGGCTCGCCGGCGGCGGGCCGCGATGAGCGGCGCCAGGGGGGCGCTGAAGCGATAAGGACGAATGTCCTTGATCGCGTCATCCACGCCGGCCGCGCGCCGGAGTTGTTCGGCGTCCGATCCGCGCTCGGTCGTCACCCCGGTTTCAACCGGCTTCATGACGCCCACGTCGACGCCGCGTCCACGGAGCGCCCACGCGATCCCGGCGGCCACGGCGGTTTTCCCCACGCCGGTGTCGGTGCCGACCACGAACACGCCGCGGATCGGGCGTTTCATAACGCGCCCTCCGGGATTCGACTGTCGAGCACGATGGTCTGGCCGGTCATCCACGGCAACGCGAGGACCGCGCGGATGGCTTGGGCCGCGTCGGCCAAGGGGACGGGCTCCGGAATCACCTGTTGGCCGCGGAGCACGTCGGCCTTCCCGACGACCGCGTCGGTGTCGAGCACGGGCGGGCAGACGGCGTTCACTCGGATGCCGTACGCGCCCAATTCGCGCGCCGCGGTCCGCGTGAGCGCGATGAGGCCGGCTTTGGCCGCGGCGTACGGCGCTTGCCCGCGTCGTCCTTGGAGCGCCGCGAGCGACGCCACGTTGAGAACGACGCCCCCGCCTTGTCCACGCATGACCGGCGAGACGGCGTGGATCGCGCGCCGAGCCGCGGTCAGATGCACCGACACCATCCGGTCCCACGACGCGTCCGTCGTGGACAAGAGCACGCGATCGTCGACCATGCCCGCGTTGTTGACCCACGCATCGATTCGTCCCCAGGCGCTCATCGTGTGCGCGACGATGGTTTGGGCGGCGTCCGGGTCGGCCACGTCGTGTTGGAGCACCAAGGCTTCGCCCCCGCTCGCGGCGATCGAGGCGGCGACGGAGTCGGCCTCCGCGCGGCGCTCGCGGCAGTGGACCACGACGCGCCATCCGGCCGACCCGCAAGAAAGGGCCACTGCGCGCCCCAGTCCGCGCGAGGAACCGGTGATCACGACCACCGGACGGGAGGACGTGTCAGGGAACGCCAAGTCGGGCGGCCACGCGCTCAAGGGCGGATAACGCGAGGGTCAAATCGTCCGGCGTGTGCGTGGCGAGCACCGAGGTTCGGAGACGGGCCGTGCCCGCCGGGACCGTGGGTGGGCGGATCGCGGGCGCATACACCCCCTCTTCCGCCAATGCCGACGCGACGCGCAGGGCGAGCCCGTCGTTGCCGATTCGCAGCGGGACGATCGGCGAGGCGCTGCCGAACGTGTCGAACCCCAGACCCCGCACGCCGGCGTGCCATTGACGCGTGTTGGCCCACAGGCGTTCGCGCCGGTCCGGCTCGTCGTGCAGGACGCGGACGGCTTCGAGCGCGGCCGCCGCGATCGCGGCGGGGAGCGCGGTGGTATAGATGAACGTGCGGGCGCGATTGAGCGCGAAGTCGATCAGGACCCGCGGCCCGGCCACGAACCCGCCCAGCGCGCCGAGCGCTTTGCTCAGGGTGCCCAGTTGGATGATCGGGCGCTCGCGCAGGTTCCAGTGTTCCGACGAGCCCGTGCCTCGCGTTCCCAGTACGCCGGTGGCGTGCGCGTCGTCCACCAGGAGCAAGGCGCCGTGGCGGTCGGCCAGCGCCGCGAGGTCCGGCAGGGGTGCGAGGTCGCCCTCCATGCTGAATACGCTGTCCGTGACGATCAACGTTCGGCCGGTCACGGGTCGGCGCGCGAGGACCGCGTCCAACTGATCCAGCCGGTCGCGTCGGTACACTCGAAATCGCGCGCCGCTCGCGCGGCAACCGTCGATGAGGCTGGCGTGGCAGTCTCGATCGGCTACGATCAAGTCGCCGCGTCCTACGAGCGAGGTAATGACGCCCACGTTGGCCTGATAGCCGGTGGGAAACACCAATGCCGCCTCGGTACCCTTGAGTCGCGCCAACTCGTATTCGAGTTCGTCGTGAACCGCGCGGTCGCCGGTCAACAGGCGCGAGGCTCCCGCTCCCACGCCGTCGCGTTCGATCGCGAGAATAGCCGCGGCTTTGACGCGCGGGTGCTCCGCGAGGCCCAAATAATTGTTCGACCCGAAGTTGACGAACGAGCGGCCGCGCCGATCGATTCTAGGCCCGGCACCGCCTTCGGCCGCGCGGATCGTCCGGAGGCGGTCCGCGCGGCCGATTCGCTCAAGTTCCGCGCGCAACGCGGCGAATGGGTCGGGGATCGTGGTGGGCGACGGGGGGGGCATTCAGGCCGGCTCGATGACGCAGCGAAACGGAAACCCCGCGGCCTTGGCCGCGGCGTACACTTGGGTTTGTTTCAATTCCGCCTGCTCGAGCGGCAGGGTGGCGACGTGCGCCGCGCCGGTGGTGTGCACTTCCCACATCAGCCGCGCCGCGGTCGTCGAATCTTTCTGAAACACGTGCGTCAACACGTGCACGACGAACTCCATCGTGGTCACCGGGTCGTCCAAGAAAATAATCTTGTATGGCGGGATGCGCTCGACCGTCGCGTCGACGTCGCGTTCGGGCAGCACCGGAGTCGACGTGCTCATGCTGGAGGTGGTACCACAACCGCGAATCCCGGGTCAAAGGGGTGGGGCTTGACGAACACAAAAATTATTGGTAATTACTACTCAGTAATAGTTACTAATTAGAACGATGAAGCTGAACACCACGCATCGCCGAGCCGAGATCGCGGACAGACTCAAGGACGCGGGGCTGAAGTTGACGCACCAGCGGCTCGCCGTGTATCAAGCGTTGGCCGCGGTGAAGACCCATCCCACGGCCGAGGAAATTCACGCGTCGATCACGCCGTCGTATCCGATGTTGTCGCTCAACACCGTGTACACGACCCTGGAAACGCTCAAATCGCTCGGGTTGATTCAAGAGCTGCGTTTCCTCGATAATACCGCGCGGTACGACGCGAACGTGGGGCTGCACCACCACGTGATTTGTCCGGAATGTCGCACGGTCGAGGATTTCGAAGACGCCGCGCTCGACCGCATTCAGCCGCCCGCGTCGGTCAAACGTCGGTATCGATTGATCGGCCGTCACGTGCAATTTTTCGGGTACTGCTCGGAGTGTCGGCTGGACGAACGGTGAGGGATCGGAGGGGCGTCGGAGGCCCAGCCGGTAGGGATCGCGATTAACCAAAGGGGAGGCAACATGGCGAAAAATCTCCAAGGCACCAAGACATTGGCGAATTTGAAAGAAGGGTTTGCGGGCGAATCGCAGGCCAATCGGCGCTACTTGTATTTTGCGCGCAAGGCGGACATCGAGGGCTATCCGGATGTGGCCGGCGTGTTCCGCGATACCGCGGAAGGCGAGACGGGCCACGCGTTCGGGCACTTCGACTTCATGGCCGCGGTGGGTGACCCGGTGACCGGCGTGCCGGTCGGCGACACCGACAAGAACATCAAGTCCGCGATCGAAGGCGAAACGTACGAGTACACGCAGATGTACCCGGGGTTCGCCAAAACCGCGCGCGAGGAAGGGTTCGAGGAAATCTCCGAGTGGTTCGAGACGTTGGCCCGCGCGGAAAAATCCCACGCCGGCCGCTTCCAGAAGGCGCTCGATAGCTTGAAGAAGTAGCGCGAGCCGATCCGACACGAGGATGTGTCTTGAGGCGGCGTGGGCCGGAGCGCGCGGTCCGCGCCGCCATCACGCGAGGAGCCATGGAGGCTCAGTTTACCGATCTCAAGTTTTGGGACGCCGAGGCCATGCAGTCCGAGTGGCTGCGCGTCACGGACGTCTGTCACGGCTGCCGGCGCTGCTTCAACCTGTGTCCGTCGTTTTCGATCTTGTTCAACGGGATCGACGCGCTGGACGGCGAGGTCGAGCGGCTCGGCGCTGCGGTCACGCGCGACGTGGTGGACGCCTGTTACTACTGCAAGCTCTGTTACAACCATTGTCCGTACACGCCGCCGCACGAGTTTCGTCTGGATTTTCCCCTGTTGATGGTGCGCGAGAAGGCGGTCCGGGCGAAAACCGAGCGGCCCCGCTTGCGTGATCGTCTGCTGGTCAAAACCGATCTGATCGGACAGACGGCGCGCTGGGTCGCCCCGCTGCTGAATCGGTTGTTGCGGGCCGGGTGGTTTCGGACGCTGTTGCAGCGCGTCGGGGGCATTCACAAGGACCGACGGTTGCCGCCGATCGCGTCCGAAACGTTCCCGACGTGGTTTCGCAAGCAGTATCTGCGTCGAGACGGCGAGCGGAAAGTCGCGTTGTTCGCGGGGTGTCTGACGAACTACAATTATCCGTCCATTGGGCGCGCGACCGTCCAGGTGTTGGAAAAGAATGGGGTCGCGACGGCGTGGCCGGAACAACGCTGTTGCGGGATGCCGTATTTCGACACCGGGGACATCGCGGCCGCGACCGAACACGCGCGCCGCAACGTGGCGTCGCTCAAGGCCATGGTGGATCAAGGCTACGCCGTGGTGTCTCCGATTCCGACGTGCAGCCTCATGCTGAAAAAGGAATACCCCGCGTTGTTGAACACCGACGACTCGCGCCTGGTCGCCAAGAACACCTTCGACATCTGTGAATATCTGGTGAACCTCCATAAGAAAGGCCAGTTGTCCACCGATTTTTCCGGCCGGGTGGGCACGGTCGTCTATCAAGCCGCGTGTCACTTGCGCGACCAGAACATCGGGTACAAGGCCCGCGACCTCCTGCAGCTCATCCCCGGGACCACGGTGGAAGTGATCGAACGCTGTTCCGGTCACGACGGGTCCTGGAGCGTGAAGGCCGAATTCTTCGGCGCGTCGATGCAGGTGGGCCAGAAGGCGTTCCGGGCGGTCAACGCGGCCGAGGCGCAGACGCTCACGTCCGATTGCCCGTTGTCCGGGCTCCAATTGGAGCAGGCCACGGGCAAAACAAGTTGTCACCCCATTGAATTGCTTAATCGGGCGTACGGGTTGCCCGAAACGTAACGGACGTGATGGAACCGATTCGACGAGCGGACATCAAGCCCCTTCCGGAGTACGAACCGGTCCGCGACGCCTCCCGCCGGGAGGTGATCGCGCTCAAGAAACTGCGCCGCGTGGTGCTCGGCGAGAGCGTGTCGTTGGTGTTCGAGAACCGGCGGACCGTTATGCACCAGATCCAGGAGATGATGCGCGCCGAACATATCTACGACGAAGCGTTGATCCTCCACGAGATCGAGACCTACAACAAGCTGATTCCCGGGGCGGGCGAGCTCTCGGCCACCCTGTTCATCGAGGTCGATGATCCGCAGGCGATCAAACCCACGCTCGATCGGCTGCGCGGGCTCGACGACGGCCGGGCCCTGGTGCTGCGCATCGACGGCGTGCCGCCGATCTGCGCCGCGTTTGAAGCCGGGCACAGCAACGAGGAGAAGATCAGCGCGGTCCACTACGTCCGATTCCATCTGGACGGGCCCGCGCAACGCGCCTTGCGGGACGGGTCGCGCGCGTCGTTGGCCATCGTGCACCCCCGGTATCAGGCCGAGACTCCGTTGTCCGATGACACGCGTCGACAATTATTGAGCGACCTATAGGTCGTATGAACGAGACGCCATTCCTGCTTGACGGGCGGTGGGTGACGAGCCCCACCGTCACGCCGGTTCGCAATCCGCACACGGGCGAGGAGATCGCGCGTGTGTGCCAGGCGGATCGCGCGCAGATGGACCACGCCGTTGCCGCGGCGGAGCGGGCGTTTCGCGACACGCGCGGCGTGGCGCGGCACGTGCGCGCCGGGTGGTTGTCCAAGACTGCGGCGGGCCTGTCGGAGCACAAGGCGGAACTGGCCCGACTGATCGCCACCGAGGCCGGTAAACCGATGCAGTTCGCGTCGGGCGAGGTGGACCGCGCGGTGGCCACGTTTACCGTGGCGGCGGAGGAGGCCAAGCGGCTCGCGGGCGAGTGGATCCCCACGGATTGGAGCCCGGCCGGCGAAGGGTACGCGGCGTTGGCCAAACGCGTGCCGCTCGGGCCGATCGCGGCGTTCGCGCCCTTCAATTTTCCGCTCAACCTGGTGGCGCACAAGATCGCGCCGTGCCTGGCCTCCGGCAACACCATGGTGCTCAAGCCGCCGCCGCAAGCGCCGCTGACCGCGTTGCGCCTGGGACGGATCCTGCTGGACGCGGGCGTGCCGCCGGGGGTGATCAATATCCTGCCGTGCGATATCCCGGCGGCCGAGGCCTTGGTGGCCGACCCCCGGATTCAATTCGTCACGTTCACGGGCAGCGCCGCCGTCGGCTGGCGCATCAAAGCCAATGCGGGCAAAAAGGGCGTCCTGCTGGAACTGGGCGGCAACGCCGCGGCCGTGGTCCACGTGGACGCCGATCTGGCGTGGGTCGCCAAACGCCTGGCCGTGGGCGGGTTCGCGTACGCGGGGCAGATTTGCATCTCGGTGCAGCGGATTGTGATCCACGAGGCGGTGTACGAGCGATTCGTGGAGCAGTTCTTGGCCGAGGTCGAAGCCTTGCCGGTGGGGGACCCGCTGGACGTCAAGACCGTGGTGGGCCCGGTGATCGACCGGGCCGCGGCCGAGCGCGTCGAGCGGTGGACCAACGAGGCGGTCGCCGGCGGCGCCAAGGCGTTGACCACGATTTCGCGGCGCGGCAACGTGATCGCGCCGATTGTGTTGACGAACACGCAGCCGGCCATGGCCGTGAGTTGCGAGGAGGTCTTCGGTCCGGTGGTCACGCTCGCGCCGTATCGCGCGTTCGATGAGGCCTTGGCCGCGGTGAACGACTCGCGCTACGGCCTGCAGGCCGGCGTGTTCACCCACGATCTGCGGCGCGCGTTCGAGGCCATCGATCGTCTCGACGTGGGCGGCGTCATCATCAATGATTACCCCACGTTCCGTCTCGATCACACGCCCTACGGGGGCATGAAGGATTCCGGCCTGGGCCGCGAAGGCGTGAAATACGCCATGGACGCCATGACCCAGGTCAAGACCGCGATCTTCCGGACCGGCCTCACGCTGTAACCGCGCCGATTCGCCCATCCGCCGCTTGACCTGGTCGCCTGAAAGCTGATAAGGTCCCGCGCAGTTGCCCCGACCGGAGTTTCACGACCGACACCCGATGACGGATCAACCCGACGAATCTTCCGTGGCGTATCAGGTCAAGCTCCCCGTGTTCGAGGGACCGCTCGATCTGCTCCTGCATCTCATCAAGGAGCATCGGGTCGATATTTACGACATTCCGATCGCGTTGATCACCAAGCAGTACCTGGAATACCTCGATCTCTTGAAGGAGCTGAACCTCTCGGTCGCGGGCGAGTTTTTGGTCATGGCGGCCACCCTGGTACAGATCAAGTCCCGGATGTTGCTCCCGCGGGAGGAACAACCCGAGTCCGCGGAGCCCGAAGAAGACCCGCGCGAGGAATTGGTGCGGCGGCTCGTCGAGTATCAGCGATTCAAGGACGCGGCCGAGGCGTTGGAGGACCGAGAAGCCGCGTGGCGCGACGTGTTCCGCCGCGAGCCCACGCCGCTGCCGCAGGCCGAGCCCGCGGAGTACGAACTGGGCGAGTTGTCGGTCTTCGACCTGCTCACCTCGTTGCGCGACGTGCTCGATCGCGTGCCGGATCCCGCCATCCTGGAAGTGACGGTCGAGACGTTGACCGTTCGGGATCGGATGACCGCGATCATCGAGCGGTTCGATGTCCTGGCGGATGGCGAGCGGGTGCGGTTCCACGAGCTGTTTGAGGGCGCGGCCACGCGCACGGCCGTGATCGTGACGTTTCTCGCGTTGTTGGAATTGGTGAAGATACACGTGCTCGGTCTCCGGCAGAGCGGGCCGAGCGCGGAAATCGAGGTGTTGCGAATGGAGTCCGTCCCGGCCGGGGTCGGCGGCGACGAAAACGGGCCGGAGGGAGATGCGCACAATGGATGACCGCGAACTCAAACCGATCGTGGAAGCCTTGTTGTTCGTCGCGGCCGAACCCATGCCGATCAACAAGTTGTGCGAGATCCTCGAAGGCGTGGAGCGCGAGCGCGTGGCCGCGTGTCTCGATGACTTGCGCGAGCAGTACCGACAGGGCGACCACGGATTCACCGTGGCGGAAGTCGCCGGCGGGTACCAGCTCGTCACGCTGCCGGAAGCCGCGCCCTGGCTGCGCAAGTTGTCCGCGGCCAAAGCGCCGCCGCGGCTGTCCAAACCCGCGTTGGAAACCCTGGCGATCATCGCGTACAAACAGCCGCTGACCAGGCCGGAAGTCGAGTCGATTCGCGGCGTGGACGTGGCGGGCGTCGTCAAGACGCTCATGGACCGCCGGCTCGTCAAGATCGTGGGCCGCAAGGACGTGCCGGGTCGGCCCATGATGTTCGGCACCACCAAGGAATTTCTGCACGCGTTCGGCCTCAAGGACCTGGCGGACCTCCCGACGCTCAAGGACTTTGCGGACATCGCGCGCGCCACGGACGCGTCCGTGGGAGATCAGGACGTCGCGGGAAGCGGGTCGGCGGCGGGCGAGGCCGAAACGTCGAACGCGCCGCCCGACTTCGAGGCGGGCGTGGAGTTCGCCGACGCTCCGGTCCCGGACGCGCCGCCCGAACCCTCGCTCGCATAGTCACGGGCTTGTAGATCAGAGTACCTGCGCCTGAGAACTCACGTAGTAGCGAGGGCTACTCAAAAAGTTCCAGCTGCAAGGCCGCAGGGAGGAGGAACCCGGAGCGTACTGGGTCGTACGTGAGGCGAGTGGCGCCACGAAGAAGTGGCGCCAAGTCACGAGCGCCGCCGAGACGGTGAGGCGGCCGAGGCTCCTCAGACGTCGGCCGCAGATGGACTTTTTCAGCAGCCTCGTCACTGTCCCCCCGTGTTGACCATCACCTGCGGTCCCTACCACCCCCACCTCGAATCCGCGCTCGCGGACGACGTCATCGCCGCGAAGGCGGGTGATCCGCTGGCGCCCGTCATCGTCGTGGTTCCCTCCGACTCGCTGCGGCGGCGCATCGTCCGTCTGCTCGCGGGGGAACGGCGACGCGCGTTCCTGAACCTGTCGGTGCTGACGTTCCACCAACTGTCGCGCCGCCTGGTCGAGGAAGCCGACGGTGGGTCCATCCAGCCGCTCGCGGACGATCAGGCGTTCGAAGACCTGATGCGGTTGTTGCTTGATCGCAAGCACGCCGGGCACGCGTTCGCGGGGGTTGCGGCGACGCGGGGCGGCGGGGCGGCGCTCTGGCAAACGCTGCGCGACTTAAAAGACGCCAAGGTCCCGCCGCAAGCGTTGGCCGAGGCCGTGGCGGAATCCGTGTTTCCGGCGGACGGGGCGTCGCGGCTCGCGGCGTTGGCCGGTCTGTACGGCGAGGTCTTGTCCGCTGCGGAAACGGCCGGGTGGGTCGACTACACCGACCTCGACGCCGTGGCGGCCGCGGCCGCGCCGGCGTCGGTCCTGCTGAAGCACCAGCGTCTGGTGGCCTACTACGGATTTTATGACGTCACGCAGGCCCAATACGACGTGTTGCGCGCGGTGTCGGGCGCGGCGGAGACCGCGGTCTACTTCCCGTTCGCACCCGGCGATCCGTCGTGGGCGTTCGCCGACCGATTTCTGACCCGATACCTCACCGGGCTATCGACGCGTCCGGTAAGGGTCCTTGACGGCCCGGCGCCGCCACGTCCGCTGGTCACGCTCATGTCCTGTTCCGGCGCGGCGGACGAAGTCCGCGCGTGCGCCAAGGCGATTCTGGCCTTGGTCGAGGACGAGGGCGTCGCGTTCGAGGACATCGGCGTGGTGGCCCGGAGCCTCGACCCCTACGCGGACGCGATCACGCGCGAGTTCGCCCGCCATCATCTCCCCCTCGTCGCCACCGCGACCCGCCCGCTCGCGCGGTATCCGCTGGCCCAGGCCGCGTTGCGTCTCGCAAGGATCGCGGAGGGGGACCCGGCGCGGGAGGACGTCATCGACTTCGTGGCGTCGCCCTGGTGTCGGATGGAGCGTTTGGCGACGCACGTCCGCGCGGATCCGCCGTTATGGGACGAGTTGGCGCGTTCGGTCGGCGTCACGCGCGGGTACGAGGCGTGGGCGCGGCTGGAAGCCCTTCGCGGCCCCGACGACGGCCCCGGGACGGGATCATCCTCGCGAGGGTCGCAGGCCGCCGCCTTGCTGCGCGTGGTGGACGGCCTTCGCCGAACGTGCGAGGCGTTGCCGGAGACCGCCGCGGGTTCGACCCACGCCGGCGCGTGGCGCGAGCTGCTCGCGTCGCTGCTGGGGATCGAGGCCGAGGCGGCCGCCGACGGCGATTCGCCGGACGGGGGTGACGCGATCTCGTCCGCGGTGCTCTCGGCGTTCGACGCGCCCGCGCGGCTGGACGTCGTGACGGCGACCATCACCAAGGCCTCGTATCTCGATATGGTGCGCCGCCGGATCGACTCAACCGCGTTGCCGATCACGGACCCGCGCGCCCGCGGCGTTCAGGTGATGGACGCGGCGTCCGCGCGCGGCATCGCGTTCCGCGCCTTGTTCGTGTTGGGATTAAACGAGGGCTCGTTCCCGCGCGTGATTCGGGAGGACGCGTTTTTACGGGATCACGAGCGGCGCCTCATCGACACCACGCTCGGCTACAAGATTCCCGAGAAACTCGCCGGGTACGAGGAGGAACGGTTGCTGTTTGCGGCGCTGACGGGGGCCGGCCGCGACCGGATGGTGCTCTCGACGCAACGGGCCGACGAGGCGGGTCGAGCGTTGGCCCCCTCGTGGTACCTGACGCCCTGGCGGGCCGCGGCGGACGTCGCGGCCCGCGTCGACGTCCCGCGCCGCATGCGCGAGAAGCCCCGCGCGGCGCCGTTCGAGCGGTTGGATCGGTTGACGCCCGGCGAAGCGCTGGTGCTGGCGGAACTGGTCGGCGCGCCCACCGGGGCGCTGGCCGACGCGAGTACCCGCGAACGGATCGCCCGCGCCGCGGCCTGCCGCGTCGCGATCGACGCGTGGGCGGCGCCGCTTTCGGCGTTCGACGGCGACGTCGGTTCCCCGCTGGAGTGGCTCGCGGGCCAGCGGGAAGCGGGGTACGCGGCCACGGGGCTCGCGACGTACGTGACGTGTCCGTGGCGATTCTTCGTGAGCAAGGTGTTGGACGTTGTCCCGCCGGCGGACGCCGAGGCGAACACGGGGCCCTCCGCGCGTGACTGGGGCGTGCTCGCTCACGAGGCGATCGCGCGGGCGGCTCGGGACTCGGCGGCGGACGTCAACGCGATTTGGCGCGAGGTCTGCGCGCGGTACGCGCGGCGCGCCGGCATCGGCTATCCCCTCGCCTGGGATCTGGCCGTCGAGCGGATCGGCCGCGTGGTGGCCGAGATCGCGGCGGCTGACGCGGCGGAACGGGCTGGGGCCGGGTATACGGTGATCGAGACCGAAGTGGCGTTGCGCGGGGAGTTGGGCGCGGATCCGGCCGTGCCGATCCAGGGCCGGTTGGACCGCCTCGATCAGGCGCCGGACAAGAGTCTGCGGGTCGTCGACTGGAAGTTCCGCGCCGCGCGCGGAGCGGTCCGCGGGAACGACCTCGTGGCCGCGGCGCTTCGCGGCCGGGGGTTGCAACCCCCGATCTACGAAGCATTGGCTCGGGGCTATGCGCTCACCCGCCTCGGCGGGGCGGCGGGAGAAGCGGAGACCGTGGTCTATGAGGTCGAATTGCACGCGCCCGACTCGACCATCAACCGCGCGCCGTACGCGCCGGATGAGGACGCGCGCACCCGCATCCTCGGCACGGTGCGCGCGCTCGTGGACGGGATCGAACGCGGAATCTTTCCGATGAACCCGGACACGCACTGCGCGTGGTGCGACGTGGCGGCCTCGTGCCGCCGTCGACACGCGCCGTCGCGCGCGCGCGCGGAGCGCGATCCCCGATCCGCGGCCCTCGATCGCACTCGGCGCGCGCCGGTGCGGCCGCCGAAGGCGCCGGGATGACGCCGCCGACCGACGCGCCCGAACGCCAGCGGGTGATCCGCACGTTCGACGCCAACGTCGTCGTGACCGCGGGCGCGGGAACCGGGAAAACCACGCTGCTGGTTGAACGGCTCGTCCATCTGGTGGTCCGCGAACCCGACCCGGTTCCGGTCACCGAGATCGTGGCCCTCACGTTCACGAACAAGGCCGCGGCGGAACTGGTGGTGCGCTTCCGCGAGCGGATCGCCGCGCTCGCCCGCGCGTCCGAGCGTTCGGACGCGGAGGGCGAGCCTCGTGACGCGCTCGCGGCGTTGGTGACGTGGACCGGTACGTCCACGGACCGGGTGGGCGGGCGTCTGCGCGCGGCGCTCATCGATCTCGATCGCGCGCACATCGGCACGATCCACTCGTTCGCGGCCACGCTGCTGCGGTTGTTTCCCATCGAAGCGGGCGTGGACCCGAAATTTCGCGAAGCCGACGAAGGCGCGCGCCGCGACCACGCGGCGGAGGCCTGGCGCGCGTGGCTCGATCGGGAATTGTCGCGCGAGGCGCCGCGCGCCGCGTTGTGGCGACGGCTGCTGGAGCGGCTGACGATCGAGGATCTCCATGACGTGGCCGTGGACCTGAGCGCGGAGGTGATACCGCTCGACGCATTGGGTCGCCTGGCCGAGTCGCCGGCGCCGGTCGGAGCATGGCTCGCGTCGGCCGGTGATGCGGCGGACCGCCTGCTGGCCGCGCACCTTCAAACGCGCGTGATCGAGCAACGCCTGGCCGCGGCGCGGCGCGTGATCGCCCGCGCGGCCGAGGGCCGCGCCGCCGAGAAGACCGATGGCGAGGCGGTGGCGGCCGACGTCACGTCCGTTCCCAAGGGGTGGGACGCCCGCGAGGCGGACCGCGCCAAGGACCTCATCAAACTGGCCCGCCGGTTGTCCGAGGTGGACCCGGAGATCGTGCGGTTGGTCGGCGACGCGCTCGCGCCGTTCGTACGCGAGTCCCGGGCCTCGTTCGCGCGGGCCGGGTGGTTGCCGTTCGACGGATTGCTCGCGCGGGCCCGTGATCTGCTGCGCGATCACCCCGCGGTCCGGGAAACGCTCAAACGGCGTTTCCGGGCGCTGCTGGTCGACGAGTGCCAGGACACGGACCCGGCACAGTACGAAATCATGTTGTATTTGGCCGAAGCCTCCGGGCGCACGGCGACGCATTGGCGGAACGTGCGGCTTGCGCGGGGGAAATTGTTCCTGGTGGGCGATCCGAAACAGTCGATCTACGGGTTTCGCGGCGCGGATTTGGAGGCGTATCAGGACGTGGCGAGACTGGTGCTCGATCAGGGCGGCGTGGAGTGTCGGCTGACCACCAATTTTCGAAGCCGCGGCGCGATCCTCGACGCGGTCAACGCGGTGGGTGAACGCTTACTGGCGTATCGGCCCGGCGTGCAGGCGGGGTACGAACCGATCGAATCGACGGCGGAGGCCCGGGGAGGCCTCAAGCCGATGGTCCGGGTCGTGCGCGCCCGACTCGGCGCGTTCGACGCCGGAGCGGGCCGCGAGGCTGAGGCGGAGAGTCTGGCGCGTTGGCTTCGCGGGTCGGTGTTCGGCGCCGTGGAGGTTCGCGGCAAGCAGGGACGCGTGACCCGCGCGGAGCCCGGGGACGTCGCCGTCTTGTTGCGCGCGCTCAGCGACGTGCAGGTGTACCTGGAAGCGTTTCGCCGTCACGGCATTCCTTACGTGGTGGAAGGGGAACGGCGGTTTTTCGCGGCGCAGGAAGTGGTGGACGCGATCAACGTATTTCGCGCGCTGGCGTCTCCCTATGACGCGCCGGCGTTGGTGGGCGTGCTCCGCTCGCCGCTGGGCGCCATGACCGACCGCGAGATCTACGCGCTCTCGCGCGCGGGGTGGCTCGATTACCGCGTGGCGGAGGCCGGTGATGCGCCGGGGCCGTGGGCGCCGATCGCGCTCTACCGGGACCTCGCGGCGTTGTCTCGAGAAGCGTCCCGCATGCCGGTCGACGAGGCCGTGACCGCGGTGTTCGACCGATTGGCGCTCCAGGCGATCGCGGCCGGCGGTCCTCACGGGGATCAGGCCGCGGCCAACGTCGAAAAACTGGAACGGATCGCGCGCGAACTGGCCGAGGAGGGCCTCTCGTTCGGCGCGTTGGCCGCGCGTCTGGATCGCCGCGTGCGCGACGAGGCCGAAGAGGGGGAAAGCCCGTTAGTGGATGACGCGGTGAACGCGGTCAAGGTCCTCAGCGTGCACAAAGCCAAGGGCCTGGAGTTCCCGATCGTGGTCCTGGCCGGGGCGCACGGCGGGCGGCGCGCGGGACCGCGGCCGCCGGTGGCCAAACACTGGAGCAGCGACATGGTCGGGATCTCGGCGGGGGGCGTGACGTCGCTCACCGGCGTGTATCTGGCGGAACGGACGGCTGAGAAGGACGCGGAGGAGAGTCGGCGCGTCTTGTACGTGGCGATGACGCGGGCGCGGGATCTGCTGGTCGTCTCCGGCGCGGAGACCGAACGCGGCCCGGCTCGAGACGGTCCCGCAGCGCTGATCGAGGACGCGACGGGCGCGGCGTGGGGCGAGGTCCCTCGCGAATCGCCCGCGAAGGACCTGTTCGACTGGACCGTGGTGGAGGCCGAGTCGGATCGCGGATCCGCGGCGTCCCGATTGAGCGGTGATCTGGTGTGGCCGGATCATCGGGCGTTCGCGTCGTCATGGGCCGAACGTGCGGCTCGCGCCGAACGCACCGCGCGATCGCCGATGTTCGTGACGCCCACCAAGTTGGCCGCGCAACGCGCCGGTTCTCAACGCGCGGCCGCTCGCCTCCGTGGAGCATCCGACGCCGAACGAGCGCGACGCGTCGGCACGCTGGTCCACGCGTTCTTGCAGCGCTGGGACTTCGGCGCGGATTCGAGCACGTGGCCGTCATCGCTGGACGCGTTCGCGGCCGCGCGCCTCGGCGCGACCACGGGCGTGACCCTCGACGATCTGCGCGCCGCGCTCGCGCCGTTCTTCGCGTCGCCGATCCACGCCGACCTCGCGCGCGCCACGATCATCGGCCGCGAGGTCCCGTTGCTAATGCCGTGGGAAGGTGCGATGATGGAGGGCGCGATCGACCTGATCTACGAAGACGGCGGGCGGCTCTACGTGGCGGACTACAAGACCGATTCGGTCGACGCGTCGGACGCGCCGCTCGCGGCGGAACGCTACCGCGTCCAGGCCGAGGTGTATACGCGCGCGGCGCGGGACGGCCTGGGCCGGGCGGTGACCGCGTTTCGATGCCTGTTCATCCGACCCGGCGTGGCGGTGGATCTGCCGCCGGACGCCGACCGCTGATCAGGGAGGAGCCATGTTCATCAAGCGCGAGGACTATCAGTATTTGGAGGGGTTGTGCAAGTCGTTGTCCGAGGCCCAGCAGGAGCGGCTGATGACCGCGTTGCTCGGCAAAGACCGCGGCGGTTCGTTGGGTGAGCGCGTCCGGATCGTGGGTGAGGAGATCTACGACTCCCAGGGCGTGGAGCAGAAGGACTGGATCACGCGGACCATGATCAAAAAGGCGTTCAAGGACGCCAAACACGGCTGATAGTGGCGGCGTTGATTTCGGTCGAAGCCGTCCGCAAAACGTTCCGCCGGGGCGGGTTCGACGTCAAGGTCTTGGACGGCGTGGATCTGACCATCGAGCGGGGGGCCTTTCTCGCGTTGATGGGACCGTCCGGATCGGGCAAAACCACGTTGTTGAATCTGATCGCGGGGATCGATCGGCCGACCGCGGGTCGCATCGTGGTCGACGGCACCGACATCGCCGTGCTGTCCGAGCGCGACCTCACCGCGTGGCGCGCGCGGCACGTGGGCTTCATCTTCCAGCTCTATCACCTCATTCCGGTGTTGACCGCGCTCCAGAACGTCGAATTGCCGTTGACATTGACGCATTTGTCGCGGCGCGAGCGCCGCGAACACGCGTTGACCGCGCTCAACGTCGTGGGCCTCGCGGACCGGGCCGATCACTACCCGCGTCAACTCTCGGGCGGACAGGAACAACGCGTGGCGATCGCGCGGGCGGTCGTGACCGATCCCACGTTGATCGTGGCGGACGAGCCCACCGGGGACCTCGACGCGCAGTCGGCCGAGGAGATCTTGAGCCTCCTGGGTCGTCTCCACCGGGAGTTCCACAAAACCATCGTGATGGTCACGCACGACCCGCACGCGGCGGAACGCGCGCAGGTGGTCCGCCGGCTGGAGAAGGGCGTGTTGGTGTAGCTAAAAGATCGAGCCGGAGAAGGGGAGGTGGGGAGAGGGGGTGAAAAGTCGTTAAAGACTTATCGCCCGTTCGCCCAACCGCCGGCTCTCCGGCTCAATGTTCTTCCTTGACCAGGTTCTTGTTCCAGTCCGGGATTTCGACCACCACGTCCATCGTGCCGTTGGGAACGGTCTGACACGCCAGGCGCGACTGCAGCGTGGTGGCGGGCGCTTCGTCGAGTTGATCCAATTCATCATCCGTGGCTTCGCTGCAGGATTCGAGGCCGTGCTTGACGATGACGTGGCAGGTCGAGCACGCGCAGACGCCTCCACACACGTGTTCGATGTCCACCCCGGATGCCAACGCGATGTCCAGGATGCTGCCCGGTTGTCCCGTGTGGCCGTAGGGAATCTTGGCGGGATCCACGGTTAGGGTGACGCCCTTGTTCACGAAGGTGATCGTATACGGCTTACGCGGCAGTTCGACGTCGGGCCGTTCAATGTACGGGTTGGTACCACCCATGCTATTCTCCTACTGTCGTTAAGATGAGGCGAACCAATCTACCACACCCGAATCGTCCCAGCCAAGGCGAGGCGGGTGCGCGGCACGGGAGGCCATGAAGATGCCGGGGGCAAAGAAGTCGTCGCCACGGGAGCGAACGCCGCGGCCCGGGAAGCAAGGGGCGTTGTTGTGGACCGAGAGCCGAATCGTGCCGCCGCCGGTGGATCGCTTGCCCGGCACGAGGATTTTGGTCCTGGCTCCGCACATGGACGACGAGACCCTGGGGTGCGGCGGGAGTTTGCACCGCCACGTCCTGGCCGGCGAGGCGGTCACCGTGGCGTACATGACCGACGGCCGTAAGGGAGATCCCGCGCTCAACGCGCGCGATCTCCCCCCGGCGGACCGCGAGCGCCTGGAAGACGAACTGGCCCGCGCGCGTCGTCAGGAAGCGAGGCGGAGCGCCGCGATCTTGGGCGTGCACGACTTGCGGTTCCTCGACAATCGCGACCAGGAGCTGCGTCCGTCCCCGCACACGCGACGGCAAGTACTCGGGCTGCTACAGGAGTTGAAGCCTGATCTGGTCTATCTCCCGTTTCCGACCGACCACCACCCGGATCACCAAGCCACGAACCGGATTTTCCTCGCGGCCTTGTCGTCGGCGCGCGGCATCGAACCGCCGCTGTGCGCGGGATACGAAGTGTGGGCGCCGATCGAGCCCAATCGGTTGGTGGACATCACGTCGATCGCGGAGCTCAAGCGCCAAGCCCTCGCGCAATTCACCAGCCAAATGGCCGTGATCGACTACGGCCGGTGCATCATGGGACTGCACGCGTACCGCTCGATCACGCATTTGGGCGGGCACGGGTTCGCGGAGGCGTTCGTGGCGCTTCCCGCCGCGGCGTACCGCCGCGCGGCGACCCGTTGGTTGGGACGGACCGGTCGGCGCGCGGCGTAACGCATGGGATCCAAGGCGATCGCGCTGGCGGCGCTGGCCTGCGCCGCGGCGGCCGCGGGGATCGGGTTGGCGTGGTGGTTCGCCGAGCCCACGCGGGCCGTTTCCGGCATCCTGTTGTCGGTCGGCGCATCGGCCAAAGCCGATCCCTATGCCGTGGCGCAAGGCGCGGTGACGCACGGCGAAGCCGTGCTGATCGACTTCGGCGACGGCGACCTGGCGTTCTTCGTGAACGACGCCGAGGAGGTATTGGCATTGGTCAACGGCTGCGGCGAACGCGTCAATCCGACGCGACAGGAACAATTCCCGGTCCTGATCGACGCGCGATTTCATGTCCGCAACGTTCCGCCGTACACGGTCGAGGCCCGCGCGACGCGGTATCGTTTCTCCGGGCCCGTGGCGACCGAACCGCCGTCTTGCCCGTAGCGCGCGTCCGCGCGTGAACTGATCGCCACGTGATGTGATCCGACCTGGGGCCTGCGTGCGCAGACTGGATGCGCGCGCGGGCTGATCTGGGTTATGATGCCGCATCGGTCGGCACCTGGGTCCGGTCAACGACGGTGAGCCTGGAGACGCGCGATGAACGTGTTGGTGACGGGGGGGACTGGATACATCGGGAACGCGGTGGTGGCGGCGTTGTGTCGGGCCGGACACAGCGTGGCGGCCACGGTGCGGTCGCGGGAGAAGGCCACGTGGGTCGAGCGGTTCGGGGCGCGCGCCGTGGATGGGGATATCTCGCGCCCGGACTCCCTGGCGGCCGCGGTCAAACGCGCCGACGCCGTGGTGCACACCGCCTCCGCGCCGTCGACCGATTCCGGCCGGATCGACCGCGCGCTGGTCGAGTGGCTGCTCGACGCGGTGGCGGAATCCGACGGGTTGCGTCGGTTCGTGTACACCAGCGGCGTGTGGGTGTTGGGGGACACCGCGGACAAGTTCGTGGACGAGTCCGCCTCGACCAAACACGCCGCCAAGATCGTCGCGTGGCGGCCCGCGGTCGAGGAATTGATCGACAACGGCATGGCGCGGGGGATCACGGCCTGGATCATCCGTCCCGGCATCGTGTACGGTGGGTCGGGCGGCGTCACCGGCATGCTGTTCACGTCGGCGGAGAAAGAGGGCGCCGTCCGCATCGTCGGCGACGGGAAGAACCACTGGGCGGTGGTGCACCGCGACGACCTGGCGGATCTTTACGTCCGCGTGGTGGAACAAGCGCCGGCGGGCCACGTCTTCAACGCCACCGACGGCTCGCGCCTGACCGTGCGGGTGATGGCCGAGGCGTTGAGCCGGGCCGCCGGGTGCCGCGGGAACGTGATCGCCACGCCGCTTGATGAAGCCCGCAGGGGCATGGGCGCGTTCGCCGATGCCCTGGCGCTGGATCAGCACGTCTCAGGTGTGCTGGCCGAGCGCTTGCTGGGCTGGGAACCGAGGCATCGGTCGATGGTCGGTGAAGCCGATTCTCTCTGGCGCTCCCACCGGGCGGGGGGCTTGTCGTAGGGTATCGCCGATCACGACTTATTTGGCTGACACGCCGCGCGTCAGCGATTGGCGGATAGTTTCGTACGCGCGATAGCCGATTTCGATGTCGCCGGTGCCGAGCAGGTGCCGGCTGTAAGCCGCTCGGTGGAGAAGGTCCGTGATGGCGGCGGCTGGCTCGCCTACGCCCGGAAAGCACCTGCGAAGCGCGGCCTGGTACTCGCGAGGCGTGACTGACGGCTCCCGCGCGGTCCCGCGCGCGGCGCCCATGCGTTCGAGTTCCCGGTAACACAACACGACAAAGCGCCGAGGGTCTCCGCCCCGGGCGCGCTGAAGCCGCCAGCGGCCGTAGCGCGGGGGAATCCAGCGGAGTCCCGCATATGCGAGCGCGACGCTGGCTGCGAGCAGGACCAGCACCAGCGGGCCGTACGTCTTGATCGCGCTCCACATGGCCCGAAGCATGTCGACAGCGCGGTCGAACCAGCGAAGCAGTTTCTCTAGCCACCGGGATTGCGGTTTCCCTACCGGGCCTGGAATCCCGACCCGTTCATCCCGTTTGATGTCGTCCAGCAGGTAGCGGATCAGCGCGGAGAAGAGCAAGGCCGGGTCCTTGATCACGGGGAGTTCGAACGGCGGCGTGGGTTCGAACAGGGTCCAGCCGACGCCGTCCATGTACGCCTCGACCCATGCGTGTCCGTCGAACCGTCGAATTTCGAAGTACCCCGTGATTGGATTCTTTTGCGTGGCCGGATATCCGGTGGCGAGCCGGGCCGGGATTCCCACGCTGCGAAGCATCAGCACCATCGCACTTGCAAAATACTCGCAATGGCCTTCCTTGCGCTCAAAGAGGAAATAGTTGACGGGATCGGCAGGCGGTGGCTCCGAGAGCGTCGCCAGCGTGTAGCGGTAGTTTGTGAGCAGGTAGGCTTCGATCGCCGCGGCGCGCTCGTATGGGTCCTCGATGCCCCGTGTGACGGTGCGCGCTAGTTGCGCGACCGCGCCCGACGCGGCATCCGGGTATTGCAGATGCCGGACGCCGGGAGCCGTCTCATCGGGAGTGCCGGACAAACGGTCGTGAAACACGGTCATCACCGAAGCCACCATGTATTCGGTCCCCCGGGTCAGAAGCCCAGGAGGGATCAGCGAGCCGTCGCCGTCCGTTGAGATCGTTGACGCTGGAAACCAGAGCGTGTTGGGGCGGTTCGCGGCGAAAACCACGTTGGGCTGGTCCTGTTCCACGTAGACGTGCTGCGCGGTAAGCGGGCCGTTGTTGGGGGCCAACAGAAACCGGTTGTCGTACGGCTCCATCGGGGTCACGTCCGTCGAGGACGTCCACGTCCGGCCGTCGAAGCGGTCGAACACGCGCCCACGGAGGTAGAGCGGGGCATCGGCCTGGACGCGCAGCACGATCGGGTTGGGGATGACTCCCGAGTCACTGCCCGGGCGCGTGATGTCGAATTCGGGTTGAAAGCCTCCGTAGGCCATTACCGTCTTGGAGTCGAACTGCTGGCGACCCGACTGGGTCGGTCCCGTCGTGTGGCGGCTCTCCTGCTTGATTCCCCGGCCGCGCAGCCCTTTGCCCGGACCCGGGTGATTCGGGTCGTTGGGCACGCCGCCGAAGCGGTTGCTGAACTGCGAGCCCCCGGACGCGGGAAAGGCCTGGATGTGCGGGGAGGGCGGCCGCGGAAGGAACAGGAAGATCGCGCAGCCGACCAGGAGCGTGGCGGCGGCGACCGCCAGGCTCTTGCCGGGCAAGTGCGGGCCGAGCGCGAGCAACGTGTGGTCGCCGCCCCGCGCGCGGGCCAGGCGTTCGTCGATGTGGTCGGACATGAGCGTGAAGACGCCTGCGAGCACATACAGGATCAAATCGACGACGAACGCGGTGGCGCGCGCGTGGCTGGCCGCGTACAGCACCATGATGAGCGAGACCAGATATGTGATGAGAAAATCGCGACGGCTTCGCAGGGTAAAGGAGCGCGCGGTTTGAACGCCTACCAACAGGGCCACCAGCGCGGACTCGGCACCAGACGAGATCAGACACGCGACCGCGACCAGTAACGTGACGACGATCAGCGACTGCTCGATCGGCTTGCCGCGTCCCGCGGGCCGGTCCCGGTCTCGCCACGTCATGGTGAGCCCGACCGCGCCGACCACACTCCAGACAAACGTGGCGGACCATGCCCAAGGACCCGGGAAACACACGGCGAAAACCGCGTGTCCAGACGCGAGCAGCAGTAGCCAGGTGCCGAGGTACACCGGAGCGTAGCGCACCGGCGTCATGTCAGAAACACCGTTTTGAGGTCGTCGCCCTTGGCCAACACGTAGGTGGGCGCGCCGGCGGCCAACAATCGGCGGACCAGTGGGCGAGAGCGGAGCCGCGGCGAGCGATCCCGGTCGCGAAAACTCCTCGCGTCGAGAATGACTGTGAGCGGGCACAGCCGCTTGGCGCCGATGATGTCAAGAATGTCGGTGGTCGGGTCCTTGTCGTTGTCGTCGATGGTGACAAATAAGACGATCGTACTCCCATCCTGGAGCAGCCCTGCGGCCTCGGCGAGCGCGTGGTCGTAGGGCAGCGCGCCGTCGGCCTCGACCAACGCGAGCTCGTGCAGGATCGGAGTGAGGTGGCGGAGTCCCCGGCCCGACGGCACCATGTGCCGTCGGGCGCCGAAGCCGAGCAATCCGACCGAGTGGCCTCGCGGCAACGCGTACCGCGCGATCGACGCGGCTACAGTCACCGCGTACTCGAGCGTGGAGTCCTTTTCGCGCCCCACGAATGACCCGGCGTGCAGGTCCATCATCAGAGTCACGTCGGTCGACGCGCGGAATTCGAATTCCTTGACCACGAGTTGGCCACGGCGGGCGGTTGCGGGCCAGTGCACGTGGCGGAGCATGTCCCCACTACGGTAGTCCCGCGCCCCGAAAATCTCGTCGCTGCCGCCGGCCCTCGCCAGGGCCTCGAACCCCGTGATCGCGGTGCTGCGTGCCGCCATCAGGGGCAGCGACGCGATCACGAACGTCTGCGGGTACACGATGACCGAGCCGTCGGTTCCTGGGAGCTGACGGCGCGCGGTCAGCAGCCCAAGCGGTGCTGCGGATCGGATTACCAGCGGCCCTACGGTGTAGGCGCCGCGTTTGTACGCCGAAACCCGAACTGGAATGTGGCGCGTTTCCCGGGCGCCGAGGGTGGCGAGGAACGCGGACGGACGGCGGGCCGTCGGCTCGGCGGCCGGGACGGAGTCCTCGACTTCGACCATCAAGCGACGCCGCCACGAAGGATTGGACACGCGAATGGCCAATTCAATGTCGTCGCCCTCTGTGACCACGGCCGAGAGCGTGCGAACCGCAGACAGGCCCTTGAGTGCCGCGGACGGCATCCAGAGCGAAATCAGCAGCACGGCGGTGAGCAATGCGAACATCGCGTACAGCAAGCTAATGTCGCGGTTCCACGCCATGAGGAAAACGAGCGCGGTGAGCGCCAGCAGCAGGCTGGCCTTGGTGGCCAGGTGCGACACGTTACGCGGCCGCTGGGAGCGGAATCTCGATCCGACCGAGAATCTCATCCAGGACTCGGTCGGTGGTGATGCCCGCGAGGCGCGCTTGCGGCGTCAGAATCAGTCGATGACCGAGCACGGCTTTGACCGCGCGTTTGACCTGGTGCGGTTCGACGAAGTCCATGCCCGCGACGAACGCCATCGCTTGCGACGCGCGCATCAGCGCGAGCGACCCGCGGGGGCTCGCGCCGAGCGCGAGGTGTTGATGTCCGCGCGTCGCCTCCACGATTCGGGCGATGTAGCGCAGCACCTGGGGATCGACGTACAGGCCAGCCACGGCTTGCTGCATGGCGATGAGGTCCTCTTGTGAGGCGACGGGGGTGACACCATGGATCGGGTGGACGCTTTTCTGCATCTCCATGATCGAGACTTCCTGGTCGAGCGAGGGATATCCGATCGCGATGCGCGCGAAGAACCGGTCGAGCTGCGCCTCCGGCAACGGGTACGTGCCGTGGAATTCGATCGGATTCTGGGTGGCAATCACCGTGAAGGTCGGGGAGAGCTTGCGCGATACGCCGTCGATCGTGACCTGGCGCTCCTCCATACACTCCAAGAGGCTGGCCTGGGTTCGCGGGGTCGTGCGGTTGATCTCGTCGGCGAGCAGGAGGTCGGTGAAGATCGGACCCTCTTTGAGTTCGAACGCGCCCCGTTGTTGATTGAACATTGAGACGCCGGTCACGTCGGACGGCAGGAGATCCGGAACGAACTGGATGCGGGAAAATCGCATCGCGAGTGACGCGGCGAGTGCGCGGGCCAGAATGGTTTTTCCGAGGCCCGGGACGTCTTCGATGAGCAAATGTCCCTTGGAGAGCAACGCGACCAACGCGAGCTCGATGGCCTCCCGCTTTCCGACCAACACGCGTTCGACGTTCCGAATCAATGCGGCGAGCGTATCCTGTCCGATCATTGGTCTCTCCTGGACGGAAGTCGAAGGAAGTATAGCAGCGCACGGACGCCCCCGGTCGTTTCGCAGCCCGTGATTGTCCGGAGTGCGCGACCCCATCCGCTGTGGAAATGGTCGGGCCGGAGCAGGCGATTCCGGCCGGTGAGTCAGCTCAAGAGGCTTTTGATGTTGAACAACGGATCGGCCAGTTGTTCGCGGGCTTGGTCGATGCGGACTGCTTGTTTGATCAATTGGCCGATGGTGACGTGGTCTTTGGGCGCGTTGAGGACTGCGGCGCCTTTGATCACGCCGTCACGGACGATCAGCCGGGCGTAGCTCCCGCGATCGGGGGAGCCGCGGAGAATGACGTCGGCGCCGGGCGGGGTGGAGGGATCGCCGGTCAGGCCCACCGGCATCCCGAAGATCGTGATCACGTAGCTGCCGACGAATCGGTACGGCGTGGGTTCCCCGACCATGTTCAGCGCCGCGACTTTGCCTTGCTCCATCGCGTTGGACCAGTTGCCGAGTTGATTGCTCCGGCCCAGCGTGAGGTCGAAAAACTCGGTGACGTCTCCCGCGGCGAACACGTGGTGATCGCTGGTTCGGAAGTACTCGTCGGTCACGATTCCCTTTCGGAGGGCGAGCCCCGCCTCTTTGACGAACGGATGGAGGGTGCTGATCCCGATGCCCACGCCCATGATGTCGCACGGGAAGGTGTTCCCGCTTGCCATCACCGCGTCGCGGCCCGCGCCGGCGCCGTGGATCGCCTGGAGCTGTTCGGAGTAACGCACGTCGATTCCGCGGTCGCGGAGCGTGCGGTCGATCCAGGCGCTCGCCGTCTCGTCCAGGAACGCGGGCCAGAATCGCGGTTCCATGAGGACCAGGGTGGTCGGGCGGCCGTGGTGCGCGAAACAACGCGCCAACTCCAATCCAATGAACCCGCCGCCCACCACCACGGCGCGGGTGGCGGAGGGGACGGACGCCAAGATGCGATCCGCGTCGTCCACGGTCCGCAGATAATGCACTCCGCTCCAGTCCGCGCCTTCGCACGCCAGTCGCCGCGCCGCTCCACCCATGGCGAGCAGCAGGGTGCCGTACCGCACCAACGATCCGTCGTCCAGGCGGACGCCGCGATCGGTCAATGACAGCGCTCGCACGGTTCGTCCCCGCACCAGATCGAGGGTGCGTTCGCGGTACCAGGCCTCGTCCTTCATGAACACGCGTTCGCGCGGAATCTGTCCGACCAGGTAGTCGGGCAGCCGAACGCGGGAGTACAAGGTGTGCGGCTCGTCCGTCACGATCATCACGGAGCCGCTGGTCTGTTTCCGGATGCCTTCCGCGGCCGTGGTTCCAGCGATGCCGCCGCCGATGATCAGGTAGTCAACCGTCCGTGTGTCGGGCATAACATCCTCGGTGCGCTGAGTCGGAAATGATGCGCGAGAGTATAACGCATTGCCCGCGACGGATTCGCGCATCCCGACGGGTGGGCTGTGGTATGCTCCGACCGTCGATGCCGAGACGGTCACGTGTCCGAGCCGCAACCTGCGTCGTCCTTGGATCAACCGGAGCTGCCAACGCCGCTGGTCTTATTCGACGGAGTGTGCCGCCTCTGTACGGGGACCGTCCGGTTCGTGATCACGCGCGACCGTCACCAGCGTTTTCGGTTCGCGTCCATGCAGTCACCGTTGGGCCAGCGGCTGCTGCGGCGGTTCGGACTGCCTCCCGATGACTTAAAAACGTTTGTTTTGGTCGAGGCGAACGGCCATTACACGAAATCCACCGCGGCGCTTCGGGTGGCACGACGGATGGACGGGTTGTGGCCGGGGCTGTATGCGTTCATCCTGGTGCCGCGGCCGATTCGCGACGCGTTCTACGATTGGGTGGCTCGCAATCGGTATCGGTGGTTCGGGAGGGAGCGAGTCTGCCTTCGCCCCGAACCGAGCGTCAAAGAGCGATTCATCGACGATTCGCACGACCTGGAATAGTCGTGATCTTGCCGGTGGCGCCCGCGAAGTCGGCCTCATCGCGACCCGATCCGTCTCGCATTGACCCGCGGCCGTTCCCGTGGGTACGATCCGCGTATGACCAACGCCGAGATCGCACGCGTGATGCGGGAGATCGCCTTGTTCCTCGACATGGAGGGCGACCGGTTCCGGCCGCGGGCCTACGAGAAGATCGCGCACGCGATCGAATCACTGGACGAGCCCGCCTCGGAGCTGTACCGGCGCGGAGGGGTCAAGGCGCTCGGCGAGATTCCGGGAGTCGGGACGCATACCGCGGACAAGATCGCCACGTTGCTCGACACGGGCCGGCTTCCGTATTACGACGAACTCCGGCGCAAGACGCCGGTGGACGTCGCGGCGTTGTCCGCGATCGAGGGGCTGGGCCCCAAGATGATCAAAGCGCTTTACGATCAACTCGGGGTGAAGACCGTCGACGATCTGGAAGCCGCGGCGCAGGCCGGCAAGGTCCGCGGGCTTGCACACTTCGGGGAAAAGAGCGAACAGAAGATCCTCAAGGGCATCGCGTTTCTCAAGAAAAGCGGCGGACGCATTCCGCTCGGCGTGGCGTGGCCGCTCGTGGATGCCTTGGCCGAGCGGTTGCGCGCCGTGCCGGGAGTGGAACGCATCGAAGTCGCGGGCTCGATCCGTCGGCGCAAGGAGACCATCGGCGACGGCGATCTGCTGGTGGTCTCCCGCGACCCCGCGCGCGTGATGGACGCGCTGGCGGGCCTGCCCGAGGTGGCGGACGTGATCGCGCACGGACCGACCAAGACCAGCGTGAAATTGCGGTCGGGGATGGACGTGGACATGCGGGTGGTCCCGGCGGAGAGCTTCGGCGCCGCGCTGTTGTACTTTACCGGGAGCAAGGCGCACAACATCGCGTTGCGCAAACTCGCGATCGCCAAGGGACTCAAGCTGTCCGAGTACGGGGTGTTTCGCGGCGAGCGGTCGGTGGCTGGGCTCACCGAAGAGGACGTGTACGCCGCGCTCGGTCTGCCCTATATCCCGCCCGAGCTTCGTGAAGACACCGGGGAGATCGAAGCGGGATTGACGGGTTCGCTGCCGGACTTGGTCGACTACGACGACCTGCGCGGGGACGTGCAGACGCAGACGAACTGGACCGACGGCGAACACGGCATCGAGGAGATGGCGCGCGAGGCCAAACGCCGGGGGCTCGAGTACATCGCGATCACGGACCACACCAAGAGCCTGGCCATGACCGGAGGCGCGGACGAAAAAAAACTGCGCAAGCAGATGGCCGCGATCGACGAACTGAACGCCAAAGGACTCGGCATCCGCATCCTCAAGGGCGCGGAGGTCAACATCAACAAGGACGGCACGCTGGACATCAACGACGAGACGTTGGCGATGCTCGACGTGGTGGGCGTGGCCGTGCACACGCATTTTCATCTGTCGCGCGAGGCGCAAACGCGCCGCGTCATCCGGGCCATGGAGAACCCGCACGCGGACATCCTCTTCCATCCCACCGGCCGCCTGATCGGCAAGCGCGAGGCGTACGACCTCGACATCGACGCGGTGATCGCGGCGGCCAAGCGCACGGGGACCGTGTTGGAGATCGACGCGTTGCCGGAACGGTTGGACCTCAAGGACGAACACGCGCGGAAAGCCGTGGCCGCCGGCGTCAGACTCGTCATCGATTCCGACGCCCACCACCTGAACCACTTCGACGTCCTGCCCTACGGTATCGCGACCGCGCGACGGGGCTGGGTGCGCCGGGAGGACGTGATCAATACGCGCCCGCTCCGGGAGTTCCTGCGCGCGCTCAAAGGCGCGAAACGGGTCGCGAGAGTCGCCGAATAGGGCACGATCGCATTGGTGGGGCGGATCAGTAGGACGAATTGCCCGTTGGCGGCACGTCGAACGGCAGCGACGCGATCGGGAATTCTCGACACGAGATCAGCACGTACATGTAACGATCGTCCGACCATTGGAGCACCTGACGCCCCTCGATGTGGGCCGTGTGATACAACACGTTGCGGAAGGTCATCGCCGTGGCGTCGTCAAACGGCATCGGTTGCGCGGGCGCGATCAACAACGAGACGGCTTTGCCCTCCCACTTGTACGCCAAAATCGCCGAGGCGTCCGGCGCGGGCCTTACGGAGGCGCCGACCAGGCGCAGGTCGTGGTTGTGAGGCGGGATATGCAGCGGAAAAGGGGCTTGTTGGTTCAGCCACCGTCCGACCACGCGCGCGTCGGAGCCCTGGATCTGAAGCCGCGTCGCGTTGTTCATGTAGAGGCGATGCTCGGCCAGCGCGACGTGCACCAGGTCGGGCACTCCGGCGTGGCGGACGGTGAGGAACACTCCCACCGCGACCAGGACGGCCACCGCGCCGGACACGATGAGCGCCCGGCGTCGACGTTTCCTCCGGCTCACACGGACCACTTCGTTCGACAGGGTCTCCCTCACGGCCCGCCGCGTGCGCTCGGGCGCGGGCGACGGTGCGAGGACCGCGGTCGTCAAGGTCACGAAGGTTTGTTCGCCGAGGAAGATGTCGCGGCAATCCTCGCACCCCGCGACGTGCGTGTGGACGTGCAGAGAGTCCTTGACGTCCAACTCCCGATCAACGGCGGCGTGGACGAGCTGTCGGATCCTGTGGCAATCGTCCACCGCGAGCCCCCCTCTCGTGATGTCGAATGCGAACGCCGAAACAAAACAGCCGGGCGTCCGACATGTCAATAATCGTGGTCCTGATTATTGCCACCTCGGCGGCCCGGCTGTCTTTGATCGGCCAAAGATCCGGTGCTTTGCGTCCTGCCGTCGCCGGCAGTTTGCCCTGATGGAAGGTGTGTGTTGCCGCGTGCCTCTTCTTCGCCGTCCTTGTTCGAGTCGAATACGGTGCAAGATTTTCGACGTTCATAACACGCGCTCACGACACCCGTCAAGGGGGGCTTCAGCCGATCGTGCGTCCCGCGCATCGGACACCGCGGGACCGGGGACGCGGTGGTAAGCGTGCTTGCGCAGACCGCCGCGCTGATCGCGGTCGGGGTCGCGTGGAGAGCGTTCACACCATGGGGGTTGGCCCCGGATGTGACCCGGCGCGTGTTGACCGGAGTGGTGTACGTGGTGCTCCTGCCGGCGCTTGTCTTGGACGTTCTGTGGCGTGCGCCGTTGGGGCTCGACGCCGCGCGCACGGCCGCGTCGGCGGCGATCGGCGTCGCGGCCGGCCTGGGGGCGGCTTGGGCGTGGTTCCGGTTCCGCGCGACGCCGCGGCGTGAACACGGGGCGTTGCTGTTGGCCGCGGCGTGGGGCAACGTCACGTACCTCGGCTTGCCCGTGTTGGAGAGCGCGTTCGGCGAGTGGGCCCGGAGCGTGGCGATTCAGTACGACTTGTTCGCGTGCACGCCGCTGTTGTTGACCGTGGGCGTGCTCATCGCGCGCGCCCACGGGACCTCGACCGACACGGAGCATCCGCTCATCGGGTTGGCCAAGGTCCCGGCGCTGTGGGCCGCGGTGGTCGCCGTGGGCCTGAACGCGGCGTCGGCGCCGATCCCCGCGGTGCTCGCCGACGCCATGTCGCGATTGGCGGGCGGCGTGGTGCCGCTCATGTTGATCGCCGTCGGTCTCGCGCTCGAATGGGAACGGGGATGGACCCGCCGCGTGCGTGAGATCTTACCGGTGTTGGTGATCCGAAGCGCGATCGTGCCGCTGGTGGTGTGGGCAGCGGCGATCGCGTTGGGGCTGGAAGGGCCGCCGCTGGCCGCGGTGGTGTTGGAGGCGGCCATGCCGAGCATGGTGTTGGGCGTGGTAATCTGCGAACGGTATGGTCTGGACACCTCGTTGTACGCCGCGGCGGTGACGTGGTCCACGGCGGCGAGCGTCCTGGTGTTGCCGTGGTGGCACGCGATCGTGTCATAAGGATTTACAGAAATCCCATCCTCGGCTATTCTAAGTCGCCGGTGTCCGCGTCAGTCGTTCGATGTGAATTCCCGATCGCAGGAGGAGAGATGAAGAGCGCGAAGACAGGGATGTCTCGTTGCGGGATTGTGTTGGCGGGCGGCGACGGCCGCCGGTTGGAAGCGTTCGTGCGGCGCGTTCGCGGCGACGCGTTGCCGAAACAATACGTGGATTTCACGGGCCGCGGGTCGTTGCTCGAGCAGACGTTTCAGCGCGCCGAACGCCTGATCCCCCCGCGACGGCTCTTTACGGTGGTGAGCCGCGGCCATTTTGCGTTCCCCGAGGCGTGGCGACAACTGGCCGATCGTCCGGGCGGTCGGGTGGTGGTGCAACCGGACAACAAGGACACGGCGCCCGGCCTGCTGCTCCCGCTCGTCCGTCTGTCCCGAGAGTACGGCGACGCCACGGTGGTGGTGTTCCCGTCGGACCACGCGATCGACGACGACGCGGCGTTCATGGCGCACGTGGAACGGGCGTGCGAGGCGGTGGAGGAGCGCCCGTCGCGCCTGATCCTGCTCGGCGTGTCGCCGACCGCGCCCGAGGCGGATTACGGGTACCTGATTCCCGGCGCGGCCGACGCCGATGGACTGCGCGTGGTCACGCGGTTCGCGGAGAAACCGGGGGCGGCCCGCGCGGCTGAACTGATCGAGCGCGGCGCGTTGTGGAACAGTTTCGTGATGGTCTTTCGCGCGAGCACGCTCTGGGAATACGTCGAAACGTTGACGCCGTCGCTGGCCACGGCGTTCCGGCGGTTGGCGTTCGCGGACACGCCCAAGGCGGAGCGCGCGGAGATCGACGAGGTGTACCGGCGCATCCAACCGGTCAACTTTTCCTCCGCGTTCCTCCGCCGATTACCGGGTCTCACGCGGCCCGCGCTCATGGCGCTCGATATGGGAGACGTGGGGTGGACCGATTGCGGGGTCGAAGCCCGTCTGCCGGGCGCGGTTCGCGAGGCCGTTCGCGGCGCGATCGTGGACCCGGTCCCGCTGTGCGCGTGATCGGCTTGTCCTGATCGTCCGGCGCGTCGCCGCCGACGCCACGTCCGCGCGCCGGGCTCCAGGGGTCGTCTTGACTTCCCCCCGCGCCTTGCCTAAGATGCAATGCGTTTTCGCGGGCGTAGCTCAGCTGGTAGAGTCCCAGCTTCCCAAGCTGGTTGTCGCGGGTTCAAATCCCGTCGCCCGCTCAATTCGGACATCCAAGAACGTTCGCCTTGGCAGACGACTTTGACCCGTTCGTTCGATCGAACCTCCGGGACGCCCTGACCCGGTGAGTCGCCTACTCCCTGGGGTCTTGTCCTATGGCTGAGCCGTCCGGTCGGATGGCGCCGGTGCCTCGGAGCGTGGCCTCGCGATTCGGGGGGACACCCACCAGGCTGTATCTCATTCGTCACGGCGACGTCGTGAAGACCCGTCCCAACACGTACCACGGACACAAAGACGTGGACGTGACGGCGACGGGCGTCGCGCAACTGGACCGGGTGGCCGAGCGGCTCGCTTCCGCGCCGCTTCGCGCCGTGTACTCCAGTACGCTCCGGCGCAGCCGTCAGGGCGCCGCACAGGTGGCCAAGCCGCACGGGCTTGAGGTGCGGTCGTTCCCCGAGTTCCGGGAAAAACACTTCGGCGCATGGGAAGGATTGACGTACGACGAAGTGGCGGAGCGGTACCCCGAAGACTGGGCGCGATGGCTCGTTGATCCGCCCAGCGTGCGGCCCGAAGGCGGGGAATCGTACGCGGAAATGCAGGCGCGCGTGCTCATCGCGTTGTCCGACGTCATGGCCAAGCACCCCGGCGAGGCGATCGCCTTGGTGGCGCACGGCGGGGTGAACCGGGCCATCCTCTGCCACGCGTTGGGCCTGGATCTGACGTACGTGTTTCGGATCGAACAGGACTATGGGGCGACCAACATCATCGACTTTTTCCCCGAAGGACCCGCGGTGGTCAAGGCCATGAACGTGTTGTACTGGGACCAATCCGCCGGCGGATAGAATGGAGCCACCATGCGGTTAACGACGATCGACCAACACATTATCGCGCAGCAACGCAAGTTCCCCGGCGTGTCCGGGGAGTTCTCCGGTCTGCTCTACGACATTGCGCTGGCCGCCAAGCTGGTCTCCAAGGAAGTCAGCCGCGCCGGGTTGGGCGATCTGCTCGGGTCGATGGGTGAGGTGAACGTGCAGGGCGAGATCGTGCAGAAAATGGACAAGTTCACGAACGAACTGTTCATCCGGATATTGAGCAGCGGCGGGCGGGTGTGCGCGATCGCCACCGAGGAAAACGAGCGCATCATCGAAATTCGCGACGACGGGTTCGCCGGCAAATACGCCATCAACATGGACCCGCTCGACGGCTCGTCCAATATCGACGTCAACGTCAGCGTGGGCACGATCTTTTCGTTGCACCGCAAGCGCAGTCCGGGCCGACACGGCGCGGAGGAAGACTGTTTGCAACCCGGGTCCAAGCAGGTCGGAGCGGGATACGTGATCTACGGCTCTTCGACCATGCTCGTGTATACCACCGGCCTCGGGGTGCACGGGTTTACGTTGGAGCCCACGCTCGGGGAGTTCATCCTCTCGCACCCGGACGTCAAGATGCCCGCGCGATGCTCGGTCTACAGCGTGAACGAGGGCAACGCCGCGTACTGGGACGCGGGCACGCGCGCGTACGTGGAGTCGCTCAAGGTGGTCGACGCCGGGACCGGCCGTCCGTACAGTTCCCGGTATATCGGGTCCTTGGTGTCGGATTTTCACCGCAACCTGCTCAAGGGGGGGATTTTTCTGTACCCGGCCGACCAGAAGGATCCCAAGAAGCCCAGCGGCAAACTGCGCCTGCTCTTTGAAGCCGCGCCCATGGCGTTGATCGCGGAGCAGGCCGGAGGCGCGGCCACCACGGGCACGCAGCGGATTCTGGACATCGAGCCGACGCACCTGCACCAGCGCGTACCGCTGATCATCGGTCCGCGCGACGAGGTTGCCCGGTACGAAGCGATGGTGAAGGGAACGCCCACCTCGTAGCTGAGAAAATCCCACCGCGTGAATCGGGGAATCGGGGAATCGGAGACACGGGGAACCGGGGAACCGGGGAATCGGGGAACCGGAGAACCGGCGAATCGTGGACGAGCCTGGGGTGTTTCCGTCGTTTCTACGTTTCGCCGGTTTCCCCCCTCCCCCCCTCTCCGTTTCCTGCTCTTCGCTCTCATACTCGCGTGCACCCACCAGGGCGGCGCGCCGTATTCGGCGAGTCCTCAGGCCACGGACGCGCGAAAGGCCGACGCCGGTCGGTCCGTGTTCGGCTTCGAAACGTTCGGCAACGAGCGATTTTTTTCCGAGATCCTGGGCCTGGACGAAGGCCTTAAGTCGCGGGGCGTGACCCCGAACGACCTGCTCGCCGCGGGCCTGCAATTCGACGGCGACAAACTGCCGGCGGACTTCCGCCGCGTGGACGTGGGCAACGGCTCGTACGCGGATCCGCTGGCCACGCCGCGATTGATCGAAGCCAACGCCGTGATCGGGCTCGTGGCGCGACGGGGTCGAATCGGAGTGACCTGCGCGTTGTGTCACGCGCGCGCCGACGACCGAATCGCCTCCGGCATCGGGCGCCGGCTGGACGGGGTCCCGAATCATGGGTTGGCGGTCGGCGACGTGATGGCCTGGGGCTCGCGTTCCCGGGCGTATTTGCCGTTCGTCAACGTCTCGGGCGTGGGGGCCGGGCCGCGCGTGTCCTTGGAAGCGGCGATGGATGCGGCGGTCATGGAGTCCGCGGTCGACGCCGCGCTGAGGGCTTGGCCGCGGGGACAAGCCGATGTCCTGCCCGACGGGGCCGGCAACCCCACCGAGATCCCGTCGCTGTTCGCCTTCACACCGCATGGACCCTATTTGTGGGACGGATCCTTCGCGAAGGCGACCGACGCGTCGCAGTTTTTTGCCACGATCGTGTTCGATCCCACCACCCTGGCCACGCGACGGGGCCGAGACTTTCTCGTGGACGGTCCGTTCTGGCCGGTCGGAGAAGCCCTGAGCGACGCGTATCAACGCGTGCTCCAATCGATCGACGCCGCCGCATCGTGGCCTCGGGCCGCGATCTCCCGCGCAAGCGTGTTTCGGTTGTTTCACGACGCGATGGACGCGGGGTTCCGGGTCGATCGCGGCGATATCGACGCGTTGACGTGGTATCTGGGGAGTGTGGTGCCTCCGGACGCCGCTCCTGTGGATCCACGCGTGATCGACGCGGGGCGCCGAGTCTTCCGCACCGCCGGGTGCGGGACGTGTCACCTGGAAGCCCCGGTGACGGCCGGTGCGGTGGCGTCGCTGGCCACGCTGGCTCCCGGGTATGCGGCGACGTTGGGCGGCGGGGAGAACGCGAGCACCGGGTACGACGACCGCATCGCGTTGACGGCCGGGGAGGATTCGATCGATCGTCGCGGCTACAAGGTGCCGTCGTTGTTGGGGCTGTGGCTGTCCGCCCCCTACCTGCACGACGGCTCGGTATCGACGCTCGCCGCGCTGTTCGACCCCGCGCGGGGTCCCGGCGAGCCGCACCCGTATTTCGTCGAATCAGATCAAGACCGGAACGCCTTGGCCGCGTTTCTCAACGCGTGGGACGGGAGGAAGTACCCGTAAGGACTGAACCGGAGAGGGGGAGAATCGGGGAACCGGAGAAACGGCGGGAACATCTGAGCTTCTTCCCCGATTCCCCCCACCGTGTTTTCCTCACTGGATCTTCCCCGCGTAGATCTTCATGATCGTACCAAGGAACTTTAACGCCTCGGTATTGGAGCGCTGGAACGAGTTGCGGCCGATGATCGAGCCGAAGCCGCCCCCGTCGCGGATCGCGCGCGCTTCGTTGAACACGCGCTCGTCGTCTTCCTTGGCGCCGCCGGAGAAGATGACGATGCGCCGCCCGTTGAACGCGGACTGGACCACGTGCCGAACGCGGTCGGCCAGGGTCTTGATCGGAATGTTCTTGGCCTCGTAGACCTTCTTGGCCGCGGCCTGTTCGATGTGTTCGGTGGGGAGTTTGACCTTGATGACGTGCGCCCCGAGTTGCGCGGCGATCTGCGCCGCGTACGCCACCACGTCGATCGCGGTTTCGCCCTCTTTGGAGAGGGACGATCCGCGCGGGTAGGACCACACCACCACGGCCAGGCCCGCGGATTTGGCTTCGTCCGCGATGGCCCGTACCTGCTCGTACATGGTTTGGCATCTCGCCGACCCCGGGTAGATGGTGTAGCCGACCGCGGCGCAGCCCAATCTGAGGGCGTCGCGCACCGACCCGGTTTGCGAGGGCAGCGGATCTTTCTCGTCGTGCAGCGAGTCGTGGTTGTTGAGCTTCAAAATCAAGGGCACGTCGCCCGCGAACTCCGCGGCCCCGGCCTCCAGAAATCCCAGCGGCGCGGCGTACGCGTTGCACCCCGCCTCGATCGCGAGGCGGAAGTGGTAGTGGGGGTCGTAGCCGTCGGGATTGGGCGCAAAGCTGCGCGCCGGGCCGTGTTCGAATCCCTGATCGACCGGGAGGATGACGAGTTTGCCGGTGCCGGCCAGGGCGCCGTGGTTGAGCAGGCGGGCGAGATTGGTTTTGACGCCCGCGTTATCCGCGGCGTAGCCGCTGAGAATCGTCCGGATGCGTTCCTGCATGGCGGTATCCTCGTGAAGTGTCAGTCGCCCCCGGTATCGATCGGGAGGCGGGTCGTCCTCAGTCGTAGACGAGGGTCAGCAATTGTTGGGATTGGGGCGCGGGCTGCGCGAAGCTGTAACTGCACAGGTAGTTGACGTCGGCCAGGTCGCGTTCGTCGATCGGGAAGGCCGCGCATTGGTTGGGCCTCGCGCCGTTATAAATGAGACAACGCGGGTTGTCGTCGGTGCCTCCCAGAAACGGGCACTGAAAGACCAGTTTACAGCAGCGCCCGCATCCGACGCACTCGCCTTGCCGCAGCGCGGCTTGCTTTTCGATGTAGTCGGTGGCCACGGCGCACAGCACGAATCGCCTGATCTTATTCGCCAACTTGCTGAATCGGGTGGACGACGCGCTCGGCATCAACCGGCGTAATTGCGCCATTCGCATAACGGCTCCTTCGGGTGACGGCAAAACCCCGCTCTTGTACCACACCTCCACCGTCGCGCGCAACGAGCGCGCGACGTCAGCTTTGCGTCGCGGCGGACAGGTCGGCGGCGACCGCGCCCAGCGTGCGGGCGTGCTCGGCCAGGCGGCCGGTGACGTCGCGCAGCCGCTGTTCGGTCGCGCCGAGGCGTTGGTCCATCGACTGTCGTTCGTGCTGCCATTTGCCCTCGGCCTCTTCCCAGCCGCGCTGACGATCTTCGAGCGTCCGTCGCGTATCTGACAGGGCCGCGCGGGTCTCGACCAGTTCGCGGCGAATGGCCTCGGCGTCCGCGCGCAGCGAGTCCAGCTCCGCGTCGCGCGCGGCCAACGTGGTCGTCATGGCATCGCGCTCGGTCTGGTGCGCGGCCAGCGTGTCCTGGATGCGGGAGAACGCGCGCATGATTTCGCCGACCGCGTGATCCGGGATGTCGGCGCTCGGCGTCATCGGCCGGCCTTCGGCGAGCGCCAGCGCGTTGCCGTGGAGCCAGTCAAAATGCGTGCAGAGGTCTTTCAGCCAATCAAAGGGGGACGGTGCGGTCATGGAAATGGTCCTTTCGCCGGTGCGATGGTGGATGCGTGGTTACCGCAGGTACGCGTCGGTCACGTACCGGCGCATCATGCGGTGACTGTTGAAATACGATGCGTTTTTCCCGATCGCGTGTTTCATGACCGCGATCCAACCCGGTCGGTCGCCCGTGTACAGCGGGAGAATGACCCGTTCGAGCTTTTCGTAGAGATCCTGCGCGTCCCGTTGATCGTCCACCTCGTTTGGCGCGGCTCCGCGGGGCGGCGGACCGATGGCCCACCCGGTGATGCCCTCCACGTGGCCTTCAATCCACCAGCCGTCGAGCACGCTGAAGTTCGGGACCCCGTTGTGGGTAGCCTTCATGCCGCTGGTGCCCGAGGCTTCCAGCGGCCGTCGGGGCGTGTTGAGCCACAGGTCGCACCCGGACACGATGGTCAGCGCCATGTCCATGGTGTAGTCGGGGAGAAACACCACGGGGATGTCGCCGCGCAGCGCGTCCACGGCCTGAACGAGGCGTTCGATGATGCGCTGCCCTTGCGTGTCCTGGGGGTGCGCCTTGCCCGCGAGCACCACTTGGAGGCGGCCGCCGCCGATGGCCGCGAGCCGCTTCACGTCGGAAAACACGAGGTCGGCGCGTTTGTATTGCGTCATGCGCCGGGCAAAGCCGATGGTCAACACGTCCGGCCGCATGTCCACGCCGGTCGCGCGTTTGACCAGGGCGATCAACCGCGTCTTGGCCGCTTGGTGCGCCTGCCAGAGCACGTCGTCCGGGATGTTGTCCACGCGGACCAACAACTCGGGATCGTTGGCCCAACCGGGCAGGTACGCGTCGTACACCGCGGCCATGTCCGGACCCGTCCACGTGAAGCTGTGGACGCCGTTGGTGATGGCGGAGATCTCGTAACCGGGGAACAACGCGCGGGAGACCTCGCCGTGTTTCTTGGCCACGCCGTTGACGAACCGGCTCAGGTTCAGCGCGAGCAGGGTCATGTTCAACTCCTGATCGCCCGCGAACCGTTTGATCACGGCGAGGGGAATGGGCGCGCCCAGGACGCGTTCCACCACATCGTACGGAAATCGATCGTGGCCCGCGCCCACCGGCGTGTGGGTGGTGAACACGCACAGGTCCTTGATCCGGTCAACGTCCCAGATGAGATCTTCGTGCCACACGCTTTCGATCGGACGACGGAATCGTTCCAGCAGTTCGAGCGTGAGCAGCGCGGAGTGGCCTTCGTTGAGGTGGTATTTGCGCACGGTCACGCCGAGGGCCTGGAGCATCTTGCCCCCGCCCATGCCGAGCACGGCTTCTTGCCGCAGGCGATACGCCGCGTCTCCGCCGTAGAGCGAAGCGGTCAACGCCCGGTGTTCGGCCGAGTTCTCCGGCAGATCCGTGTCCAAAAACAGGACCGGCACGCGGCCCCCGGCCGGGCTTTGTACCCAATACAACCACGCGGCCACGGCCACCGGGCGGCGGTCGATGGTCACGCGGACGCGGGGCGGCAGCAGCGTCATCAGGCGGCTCGGGTCCCACGGCAAGGGGTGCGCGATCTGGCGACCGCGCGCGTCCACCTCCTGGCGAAAGTATCCTTGACGGCTGACCAAGGTGAGCGCGACCACCGGCAGCTTGAGGTCGGCACAGCTCTTGATGGTGTCGCCCGCGAGCACGCCCAAGCCGCCGCTGTAGGTCGGGACATCGGTCCGCAGGCCGATCTCCATCGAAAAGTACGCGATCTTGGGTTCGTTGGTGAGGGCGTCGAGGGGCGACACGGGGCCCCACTATACGGCGAATCGCGGCGCGAGTGCAAGCCGTTTTCGGCGCCTCGGCGCGTCGCGGTTTTCACTTGAAAATGACGCGCTCTTACGCTACAACTAGCCGCATGCCTGGATCAGACGGAAACGGCCGCCTCGTGCAAAACGAGATCTGGGCCATCGGCGGCGGCAAGGGGGGAACCGGGAAGACGTTCTTGGCCGCGAGTTTGGCCATCGGCCTCGCGCGGCTGGGCAAACGGGTCATCGCGATCGACGCCGATTTGGGATGCGCCAACCTGCACACCGCGCTGGGCGCGGAATCGCCCTCCGCCACGTTGTCGGATTTCGTGAAGGGCCGCGTCAAGCGGCTCGGCGACATCCTGGTGGATACGTCGGTGCCCTCGCTGCAACTGATCAGCGGCGCGCACGACTTCCTGGAGATCGCCAATCCGCGCCACACCGAGAAGATGCGGTTCATCCGGCAGGTGCAGGATCTGGACGTGGATTACATCATCCTCGACCTGGGCGCGGGCACGTCGTTTAACTGCCTGGACTTTTTTTTGGCCGCGGATCGCGGCATCCTCACCGTGATTCCGGAACCCACGTCGATCGAAAACGTCTACCGGTTCATCAAGAGCGCGTTCTACCGCCGGTTCAAGCGCGCGGTGCGCCACCCCGAGATCAAGGCGTTGGTCGCGGCCGCCATGGATCAAAAAAATGAGCGCGGCATCCGTACCCCGCACGACCTGATCACCGGCGTGGAGGCGATCGACCCCGACGCGGGGGGGAAGTTGCGCAAGACCATGTCGGAGTTTTCGCCCAAACTGGTCGTGAACCAGGTCCGCTCGCAGGACGACGCGGCGCTCGGCTTGTCGATGCGCAGTTCGTGTTCGAAGTATTTCGGCATCCACGTGGAGTACCTGGGCTTCGTGGAGTACGACGACAACGTGTGGCGCGCGATGAAGCGCAAGCGCCCGCCGGCCATGGAGTTTCCGGACGCCTGTTCCTCTCGCGGCGCGGAGCGGGTCCTGACCAATCTCCTCAAAGGAGAACAGATCGCGTTGGATCTTTGCCTCCGGTAATGAAACCGCTTCGCGAGCAGAACTTCTACGAGGTGCTGGAAGTCTCGCCAGACGCGTCGCCGGAACAACTCGCCCGCGCCTATGCGCTGGCCAAGCGGCACTTCAGCGGCGCGTCATTGGGCAGTTACTCCTTGTTCGATTCGGCGGAACGCACGGAAGTGCTCGCGCGCATCGAAGACGCGTGGCGGACCTTGTCGAACCGGGAGCAGCGCGCGCGGTACGATCGCGAGGTCCTGGGGCGGGCGCCCGCGCCGGCCGGTCCGGACCCGACCAGCTCTCCCCCGGCTTCGGCGAGTGCGCCTGCCGTTTCGTCCGCGCCCTCGTTGGCCCTGACCGAGGTCACGGGCGCGGCGTTGCGCGCGCGACGCGAATCCATCGGCGTGCCGCTCCAGGAGATCGCGCGCAACACCCGCATCAGCATCGCCTACCTGCAGTTCATCGAGGAAGACCACGTCAAAGGCCTGCCGCACGACGCCTATCTACGCGGGTACCTGACCCAATACGCCAAAGCCGTGGGCCTGGACCCGCACACCGTGGCCGAGGGCTACGTCCGCCACGCCAAACAGTTGCGGGGACAACAGAGCTGACGCCGATCGACGCATCGCTCCCCTGGTCAACCAGGAAGGAGACCGAGGATTCTGTCGTCCGAGATTCAAGAATCTTTACGCAACGTTCCCGATCGACAAACCGCTGCTGATCGACTGACTTCCGCATAATCCGGCTCTCGGCGCCGTGGAGAGCCGCCGCGGTTGCGCGCTCTAAAAGGCGAGATCCACCGCGCCAGTAATTCTTCCCTGTGGATTTTACTTGCATCAAACATTTTGCCTGTGCTATGGTTCGCGCCATTCATTCGCAATGCGCACACATCTCCACCCTTTGGAGAATTTCAATGTGTTACGCATCCGATTTGAATCGTTTGCCTTCCCTCTCCTCCGATCGCACTGATAACGAGTGCTCCCATTGGTTGCAGATCAGGTGCCGGATTGGTCATGGGGCCTGATGTTTTCGGCCTGTCACCGATTCGCTTCAACCCGATGAATCCAATCACGAAAGGGCGTTCCATATGTCGACGACCGCTGTGATGCAAAGAGTTTGTTTGGCCGTGGTGCTGTGGGCAGTGTTGAGTGTGATGCCTTCAACGGGGGAGGCCTTCTCACCGCGACCGAAGTCGAATCCATGGGGATCAACGCTGTCACGAACGATCACCTCTGAGACAACGTCGCCCTATCGAATGGCGGGTGGCGTGATGGTGGAGTCGTACTTCCCGGAGCCCGGTGAGTCCCCGGAGAGTGTTGCCGCTAAGGTGGACGCCTTAAACGCGAAAAAGGCCGCACAGAGCATGAGCGAGGTTCCCGCCGACCAACAGGAGATTCCCGACAACCCGGCTCTGGTGTCGCCCCAAC
>JBMOMD010000015.1:0-126620 GCA_049325295.1 Nitrospirota bacterium
CCAAACCCTTTGTCTGGGTCAAGACCGCCGACGAGATTCTGGCCAGCATCGCCCGATTCTGTCAGCGGACCCTGGATGCCCAGAAACCACGATTAAATGCGCGAACTTCAGAGACACCACACTAGAATTAGACATCCTAATGATTTCGACGAACCAATCGCTCATAGCGTCCTAACCACCAAGACCGCTAATTGGTGAACTTCCGCGCCCTCGCTTGTTTTCAAGGAAGTTACGTCTTTCACCTCTAGCTACGGCCGAAGTATGTTATCAGGCATAATACGCTTCCAAACACCCATGTGGTCCAAAAACCGTTACCGCAGACGGTGGACGAGTTGGCATTCAATGCAGTGCTCCCAGACTTCCGCCGTCCGGGTCAATAACAACTGTTTTTGCATCCAGTGAATAGAGGAAGTTGATGCTTGTCATTTTCTAGAACGCTACTTTTACCATCCTTGATGTCTTATCTCTGTCAGGAATGAATCGATTCAACGCTGTTGTGTACTCCTTTGACGTGAAAGAGACTACAGGGCCTTCGCCTGGAAGTAAGAGAATGGCAAAAGAGGAAACCCTCTCAGCTTTCGCGATCTGATACCTCAGGACAACCCAAATATTAGCCCCACCGTTCAACTTCCCCCGATAACCTATATTCTTGTACGACAATACCTCGTCCCAGGCCACGCGTTGCTGTCGAAAAGGAAACTGTAGCGTCAAACCATCAGCGTCACAGCTTGTTTCAACTGAAAGATATCTTAGGGTGAGAATACCGAGAGTGAGCGCCATCAGAACAACAGGCAACCCGAGAATGAACATGAGCTGACCCTGCTGAATCGCCAGTATGAGCCCAACGGTTAGAGCCAGCCCGACGCCTAGAAAAGTGAATCCCAACAATGTTGAGAAAGCCTTCATCGATCTTCGACCTGACTCGTAAGAACTGCCTAGTCGCCCGCGATAGAGCGAATTAGTGGTCCTCTGAGATCTTTATACTCCGGTGCGCTAACACCGGCGCGTGTCCCAAATCATTTGTTTTTGACCCTACCCAACACCTCTATACAGTCTCTGCAAAATCAACATACGGGCCCAGGCACGGCCACAGGTGTTTTTGGCACACATTATTATTGCGACAAATATCGCACGCAACTGCAGCGTGCGATGGGCGTCAGCGTTTTGAGGAAGAATTCGGGGCAGCACGCATTACTCTCCCCGGCAGTCACTTCAACGAAGCCTATACCGCGATTTCTCGACGGCGGGCGTGGGCAATGTCCCGAGGCGTGACCGCGCGCACGTGAGAGGCGAGGACCGTGGCTACCGCGACGGTATGGCCGTCCAGGGCGACGAATTCCACTTCGAACGCTTCGCCTTCGCGGTGAACGTGTACCACCGTCCCCACGTCACCGGCTTTGAGTCCTTCATTGGGCAGGTCGCTGGTCAGAACGATCCGATCGTGTTCCTTAATCATGTTCGTCCTCGCGCGTGGCGACACCACGGGGGTGGTGACATTCTCGTCCCCCAGTCCGAGACTTCTCGACACGCAGCCGCTCCTGCTTCTCTCCTTTGATCACATCATCGAGCGGTTTGGTAAATAATGGGCCGATATCGCGGAGACGGCACTGGCTTTCCCTCCCGCTGGGCCGCGTCGATCCAGGCGGTTTTGGCGCGCTCGACTTCGGCAAGGGCTTCTTCTGGAGTCCGCCCGAATGCCGAACATGCGTCGAGGTCCGGGATGTCGGCGATATACCCGCCGTCTTCTTCGCTGAAAAAGATATTGATGTGGTAGTCACTCATTCGTCGCTCTCGATCGTATTCCTTGAAAGAATAGCCTGTCAATACCACTCCTCTGGGAGGCCCATGCATCAGATCACTTCCCCTTCATCGAGCTAATGTCGATAAACGGCGTCGCCCCGCCTGAGACTTGCGGTAGTTTGCCGTCCCATTTTTCGATCGCGCGCAGTTGGAGCATGATGGGCGTGAGGGTTTCGCGTTGGAGGCGTTGGGATTCGGCTTCGGCGCGGGCTTGGGTGATGCGTTGTTCGGCTTCGATTTTGATGCGGTCCAAATCACGTTTGGCTTTGAGCGCGGACTGCTCGGCGGTTTGTTTGGCTTCGATCGCGGCGTTGAATTCGTGCGAGAAGTCGAAGTTCACGATCGAGAACTCGTCCACCATGATATTGAATTCCTTGAGCCGCTCGGTCAGGCTCGCTTTGATCGCGTCCTTGACTTCGGACCGCCGGGTGATCAGTTCTTCCGCGGTAAAGTGCGCGGTCACGGATTTGACGGCTTCCTGCACCGCGGGGTCGATGATGCGTTCTTTGAAGCTCAGACCAATCTCCTGATACACCTTGTGCGCGCGGCTGGGATCGATGTGAAAGTTCACCGCGATCGTGGACGACACGTTCTGCAAATCTTTGGACGCGGCGCGCGCGTCGGTTTGCGACTTCTGCACCTTCACGTCGATCGTGACGATCTCCTCGATAAACGGCAGCTTGAAATGCAGACCCTCCCCGAGCTGCACGTCTTTGATGCCGGAGAACTTGCTAAACAGGACCCCCCGTTCGCCGGCCCCCACCACCTTGAAGGACGAGGCCGCCACCACCAGCACCGAGGCGATAATCGCGATGGTGGTGATCTGTCGAGTGAAGCCTGAGAAATCCGGTCGTTGTTTCATGTCGAACACATCAGCCATCGTCCGCCTCCCGGGTCGATGAAAGTGGAAATACCGTTCGCAGTGGCCCGCATTCTACTCCGGTTCGACCGGTCAATGTAAAGCGCAGAGTGCCGGCAACCCGCGCTTGCCAAGGCGGTATCCCCCGACTAGGCTTATCTCGTCGATGTTGCGGGAGGATGCACCATGAAACATCTCGGCACCGCCGTCATCACGCTGACCATCCTGTTCAACGCCAGCGCGGGAATCACCGGATCGACCCCGGCCTCGAATGCCATGACGTTGGGCGTGCCGTCGTACCCCGGTTGGACCGTCCACCGGTTGGACGACAAGGGTGATGCCTCGGGCAAGATGCACGTGTACCAATATCAGTACTACTCGAACGACAAGGCGGCGCAGATCGTCGGCTTCTACGAAGAGCGGCTTCACACCAAGGCCGCGTTCATGGAAGCCACCGCCACCTACACCGTCAACACCCCGGACGGCGCCATGGTCCAGATCACCGCGCCCGCGGACGGCGTGGCCCAGACCGACGATGGGGGCAATCCCACCGGGAAAACCTGGGCGTCGCTGATTACCATCATTCGGTTTCAAGACCAGTAGGACACGAGGCAATGCCGCCGAGGCCCCGACGGTATTCACCGTCGGGGCCTCGGCGTTTCTACGCGCTGGCCTTTTCCCCCGGCTTTTGATATGAGTACACGCCGCGATGAGCCGAGACTGCTTCTCTATCAGATCGCCTAAAGACCCTGTTGGGGTCCTTCGACACGCTCAGGACGAACGGATTAGATATGGATTTTTCGCCAAGGTTCCCGTTCGTGGTGAGCCTGTCGAACCACGTTCAGGACTTCTTCAGGGACCTACCATTATTGGCCTCTCCGTCGTGTTAGCCTCGGTGATCTGCGGATCAACCATGACCGGATCAGCGGGCGCGGAGCCGCCATCAACGGGAGAAGCGCCGTCCTCCGCAATGCCCGCGGCCCCGGCCACGCATACCGTGTGCGGCCGCTGCCACGCCGGAGCCGGGAAACCCGCGGTCCAACCGCTTACCGACCCCGCGTGCGCGGAGTGCCACATGTTCGGGCGGCTCGACGCAAGCGTGGAACCGCAACTGACTCGAGTGGCGGCTACCGGCGCGTCGTCCTCGCCGCGCGCGATTGCCAACGGGTCGATCAAACAATCCATGATCGCCATCCCCGGCGGCGAATTCATCATGGGTAATGACGGACGGGGCGATGACGGTCCCGGCGACGAAGACGAGCGGCCCGCGCACCGCGTCACCGTCAAGGCGTTTCGGATCGACCGCTACGAAACCACCAACGCCATGTACGAGGCGTTCGTCCGCGCCACGCGCCGCGATCCACCCTTTCACTGGATCGACGGTCGGATCCCAGCGGGCAAGGCCGACCACCCGGTCGTCTACGTCAGTTGGCACGACGCGGACGCGTTCTGCCGGTGGGCCGGCAAACGCCTGCCCACCGAGGCGGAATGGGAAAAGGCCGCGCGCGGGATCGACGGGAGACGATTCCCCTGGGGTGATCAATTCTCGCCGTTGAACGCGAACACGCCCCAGTACTGGCTCACTAAACACGCGGACGGCGACACCATGCCGGTGGGCTCGTTCCCCCAGGGACGGACGCCGGAGGGCGTCGACGATATGGCGGGCAACGTGTACGAGTGGGTGGCGGACTGGTACCAACCGTATCCCGGCAACCAAGTTCCCAACGTGCACTACGGGACCAAGAACAAAGTCCTGCGCGGCGGCTCGTGGTACGACTGCCTCGCCTACGGCTGCGGGCTGAGCTCCCCCGTGTATAATCGCAGCCGCTTCTCGCCGGTGATCAAAAACAAAGGATTCGGGTTCCGATGCGCGGAGTGAGAGAGCGAAAACACGAGGGGGAGAGGGGGCGAGCGGGCGAGGGGGTGAGGGGGTGAAAAGACTTGGCGGTTTACGATTTTTCACCCCTTCCCCCATTCTCCCCCTCACCCTGTCGGTTTTCATCACAACAGCCTGCACCCAAATTCCTCCCGGCATGGTCTACGTCTCCGAAGGCCCGTTCGTCATGGGGACGGATCAGACCGACTCGGAACAGAAGGCCGCGGAGTACGGCATCCTCAAGCCGTGGTTCGAGGACGAGCGCCCCGCGCACGTCGTGAGCCTTCCCGCCTATTACTTGGACAAGTACGAGGTCACCAACGCGGACTATCAAGCGTTCGTGCGCGCGACCGGCCGCCGTCCCCCGCCGGACTGGTCGGGCCCGACTCACCCTCCGGGTCCGGCGCGCGGGCCGGTGGTGTCGGTGACGTGGGACGACGCGGACGCATACTGCAGCTGGGCCGGCAAACGGTTGCCCACCGAGGCGGAGTGGGAAAAAGCCGCGCGCGGATTCGAAGGCCGGCTCTACCCGTGGGGCAATCAGTTCGAATTGGGTTACGCCAACATCGGCGGCGGCAGAAACGGACCCGTGGCGGTGGGAAGCTATCCGAAAGGGCAAACGCCGCTCGGCGTGTACGATTTGAGCGGCAACGTCTGGGAATGGACCGCGGACTGGTACCAGCCGTACCCGGGCAACGCCACGATGACGCCGACCGATCCGCCGACCAAACGCGTGCTGCGGGGCTCGTCCTGGTCAGGCGTCGGCCACTTTCCGCCGGCCGCCATGGAAGATATTCTCGCGCACAACGCCCGCGGCAGCTTCCGGTTCGCCACCGACCCCGAGAACCGGCTGAACGACGTGGGGTTTCGCTGTGCGAGGGATGCTAAGTGAAACACGAGGGGGAGAAAGGGAAGAAGACGAGGGGGGGAGGGGGTGAAAAATCTTCTCTCTTCTTTTTCACCCGTTCACCCGCTCACCCACTCGTCCTTTCCCTACCCTCGCTCACCCCCTCGTGTTCTTCCCTCACAGCAGTCCCCGTTTCCGCAGAAACTCCGCGTCCACCTTCTCGGCCTTGGCGTCTCCGCCCGTCAACAAGCGTTCGACGTATTTGGCGATGAGATCCGGTTCAAGGTTGACGGGCGAGCCCGGCGGCTTGAGTCCCAGATTGGTGATCTCGGCGGTGTGGGGAATGATCATCACGCCGAAGGTTTTTTCGGTCAACGACGTGATGGTGAGGCTCACGCCGTCGATCGTGATCGAGCCCTTGCCCACGCAGTAGCGCAGAATCTCGCGGGGCGCCTCGATAGTCAGGTTGATCGCGTTGCCGTCCGGCGTGCGCGAGGCCACCCGGCCCACCGCCTCCACGTGACCACTCACCAGATGCCCGCCCAATCGATCACCCAAGCGCATCGCCCGCTCTAAATTGACGCCGTCGCCGGGCGCCAGCCCACCCAATGTGGTCACGCGCAAGGTCTCGGGCCCCACGTCCACCGCAAAACCCTGGTCGGTGGTCCGCACCACGGTCACACACACGCCGTTCACCGTGATGCTGTCCCCCACGTTCAGGCCGTTGATCACCCGTCGCGCCAGCACGGTCAACACCGCGGACTGCAACCCGCGCTCCAGCCCTTGCACCACGCCCAGCTCTTCCACGATTCCGGTGAACATCGTCTAGGCTCCCTAAAATTTAGACGAATATGAAAGCCCCCTCCTCACTCACCCTCCCCCCTTGCGGGGGAAGGAAGGGTGGGGGGTCCGCATTATCGTGCCATCACTTCATGCTTTCTCTAATCGATATAAGAGGTTCATCGGCCCGTTCCCATGGCCGATGGCCAGCCCGTGCCGAATCGCCTCGGTGACGTACGACTTGGCGGCCCGCACCGCGGACGGCAAGTCCGCGCCCTTGGCCAGGTGCGCCGCGATGGCGGCCGAATACGCGCACCCCGTGCCGTGCGTGTGCGGGCTGTCGATCCACTCCCCGGGAATCACGGTCCACGACGACCCGTCGAACAACACGTCGGTCGCTGGAGCCTGGGACAAATGCCCGCCCTTGAGCAACACCGCGCGCGCGCCGAGTTGATGCATCTTGCGCGCGGCCGCGCGCGCGTCGTCGATCGTCGCGATGGACATCCCGGTCAGCGCCTCGGCCTCCGGCACGTTGGGCGTGACCACCTCGGCCAAGGGCATCAGATCGCGGATCAATGCGGTGACGGCGTCGGGTTCGAGCAACCGCACGCCCGTGGACGACACCATGACCGGATCCACCACCAACCGGGGCGCGCCGTGTTTGCGCAGGCGCTCCGCCACGGCGCGCACGATCTCGGCCGAGTGCAGCATCCCGGTCTTGACCGCCTTGATCGCGAAATCCGAGAACACCGCGTCGAGTTGCGCCTCGATCACATCGCGCGGCACCGCGTGGATTCGGCTGATCGTGGTGGTGTTCTGCGCCGTGACCGCGACCACCACCGAGAGGCCGAACGCGCCGTTCGCGGCCATGGCTTTGATGTCGCCCTGCACGCCGGCGCCGCCGCCCGAATCGGAGGTCGCGACGGTGAGGGCTTGGGGCATCGTCCTCGCGTTGGTCATACCCATCCGGATATCCTACGTGACGGCATTCTACATGGTCCCCCTACAGCCTTCAACGCGAGGCACTTGACCTTCGCGGTGCGAATCCTCACACTCAGCGCGTGGACACCTGGCGATTGATCATGGACCCGCCTTCCCCCGCCGGCTACAACATGGCGGTGGACGAAGCCCTGGCCGACGCGTGCCGCCGAGGCCACATCGGCCCCACGCTGCGAGTGTACGGCTGGGACCGACCGTCCATCTCGCTCGGGTACTTCCAACGCCCCGAGGCGGTCGTGGATTTGGAGCGGTGCCGCGCCGCCGGGGTCCCGGTCGTGAAACGGACCACGGGCGGCCGCGCCGTGTATCATCACCGCGAGGTGACCTACAGTCTGGTCGCCCCGACGCCTCACCCGAAGTTCCCATCGACGATTCGTGGAGCGTACGAAGTCGTGGCGCGCGCCTTGGCCTCGGGATTAACCGACTTCGGGTTGCGCGTGGATCTCCATCCGCGCGACCCCGAACGTCTCCGCCGTGGAACGAAAACGCCGTTGTGTTTTGATTCTACGTCCCGCTCGGAGCTGACCTTGCACGGCAAAAAGGTCGTGGGCAGCGCACAACGCCGCTGGCCCACCGCGTTCCTGCAACACGGCTCGATCCTGCTTGGGTACGATTCATCCGAGGCCGCCCCGTGGTTTCTCAGCCACGCGGCCGCGGACTCGATCATCGGCCTAAACGCCGAGCATCGAGATATCGCGCCGGATGACGTTCGTCGCGCCCTGCGCTCGGGCGTTGAAAAAACGTTCGGCGTTCGGTTGGTCGTCGCCACGCTGTCGCCCGAGGAGGCGGACGCCGTCGCAGAATCGTCACAAACCCGTGACCTCACCGTGACCCAGGTCGTGTAACATAACCGACGTGAGTACCGTCCCCCTCATTCTGGTGGTTGAAGATGACCCCAAGACCTCGAACCTGCTCAAGGTCTATTTGGAACGCGAAGGCTTTCACACACGTTCCGCCGCTGACGGCGCGCAGGCCGTGGACATCGCGCAACGCCACCCGCCCGCCTTGATCGTCCTCGACCTCATGATCCCCAAGCTGGACGGGCTCGAAGTCTGCCGGCGCATCAGGCAGACCTCGGACGTGCCGATTCTCATGCTCACCGCCCGCGTGGAGGAGGTCGATAAACTCGTCGGACTGTCGATCGGCGCGGACGACTACGTGACCAAACCGTTTTCCCCCCGCGAGGTGGTGGCGCGCGTGAAAGCGATCCTGCGTCGCACCACCCCGAGACCCGAGGGCGCCGCCACGAAGATCCTCGCGTCGGGCGACCTGACGGTCGATGAAGCCAAAGCCAAGGTCACGCGGAACGGCAAACCCGTCTCGCTCACCGCGATCGAGCTGCGTCTGCTGGTGAAACTCATGCGATCCCCCGGCGCGGTGTTTTCCCGCGCACAACTCCTGGACGCCATTTACACGCAGGATACCGTCCACGTGCTCGACCGCACCGTGGACGTGCATATCGGCCGGCTCCGCGACAAGATCGAGCCCACGCCGTCTCAGCCGACCTACGTGCTCACCGTACGAGGGTTGGGCTATAAGTTTCGCGACGAGGACCAGGCGTGACTGACGAGCCCATGCCCCGATCGCGCCGCGTGCCGCTCCTGTGGAAGCTGATGGGCATTCACCTGGTCGTCATCTCGGCCGTGATCGCCATCACCTGGATCGCGATCGAGCGAATCGCCGGCGACTATTTCATGCAGATCATGAAGGAATACAAGATCGACCCCGTGATGCCCCACGAGATCTTCCTCCACGCCACCCGGTCCACGCTCGTGTGGACCAGTATCGGCGCGGTGGCGTTGGCCTTGGTCGCGAGCTGGGCATTGACGCGGCGGCTCCTGCGGCCGATCCGCGGCATGGGCGCGATCGCGGGACGCATTGCCGCGGGGGACTATTCCCAGCGCGTGGACGCCATGCCCGGCGACGAAGTCGGCGAGCTGGTGAGCGCATTCAATCAAATGGTGTGCAGCCTCCAGCGCGTGGAAAAGCTGCGCAAGGACCTCGTGGCGGACGTAGCGCACGAGCTGCGTACGCCGCTGACCAACATGCGCGGCTACCTCGAAGCGCTGCGGGACGGCGTCTTGCCCGCAAGCCCGCAGCAGATCGCTTCGCTGCACGAGGAGGTGCTGCGGCTGGTCCGCTTGGTCGAGGGCCTGCATCAGTTGGCCATCGCCGACGCGGGGATCCAGCGCCTGCGCCTGGACGCTCTGAACTTGGGCGCGCTCACCTCGCAATCGCTCGACCCCTTCCGAGCCCGTTTCGCGCAAAAAGACATCCGGCTGTCCACGACCGATCCCGGGAACGGCGCCGTTGTGCGCGTGGATCACGACCAGTTCGTGTGCGTGCTGAACAACCTGTTCGAGAACGCCCTCCACTACACGCCCCGCCACGGGGAGGTGACCGTGAGCGTTCGGCACGAGGGACCCGCCGTGGTCATCGAGGTCTCCAACACCGGAGAAGGCATCCCGCCTGGCGATTTGCCCTTTATCTTCGAGCGCTTCTATCGCGGCGAGAAATCGCGCTCCCGTGAACACGGCGGCGCGGGCATCGGCCTCTCGCTGGTCAAGCAGATCGTGGAGGCCCACGGCGGCGCGGTGTCCGCGGAAAGTCGAAACGGGCTGACCACGTTCCGAGTCACCCTGCAGCGAACCGCGGCGAATTAGTCGGCCAAGAGACGGATCAATCGGCTCGTCCCGTGGGCCGAGCCGTCGTCCCCTGTTCCCTCCGGCGTTGGTAAAAGGCCGCGACCTTCATCCGGTTGCCGCACCACTGCATGCTGCACCACCGCCGACTGTGGTTCTTGGTCTGGTCGTAAAAGAACAGCACGCACTGACGGTTCTCACACCGCCTGATCAAGGAGAAGTCGGCGTCACACAGCAAATCGCTCGCCGCCTCCGCCATGGGGACCAGCAGGTCCGGCGGCGCCTTGAATTCCGCGTGCACCCGCTTTGTAAACCCTCCGCGGACCCTCGTCATCTCGATATACCCGGTTCGGGCCCGGAGCCGTTGATTGATGGCCTCGATGACACGACGCGGAACCGGTTTTCCCTGAGTGATCCGTTCGACCGTTTCGCGTAACGCGCCGCGAAACCGCCGCACCTCTTCAAGCGATCGCTGGGCCTCCGGCTTGCCCGCCCAACGCTGGGCGAGCATTCGTGCGGTGTCGTCGTCGATGACCCCGGCTTGACCAAGCCACGCCAGCCACGTCCCGAAATCCGTCAACAGATCACGGCGTTGCCCCTTCAGGTTGACCTCCGTGTTCACGAAATCGAGACACCGGTGGTTGCCGATGAACGGAAACCACGGAGCGGATTGTGTTTTAGCCATCGTGCCCCCTCATTCGACGAACCTCCCTACAGGTCGCGGGAAACGGTCGCCGCGCCGAGATCCACCTAACGTCCATAGAAAACTATAACAGGTTACGCGACTCCACGCATGCCCAACCGATTGCAGCGACACCGACGCGACAAGCGAAAAATGCCGGTGAGAACCGAGATAATTCCCCTACGCGTCTTGACAGGGAATACGAATCATGTTTAACTGTCTAATATATAATTTGACAGTTATATCTAACCCGGCCTCATTTCGGGGCCGGGCTCACCGGAATGAAAGGAGACGGGCCGTGAGTATTCAGACAGCAGGGGTGCACCACCTGGGATTGACCGTCACGAACCTTGATCGGTCGAAGCAGTTCTATCAGGACGTGTTTGGCTGGAAGGAGCTGGGGGCCGATCTGAAAATGGGGTACGCGTTCCTGACCGACGGCAAAACCATGATCACGCTCTGGCAACAGAGCCAAGGCGCCTACGACAAGGCGCACGCCGGGTTGCACCACTTCGCTCTCGCCGTCGGTGGTTCCGACGACCTCGTCCGTGCGGAGCAGATCTTGCGAAAGAAGGGCGTCCGCATCCACTACGACCGCATCGTGCCCTTGATGGAGGGGGCCAAGGAGGCGGAACTCTATTTCTATGATCCCGATGGTATCAGGGTGGAGCTCTTCAGCGCGCAAGGCGGAGAGGGAAAAGAGGCACCGGTGAACCACGGGCCGTCGTGTTTCTTGCCGGATTGACTTGCCAAACCGCGGGAGGGGCGGGTGTGACACCCGCCCCTCCCGCGCCACTGTGACGACATCGGAAGGAGGAGCCCATGCCGACCCGACGACACAACGAACCGCACCCCGGCGAGTTTGAGATGCACACGCGCGCCGGGAGCCGGCTGATCGGCCGCCGGATCATCGAACACATCCGGGACGTCCTGGGCGTGGGCTTCAAAGAGTTCATCGAGGCCCAATGCATGTTCTTTTTAGCGACGTCGGACGACGAGGGCCGCCTCGATTGTAACTTCCGAGGCGGCCCTCCGGGGTTTGTTCGGGTGGTCGACGACCGCACGCTCCTGTTTCCGGACTACAACGGCAACGGTTCGTTTATGAGCTTGGGCAACCTGCTCACCAATCCGAGCGTTGGGATGCTCTTTATCGACTTTGAGACGCAGCGCCGAATCCGCATCAATGGCACGGCCTCGATCATCGACGATCCAACCACGGTCTCCGCGTTCCCCGGCGCCGAACGGGTCGTCAAGGTCACCGTCGATCAGGCCTTCCCCAATTGTTCGCGCTACATTCCTCGCATGGCTCGCCTCGGGCCGCCTCCCAAAGACTGGCCCACGCCATGAAGATGGCGATTTGGGGCCTATGTTCCGTGCCTCGGGGTCGCGATCAGTGGCCGAGGGCCTCGCCCTCGATGTCGCGCACGAGATTCAAGATGAACATGTCATTGAAGCCGTGCCAATTCCCGTACTGCTCGCGCATCGGGAAGTAGACCGTGTCAAAGTAGGTCGCCATCTGGTTGTGGTGGTCGCGGGTACCGAAGAGGCCGGCGTTCCGGATCGCCTCCCGCGCCAGTCTCCGGCCGTCTTCCATCATGTCTCGCCAGTCGATCAGGTCCTGCTTGGTGCCGTAGCCGAAGTGCGAGGGAACAAAGGTCTGAAAATCGAGCGCGGCGACGCGAGTGAGCGCCGCGAGGTACCCGGGCGCGTATCGATCAGGCACCCCGACGGGCGGCACGCTCTTGACGAGTCCAAGATCCGCCGTGAAGACCAGGCTCTCGTACGGAAGATGGAAGGCGTAGAGCGTATCCGTGTGCGAGAGCCCCAGGTACAATGCCCGGATCTCCACCCCCCCGATGGTAAGCGTGGTGTCGCCGGCGATCAGGCATGTGGGATCGAGGACGTCGTCATGCTCGAATTCCTTCCAGTAGGTCGGGCTCTTCTCGTGCGCGATGACCTCAACCGGAGCCAGCGCTCCGCCTCCGCGGGTGTGGTCGAGGTGGTAGTGCGAGTAAATGAGCGTGTGGACCTTCTTGCCGGGGAGATTCTGGTCCAGTTCCTTCTTCAGGGCCGTGGCCATCTCAGCGTTCATCGGGTCGATGACCACGAGTCCCACGTCGGTGTCGATGATCAGGTTGCGGTACCAGTTCCACCGAAACGTGTACACCTTGTCGGTAAGCCGCTCGAACTTCGTCCCGTCGATACCCGGCCCATGAAAGTAGGGCTCCACCGTCTTCACGACTGTTCTGAGGATGAAGCTCCTGCAACCAGTCGTTGACGCCAGGACTGCCGCGCCCAAGAGAGCCAGCAGAGCCGTCCTCGTAATGTCCGCCCTGGATCGGCCGGAGATACTCGGCAAGCGACGAATCATGCGCGGGCCGCCTGCAGAACCGCGCGGCGTTCGCCGGTAAGCTTCCAAATCGACACAACGTGAAACCACAACCAGAGCGGCGCGGGAAGGAATACCGCGTACATCATGCTGTGGTGAGGCCCTATGTCGGGCAACAACACGAGCGCCAGCGTGCTAGCGACAATCAGAATATCCACCAGCCCGAAGATGTTGGCGAACCACGCGCGGCGGGCCCCTTCGACCCCTGCGGCCAGCGAAAACGCGGCGATCAGGCCGAAGAACCCCGCCCCGATGTGCGTCAGCCCATCCGCGATCCCAAACCCCGTGGGCAAGATGCCAAGGCTCGCTTGCATCAGAAAGGTCGCGCCGAAGAAGACTCGAATCCCTTGAAGCAGCAGCAAGTGTCGTTGCTCGAGGTCGAGCAACAGGCGACGGACCGGCGTGAAGACCAGCAGCGCGGCGCCGACCACCCCAACGAAGAGAAAGATGATCATGAGAAACGCCACACCCGATATATCGGCCGGGAATACCCGTTTCGCCGAGAGTTCCAGATGCAGGAGCGCGAGCCAGGCGACCAGGGCGACGCCGATTCCGGTTCGCAGCTTCGCCGACGACTTGGCGAGGGAGAGCACCCACAGCGTGTAGATCACCATCACAACATCCAGACCCATCATGAACCACGCGGACGCATTTTCGGACATGGCGATTGCCTCCTATGCTAGGATGTTCAACGTGTACAGATTAGCTGCCGCATGCGGGCTGAACAATGCTCAAAACTCTCGAAGTAATTGCTGAAACAACTGAAATTGACGCCACGAACGATTGCCTGAGTGATGTCCTCGGGTCGATGCGGATCAGCGGCAGCCTGTTGTTGAGGGAGGCGTATGCGGCACCCTGGGCGATCTCGATCCCGGACGCCGACAAGCTGGGGGCACTCTTGCAGGTGAGAGCTGACGTGCGCGTGGTCGCGTTCCATTTGGTTGAACGTGGTCATGTCGAGATCGCACTCCAAGGCGGGAACGAGGCGGTCGTCGCGGCCGGCGAAGTGGCGATCTGTTTTGGGGGTGCCGCCCACCGGATCTCCGCAGGACCGAGTCCCCTCGTCATGCCGGTTGACACGTTACTGACCGGAGGCGCGAACCCGTTCCGCCCCGTTGAGAAAAACCGGGCGCGAGCCACCTCGCTCACGTGCGGGGTGTTTTTCCTACATGACACCCATCTCAACCCGCTGTTCGCAGCGCTTCCTCCGCTGCTGCACACCCCGGTATCTCGCTCCAGCGGTTTGCAACACGTGACGGGGGTTGCGGACCTCATGGCTCAAGAACTGAACCGGCGATCATTCGGGAGCGGCTACGTGGTCGAACGGCTCTTAGAGCTGCTGTGCGCCGAGGCGATCCGATCACACATCGAGACGTCCGAACACCAGGAGATCGGATGGTTCGGGGGACTCCGAGACCCCACGGTTGGTCGCGCCCTTGCCATGATCCATTCGCGGCCCGGCGCGAACTGGTCGGTCGCGCGCCTGGCTCAAGGAGTGGCCATGTCGCCCTCGCGGTTCGCGGCCCGTTTCACTGCCGCGCTCGGTGAGAGCCCGATGGCGTATATAGCCAAATGGCGGATGAACGTGGCGAGTCGGCTATTGAATGGGACACAGCGAGGAATCGGCGAAATTGCCGCCGATGTCGGGTATGACAGTTTGCCGGCGTTTCATCGGGCTTTTAAGAGGCACTTAGGCGTCCCCCCAGCGGCCTGGCGGGCCCGCGCCCGCTCGTGACCGTTGCCGTCACGCAACCGCGCCCCTGAACGCTTGTTAAGACCACACGCCCTTTGAAAAACCCGTTACGCCCTCCAGCCTGACCGCTGCTCGCGGCCCCGCTTCTCCGTTGGTACGCCGCGTCGTTTCCCGCAACCCGCACGTTCACGCAATCGTTATCCGCTGATCATCTTTCCGTCACGTGCGGCGTGTATGGTTGCAGACGCTTACGAAGACGCTGACCGTTGCCCCAACACCGTTAAAAGGAAGGAGGTGACCACGGGTGGAGCAGGGAGCACGCCTCGTAAGCCTCTCAACGCATCGACCACCGTTATTAACCACAGAAAGGGAACAACGCTTATGAAATTCGCTGGACGTCGCAACGGGAAGCTCCGCAGCGCCTATCGGGCCGCGGCTGTCGTGATCTTGGGACTGGGATTGTGGCCGGCGATCGGATTGGCCGATGATGATCGGGACCAGGATGTGGTCGTCGAGATGTTCGCGCCTGCTGCGGGCGATCAGGTGGGCATCGGCGGGCGCGGTTGGTTCGTGGATCTGGCCCTGGACTTTGACGCGCCCCTTGACCGCACCGGATTCTCCGGGTTCCAACTCACCGGGCCCGGGGCACACAACAATGTGCCGCCCATGCCCGGAACGTTCTCCTTAGGGGCGGATGACCGGCTACCCGGGTTGATCGTGCTGGTATCCACGACAACCGTCGGGGCCGGCTCCTGCCAGAACATCGCCAACCTCTTCAACCTGACCGGCGTTACCAACGTGGACGACGCTGAAACCGAACTATGGGATACGTGGATCGTCGGCGCGCCCAACTTCGGCGTCAATACCGACAGCACCATCTACGTGGCGGTAGCGTCGGATCTCAACGGCGACGGCATCTTCAACGACGCCCCGAACGTGGTGCCTGACGCCAATGCCGACGGCACGTGCAACAAGAAGGACTTAAAAGCGTTCGGCATCGCCTCGAACATCGCCAAGGCGAACTTTTTCATCAATCCTTGAGTCACCTGTCGTCACGCCAATTTGGAACGTACGCCACGTGGGGTGGGCCACGGCCCACCTCACGTTTTCCCCCTACGAAGCGGGAATTTCACCAGGAGTCGAAGCACCGCCGACGCACGGCCGTTTCTGAACACCAGTATCCCCAAGGCGATGTCATCGAATCGTCACAACCCGATCATGTTCCCGTCAAAGTCCAGGCGTAGAGTGAAACACGTTGAACATGGGACTCGGCCCCTGGCGGGGGCCACAACTCGAGGAGGGACGCTGATGGGAACGATGCACATGACGGGGACCAAGATCGAGCGCCTGCTGTTCATCTACAACGCGGACTCCGGCACCTGGGGCGCGTTCGTGGACAGCGCCAAAAAGCTCTTGATGATCAATGGCTGCGCCCTGTGCAGCCTCACCCACGGGCTGGCCGGCGAGCGCTCCGAATGGCGCGACTGCAAGGAGGAGTTGGGCGTGCCCATCGACTACGTGCATCGGGACGAACTGACTCCTCAGCTCAAGGCTCTGGTCGGCGATGCGCTGCCCTGCATCGTGGCTCAAACCCGCTCCGGGCCGATCCTCCTGGTGCGACCGGAGGTGTTGGAGCGTTGTCGGGGCAGCGTGGGCGAACTCAAGGGCAAGATCCTGTACTACGCCGGACTGAAGGATCTTGAACTCGCCGCATGACACGGGGTTCTTCGATGGCATGGCTGGGGCTCTTGACCGCGCTGATGACGGTCGCAACGATTCCCCCCTCCGACGCGCGGGCGTTTACGGGACGCCGGGCGCCGGATGTCGCGGGCGCGGTCTGGATCAACTCAGGCCCCTTGTCGATCCGGAGCCTGCGCGGCTCCGTGGTGCTCGTGGAGTTCTGGACGTTCGGCTGTTTCAACTGCCGGAACGTCGAGCCCGAGGTGAAGGCTTGGTACCAGCGCTACGCGGACCAGGGCCTGGTCGTGGTCGGCGTGCACACCCCCGAGTTCGCGTACGAGAAAGACGCCGCTGCGGTCACCCGGTACGTCACCGACCATGACATCCGATACCCCGTCGTGATCGACAACCACTACACGATCTGGAACCGCTACGGCAACCACTACTGGCCGGCCATGTATTTGGTCGATAAACGCGGCATCATCCGCTACGTGCGCGTAGGCGAAGGCGGATACGCCGAGACCGAACGCATGATCCAGACGCTACTCGCGGAACCCATCTCACCAGAGGAGGACCATCCATGATCACTCAACACCCAAGGAGAATTCCTATGAACATGACTCACGTCACCGTAACCGCCCTGCTGCTGGCCTTTGGTCTGACAGCTCCCCTGGCCCACTCCGAGATGATGGAAAAGGACACGGGCATGATGCAAGACAAGGGCATGATGCAGGATAAAGGCATGATGCAGGACAAGGACATGATGGGCGGCAAGATGACCGGCATGTTGATGGGCGCCAAGGATCATCACGCGAGCGGAACCGTGGCGATCACCAAGGATATGGGTGGTCACACCATGTTGCGCGTGGAGAATCTGAAAGTCGACAAGGTGCCGGATGGCCGGGTGTATCTGGCCAAAGATGGGGACCACACGAAGGGCGTGGAACTTGGGAAGCTCACGCAGTTCTCGGGGACGGTGCAGTACGCGATCCCGGCAAACGTCAATCTCGCCGACTACAACAGCGTGGTGATCTGGTGCAAAAAATTCTCGGTCGAGATCGGCCGGGCCATGTTCGAATCCGGCGCCATGATGAAGTGACGCGTCAACCCATCAACCCTCAGACAAAGGAGAGTCCATGAACCGTCTCATGCGTTTCACCCTGTCCACCTGTATGGCCGTCGCGGCCGCTCACGTCGCAGTCTTCCCGGCAATGGCTTTGGCCGGAGATGACGATCACGACGCCCGGCGCTACGCCGTGACCATCACCAATCTGACCCGCAGCCAAGTGCTGACGCCGCCGGTCGTCATCGTGCACAATCGAACATTCACGCTGTTCACGCCCGGCGATCCCGCGCGTCCCGAGCTGGCCCGACTGGCTGAAGATGGGATGACACAACCTCTGGTGGACCTGCTCGCCACCGAACACGGGGTGTACCAAACACAGGTTGGCGGCGCGATCCCACCGGGCGAATCCACCACGGTGGAGATCGAGGTCTCTGGCCGATTCCGCTTTCTGACCGCCGCAGGGATGCTCGCCTCCACCAACGACGGGTTCTATTCGATCCACGACGTCAAGGTACCTGAAACGGGCGGCACGGAAGTTGACGCGGACGCGTACGACGCGGGCAGCGAAAACAACAGCGAGTCGTGCGCCTTCATTCCCGGTCCGCCGTGCGGCCATCCCGGCGTTCGCGATACCCTCGGCGCCGAAGGTTTCGTGCACATCCATTCCGGGATCCATGGTGTCGCCGACCTCGTACCTGCCACGCACGACTGGCGCAACCCCGTGGCCCAGGTCACGATCGAGCGGATCCGGTGAGGCACGCCGCGCGTTGACATGCGCATTCGTGCACGGTAGATTCGGCCCTCTCGGCCGAGACTCGCGCGGGTAAGCGGCCGGGACCGGGGTGTACGTCCCGGCCGCTTGGTGTTCTGACTACTGACTAGGGAGGCGGTATGAATCTGACGCACGAGACGGTGTTGCACGCTCCATCCCACGAGACACTGTCGGCAAACGGCGTCCGCGTGCTCCTGGACCCCGCAGGACCGAACTGGATCGGCACCGACGAACGTGGACAGCGCATCCTGGAGCTGTTCGACGGGGCGCGCACGTTCGGCCAAGCGGTTCACGCCTATGCGGCAGAGGCCAAGCTCGACGTGGTCGCGGCCTGGCAGCACGTCGACACGCTCGCGCGCGACGCAGTCCGCCGCGGCATGCTGGCCGACCAGCCGATCGTGCACCACCCATACCGCGGTCGCGCCTCGCACCTGGGACCTCGCCGCCTGACCGAGCTGTGGCTGCACACCAACAACTCGTGCAACCTGGCGTGCAGCCACTGCCTGGTCTCCTCTGGTCCGGACGGCGACAAGGGCTTGTCCACCGACGTGCTGCTGCGCGTGATCCGCGACGCCCGGGCGCTGGGCGTGCGCCGGTTCTTCTTCACGGGCGGCGAGCCGTTCCTCAGAAAAGACATCACCACGCTCATCGATGCCGCGCTGGAGGATCCCAAGGCGGAGCTGGCGATTTTAACGAACGGCATTCTGTTCACCCCGACTCGGATCGAGGAGCTGCGCCAGCGCGACCCCACGCGCCTCAAGATCCAGATCAGCCTGGACGGGTCCACGCCCACGACCAACGACCCCATCCGAGGGAGAGGAAGTTTTCAGCGGATCGTGGACGGGATCCGCGCCGCGATCGGAGCCGGACTCTCGGTCACGGTCAGCACCGTGATTACCGAAACCAACGCGGACGATGTCCCCGAGGTCACCCGCCTGGTCGCCCGGCTCGGCGGCACCACGCATCACCTGCTCTGGCTGCACAAGCGCGGGCGCGCGGATGGTTTGGGCGTGGATCGCACGCCGTCGGTGACACGCGTGATCGACGCAGTGCGCCGCTGCCGCGAGGCGGGACGATCAGTGGGTGTGCTGGTTGATAACCACGAAGCCGTGAAAGCCCGGCTGCGATACCCGGCAGGCACCAAACGCGATTTGGCGAGCGCCGGAGTCTCCAGCTTGTGCGTGTACGCGGACGGACAAGTCTACCCCTCGGCGGCCATGGCCAATGTCCCGGAGCTCGCGTGCGGGTCGATCCTGGGTCAATCGCTGCGCGAGATCTGGACGACGAGCGAGACCGCGCGCGCATTCGCGTCCGCCACGGTCGAGGATAAAGCGATCTGCAAAACGTGCCCGCTCAAGTTTCTGTGCGGCGGCGGAGACATCGAGCACGCCTATTTCTACGGCGGCTCGATCGCGGCGCACGACCCTTACTGCGAACTCCACCAAGCCATGATCTCGGACGCTCTGCAGGAGCTCACCGAGCAGCGGAGAGCGCTCGTCACGAACCGCAAGTCCGGTTTTTCCGCGCCGATCATCTACACCGGGATGGGCGAATCCGCGGTGACGTGCGCGACCGACGAGACGCCCGGCGAAGTGCTGACCAGTCGATCCGAGTGCGTGCTGACGTTCGATCTGGACGCTCCGCGCAAGGTCGTCCGCGCGTTCTACGGCAACGCCGCTGAAACGCCGCAGGAAGAGCTGTGCTGTCCCGTGCAACCCAACCCCGAAGACCTCGCGCACATTCCCAAGGACGTAGTCGAGCGCTTCTATGGCTGCGGCTCGCCCGTGGGCGCGTCCGGGATCACACCCGGCGAGACCACGCTCGATTTGGGCAGCGGCGCGGGCATCGACGTGTTCATCGCCGCGAAGAAGGTCGGCCCCACGGGCCGGGCGATCGGCGTGGACATGACGCCCCAGATGCTCACCGTCGCTCGCGATGCGCAGAAGCAGGTGGCCGCCACGCTGGGCTACGACGTGGTCGAGTTCCGAGAGGGGTTCCTGGAACAGATTCCCGTGGACTCGAAGACCGTCGATCTCGTCACGTCCAACTGTGTGATCAACCTCTCGCCCGACAAGCCGCGCGTCTTTGCGGAAATGTGGCGGGTATTAAAGGATCACGGCCGGATCGTGATCGCCGACATCGTCGCGGACCAGGAGGTCCCGTCGCACCAGCGCCAGGATCCCCGGCTCTGGGGCGAGTGCATCAGCGGCGCGCTCACCGAGGAAGAGTTTCTCGCGGCACTCGAACGCGCGGGGTTCTATGGGCTGCAGGTTGGTAAGAAGACGTTTTGGAAGGAGGTCCAGGGCTTCAAGTTCTATTCGGTCACGGTGCGCGGCTTCAAGTTCGAAAAGACCGCGGGCTGCGTCTATGCGGGACAGACGGCGATCTACATCGGACCGTTCAAGGGCGTGAGCGACGAGGAGGGCCACTGGTTCCCGCGCAACGTCCCGGTCGAAGTCTGCACCGACACCGCGGCCAAACTCTCGCACGCGCCGTACGCCGGACTGTTCATGGTGACCGGCGTGACCGGAGCGATCGACCCGGCTGCCGGCGGCTGCGATCCCCTGTCGGGGTGCTGCTGATGCTGGCTCTCCTGTTGATCACCGCCACCGTCCTGTGGCTGGCCTACGCCAACGGGGCCAACGACAACTTCAAGGGGGTCGCGACCTTGTTCGGTTCGGGCACGAGCGAGTATCCCAGCGCGCTGCGTTGGGCCACGGTCACGACGTTCGCGGGCTCGCTGGCGTCGATCGTGGTGGGCGCGGGGCTGGTCGCCACATTCTCGGGCAAGGGGCTGGTGCCCGACGCGGTGCTCGCTGACTCGGGGTTCGCGTCCGCCGTCGCGTGTGCGGCCGCGACCACCGTATTCATGGCCACACGCGTCGGGTTCCCGATCTCCACCACCCACGCGTTGGTCGGCGGGTTGGTGGGCGCGGGGCTCGCCGCGCGGGGCATGGGGGGCGTGAACCTCGCGGCGCTGGGGGCGGCCTTCGTGGCCCCGCTGGTGATCGCGCCGCTGGCCGCGATCGCGCTCACGGCCGCAGCCTACCCGTTCCTTCACGGGACCCGAAGGGCGCTCGGTTTTGCGCGCGAGACGTGCGTGTGCGTGGGGGAAGAGGTCCACGTGGTCGCCGTCGACCCGCGCGGCGGAACCCTCGCGACGTCGGTCACCGACGGGCTGCCCACGCTGACGATTGCGAGCCCCCAAGAGTGCTTTCAGCGGTATTCCGGTCACATGGCGGGCGTGAGCGTTCAAACGATCCTCGATCGGCTGCATTACCTGAGCGCGGGGGCCGTGTGCTTCGCGCGAGGCCTCAACGACACGCCGAAAGTCGTGGCCCTGCTGGTCACGGCTCACGCGCTGCACGTGCCGTTCGCGGCGGCGATCGTGACGGTCGCGATGGCTATTGGTGGCCTCATCGGCGCCCGCCGGGTCGCGGAAACCATGAGCAACCGGATCACGGCGATGAATCACGGCCAGGGCTTGACCGCGAACCTCGCTACCGCGTTGCTCGTGATCTGGGCATCCCGCTGGGGACTTCCGGTCTCGACCACGCACGTGTCGTGCGGCGCCCTGTTCGGAATCGGAGCAGTGACCGGCCGCGCCCACTGGCGGGCAATCGGAACGATCGGCGTCGCGTGGATCACGACCCTGCCGGTCTCCGCGTGCCTGGCGGCCGCGGCCTATCTCGTCATCGGCTGAGTGCGCCAACAGGGGGTGGGGACTCGTGTCGCCCCCCTCCTCAGCAACCCGTTAACGAATCGTCAGCGCGCCCTTCATCCCCGAGTCGTGGTGCGAAACCGGGTCCTCGGCGTCGCAGCGGAAACCGAATTCTCCGGTTTTCTTCGGGGTGAATCGCAGGACCACGGTCGCTCCGGCGGGAACCTCCAATTCCTCCAGCCCCCGCGCCGCCACGATCACGCCTTCGCCTTCAACGTCGACCACGGTATCGAGCAACGCGTCGGTCACGAACTCGTGCAAAACCTTGCCCTCGTTGACGAGACGCAGCTCGACCGGTCGGTTCTTGCGCAGTTCGACGTGCGCCGGGGCGTACTTGTACTCCGTCAACTGGACCGTGACCGCCTGCACCTCCTGCGGACGCGAACGGTCGTCCGCCGACGCGGCCATCGGAAGGCCCGCCACGGCCAACATCATGGCAATCATTCGTAGTGTCATCGTTTCACTCCTTTGCTTCGCCATGTGAGCGGATGCCTTCGGCACTATTGTTTGCGCCAAGCGGCGCCGCGCACATTCCACCACATGTCATATATCGGCACGCCGATCAAGAGCGCGGCGGTGCCCGTCATCAGGATCCAACTCAGTAGTTGAACCACGGCGAAACCCGGCGCCGCGAAGCGGACCAGCCAGGGCGAGGCCAGGTCCGCGAGCGTGGCCGCGAACGCCGCCACCACCACGGTTCGTTTGAACCGGCGGCTGGCCCCGGTCGCCACGAACAAGTGCGTCAGCACCAACAACGTGACTCCCTGGATGAACGCGTGAAAGTGCGCCTCCTCCAGCATCTGCCCCACCGGACGCGGCACAAAGTCTTCGTTCTCCGTCCCCCGGTAATGTTCGACGATCTGCTGATACGACGGCCCGACTCTCGTGAGCGCGATGGCGACCAAGGTGAGATAACCCACCGCCGCGAACACCAGAAAGCCGGTGTAGATCACCTTGATCTCGCCGGTGGCCTGCCCGATTCGATACCCGCGTCGGGAAAAGTCTCTCACGAGCCGCTCTCCGGGACGCCGTACACCACCGCGACCAAGGCCAAGGTCTTTTTCACGGCCAGGGCGGTCGAGCGCGAGGACAACGTCGCGCCGCTGATCCCGTGCACGTCTCGACCCAATTTGAGCGGCGCGGCCAACGTCTTGCCCCGAAATTGTTCAAGGAATCGTTTAGATCGAATTTCTGAACCCTGTGATTCTCGGTACGTCATGACCTGTACGCCTCGGACCGTGCCGTCGGGCGCGACCGCCACCATGAACGTGATGGGCTGTTCCTTCCCGATGATATTCAGCACGGTCGCGTAACCCACCACTCGCCCGACCTGCGCTCCAATCCAAAACGTGACCTCGGTTTCCGACACTCTGCCGTTGATCAACGACGCGAGCCGTTCACGCTCCGCGACGCTCAACGGCACGGTGTCTTCCTTGAAGTCGTCGGCTTCGGGAATCAGGGTCCGCAACGCCTCATCCCGGTTCACGTACACGACCGCGTGACCGAGCGCCGGCCGGAGCACGATGGCCGCCATGGCCGCGGCGATCCCGACGAGAACGCGCCGCCGGGTGGGAGCCGGCGCGTCGGTCCTCCGGGACAGATATCCCCGCCAACCGGGCGTTTCGGTACCGATCAACCGGCCGCCCTTGGATTCACGCGTGATGACCCCGTCCAACCCGGTTCGGCGCAACAGCGAGATCCCGTCGCGAGGCCCCAACACGAACGCCGCGGTGGACAAGGCGTCGGCCTGCCACGCGGCGGGCGCGATCACCGACGCGGCGACCGCCGCATCGGCCGGCCAGCCGGTGCGGGGGTCAATGATGTGCCCGTACCGTGTCCCGTTGATGAAAATCGCCTGCTGGTCGTCTCCCGACGTGGACACGGCGCGATCGACCAATCGCGCCACCGAGACGATTCGATTCGGATCCCTCGGGTGCCGAATCCCGACGCGCCACGACTCCGCGTTTGGTGGGCGCCCCAGCGCGTACGTCGTACTCCCGAAATCCACGAGCGCCGATGACACGCCGGCCGCGACGAGCGTCCTCACCACCCGATCCACGGCGTAGCCCTTGCCCATGGCGCCGAATTCAAGTTGAACGCCGGATGAGCCGTACGCTACCGTGCCGCGTTCCTCGTCGAGCCGCACACGATGCCATCCGACGTGATCCAACCGCGAACGTATGTCGTCCGGCGACGGAGGCCCCGACGATCGCCCCTGACGTTCATCCCGAGAGCGCCACAAGCGCGTGAGCGGCGAGACCGTGGCATCCACGGCCCCGCCGCTCGCCTTCGACCACTCTTGAGCGCGTTGGATCACTCCCACCAACTCGGGCGCCGCAACCACCGGTCCCCGTCCCGCGTCACGATTGAGACGCGAGAGTTCGCTGGCTGGGTCGAACGCGCTCAACAACCGTTCGACCCTGGCGGCCTCGGCAAACCCGGCCCCGAAAAGCTCGTTCGACCGCGTAGGGTCGTGCATGGGGAGCGTGACCTGCAACACGCTCCCCATGCACGGACGGCACACCCTGGTGAACGACTGCCCCATCAGCTAGAACTGGTAGGCCACGGCCAGGTTGAACCGACTGCCGTCGTCGTCCGCCCCGTTTTCCCAATTTTCCAGGTCGGCTTTGACCGCCACATCCGGAATCGGGAAGTACGCCACACCCGCGGTCATCACCTGCCGCTCGTTGGCCGGATCAGCGGTGAACCCGGTCGCGACCGATTTCTGGGTATCGAAATCTTCGTACCGCAGGAACGCCACCACGGATTGCTCGGTGTTGGGAGCCAGCACCTTGAGCACATCGTACGCGGCCTCGAGATACCATCCCATCATCTCTTCGCCGATGGTTTCGGCGGTCACCGCGCTGATCTGATCCGCGCCGTCCACGTTGATCGACGCCAGCACGCCGCGCAGGTCAAAGCCGGCCACGCGCAGCCGCGCGTCCGCCTCCAAAATCCCTACCCCGGCATCGCCCAACCCCGCGTTGTTCGTGGTGTTCGCGCCGCCCTGGTACAGCGAGAGCCCCAGATCCACGCCCGGCAACCCGACGTACTCCAACCGCCCAACGATCGCCAGCGAGTCCGAGGGCTGCTCGGCCACGTGACCTCGCCCGCCGCGAATCCCGCTCGACGCGGTAAAGCCTTCGGCATTCAACCCGGACACGAGGTACACGCGATACTTGAGGCCGGCCGGGACCGAGCCGAAGAGTCCGACGCCGCCCTCCTGCCACGAGGTGGGAATGATGGTTCGCTGCACGTACGGCCGCTCCACGCTATAAAACAATGTGGGCTCGTGGAACTCGTTCAACGGCCCCACCGGCATCAGCATGCTGCCGGCCCGGAGGTTGAACGCCGGCGTAATCAGGAAATCAAGATACGCGAACTCCAGCTCGATTTCGGTCGCCGCGTGCTCGAAGTCGACTTCGGTGTGCACGCTGATCCGGTCGTTGAACTGATAACTGACGCCCCACACCATCCGGTGCAAATCCATGATCGCCGGATCCGCGTCATCCGGGACGCTCGACCCCTCGGGGCTGTTGAAATGCAACTCGCCGTAGCCGTGAAAACTGATTTTCCCCGAGCCGGACCCGCCGTGCGAATCCTCGTCCCCGCCCGACAGCTGATCGAGCCGCGACTCGATCCGGTCGAGCCGTTCCGTCACCTCGTCTTCCGACCACGCGTTCATCGCTGCCGGGCCGGCAAGCCACGCACACACTCCCAACGCCACCAACGTCCGCTTCATACCTCCGCCCATCCTTTCCCATAATGTTCGGGCGCTGGGTGCTGCACGTGCTCTGGGTGCTCACGACCTCTGGCCTCTGTGATGTAATCGCCCGTTCCCTTAGGGCGCTTCCTTGTCGCGCGGATTCGGCGCAGCCCCCCCGATTCGATCGCGGGGAATCAGCAGCGTTCGTTTGCACCGGCGACACTTGAGTTCGATGGCTTCGCCCCGCCACCGCGCCAACAACCCTCCGCACAAGCAGCGCACGTCGGGCGTCGACCCGCAATCTTCCGGGCGCCGGGGCGTCATGAGTCGCTCTTAATGATATTGGAATCAGATTTCATTTTCATTCAATGGACGCGGATCATAGTCGCAATGGAAACGACATGTCAAGCGAAGAACGCGCCTGCTGGCGGGAAAACCGCGGTCGTCCGGGACGACCGACGCGTCGAACTACTCCTTGGTGAGCTGCTGGCTGAGGTAGTTCTCAATGCCGACTCGTTTGATCGCGTCAAGCTGGGTTTCGATCCAATCGATGTGCCCTTCCTCCCCGTGCACCATCCGTTCCAGCTTGGCGCGGGTGTTGAAGTCGCTCACTTTCACGCAGTGCACGATGCCCTCGGTCAACACCGCGACGGCATCCTGCTCGAGGCGAAGATCCAGATTGAGTTGTTCGAGCACCGTTTCCCCGATCTGCACTTGGCCCAACCGTTGAAGGTTCGGAATGCCGTCCAGATACAAAATATGCTCGATCAGTTCGTGGGCGTCTTTCATCTCGTCAAAGCTGTGTTTACGAATCTTTTCGTACAGCCGTTCAAAGCCCCAATGATGACACATCTCGGCGTGCACGAAGTATTGATTGATCGCGGTCAGCTCATTGGTCAACACTCGATTCAGCAAGTCAATAACGCCCTCTTTCGCCTTCATCGCCTTCTCCTTCGTGGGATGGAATACCGTAAACGGCGCACGCGAACCAAAGAGGCTGCACCGTATCTCACCCCCGCGGAGGATGTCAACCGACGCGAGACCATCAAGCGAATCAGGAACGAGACACGCTATTCGTTGGTGCGACAAAATCCGTGTCGGCCAGCGCTTCTCGGGCGATCGCGACGAGCCTCGGAATACCGGCCACGCAACGCCCGCAACAATCGTTGCGATCGATGCCCAATTCCGCGGTCAACGCTTCCGGGCTGACGACGCCGGATCGCCCCAGACTTCGGACCTGGGAATCGGTGATGCCTTTGCACAAACAGATGTACATGCGCGACGACCTCACGGTTCAATGTTGTTCGATATTGAATTGCTTTTTCAAAATCATAGCTGAACGAATGACCGGTGTCAAGCGGCGGGTATTCCCTTGGTGGTGCGTGTGTCGAAAGTTACAGCGGATGCCTGTCCGGGGCACGAAGGGCCAGGCCGCTCCCCGACACGGGACTGCGGGGGGTTACTCCGGCGGCGGACGCGGCCTGGACCGTTCCAGATACTCCCCGAGGAGTTGCCTCTCCTCAGGAGTGAACTGCCGGGCCAGTACCACCGTGGCTTCGGCCACTCGGCCCGCCACTCGACCGCGTAATTCGTGCAGCTTATCCACCTCGCGCTGGAACGACTGTTCGTCGAACTCCGACGCGGTGAGAATACTCAACGTCTGCGCCCGGGTCTCCCGAATCTGTTTGCGGATCTGTTTACACTCCGACCGGGCCCCCCCCATCACTTCGGTGAAGAGCTTGAATTTCTCGGGTGGAAGTTTGGTCGCCAGCGCCCGATCGTCCTTGAATGGGGCCCATCGTCCCATCTGCGTCATATGGCCGATGATCACGCCGGCCAATAATACGTTCAACACCACTGAGACCACGACCAGTAGCTTGACCTTCTGACTCATAACGCCTCCGTTGCGGAGTCCAGAAACGTCTGCACCTCGGCAGACTCGGAATCGGCCAAGACCGACTCGGCAGGCAACAGCAACCCGATCACGACCCCGATGATCAGCACGACCGCAGCGGTTACAACCGGCGCGGGCAGCCGCAGGTCCTGGAAGCAAACCGCGAGGAATTCGGTGATCCGGGCGGGAGTTCTCTGTTCCGTTCGCCGCGCCGCAGACACGATCCGGAGCGCCAGGTCCGGGCTGGGTTCCTCGAAGGCCCGCATCCGCAGGATCGCCTCGAACTGCCTACACTCCTCCTGCAAAGCGCGACACTCCAGCGACCGCGCCATGGCTTCCAAGCCCGCCTGCCGGATGTCCTCCGGCCACTGTTGGATCTCCACGCCGTGGATCAGCAGGCACTCCCGAAATCGTTCAGCGTCCATCGTCATACCGCCCCTTCGCCGTACGGCGCCTTGACCAACGCGTCTTTGAAGCGCTCTTTCAGCGTTGTTTTCGCGCGCATGATCAGCGACTGAAGCGCCTTGAGGTTGACTCCGATCACGTCGGCCGCTTCCCGGTTGCTGAGTCCCTCAAAGAAACACAGAGTAAGGGCGACCTGTTGGCGTTGCGGGAGCGCCCGAATGAAGCCCTCCAGCAACGCGCCGTGCTGTTTGTGTGCCAAGAGATCCGCCTGGTCCGGTCTCCCGTCAACGATCTCGAGTTCCTCCGGAAGCGGAAGCGGTTTCTTGCGTTTCGCGTGATCCAAACACAGGTTCGTGACCACGGTGTAAAACCACGTCGTAAATTTTGTCCCTTTGCGCCGATCCCACAGCTCCGGCCGCTCCCAGAGTTTGAGAAACGCCGCCTGCACGATGTCTTCCGCGTCGTCGCGATGCTGGACGATTCGGTAGGCCACGCCGTAGAACCGTTTGGTGTGCCGATGCACGAGATCCGCAAAGGCGTCATGGTCGCCATCCTGTATCCGACGAAGCAGCGACTCATCGTCGGGCTCTGAAGCGAGAGCATCCATCGTCGCGGTCGCCCCTGATTCCAGGTCCGATATACCACAATTCCGTCCGGGAGCGCACCTCCCCGCTCCCGGACCGCGTGGGGACGACCTACATCATGTGCCGATGCGAGGACCACCGGCGGTGCGACTTGGACTTGTCCAGCACCTGGGCCAGCAGCTTGCGTTCCTCCGGCGTGTATTGTTTGGCCAGCTTCGCGATCGCGTCTTCCATAACCTGGTGTTCCCGCTCGCGCAGATCGTGAATCTTGGCGGTTTTTTCCTTGAACAGCGCTTCATTGAACTCTGGAGTCAACAACACCTCTCTGGCGGCCTCGCGGGCTTTGGCGATCTCGTCTCTGATCTCCGACCGTTTCTCCCTGACTTCTCTCATGGTGCGATGAAAGAGCATTTCTTTTTCGGCCGGCAATTGCCCCAACAACTTGTGACGCGACCCAATGGACTGATACTCGCATCGGTCTCCCTCACCTGCGGTATCCGCATAGGCCGTGGACCACACGGACAACCCGACCGCCAGCGCTGCAACCGCGAAGACCCTCTTCATGGATTCTCCTCCTTGTCGGCTCGTGCCATCTGCTGTTCGCTATCGGTTGATACGGATGATCACGCGAAAGTCTTCGCAGGCTCAGTGCGGCGACTGGTCGCGATGCATTCGTTTGAGGTGGCCCTTGAGGATGCCGGACTCCGCGATGGACGGATTGTCAGGGGCCAGTTTCAGCGCGCGATCGAACTCTTGGGTCGCCTCCTTATGCCGGTCTTGGTTGTCCAGTGCCAGGGCGAGGTTGTAGTGCGCCACCGCCAAGTTGTCGTCCGCCGTAATCGCTTCGCGGAAGTGTTTTTCCGCGACCTCCCAGTGTCCCGCCCCGTAGTGTTTGATTCCCTCGGCGTTGGCCGCCTCCCCGGCCGATCCAGCCGGAGCCGCCAAGGGCTGAGCAACGTTCCCCTCATCGGCCAAACCGAGGTGAATTGAAAACGCCACGAAAGATGCGACGATCACGGCTCCGACCCCCTGTTGCCAAATCCTCATGCGGTTCCTCCTTGTTCACGGTTACACAATGTTCACTGCTGTCGGTTGATAATACGAGGGGACGAGGAAAACTCTTCGCCCACAAAAACACGGAGCCCGACCTAGCCCGCATTATTCATGAAGGCGACTGATAAAGCTCTTTGTGAGATAGCTCACACCGTGCGGACGCCCGCCAGCGCGGCGTCGACGGCGCTGTCTCCCCTCGGAGGTCTGGCGAGCCCGAGGCGGCCCGATCTGCAAGGGGTTTGCACCCGCTGGAGACGCACCACTCCTCGCGTGTCGAACCGGACGCCGTGTCAGCTCCAGCCCCCCGCGTCACGCCTAGCCTGCCCGCGCCCCGACGGCCAGGGCCACCTGACGCCAGGCATCCCGGAAGGGCGCCGAGGCAGGCAGATGCAGCACGATGCGGCGCACGGAGACCACCACCCGGGCCCCCAACTTCAGCAGCCGCTCGCGCAACGTGGTCACTTGCGCACGGGCACAGGCCGTGTGCGCCGCGTACCGCCGCAGCTCCTGCAGCAGAACATAGGCCGCGGCCGTCAAGAGCACCCGGAACTGGTTGGCCCAAAAGCGCGAGCAACTGGTCCGATCCACCTCCAACCCGTGCAGCAGCTCCTTGATGCGGTTTTCGATCTCCCCGCGGTAGCAGTAGAGCTGTTCGTAGACCGCCTTGGCCCGCTCCGGACGGTTGGTTACGACGAAGCGGGGGTTGTCCTTGAGCGCCCGCCCGGGATGCGCGACGACCTCCGCCTTGATCACCACCCGGCGCCGCCGGGACCACGTCGTGGCGGCGTAGCGGCATTCGGTATACCCGGTGGCGGTCTGCCCCGTCTCGCGGGCCCGCCGGCGCGCTTTGCGCAGCGCCTTCTGGGCGCGGCGCTCCAGCACCGCGTTGCTCGGCAGGCCGATGACATAGTCCACGCCCACGGCGTCCAGCCGGTCCAGCAAGTCCGGGCTGCCCAGCCCACCATCCAGCCGTACCAGGAGCCGGGCCTGGGGGAACGCCCCGCGCAGCCGCGTGATGACGCGCAGCAGGAGGCCGCTCACGCCCTGGCGGGAGGCGGTGCCCGGCCGCAAGACGGCCGCGAACAGGGATTGCTCCGCTTCGTCGTCGAAGCGCACAAAGCCCAGCAGCGGCAGGTAACACCACGTCCCATAATGGCCGTTGAACAGCGCCAGTTGCTGGGCGCCGTGCGTAGGATCGTCGGTGGGATCCAGGTCGATGGTGATCCGCCGGGCCCGGCCCTGGCGCCGCGCCTCGTGGTGCGCGATCACCGCATCGGCCAGCCGCGTCCCCAGCCGCAGCAGATCTTTCGGGCCCACCGCGTTTTCAAAGCGCGACAGCGTCGGTTGCGAGGCCAGGGCCCCGCCGTCGACCGGGTCGCGATCGAGCAGCAGTTTGTGCACCGGATCGTGGGCCAGGCGGGCCGCGTCGTTGGCATCGGCATACCCGCAGATCAGGCCGAAGACCCGCTGGCGCACCAAGTCCACCAGGGGATGCACGACCTTGCCCGGCTCGCGCGCATCCGGCAGACACGCCGCCAACCGAGCGGTCAGCCGCAGCCGCTGGTCAATCGCCTTCACCAGCACCGCGCCGCCGTCCGAGCTACTGTGGGGCTCGTCGAACCGGGCGATCACCGGCCGATCCGCCAGACTGGGAAACAGCACAGACTGTGTGGTAGAGTCATCACGCATCCGAACGCCTCCGGGGTGGAAAATGCTGCGTCGCAACAGCGTTTATACCACGCCGGAGGCGTTTCTGTTTCAGGTTTCGTGAATTATCCGGGCTAGGTCGGGCTCCGGATGAAGATTTCGGGCCGTCACCACTTCACGTCAGATCTCAGAAATTGAACGTCATGGACGCAAGGTAAGTGCGCGGAGCCCCGACCGTGACAACGCCGTCGGCGGTATAGGACGCATTCCAATATGTCTTGTTGAGTACGTTCTCGACTGCGAGACGAAACGTGACGGGTTCGTTGTTCCAGGGTGCCGTGAGTGTCTGCCGTGCGCCAAGATCGAACCGCGTCCAACCGGGGATGGACAACGTATTCGCCGCATTGAGGAATTCGCGGCTCGTGTACACGACCCGACCGTTTACGGTCAGCCCCCGCACGAACGGTGTGTCCCACTCGGCGCCCGCGTTGAGATTCACGTTGGCGACACCCTGCGCCTTCTTGCCGTCATTTGTTCCGTCTTGGGTTTTGGTCAGCCGCCCGTCGATGAACGCCACGCCGCCCAGGACCCGGACAGTGGGAGTCGCCTCGCCGAACGTGTTGACCTCGATTCCGCGATTGCGTTGCTCGCCATCAGGGGTCTGGCGGTCATTCGGATCGACCCCGATGGTAATGAGGGAAGGACGCGTGATCTCGAAGGCGGCAAGGGTCGCGGTCACGCGACCGAAATCGACCTTGACGCCGGCTTCGATCTGCTCGGAACGAAACGGGGGAAACACCTCTCCGGCATTGACAAAGTCGGCGCCGACGACGCTTCCCGGCTGAAGCCCTTCGATGTAGTTGGCGTACACCGACATATTGTGCAGCGGCTTCACCACCACGGCATAAGCCGGACTCCAGGCCGATGCCTCGTAGGAGGGCTCGGTCGTGTTGTTCAAGAGATTGGTCGTGGACGTCTCGACCGTTTGTCGTCGAACGCCTACCGTGACCTGGACCCGCTTGTCGAGAATCGACATGGCGTCCGCCACGCCGACACTCGACAATTTCGTGTCGGTTGTGTTGTTGAGCAGCAAAGGCAACGGAAGAGTCGGCATCGGCAAGACGACAGGATTGTAGAGATTGGAAGAGACGAATTGGCTGCCTCGACGGAAGTTCAAGTCGTTTTGCTGGTTGACTTGGGAGTAGTTGAGGTCCAGTCCATGGTTGATCGGACCGGTATCGACAGCGGCCCGAACACCTGTTTGCCCCGCGCGCGTCTCGAAAGTGGTTGGTCCCGAGACCGGACGTTGCGTCCAGTCCCCTGCTTCGTTCAAGACGGCTGGTGAGATATAGAGAAAATCGATATCGCTATCGTGCCATCCGAGCGCAGCATAAGCCGTGATCGACTCGATGACATCCATCTCACCCTGAACCATCGCGAATTTGTCGGTCGGCTTCCAATACGACCACGACGGCATACCGTACGTGGACCCCGCCGGCGGGGGCTGCGGAACGGTCGGCGACGCGATGAAGAGAAATCGCTGCGGCACGGACAGATTGTCGGTCTGGTAGCCGAGGTCGGCGGAGAGACGCACCCGCTCGCCGCGATAGTCTAGATTCAGCACGGCGTTGCCGAATGCGTCGGTCTGATCGTCGTAGGCCGTGCGGCCCCCGCTATAGCCGCCGTTGAATCGCGCGCCGAACTTCCTGTGCTCGCCAAAGCGCCGCGCGACGTCGACCTGGGCGCCGAAATACGCTTTCGACCGATAGGTCGTCGTGAGCTGGGTGATGGGAAGGTCGGGGGCTTGCTTGGTCATCAGATTGATGCTGCCGCCGATCGCACCGGCAGGCGGCATGCCGTTCAGCAACGCGCTCGGCCCTTTGAGGACCTCGACACGCTCCAGGAAGTTCGCGGAGGTGGAATAGTACGGCGCCATGCCGTACAGGCCATTGAGCGCCAAATCGCCGCTGTCGTAGTAGAAGCCGCGAATGTGGTAGACATCCAGGTTGTTTCCCGCGTTCGACACCACGCGCACCGAGGGATCGTTCAGCATCACGTCGCCGATGGTGCGCGCCTGCTGGTCCTGAATCGTCTGAGCGGTGTAATTGGTCTGACTGAACGGCGTATCCATGATATCGCGGTTGCCCAGGATGCCGAGGTTGCCGCCGCGCGCCACCTGCCCTCCGGGATACGGCGCGGTGCGGTCGTGGATGCCCCGGACCGTCACTTCCGGCAATTCCTCGATCGCCACTTGAGGCGCGAGTTCCACGGTGTACGCATCGTCTCCGGTCGCCACGGCCTGCAACCCGCTGCCATGGAGCAGGAGGCGGAATGCTTCCTGAGCGGTGTATGAACCTGCTACGGGGTGGGACGTGACCGTGAATGGTTCCTCAGCCGTGTACAGAATGCGCAGACCGGTGATCCGACCAATATCCGCGAGAGCCTCGGCCAGCGGCTTGGCCGGGATATCGAACTGATACGTCTTGGCGCTCGGTTCGGTTTGGGCCACGAGAACCGGGCTCTGCGCGACGGCGTTGCCGACACACGCCGCCGTGAGGGCGATGATTGCCAGCAGCCCCCCCATCCACCGCCCCGTGCGGAACGTTCGTTGGTGCGTGATCATCCTGTTCTCCTCAGGTGTCGTGCCCATCGCACGGCGCCGTAGGCGGCGCCTGACGGGCTGATACCGGGTAAAACGTTTGAGGCGCGAAAACCCGCCTCCGGTCCCGCAGAACACGGGAGAGGCGAACAGAAGGACGAGACCGTCAGTACACGACGGTGATCCAGGGGGTGATGGAGATCACGTCCGCGTCGAGGGTCCGGGCGATCGCGGCAAGCGTGGCGTCCGCGTCCTGGATTGGAAAGGTCCCGGAGACCCGCAGGGCGCGCAGACCCGCCTCGGCGATGAAGATGCGGCCCGGTCGCTCCCGTTCCAGCCGCGCCACGACCCGAGACAAGGGTTCCCGGTAGAACACGATGCGCCCCGATCGCCACGCCGTGACCGCGGCCACGTCCGCGTGCTCGACCGTTCCGAGCCTCCCGGATTCGACCGATATCTGTTGACCCGAAGCCAGACGGACCGGTTCGCCGGATTCCCCGGCCACCTCGACAACCCCGTCGGCGACAGCTACTGTGACCCATTCACCGGAGCGTTGAACGTTGAACCGCGTGCCAACCACGCGGATCATGCCGGCCCCGGCCTTGACGGTGAAGGCGATCGGGTGTCCGCTCGTGACCTCGAAAAACGCCTCTCCACGCAACAGATCAACCGCTCGCCGCCCACGCTCAAAATCCATCGCCACGGCGGTATCGGACGACAAGTGGACCGTGGAACCGTCCGCAAGGGGGACGGTGCGCGTCTCACCGCGCGCCGTCGCCACGTCGGCCGTCAGATCAGCACGCGGCGCGGCGACCCACCACACGAATACGGCAATCGCGACCGCGATCGGCGCGCCGATCCACTCCAGGGACCGCATCCGTCCTCGGAGCGGCGCGGACCGGCTGCGGGCGAGGAGCCGCGCCATCCGATCGGCCCGACGAGCGGCCAGCCGCCTTGCCGGAGCCTCCAGGCTTCGCCACACGTCCTGCGCCTCGGCGTAGGCGCGGCGGTGGCGAGGGTCGGCCTCCAACCACGCCCGGAACGCGCCTCGCTCGGCCTCGTTCGCCCCATCGCCGTCGAGGTGAGTGAGCCACTGGGACGCGGCCCGGCGTTGCTCTTCGGTGATCGGAGTGGACTCAGGCCCGGCGTTCTCTGCGATGGCCACAACGGCCCTCCCGGGGCGCTCGTGAGACCCGGCGGCGGATCGAGCACGCTCGACTGAACCGGGACGCTTTCATCTCGCCACACCCATCTAAACGAATCATGCGGAGAAACCCGCCTCGACCGACCTAACAGATCGCGTCATGGGTGCAGGTGGGGTCTGACCCTCGCTTCACAGTGCCGCACGGCGCGGGTCAGGTGCTTTTCAACGGTGCTGACCGCGATCCCGAGAGCTGCAGCAACCTCCGTGTGCGAGTAGCCGTACACGCGGCGCAGCAAAAACACGTCCTTGGTCCGCTCCGGCAACTCATCCAACGCTGCGTCAAGCGCTTCGAGCGCCCGCCGCGCCGCAATCTGACCTTCGGCGGACGGCACGGCCTCGTCGCGCGCATCCGCCGGATCATCGACCACCACGAGACCATGTCGCGCAACCATTCGGCCGTGGTCGATCGCCGCGTTGCGGGCCACGGCATACAGCATCTTGGTATCGGAGTCCGCCGACCCGGTGCCGCCGCTCGCCAACAACCGCGCGAACGACTCCTGCACCAGATCCGAAGCGGCCTCCCGATCCCGAGAGCGGCGCGCGACGAACGCCTCCAGTCGGGATCGGTGCGACACGAAGAGATGCGCGATGGTCTCAGCCCACGACGACATGGTCGATCATATCGGAACACGCGGCGCCAGCCGACCGACAAAAAGAGCCCGACCTGGATCGCTCCAAGTCGGGCTCTGGACGAAAAATCTCGGGCCGCTGTTACCCGTTCAATTGAAATCTTGTTTCAACGTACTAAAACGCGGGAGGGCTTGTCAAGCGGGGTGCGGTTTTCCCCAGCTACTCAGAAATCCACCGTCGCCGACACCAGAAACGTGCGCGGCGCGCCGCGGAACAGGCTGGAGTTCACCCAGTAGTTCTGATCGAACAGGTTCTCGACGCTCGCGCGCAGGACGACGGGCCTGTCGCCCGCCCGCAGCGCATACCGAGCGCCCGCGTCAACACGCGTCCAACTCGGAATCTGCTGGGTGTTGGCCGCATCGATGTACACCGAGCTCGTGTAGAGGGCTCGGGCGGTCACGGTCAAATCCCGCACAAAGGGCGTATCCCATTCGCCGCCGAGATTCAAATTGATATCCCCTGCGTCGGTCGCGGTGTTGCCGTCGTTGAGTCCGCCGTCGGTCTTAACCAACGTGCCGTCCAGGAACATCGCGCCTCCGAGCACGCGCACGCCGGGTGCCGGCTCGCCGAACACGCTGGCTTCGATGCCGCGGTTGCGCTGCTTGCCGTCGACGTTGAAGGTATTCGTCGCATCCGTCGTCTCGCTCGGCTTTTCGATCTGGAAGACGGCGAGCGTGGTGCCGACCCGCCCGGAGTCGACCTTGACCCCGGCCTCGTACTGCATGGACTTGGACGGAGGGAACACCTCACCGGCATTGGTGGTCCCGGACGGAGCGGTGGGCCCCTGGCTCAGTCCTTGGATGACATTGCCATACACGGAGATGTTCCCTCGAGGCTTCACCACCAGTCCGAATCCCGGCGATATGGCGCTCTCATCGTAGTTCGGGGTTGCACTGTCTTGGTCATCGACCTTGACCTGCTGCCAGCGCGCCCCCATCACCACGGTCACCCGATCGTCCATCATCGACAGAACATCAGCGAGCCCCACGCTGGTCAGGTCGGTTTCGTTGATCTTTGGAATATCGCCGGGAAGCGGCGCCAGGCTCGGCGCTGCCACGAACGTGGGCGCGTAGATGTTGGAGCCAAGAATCGGATCCACACCCCCGGAGGCTGCGTCAAAAAAATACAGGACGCCGCGTTCCTGACTGACAGTGCCGGCATTCACCGTCACCTGGTGGCGGACCGCGCCGGTTTCGAAGCGGCCCCGCAGACCAGCCTGTACCGTGGACGAGTCGGCGTAGGCCGCCCCGTAACCGAAATACTGGTCGAAGTTCCCTGCCACATCCAACGGAAACCCATACGAGTACAGCTCCTCGTAGCTGTGGCGACGACCGCCCACGGCTGCAAACGCGGTCAGGCTTGACGTCAGATCAACCTCTCCACGCAGGGCGCCGAATGTATCGTGGTTGTCATGATAAAGCCACGGCTGGAAATACCGGCTGCTCGCGTCCGGCGGATCCGGAACATCGGTTCCGGTCACCCCAAACAGACCGTTTTCAATCCCATCTTCGTTTTGCTGTTGATAACCGAGGTCAACGGAGAACCGAACTCTCGTGCCGCTGTAGTCGAAGCCGATCGCGGCCAGGCCGAACTCCTGGGAGTTTTCATCCACCGCCGTACCCCCGCTGCGGTACAGCCCGTTGAACCGGATTCCAAAATTTTGACCCGGTCCAAACCGCCTGCCGATATCCAGGTGCGCGCCCAATTGCGCGTCCGACGCGAACGTGGCCGTCAATTGCGTGAGGGGCCGGCTGCCCGCGCGCTTCGGGACCACGTTGATGGTCCCGCCCACGCTCCCGAACGGAGGCATGCCGTTCAGCATCGCGGTAGGGCCCTTTTGTACGTCGATGCGCTCCGCCATGACCGGGGACAATCTCAAATAAGGCAACACTCCATACAAGCCGTCGAGGCTGAAATCAGAGCTGCCGGCTTGAAACCCGCGGATATAGAATTCGTCACCCGGGAAGGTCTGCGAGAGAAAGTTACGCACCGACGGGTCGTTGGCCATCACGTCCGCGAGCGTGCGGGCCTGCTGGTCCTGGACGGTCTGCGCGGTGTATCCCGTGATGCTGAACGGCGCATCCATCACCTTTAGGTCCCCCAGCATCCCGACCTGGACATCCCGCGCGACCTGCCCGCCCGCGTAGGGCTGGGTGCGGTCCTGGGTTCCCCTGACTTTGACTTCCGGCAGTTCCTGCATCGCCCCATCCGGAGCAGGAGCCACGGTGTACGCGGCATTCCCGGTGGAGATAGCGGCCAGCCCGCTGCCTTCGAGCAGCAGGCGCAACGCCTCCTCGGGCGTATAGCGGCCGTTCAACGCCGGTGCCTGTTTGCCGGCGATCAACGCCGCATCCACGCCGATCATCAGGCCGGTCTTGGTGGCCAGGGCGGTCAACGCGTCCCCCAACGGCTCCGCCGGCATGTCGATCAACACGGTCGCGCCGCCTTCTCCATCGGTTGGCTGGGCGAGCGCCGGTCCGGCAAAATGGATCGCCAGCGCCAGGGCGCCCACAATTCGAAGAATTCCGACGACCTTCCGAATACATCCCGTTGTCTGTGGCATAGGTGTCCCCTGGTTCGTGAAAAAGCTGTTCTGCAACACCTATGACAATCGAGCGGGCAAATCGGGCAGTGGTCGTTAAATTTTTGTGACACCGGGATGAGCCGGGCGGGCTTTAACGCAAGGTTACGGGCGTCGCGTGTCGACCCAAACGAGGTACGACGTCATCCGGTGCACCGTAACCGGCAGGGAGCGTTCGATCAACGCCAGCGCGGCGTCGGTGTCGCGTGCCGGCAGGACGCCGGTAAACCGGAGCGATCGAGACACGTCGCCGCTGACCCGCAACACGCCTGTCCGGTACCTGGCAAGTTCGGCGATCACGTCGGCGACGGGCGCGTCGTGGAACACCAGTCGTGATCGGGTCCAACTCTCAACCCCAGTGGGCGCGGGCGATACCGGCTCCACTTCGCGGGCGTTGAACCGCACGCGCTCCCCCGCGCGGACCACGACCGGATCAGTGGGCCGCTGACGCGCGGTGACCGCGACCCGCGATTCAAGCACGGTCACGGTAGTACCGGCGTCGTCCTGTCGCACCAGATAGCATGTGCCGAGCGCCTGCGCGAGGCCGTCCCGCCCAATGATGCGGAAAGGGCGTCCGCCGGCCTCTTGGGCAACTTCGGCGAGCACCTCCCCTTCCACAAGCCTGACCACCCGCTCGCGTTCGTCGAACGCAATGTCCACCGCAGAGCGCGTGTTGAGCGTGAGCACGCTGCCGTCCTCCAGCGTGACGCGTCGGACTTCGCCGGTAGCCGTGCGCTGATCCGACGACCAGTACGCGATCGGCAACCACTGGGTCGCGCCCCAGCACCCGAGCGCCAGGACGAGCAACCCCGCCCCCACCCGCACCCGCCGACCGCGCTTCGCGGGCACCGGAGCGGCCGCGTGCCATAGACGTTCGACCTGGAGGAACACGCGGTCGTGACGCGGGTCCTGCGAACGCCACTCGGCACACGCCACGCGCAGACGCGATGGATCCTCCCCGGCGTCGAGCCGAACCACCCAGTCGGCAGCCTGTTGGCGAATACTGTCCGGGATGTCGTCGACCGCTGGGTTAGACACCGGATGATTCTCCCTGCGGCGTACCGAACACCCGCATATGGCAGTGTACCAACACCTTGGCCAAGTACTGCTTCACGCTGCTTTCGGACACGCCGAGTTGTCGCGCGGCTTCGCCGTAGGAAAGGCCGTCCACGCGGACCATCAGAAACGCGCGGCGCGGTCTGTCGTCGAGTTCGGTCGCCAGCATCACCAGCACGCGGCCGAGCAGTTCTCGCGCAGCCGCGATGTCCTCCGGAGATTTTGCCGACTGGTCCTCGGCCAGAATCGCCATGGTTCGAAGGGTCTCATCCTCGACCTTGCGGCGGTGGTGCTGGTTGATCAGCAACCGGTTCGCGGTAACGAGCAGGTACGCACGGGGCTCGCGCAGCAACGGCAACACCGGCATGGCCAGCAGTTTGGTAAAGGTGTCTTGCGCCAGATCCGCCGCGTGGTGGGAGCAGCCGAGCTTCTTGCGCAGCCACTCGAACAGCCACCCATGGTGGTCGCCGTACAACCTACCGACGATCCCGCTTCGCAACGTCTGGTCCACCAAATCTCCCCGCGCCTGAAAATGAACGAGCCCGGCTTGGATCGCTCCAAGTCGGGCTCTGGACGAAAATCTCGGGCCGCTAGACAGCGTTCAATTGAAATTGATTTTCAAAGTACTAAAAGGGGTGAGTGCTTGTCAAGCGGGGGAACGTCGCCGGCTCACAGATCGACCGTCGCCGAGACCAGGAACGTCCGCGGCGCGCCCCGGTACAGGAACTCGTCGCGCCAGTAGTCCTGATCGAACAGATTTTCGATGTTGGCCCGCAGCGTGACCGGCGTGTCACCCATCGTGAACGCATGGCGCGCGCCGATGTCGATGCGTCCCCAGGCGGGGATCTTCTGCGTATTCGCGGGATCCACATACGCGGAGCCGGTGTAGATGCCGCGCGCCGAGAGGGTCAAACCTGGCAGAAATGTCGCGTCCCATTCGCCTCCCAGATTGACATTCACCCGGGCTCCGGGAGCCCGCTTGCCGTCATTGGTACCAGCCTCGGTCTTGGTCAGCCTGGCATCGAGCAGCATCACCCCGCCGAGCACACGTGTTCCCCTCATCGGCTCGCCGAATGCGTTCAGCTCGACGCCCCGATTGCGCTGTTCTCCGTCGACGTCGAAGATCAACGTGGCGGGGTCCGTTCGCCCCACCGGTTGGGCGATCTGGAACACGCTCAGCGTGGTCACGAGCGATCCCCGCTCCACCTTCACGCCGCCTTCGTACTGCTCGACCTTGGTGGGGGCGAACACCTGCCCCGCATTGACGGCGGTCCCCTCGGCGGTGGGACCCTGAATCAGACCCTGGATGTAGTTGCCGTAGAAGGAGACGTTGGACCAAGGCCTGACCACCAGTCCCGCCGCCGGGCTGAGCGCATCTTCATCGTAGTTGCTCGCGGTCGCCCCCGTTACGGTGTCGAAGTTTTCGACCCGGACGCGCTGCAGGCGCGCGCCGAGCATCACCCGCACCGTCTCGTCTGCAAATGACAGCGTGTCGGCCAGCGCCAGGCCTGACAGCACGGCTTCGCTGATTTTCGGCACACTCGGAAACCCGCCGAGGTTGGGTTTCGGGACCGCGACCGGGTAGTAGATATTTGACGGATTGGGTGGGCGGCTCACCGTGCCGTCGATGCTGCCGTCGAAGAACGCGACGTTTCCGGTTTCATTGCTCAAGAACGCAGCGCTCAGGACCGGTTGGTGCCGTATCGAGGCGGTTTCGAATCGAAGCCGCACGCCGGCTTCCGCCGCGACATTGTCGCTGTAGAAGGATTGCCCCCAGAAATTCTCCTGGAAATTCCCCAACGAATCCAGGTCAAGCGCGTAGCTCAGAACCATGTTTCCCCGGTTCCTGCCGAAACCGGTTGCAGCGAAGGCCGTCAGATTCGGCGTGGCGTCGAACTCGCCGCGCACCACGCCGTAGCCTGCATCGCTCCTCATGCTGGTCCAGTCCTGAAAATACGTGCTGCCTGCGTCTGGAGCCTCGGGAACCTGGGCGCCGGCTGCGAGATAACTGTCCGCGTCCAGTCCCGTAGAGCGCCGCCGCTGATAGCCGAGGTCGGTTGACACCCGCACCTGCTCGCCTCGGAAATCCAGGGCCAGCGCGACATCGCCGTTGTCCTGGGAATTGCCTTCAACGGCGGTATCGCCGTTGCGATACACGGCGTTGAGGCGGAGCCCGATCTTGCCGTCGTTGCCGAAACGGCGCCCGACATCGAGATGAGCGCCCGGCTGAGCTTCCGAGGCGAACAGGCCCGTGAGCCGGGTCAGCGGCCGGTCGTCCGCGCGCTTGGGGATCACGTTGATCGTGCCGCCGATGCCGCCGTTCGGCGACATGCCGTACAACATGGCGCCGGGTCCCTTGAGGACCTCCACCCGCTCCACGGTCTCCACCCCGATCTGGCTGTCGGGCGCAATGCCGTACACGCCGGCGAACGCCACTTCGGCACTTCTGGTGAGGAAACCCCGGATGTTGAACAGATCCAGCGTCTGGGTCTGCGTGCCGCTATAACGCGTCGACGGATCGTTGATCACGACGTCCGCAATGCTGCGCGCCTGCTGATCTTCGATGAGCTTCGAGGTATAGTCGGTGATATTGAACGGCGTATTCATCACGTCGGTGTTGCCCAGTACGCCGAGTTGCCCTCCGCGTGCCACCTGTCCGCCGGCAAACGGAGGCTCCAGGGTCGGCTTCTGTCCCCTCACCGTCACGGGATCGAGCATGATCTCGGATTGTTCGATGGCAGCCACCCGTTCCAGCGTCACGGTCGTGGCGCCGGTGAATCGGTACGTGAGTCCGGTGCCTGCCAACGCGCCGCGCAGGGCCTCTTCCGCCGTGAACGTTCCGTTGAGGCCCGGGGACTGTTTGTCGCGAGTGATCTCCGCGTCGTACGCGAGTTGGAGACCGAAGGCTTCGGCCACCGCGTTCAACGCCTGGGCCAACGGACCGGAAGGAATGTCTACGGCCACGGCGTTGGCGGATTCGCCTACAGGTTGACCGCCGGGCTCCTGCGCCCAGACCGCAGCCGCGCTAACCAACATCGTCGCGGCCATCAGGCACGCCGCCGCGCTCCGTCGCCATTTCAACGGTTCCCCAACAACCCACCCGCCCGTCATGCCAGATGCCATGTTCACTCTCCCGGTTCCTTGTTGTGAGGCCGAGCCTTGAATCGGCGTACTTGGCCGCGCATGAGATAAGACGGGTGAGGTCAGGGAATGAGGATATCGAGCGAAGATTTCGTGCGCGGACGCGAAGAATCAGCCGATCAGCAGGATCACGAACGACAACAAACCCACCAGAACAGAGATTAAGCCGAGCCCGATCACGGTCAATTCGATCTTTCGCTCGGTGCGACGCTGAAGATTCATGGCACCACCTCCCGGCACCATTGATGCGGTGGTCAGCGGTGCAACAGGATCAAGGCGTTGGTGATCCGCGTGGAGCGCAGACCCAGGGATCGCTCCAACGCATCCACCGCGGTAATTGGCTGGTGGAGGTCGAATACCCCGCTCACCCGCCGATCGCTGATCGCAGAGTCTATGACGCGAATGGAACCCTGGTAGTATCGGTTGAGTTCTTCGATCACGCTGCCGAGCGATTGATCCACGACCATAAGATTGCCCCGCCGCCACGCGCTCGCAGCCTCGGCATCTACCATCTCGATCGGCCCGATACCGGTTTCCGAGTCATACCGAATCCGTTGCCCCGGTGACAGGGTGACGGGAGAATGGTTGCCGACCGGATAGGCCACTGCCACGCGGCTTTCCAGGACAGTCACCACGGATCGATTGTGATCTCGGTGGACGACAAATGCGGTGCCCAGGGCGCGCGTTTCCCCGCCGATTGCTTCCACCACGAACGGCCGGGACGGGTCATGGGCGACCTGAATGAAGACCTCCCCGCGTAACAGGCTGACGCGTCGTCGCGCTGCCGTGTAGCGGATCGCGATGGCGGAATCGGTGTTCAGCGTGACGATCGAGCCGTCCGACAAGGTCCTGGTGATGATCTCGCCGGTTGCTGAACGTGCGTCGGACACCAACCGGATCGGCACATCGAACAGGACGAGCGCGCAGACCAAGACCAGTGCCGCCGCAGCCGCGGCAGGGGCAAAGGTCAACCAGCCGCGCCATCTCCGCGCAAACCCCGAACGAGATCGCGGCTCCGGCGACTGCCGGATAACCTCCCCCAAATCGGTCCACAGGCGCACCGCGTTACCATAGGCGTGGCGGTGCAAGGGATCGCGCGCCAACCACGATTCGAACTCCGCTTCGTCTTGGGGCGACAACTCGCCCTGGTCCCGGAGGACGAACCAGTCCATCGCCTGTTCCTCCGCAGTCCTAGCTGCCCGGTCGTGCAAGGAATCGGACATGGTCTTCCTCCCCGCCTCAAGACTGACCACTGGAGCCCTCATGACTAAGACGAACAAATCCCATGAAACAGGAGATGGATGCTGGCGCCGATTTCACGCGCGCTCCTTTAGGCACGCAGCGCAGTGCTCCAGGCCTTTGCGTAGGTGCTTCTGCACCATGTTGACGCTGATGCCAAGCCGTTGGGCGATCTCGTCCTGGCTCAACTCGTCAAAGTGGCGGAGGACGAATACCTCGCGGCAGCGCGGCGGCAGATCCTCCACCGCCCGGGTGAGCATCGCGAGGCGCTGCCTAGCGTCCAGCGCGCGTTCGGGGTCCGGTCGCCGGTCCATCACGTGTTCGGGCAGCGGCTCGCCCGTGACGTACCGCGCGCGGGCCTGATCCTGGCGAACCCGGTCGGTCGCCAGGTTGCCCACCGCGCGATACAGATAAGCGCGCGGGTTGTCGATGCTCATAGAGACGTTGGCCGCTGCCAGCCGCAGATACGCCTCCTGCAGAATGTCCTCGGCCAACGCGCGACACCCCACCTTGCGCCGCACGAACGCGGCGAGTTCCTGGTAGTAAGTCTGGATCGCCGTAAGGAGCGGCGTGTGCGCAGGTCGGGTCATGTTACGCACGTAACGTGTTCACCGGTGAGAATCCACCGCCTCACTGGTCACCGCACCCGCGGGCTCCGGTGCAGACTCCTGTTCGCGCAGCGGGAACACGACCGCCCGATAGCGGCTGCGCCTCAGGATCCTCGCGCGCCGTTTCCTCAGCCAGATGACGATGCCGGTAATGGACAACATCGCCGTGACGACGCCGACCACCGCGATGACGATCCGACCGGTCAATCCCGCGATCTGGCCGCTGTGCAACGGAAACTGCATCTGAAGGAAGAAATCCCCCGCGGTGCCGGTTCCCGGCACATCGTCGCCGACATACCGGCCGTCTCCGCCGTCGAAATACAGCCACGGACTCCCCAACCCCGGCGCGTGATCCTCGCCATATCCCACCCCGAAGACGCCGTACGACTCGCTATAGAACGCACCGTGCGGAACCGGCTCCCAGCCGCGCTTCGCGGCTTCGACATTGCCTCGAGCGATCGCCTCCTCGAACGAAATCGACGGTTCGATCGGCTGGTCCGGCGGCTGCGGTTGGCGTTGATCGAACACCGTCGGCGTCACGTCCGCGACCATGGAGACGACCGGTTCGAAGACCTCATCGTGCAAATTCAAGTACACGCTGCTCATCGCCATGATCAGCAGCACCCCCCAGAACCAGAGGCCGCCTGCGCGGTGCAGATCGAAGTTCAGGCGATACCGACTGGCATCCGTCTTCACCCGCAAGGATGGCTTCCACCTCATCCACCAGGATCGCGGCGGCGTCACAGTTCCGTTTTGAGTCCGACGCATCGGAAACGTGAGATACGCGCCCACGAAGTTGTCCACGATCCAGATCATCCCCACAATGCCCATCAGCCAAATGCCCCACTGACCGGGCAGCTTCATGGTGTAGTGCAGGGAGTAGAGAAACGAAATGAGATTCTCGCGCTCGAAGCAGCACTCGCCCCACAGACGCTTTCCAACGATCGCGCCCGTCACGGGATCGATGAAGACATTGTCGTAGTCCAGCGGGTAGAGTTTCCCGGTCGCCGGATCCACCTTCGCATCGCCCCACACGTTCACGGTGTGCCCCGGCTCGACCTGCAACGCAACGTAGCCGACGCGAAATCTGGAATCGCTTTGTTCGACCCGCGCGATCAGTTCCGTCATCGGCAACGGTTCTCCGGTGCTCGACGTTTTGAACAGCTCAGGATTGAGCCACTCATCCAGCTCGTGGTTGAACGCAATGACCGCGCCGGTCAGCCCCGCAATCGTCAGAAAGATCGCGATCGCCAGGCCGGCGTAGCGATGAACCAGGACCCAGAATTGACGCGACATAAGAACTCCTTACATGGACCCGTTCAAATCAGAAGTCAGAACGTCCACCCCACAGAAGCTTGCACATTGAACGGGGTTCCAGGCAGCACGTAAACATCGTTATACGCGCCGACAAAATAGCGCTTATCGAACACATTGTTGACGTTGACCTGACTCTTGAATCGGCCGCTCGTATAGTAGACCGCCGCATCGACGACGCCGTAAGCCGGAAGCGTGAACGGATTGCTGTAGGTCGAATCCCCTTCCTGCTCGGAGTAGTAGCGGCCGCCGAGGCCGAAGCCCAGACCCGGAAGCGGGCCGCCCTGGAGCGTGTATTTGGTCCACGCGTTGACGCTGTGTTCCGGCACACCCCACAAGCGCGACCCAACCTGCAGCGAGTTGTCTTCCGTAATTTGGGCGTCCATGTACGTGTAAGCGCCGAGGACTTCCCAGCCGGGACCGAAACGGTAGGCACCCTCGATTTCCACGCCGCGGCTGCGCTGCTCGCCGCTGACGATGGAGTCATTCAGGTCAGCCGTGCTCAAGTCCGGGGTGGCAATGTCCTGCTTGGTCAATTGATAGACGGCCAGCAACCCGCTGAGGCGGCCGTCCAGGAGCGAGGCCTTGAGACCGACTTCCATGTTTTCTCCGGTGGCCGGATCCACCACGTTGCCGCTGGAATCCACGAACCCCCATTGCGGCTCAAAGGAGCGGGCATAGTTGGCGTACGCGGCCATGCCATCGACGAACTCGTACGTCAGGCCCGCGCGCGGCGAAAACGCCTTCGCCGATTCATCGTCCGAACTGCGGCTCCAGTCGAACCGCCCGCCCACCGTTGCCGTGAAATCTTCGAGGAAGCGCGCGTGCTCCTGCACGTAGACGCCAAGGTCGTCATCGTGGAAGTCGTAGGTAAATGGGGCATCGTATTCGAACAGGGGCATCGCCCCGTAATCGGGCGTGAACACATCCAGCGTGACCAGGTTGTTCGAACTCCGGCCAATGTACTTTGTTTCCGTCCAGCGAAAATCCACGCCTCCGGTCAACGTGTGCTCAATGGAGCCGGTTGTGAAATTCCCGTCCACCGCCGTGTCCACGCGATAGCCCTGATACTTTCCGTCGGCGAGCCAGCCGGACAGTTCCAACGTGCGGTCATCACCCTGCAGAACCGATGGATAGGCTAGGTCATCGCTCGTCCAGTCGTTGCGTTCGTAGCGGAAGTTGTTGCGGAACGACAGGTGCTCGTTGAAACGGTGCTTGAACTCATAGCCCAACCGGGTCAGCTTTTCCCACTCGTCGTTGCCCACTTCGGGATTGCCAATGTAAAGACTCGTGGAAATCTCCCCGTTGGGGTTGGACAACACCGTGCCGCGAGCCGGGAGCGGGAAGGCGAAGTCCAACCGATAGTCCGTCACGCTGGTGAGCAGCGTCAGCGAGGTAGACGGGGTGATGTCCCAGGTGAGCGACGGCGCAAGGTAAAAGCGCTGCCCGTTGGCGTAATCCACGAACGAATCGTTCACGCGATAGAGTGCGTTGAGCCGGGCATACACGTTGCCCTTCTCGTTCAGCGGCTGGTTCACATCGAACGCCGCTTCGTAGGTATTGAACGAGCCGACGGTCAACCGGGTCTCGCCAAAGGTATTCGGCTGAGGGCGCTTGCTGATGAGGCTCACAAAACCGCCAGCCGGCCCTTGGCCGTACAGCGCCGACCCTGGACCTTTCACCACCTCCACGCGCTCCAGCCCCCAGAGCTCGGTATTGGGCTCGAACAGACCCATGAACAGACCGTCAAGGTAGGCATTGAACGCGGAGTTGAAGCCGCGAATCCGGTAGTAGTCCCATTCGCCGTAATAGCCGCCATGGCTGACACCCGCCACGTTCTTGAGCACGTCGTCCAACTTGTAGGCGTTCTGATCTTCCATGAGTTGGCGGGTGACCACCGAGACCGCCTGCGGCGTTTCTAACAGCCGGATAGCAGACTTGGTCGCACTCGTCGCGTTTCGCGTCGAATACCCGGTTTCCTCCACCTTCCCCTTCACCGTCACTTCGGGAAGCGTTTCAACTTGCTCTTGTTGTTCTTCGGTACTCGTCGTGTCTTCAGCCGCCCCTACCGTTGATAATGATAGAAGTGCCATGATCATCATCGTGCCGACTATCAACCATCGATCCTTCAATCGAGCGCCCTTTCGTTGTGTGATGAGTCTTCTTGACGAGCCATCCGGTTCTCCAGCGGTCAAAACGTCCACCCCACGGTCGCCTGTACGCTGAGCGGCTCGCCGGGCAACACATAGAGGTCGTTGTACGCGCCGATGAAGTACTCCTTGTCGAACACGTTGTCGACGTTGATCTGCGCGTTGAACGGTCCGCGCTCGTAATAGAGCGCCGCGTCCACCACACCGTAGGCCGGCAGCTCGAAGGGATTGGAATACGTGGCGTCGCCTTCCTGTTCCGAGTAGTACCGGCCTCCGAGGCCCACCCCGAAGCCCTTGAATGCGCCGTGCTGCAGAACGTATTTCGACCAGGCGCTGAGACTGTGCTTCGGCACGCCCGCCAGCGTCGTCCCGACCGGGATCGTGTTGTCCTTAGTGACCTCCGCGTCCGTGTACGCATACGCGCCTTTCAGATCCCATCCCGGCACGAGCCGGAGCGTCCCCTCCAACTCAACCCCACGACTGCGTTGCTCCCCGGAAGCAATGGAGTCAAACGGATCCGGCGTGGAGGGATTGTCCGTCGCGACGTTCCTCCGGGTCAGTTGATACACGGCGAACAACGCGTCGACCCGGCCGTTCATTAGCAGGGTTTTCACGCCCGCTTCGAGATTTTCTCCCGTCTCCGGGTCGACCACATTGCCCGAGGCGTCGCGTGAAAACCACTGAGGCTCGAACGATTCGCTATAGTTGGCGTATGCGGCGACGCCGGGCGTGAACTCGTACGCCGCGCCCCCGCGCATCGTGAATCCCGTCACCGAATCGTTATCGGAGCTTGTCTCGGAACTTGACCAATCAAAGCGCCCGCCCACTGTCATGGTCACACGCTCGATCTTTGCCTGATCTTGAAGGTACAACCCGGTAAAATGGCTCTCGTCCAGGGACGAGGTCGACGTCACGTAGGTCGGCAACGTCGCGCCGTACACCGGATCGAACACGTCGATCGGCCGGTACGACCCCGGGAAATCGGAGTAGTCGATTTGGTTGGAACCGTTATCGGAGCGCGTACGGTAGTAGTCGATCCCGCCGATAATCGTGTGCGCGATCGCGCCCGTCTCGAGATTCGCTTCGAGCGCGGTGTCCACGGCCGCCCGGTCCAATGTTTCGCGGTAGTCATAGGGATATCGATACAGCGTGCGTTCATCGGCGTCGAACGACGCGTTGTAGTACAGATCCGGCCAGCGTTGTTCCAACCGGTTGAGACTGACGTTCTGGCGCAACGACACCGTCTCGCTGAACCGATGCTGGAGTTCGTAACCGATCTTCATGCGCGTGATCGTCGCCTTGCCGGAATCCGGTTCGCCCAGAAAGCGGTTGATCGGAATATCCCCGTTGATGTTGGGGAGGACCGTGCCGACCGCGGGCAGGGGCATGGCCATCAGGCTCGAGTCGTGGAGGTAGTTGCTGAGCACCGTGAGGGTCGTATTCGGCCCGATGTCCCAGGTGAGCGCGGGCGCGACATAGGTCCGTTGTTTGTTCGCGAAGTCCACGAACGAATCTTGGTCACGGTACAACGCGGTCACTCGCGCGTACACGGTCCCCCTATCGTTGAGCGAGCCGTTGACGTCAAGCGCCGGCTCGTAAAATCCGTACGATCCCACGGTCAGCTGCACGTCGGCGAAGGGATCCCGCTTGGGACGTTTGCTGACGATGTTCACCAGTCCGCTCAGCGGTCCCTGACCATACAGCGTCGAGGCCGGCCCCTTGATGATCTCGACTCGGTCCAAGCCGTACGTCTCCGCGTACATGCCGTAGTCGCCGTGTAACCCGTCCATGAATACGGAATCGAACGAGGCGTTGAACCCGCGAATGCGAAAATAGTCCCAATCCGAGTAATACCCCCCGATGGTCACGCCCGCGACGTTCTGCAGCACGTCTTCCAGCTTGCGCGCGTTCCGATCGTCCATGAACTGGCGGGTCACGATCGACACCGCCTGCGGCGTCTCCAATAGCGTCATGTCGGTCTTCGTGGGGGCAGTGGAGCTTTTCGCCACATAACCGGTTTCCTCAGCCTGACCCTTCACCGTGACCTCGGGAAGCGTTTCAACCCGCTCCTGATCGGTCACCGGGTCCTCCGCCCGCGCCGACCCCGCAATCACTGCGGTGATGAGACCGATTGCCATCAGAGCGCCACCCATCATTTCTCGTTTCTTCAATTCAATCCCCTTTCGTTCTGTCTCCGTCTTGTCGTTCTGAAAACAACAACGCCCGGATCGACTCATCCCGGGCGTTGGGCGGTTGCCTCTAGCCGCTGATGTGAAGTGTTCGCTGCTCGGTGCTACCTACGACGTTAGTCAGCGGTATGTGACGACCAACCGTGTGTTTACATCTCACGCCGTTTTGCGAAGCTCATTGAAGCTCTGACGGTGTTCGCTGCACTGGCTTGAAACCGCACTACTGAAGTTCGAACTTGATCGGCAGCGCGACCTTGGCGGGCACGGGCCGTCCCTCGGCGTTATACGCCGGAGTGAACACGGCTTCACGCACTTTGCGGAGCGCCACTTCGTTCAAGACCTCGTAACTGCCTTGCATCAGCCGAACGTCCTTGACCAGTCCGGTCTCGTCGATGAACACGGTCAGCAGCACGCGCCCGTCTTTGCCCTCGCGCTCGGCGACGCGCGGGTAGTCATGGTCGGTGATGAAGTTCTTGATCCACCGCGGACGACGGGTGAGTTGGTCCGCGGTCAGGTACTGACTCTCGACATCGGCCCTGGACACCGCCGCCACCTGCTCCACCAACGCAGGCGGGGTTTCTTGCGGTTCGGGCACTGTCTCCGCCGCCACCGGAGTCGGAGGAAGGTCGGGTTCCGGCACTTCTTCTTCCACCACGGGAGGAGGCAGTTCCTGGGGCTTGGGAAGAGTCCATGCCGGCGGTGGCGGCGGAGGCATTACTGGTTGAATGGGCGCGGGAGGCGCCGGGTCCGGCGGGACCAAGGGCACCATGGACAAGTCGATGTCGACTTCAATCGGCTCCGGCCGGTCGATCACGAACGCGTAGTACAGTCCGCCCGCCGCTCCCGCGTGCACCAGGGTCGAGAGCAACACGCCGACCGTTACGCCGCCGCCGATCCACTTCCCGACGTTCATTTCAGTTCCCCGACGTGCTGGGACGCCAGCGCCACTTTGGTGATGCCCGATTGTTTCACCGCGTCCAGCACGCCGATGACCTGTTCATACGCCACCTGGCCGTCCGCGGCCACGGTCACCCGCACGCCGGGGTTGAGGCCGACTTCGCGCTCAAGATTGGCCTTGAGCCCGTTGACGTCGACCGGTTCCTCCATGAGGAACAGTTCCCCTTGCTCGTTGAGCGACACCATGAGACTGGCGGTGGGCGAGGTTTCAGCGGTGGCGGCCTTGGGCAGGTTGAGCTTCAAACCAGACTCCGAGACGAACTGGGTCGTGACCATGAAGATGATCAACAACACCAACATCACGTCCACCATGGGCGTGATGTTGATCCCCGTGACCACGCCGTCGTCGGTGTGCTCCGACGCGTCGAACGGACTCATACCGACATCTCCATGACCACCGGATCGGTCGCCGTCCCCTCGCGCTTGGCCTCGGGCCCGCCGCGCCGCTGCCGCGCGATCGTCTCGTCGCGCAAGTACACTTGCGCCACGTGGACGAGACTCTGCGCGTTGGTGGTGAGCCGTTTGAGCCTGGTGTGAAACGCGTTGTTGGCGATGACCGCCGGGACCGCCACGAAGATGCCGAGCGCGGTGGCCACCAACGCCGAGGAAATCCCCGCCATCACCGCGCTCACCCCGGACTGCCCGCTGACGGCCAGGTCGTTGAACGCGGTGATGATGCCCAACACCGTGCCGAACAAACCGATGAACGGCGCGTTGTTGCCCAGGCTCCCCAGGATGATGAGGTGCTTCTCCAGCGCGGCGCGCTCCAGCACCAGACGCGAGGTCATGGCCTCCTCGACGGAGGCCGGCCCCTTGGAGAAGTTCTCCAGACCGGCCAACGCCACCCGCGCCTCCATGCCCACGGCTTGCTGCGCCACCTGTTTCGCCCCGGCCAGGTCCTTCTTCTCCACCCGGCGCGCCCAATCGTCGAGGAACCGCGGAAAGCCGAGCCGGTTCTTCCGGAACGCCCACCATCGCTCCAAAATCACGCCGAACGACAACACGCTCGCCGCGATCAGCGTCCACAACACCCACACGTCGCCCGCCAAGGCCAGTTGCTTAAATAGCTCGCTCACGACACGCTCCTATTCGATTCAGCGCTCAATTCCCGAAGTTCGGCCCGATGCGCAGCCCGCCGTCCAAAATTGAAAACCGGTTGCGCGGCCGCTCCTCGGGTTTGAGTGCCGGGTGCTTCGACGCTTCGTCGATCATCCGGGCGAGTTCGCGGAACGCCGCCACCGGCATCCGGTACGACGCGTAGCCGACCCCCAGATAGACCTCCTCGCAGCTCCGGCACAACACGACCCGGCCGACCCCTTGAATTTCCGACAACGTTTCATAACTCGTCATGGTTGTTCTCCCGCGTAACGGTTAGGATATGGATCACGGCGAGACCTTCTCGAAGCGGATCGTGTACCAACCGCTTTCCGTGGCGACTTGGGGGTGGTAATAGCTCAAGATCTGGAGCTTGTAGACGTCGGTTCCGGACTTCACGAAATACACTCGATAGTTCGGCCAGAGTTTATGATCAACCGGCGGAGTAAACGTCTGGCCATACGCGTACCACGAGGAATCCACGAACACGCCGCCCGTGCTGTCTTTGACATAATGAGGGACTTGGCCGGGGTTGGTGCCGCGAAGTCCGGTCGTCAAGTCGTCCGGCGTCGTGGTAGGGCCGAACGCTTCCGCGAGCCCTGTTCCACTCACGCCGCCGTTGAGCGTGATTCGGTACTCGCGAGCCGTTGCGTCGTACTCGATCTTCAGGTCCCACGCCGGAACGTTCGCAGGATCCGCATCATCGGCCGGCGCGTCAACATCCACGTACTTTGCGCCTCCCGCCAACGGGACTTCGACCACGCGGCTTTGCAGGCTCGCGCCGAACGCCGTATCAGCAGACCCCTGATAGTACCACTCCAACGTGAACCGACGGACGCCCGCGGTGCTGTCTCGGACCAGATCCGCGACGTGGATTTTCGCGTAGCTGTTTCCCGCGGATGACTTGACGACCCACCAATTGGTCGACACGGCGGTCACGGCAAACGTCGGGGCGCCGTGGTAAAACCACCACCCGTCGTTGGTCCCATCGCCTTTGATGGCGGGAACGAGCTTGTCGGCCTTGAACTCGGTGTCCGCCGGGATCTGCGCCGCGGTGACGGCCTCGAAGTCAGGCAGTTCGGCATCAGCCGTCGCCGCCAGAAACCACGAGTAGATCGGATCGGGTTTATCATCGGCATCACTGCCGTCCGGGCCATAGGCGTCGGTGTTGTTGCCGGTGAAATAGCCGACAACGCCTTTAGGACCCGAGTGACCGCTGTTCAGTTTGACTGCGGAGCGTTTGAAGGCCATATCCCAGTCCGACGATGTCGCGGCGGCTGCGTCCGTCAGGTCGACCACCGATCCCGTAGCGAGATTCACGTAGGTGTATTTATTGTTTGGATCACTCGCCGGAGCCCCCAGCCCTCCTGCGGTGGCGTCAATCGTCTGTGTCGTGAACGAGACCGTGGGGGGAGGCGGCGTGGTCGTCGTGGTGGAGTCCGACGTTCCGCTCGATCCGCAGGCGGTGAGGCCCCCCGTCCCCAAACCTGTGAGAAGAGCGATTCCCAACATCCGTTTTACGCGATTCATTGACTTCCCTTTCCTCTGAAGGCTCTCAGGCCGCTGGGTGAAATATCGGTTCCACGGTTCCACGGTTCCACGGTTCCACGGTTCCACGGTTCGACTAGTTGCTACAGCGCGACCCGCACGCCCGCGTAGACGAACCGGCCGACCGGTGGTCGGTTGTCCGCTGATTGGAGTACCACGCCCCCGGGGAGCAGCCGGTTGGGATCACGGTGGACGTCGCCGATGTTGTTCACGCCGACAAACACGGTCGTGGTCTGACCGACTGCTTGATTGAGTGCGGCGTCCACGGTTGTCCATCCAGGGGACTTGAACCGGTTCTCTTCGTCCAAGTACTCTTCACTCTGATAGATCGCCCGAAGGCTCAGACTGGTCCCCCAACCTGGATAACGAAGGTCCAGTCCTCCCTTAACTTGGTGTTTCGGTCGCTGGGTGAGCCAGGTGTCCGCGTCAGTATCTTTCGCCCACAGATAGGTGTAGCCCGCCTTCACGCCAACGGACGACCACGGCTGCCATCCTACCGATGCCTCGGCGCCCTGTGTCACCGCGTGACCGACGTTCTGGTAGTCGAAAATCTGCAGCCCGGTCGCGGCGGTCTCGACCGGATTGAGTTCGGTGACGATGAGGTTCTTAATGCGATTGTAAAAAACGTTGAGATCCCCGCGAATCGAGCCGCCGTTGGAGAGCTCGACTCCGGCTTGAACGCTGTCCGAACTTTCCGGTTTGAGGTCGGGATTGCCGATCACCATGTATCCCAGGTTGCTGTGATCGAAGAAGTAGAATCGCTCCTTCAGATTCGGCGCTCGGTATCCTTTGCCGTATCCGAGCCTTACATTCACATTGGAAGACGCCTTAACCAGGACATTGATCTTCGGCGCAACAAACGGGCCGAAGTCGCTGTCGTACTGATAGCGAAGGCCCGGCAACACCTCCAGCCACGGCGTGATGGTAATATCGTCTTGCACGTACCCTTCATACGTGGATTGTGCGGCGTTGGGCTGCATCTCCGGAATGATCCGGGTCATGGTCACGCCCCGTTGGATCTGTTCCTGCTCGAGGGTCTGGCGTCCGGCGCTCACCCCCATCGTCATCAGGTGTCGCTCCCCTGCCGGGAAGTCCCACTGGACTTCCGCGCGACTCAGCGTCAGGAACGCGAACCGTTCGTTCTCGACCTGCGGGCTTTCGATCAGGTCTTCCGCGCTGTGGTCCTCCATCCGGTCGTGAACCAGGGTGGTCCTCAGGTGAGAGCCCGCGGCTGTCCGGATATCGCCCGCGGCTGACACGTGCCACCGCTCAACGTCATCACCGTAGGCCATCGGGACGTCCCGCGGACCCAACACGGTCGGAATACTCACCGAGAACGGTCGTTCCTTGCTCTCTCGGAGATAAGTCGGCGTCAATGACAGTTCAACGCGCTCGGTGGGACGGAACGCCAAGCGCGTGTCCACGTTCCACCGGGTGACCTGGTCGCCGTCCACGGCATAGGTGGTGGGATCGAAGTCGAACCCCTCGGACCGTCGCAGGTCAGTGCTCAGTTGAGCGTCCCACCGGGAACGGTGCACCTCGACTCCCGCTAGGGCGTGTGCTGCGCCCAGCGCGCCGTTGAGCGCAGCGGTGTCGAGGTTCGCGTCGCCGTAGCTCCCCCCATCGACCTGCATGATCAATGAGACCGGCCGGTCCGATGGTTTGGTGATCACGTTGATCACGCCGCCCATCGCGTCGCTGCCGTAGAGCGCGGACGTGGCGCCTTTGACGATTTCAATCCGTTCGATGTTGGCCGTGCTGATCTGCGTCAGGTCCACGGTCGATCCGGTCGTCGCGGTCAAACGTTCTCCGTTGATCAAGATCAGCACGCGATTCGAATCAAATCCCTGCATCCACACCGCCTGGCCTTGTTTGCCGTGGGTTTCCTTCAGCAACAGCCCCGGCACGTTCTCCAGCGCTTGGCTCAGATCCCTGGCGTGCATGCGCTCGATTTCCTCGCGGGTCACGACTTCGGTCCGCACCGGCGCCTCACTCAACGGTTTTTCGGTTCTCGTGCCCGTGACCACCACTTCCTCCAATTCGACGTCGAGGGATTGTCCGTGGACCGGAGACGCCATCAAGGACGCGGCTGCGAAGCACCACAGCGGGTGCGGCCATCGAATCCCCACTCCACTCAGTCTTTCCGCGAAAATTTGTCGCCATCGTCCGTACCCGCCATCGGTTCCGACGTGCCGGCACTGAGCGCCGTGATGGTCCGTTCGATCCCGGTCTCGAGCCACCGGGTCAGATTGGGATGGGGGGCGAAGCCCTGGTCGTTCATCACGTAGGTCGCCCCATCCAACAACCGCGCGTACGGACCGCCGCCGTACAAGCGGTTCGCGATCACCAACACCCGCCCGCCCCGGTTGCCTTCCGCGATCACCTCCTTCAGGTCGGCCACGGCTTTCGCCCGTTTCTCCGGCCAATCCTCGCGAACCGTCGCGACTTTGATGGCTCGGAACGGTTTCTTGGTCAGTTTCTTGAGGTGGGTGACGTGGTCGTTCATCGTTTGGAGCCACGCCGCGTTGGCGTCGTCTCCCCCCGACCCGTGGGCGACCAGGATCACGGTTTCCTTGGCCGGATCGGTGCTGACCGACTGGATCCGTTCGTGGAGAATCTCCGCGATCGCGCGGTGATCTTCTTCGTATCCGCCGTAGGTCGAAAACAGCGCCGCGCTGCGGACCTGAGCCGGCGGCGCGCCATGGTCGCCGTGCGCGTGCCCGGCATCCGACGGCGCGTCGGACAACCCCAAGATATAGTCGGACGCCGGTTTCATGTGGTCGGCGAGCGCGTACAACCGGATGAACGCGATTCGGCGAACGCCTTGCGCTTCGAGCCGGGACACCGCCTGTTGAATGGTGAAGGAATCGGCCATACCGTAGGCCATCTCGATGCGATACCGCGACCGCAGCGGCGCGATGGTGGCCTCCACCACGTCGTTGTACGGCTGCGTGGACCCGTGGGGCATGATCACCACGCCGATCTGATCCCGCGACGCGGGCACGTATTGGTTGGCGGTCTTCTTCAGCCACAGCAACGCGTTGGGATGGGTGAGCACCTCCTGCTCATCCAACACGACGTCCAGATCCGCGAACTTGTCCTTCAGCCACCGAATCTGCGACATGCCTTGGTCGAACTTGGGCCCGATCATCCAGGGGACAACCAGCGTGCGGCCCTTTTTCGCGGCGGCGGTGGTGATCAGCTCATCCACCGCGTCATTCTTCGCGTCGCGCAGCGTCGCCTCGGCCTCGCGGTCGTAGTACACCGCGGTGCTGATTTCCTTGAACCGTCGATACGTGGCGACGTAGGCGGCCAACCGGTCCAGGTCCGCCCGGAGTTTCTCTTCCACCCCCGCGTCGGCCGCGCCGGCGCCGAGCAGGATCACCCGTTCCGCTTCCGGATCCCGGCTCAGCGCCGCCACCCGGTCCAACAAGATCTGGGCGGTCAAGTAACTGTCCTGCATCGGCGGGGTCCAGCGCACCGGAACCTGTCCGGCGCGACTCGCGAGCGTGGATTGCACGGTTTTCAGCACCGGGTCCGCCGACGACAGGAACAAGGGGATCGCCACGATCTCGGTCGCGCCATCGGCCTTCAGTCGGTCGATGGCGGACGTCAAATAGGACGAATAATTGCCTGGACGGTCGCTGTAGTCTCGCCCGCCGTACGCCAGCGCGGCGGGGTACGACGCGTTGAAGGCCTCGAACACCGCGGAGGTTTCTTGATTGCCGACAAATCCGCGATCCGGCGCCACCACCAAAAACCCGGGAGTGGACGCGAGGGCGAGTCCCGTCCACCAGGCGACGGCCAACAACGCGAGCAACGGCACGCACGTCAACCGGGACATCGACACCGAAATGCGACGACCGACCACCATGCCCCACGCCAATTTAAAGAGACGCGCCGCCGCGTCGAACTGCAACGCGGTCAGGTGCAACGTCACCGCGTTGATCCGCACGTGGTAACGGCCGCACCCGCATTTGGTGACGGTGCCATCCACGCTGGACACGAGCGACTCGCCGCGGCACGGAGCCCCCTGTTGCGCCTCCTCCAACGACACGGAGTCCGCCTGATTGTGTTTCAATTTCAACGTTCTCCTGACCGCACGCTTGGCCTTGAACCGACGTTGTGTGTAGTGCAGCATGACGATCCTCCTTTTCGCCTTCTCGGGTCTCCCCGGTTCCGCGATGAAAAAAGAAAAGCCCGGAATGCATGCATTCCGGGCTTTGGACTGTTCGCCTCGAGCCGCTACGTTAGAACCGCCGCGATTGCGGGAAGCGTCGCTTCCCGCAATCGGATCACCCCCGCGTCAATCGCCCCTCACCCGTCAACCGAGCTCTCAGTTATGCAAATGGAATTCATTTTCATTTACGTCACGTGCGAGAATATACCGAAGCTCCCCCCAGCGTGTCAAGCGCTAATTTTAATGGCTGTGATGGTGAGATACGGAGCGGGCCACCCGGGCTTTGGCGCGGTCGTCCGCTTCGCACGATCTGCAGACGCCGTACAGCTCCAACTTATGGAAGGTGATGCGGAAATCGTGTTGGCGGGCCACCTGCTCCTGGAACTGCTCGATCTGAAAGTTTTCGAACTCGATGATGCGGCCGCAGTGGGTGCAAATCAGGTGGTCGTGGTGAGACTTCCACGCGACGTTGTCGTAAATGGTTTTGCCCGTGCCGAAGTGCCGCTCCTGCGCGAGTTCCCATTGACACAACAACTTCAGGGTCCGGTACACGGTGATCACCCCGATCGACGGGTCCCGTTTGGACACCTTCTGGAACAATTCGTCGACCGTAATGTGATCCTGCTCGAGGAACAGCTCCGCGATCAGTTCGCGTTGATGCGTGAACTTGAGCCCGTGTTCACGCAACCGCTCTTGGAGCAACTCCCTCGAACGATTCTTGGCTTTCGGTCGCGCCATCAAGTGAAATCCCTTTTCATCACGAACAATACGCCGCTCGTCGCGGGCGTGTCAAGACGAGGGCCCGTCCGGACGAACCACCAGGGCGACCCACTCCCCGGCCGTTCGCCGGTCGGCCACCCCGAGTCCGTGCGCGGCGAGCGACGCGACCACGTCGGCCTCGCGCGTCTGGAGAATCCCGGAGAGAATCGTTTCTCCGGTCGGCTCCACGCGTTGCGCGATCTCGGGCATCAACGCGATCAGATCATCCGCGGTCAGGTTCGCCACCACCACGTCGTACCGGCCGATCCGGTCCGGCGGACCCGCGGCCACAACCGACACCGACTCAGACACCCCGTTGGCCGCCGTGTTCCGGACCGCGGTCTCGCGCGCCAACGGGTCGATATCGCACGCGGTCACGCGCCCCGCGCCCAATTTGGCCGCGGCGATCGCCAGGATGCCCGAACCGGTGCCCAGATCGAACACGGTCGGACGATCCCCCCGCTGCAATCGCTCATCGAGCCATTCCAGGCACATCCGCGTGGTCTCGTGGTGTCCGGTGCCGAACGCCATTTCGGGATCCAGGATCACCACCCGCTCTCCGGGCGCCTCGGCGTACCCGCGCCAGCTCGGGACAATGGTCAGGCGCGGCGTGACGCGCAGCGTGGTGACGCTCGCTTTCCACGTCGCGATCCAATCCTGATCGTTGACCGGCGAGATCACGCAATCCCCCTGCCCGAGCGATACCGCCATCTCCTCGAGCAACTCTTTGACCGCTCTCGGGTCCGACGCCGCCGGAAAATACGCCGTGATCCACCCCGGCTCCGACTCCCACACCCCCGCGCTCCCCCGCGCAATCAACGCCTCGCCAAGAATCTCAGCGAACTCCGGCTTGATGCGAAGCGAAATGGCGATCCAGGACATGGGGGGGGCGTTGTTGGTTGTTGGTTGTTCGTGTCCGAGGTTACCGGACACGGAGCCTGTTCAGGAAGGTGTCAGATGCAAGGCGGAGCGAGCGCCCGCACCGCAGCGTACTGGGTCGTACGTGAGGGCGAGTGGCGCGACGAAGAAGGAGCGCCAAGCCACGAGCGCCGCCGAGGCGGTGAGGCGGCCGGGAGCGGACGCGCAGCGACAACGCAGCAGATGACCCTTCATGGACAGGCTATCTCATGCCGCGAAGGAGGATGCGATTACTCCACGCGAGACACGCCGCATCAAACACCGCGAGAATGATCAGCACCTTGACGATGTGAATGTGCCATCCGGTGAGAATCAACCCGCGCACCGCGTCGATGGCGTACGTCATGGGATTGAGGTGAGCGACCAACGCCAACCACCCCGGCATGATCTCCGTCGGCGCCAGCGCGCTGCTCAAGAAGGTCAGCGGTAGGGTGATGAAGCCCAACAGCGCGAAAAAGCCGCCATGCCCTTTCATGGAAAACGCGAGACCGAGCGAAATCGCGGTAAACCCGATGCCGAGCATCATTCCGATCACGAGGATCAACGCCACCCCGAGCCATCCCGTGGCCGGCACCACGCCGAACAGAAACGCCATGCCCAAAATCATCAACGCCTGCAGTCCGGTAATGGCGGTCACGAACAGAAACCGGCTGATGATGAGCGCGCTGCGTTTGATCGGCGCGGCCATCAGGCGCTCCAAGAATCCGTTCTCCTTGTCGAAGAGGATCTCGATCCCGCCGGCCAATCCGCTGTTGAGCACGGTCATCACCACGACCCCGCCGGTCATGAACGCGATATAACTCGGGGCCTGCAAGCCCGTAATGGCCGTGGCATTCTTGAATAGGTTCCCGAACAGCACCAGCCACAACACCGGCTGGGTGAGCCCGAAGATGATGCTCATGGGCTCGCGCCGGAATCGCTGGAACCAGCGCCGCGTCATGGCCGTGGTTTCTTGAAGATATGGAGACATTGGCGCGGTTAGCCGGTGCGCCGGTGCGCCAGTGCGCCGGTCAACTGACAGGACGGGTCGCCGATTCTTTCCGACAGCCGTGTCGTCATATTTGGTTTGATGTGTAAACCGGCGAACCGGCGAACCGGCGCACCGGCCAACCATCCCTCGCTATTGCCATTCATCCTTAATCTGCCTTCCCGTGTAATGAATGAACACTTTCTCCAGACTCGGTCGCGTGTACTGAATCGCTTCCAACCGCGCGCCCTGTGAGGCCACCGCGTCCAACACGCGGTTCAGAATCGCGCGCGAGGGCGTGACCCGCAGTTCGAGCGAGCCGTCTCGGCGCACCACGTTCACCACGCCCTCCAATCCTTTGAGCGCGATCGCCAACCGTTCGAGCGACGCCGTGTCCGCGCCCTCGGGCGTGAGCGACAGCACGTCGCCCTGCAAGCTCTCCTTGAGTTGGCGCGGCGTGCCCAACGCGGCGAGCTTGCCTTGCGCGATGATCGCGATGCGGTCGCACAATTGATCGGCCTCGTCCAGGTAGTTCGTGCTCATCACCATGGTCATGCCCTGCGACTTGAGTTCGCGGATGTGCCGCCAGATCAGGGTCCGGCTTTCCACGTCCAGGCCCAACGTGGGTTCGTCCAGGAACAGGATCTTGGGACGATGGATCAGCCCGCACGCGATCTCCAGGCGTTTCTTCATCCCGCCGGAGTAGTTCATCACGACGTCGTCGGCGCGGTCTTCCAAATCCACCATCTTCAACGCCCACCGGGATCGTTCGAGACCTTCGGCTTTTGGCAGGTGATACAAGTCCGCGAACAGCGCCAGATGCTCGCGCCCCGTGAGCGCGCGGTCGATGGCGCGCTCCTGCGGGATATAGCCGATCAGACTCCGCACGCGTTCGGCGTCGTCCCGCACTCGGAGCCCGCCCACCACGACGTCGCCCGCGTCCGGCTGCAGCAGCGTGATGAGCATGCGCATCGTCGTGGTCTTGCCCGCGCCGTTGGGACCGAGCAAGCCGAAGACCTCGCCCTCGTACATCTCGAGGGACAGGCCGTCCACCGCCGCGGTCTTGCCGAACCGCTTGACGAGTCCGGAGGCCGTAATAATCACGGGCCGGGTCACGACAAGCGCGCCTCGTCGTGAGCGCCCGCCGACCACTCCACGATGCGCTCCGCCATCTGGCGCACCCCGGTCAACACGCTGGGACCGGGCTGCAGAATGTGCGCGGATTTGATCTCGTACACGTGTCCATGGCGGACGGCCGCGATATCCCGCCAACCCGGCCGCGACGCAATCCGTTCGGCGCGAACTTTCTTGCCGCACCACGACGCGAACACGATGTCGGGGTCACGACGGCGCACTTCCTCCGCGGAGACCACGCGCTCGCGGGCCGCGCCGAAACGATTCAGATCCGCGAACACGTCGTCGCCGCCCGCGATAGTGACGGCTTCGCTGACCCACCCGATGCCGGAAATCAGGGGGTCGTCCCATTCCTCGAAGTACACTCGAGGCCGCCGCGTCAACGACCGCGCGGCCCGGCTGGCCGCGGCGCACTCGCCGCGAATTCGGCTGATCAGTCGCGCGGCGGCCTCCGGCTCCCCGACCACGCCGCCCAGCAGATCCACGGCGTGGCACAAGCCGTCGAAGGTGCGTTGGTTCAGGTGGAGCACGGTTGCGCCGCGCCGGGTCAACGACGCGGTGACGTCGGCCTGCAGATCCGAATACGCCACCACCAGATCCGGATCGAGCGACATCACCCGGTCAAAGTCCACCGTGGTGTACGCCCCCACCTTCGGCTTGCGCCGCGCCTCCGGCGGCTGCACCGTGTACCCGCTCACGCCGACCACGCGTTCACCGGCTCCCAACGCGTAGAGAATCTCCGTGCTCTCGGGCGTCAGGCACACGATGCGGCGCGGGCCGCGAAAATCGCTCCAGCGATCTTGAACAGTCGTCGGTGTCATCAGGCGGAGCGGGAAGTCCCCCCTCAAGAGCGCGGGATTATAACACCGGCTCTACCGCACCTCAAGGACGAATCCCGCGGCAACCTCCGCTTGCGACCGCTATCCAACGCCCCGCCAACTGTGCTAGTGTGGGATGATTTTCGCGGGGCCCGATGTCCAATAGGAGGGTCTTTCGCTTGTATTACTCGTGACCGGCAGCGGAATCAGCAACGACTCAGCCTTTGGATTGACGCGGCGCCGACGCCTCGTTCGGCGGATCACCACGTCAACGTCCGTGTTCCTCGCCCTGAGCGCGGGGATGTTCGGGGCGGCATCGTGGGCTCAAGAACCGGCCGCACCATCCCCGCCGGTCCAGGAAGCCCCGGTCAAACCGCCTCCGAATCAGCCGCTCGCCGCTCCTCCCGCCGCGTCATCGATTAAACCCGCCGAGACGACGGAGCCACCGGCTCCGAAGATCCCCGCGCTCGCGGATCGTCTCTATCTCCTCAACGCGTCAATCATCTACCGCGGGGACGACACATCACGCATCGGGATCGGCCTGGCCGCTGAAATGCGCTCACCGTTGCCGTACGAACTACTCGGAGGCCCCGGGATCGAAATCGATCTCTTTCAATCCCAAGCCAACTCCAAGACGCTGAGTTTCATCCCCGTGTATTGGGCCGTTGAATACCGCCCCATGCGGAAATACCCGGACGCGTACATGGCCGGACGGTTGGGATTCGACACGCTGGGCCAGGCCGGGGACGACACCTTGGCCTCGCGAAACTACTACGCGGTGAGCGTCGGGATGCTCACCCGCGTGGACAGGCCCAAAGCCCTGCAGTGGGAATTGACGTACTCGCGCATGCGCGGGGCGTATCCTGGAATCGCCATTTCAGTGGGATTACGGTACTAACGGGCCGCTGATCAATTTGGCGAAGCCGACAGGCTGCTCAAAAAGCCCCAGATGCAAGGCGCCGCGAGCACCGGAGCGCAGCGTACGTTGTGAGTACGTGAGCACCGGATGCGCAGCGGCAACGCCGCAGATGGGCTTTTTCAGCAGCCTGCTATCTTCAGGCGATGCCGAGTTGGGCGGCCACCGCGTCCGTATACGTCTTGAACGGATCCGGCATTCGCAACGGCGGCTTGCCTTCGACCAACAGTCCCGACCAGGTAATGACGTAGCGCGCGTCGCCGGCCATCATGCGGCGAATGGCTTCGCCCCGGCCGAACGCGCGCGTGTTTCGCGGCGGGTTGTCCGCGGCCAAGTCCGCCGCCTCGTCCGTGACGTAGCGACTCACTCGCCCCTCATCCGCCAGCGCAAAATACAGTCCGCGCGACGGCTCAAGGTTGTGGTAGGCCAGATCCAGGCTCTTGATCCACGGGTCGTGCCAGTCGAGGCCTTCCGCGCGCCGGAACTGTTCCAACAGCCAGAGCTTGGACGCCCAGTCCACGCGGCCCACGAGTCGCTCGTAATCGCCGCGCAGATCGCCCAGCACGCGTTCCCACTCGTCGAGCACCCAATCCATTTCTCCGTCCCGCCCGTAATACCGCTCCCGCGCGGCCGAGGCGTACCGCTCCTGCACGTCGATGGCGGACAGCGTGCGCCCGTCTTCCAACTCCACCTGCCATTGCCGCTCGGGATCGCGCGAGATCGCGTGCAGCGCGTCCACCGCGTCGGTCAACGTAAGGTCCTCCGGACACGCGTGATCCTCGATCAGCCGCAGCACCAGCGAGGTCGTGCCGATCTTGAGCGCCATGGCGACTTCGCACAGGTTCGAATCGCCCAGCAGCAGGTGTATCCGTCGATATTTCTCGGGGTCCGCGAGCGGTTCGTCGCGCGTGTTCACGATCGCCCGGTTGCCCTGCACCCACTGGAAAAACTCGTTGACGATGTGGTCGGACCGCTGCGCGATCTGAAAATCGACGTCGGGCCGTTCCACGTCCTCGCCGATCCGCACCAACCCCAACGCGGTACGCGCGGCCCCGACCCGCCCGGCCCCGGCGAAGATCTGTCGCGTGACCAAAAACGGCACCAGGCGATTGAGCCCTTCCCGCGTGAACGGGAACGACCGCCGCACCAGGTAGTTCTCGTGCGAGCCGAACGTGGCGTCGGTCTCGTGGTCGATGTTGTTTTTGATCATCGACGCCTCGTCGGCCAGACCCGCGGCTTCCAGCGCGCGCTGCACGATCAGATCGCCCGCGCGTTCATACGCCACCGCGTCCGCGAGCGTGGCGCACTCCGGGCTCGCGTACTCGATGTGCCCCATGTCCACGTACAGCCGGCCCGCGTTGAGCAGAAATCCGCCGTTGCCCACGGGTTCGTCGTAGTCGCGATGGTGAAGGTCGATCACCCCGCGCCGCTGTTCGTGAAACACCACGTCGCGCACGCGGTGGGCGATGCGCTCGGGCGCGCGAAACCGGTTGTCGGCGTGCGCCAGGACGCCGTACTCGGTTTCAACGCCGACGATGCGGTCGAGCATCGGATGTCAGCGCGCCGCCTCGCCCAGCCAGGGGACCAGGATCTGCGAGACTTCTCCCGGCGAGAGCGGGCGGTACTTGGAGCTTCCCGCAACCGTGCGGTCCAGCAACGCCACTTCGATCCGGCGGTCCGCGCAACACGTCTTGAGATGCTCGGTCAGCCGCGCGTCGTCCGGCGCGGGAGCCGCGAAGTCCGCGGACTGCGCGAGATCCCCCACGGCCCAGGCGCGCAGCGCGGCGGGCAAGGCCCGCGAGAGCGGCGCGTCGTCCCACGGTCCGGCCGCGTCCAACCGGGCGAGCATGGACTGGGCCGCCTCGGCCGACGGCGCCACGGCCGCGCGTCCGGCCACGGACTCGAAACTTCCGTCGTAATCGAGCGTCACCAAGATATCCTGAGCGCGCGAAGTCCCGACCTGAGCCAACAACACCCGCGCGAGCAACGGCGCGCGAAACAATTCCTCGTAAGCGCGCTTCGCGATGGGCGCGAGGCCGTATTTGACCAGGCGCATGGCGGTCACGTCCGACGGCGAGCGGTTGAAGCCTTCCACGTGCGCCATGTCCAACGCGGCCGCGCGCAGGGACTCAAGATCCGCAGGGTGGCCCAGGCCGCCCAACGCGATCCGGTCGTACACCTCGTAGAGTTTGGGAATCCCGCGTTGAAACGTGGCCAGCACCACGCCGTCGCGGTACGACAACGCCGCCACCGGACTGCCTTGCGTGAATTGGGCGTCCACGTACGCGCGGCGGTTCCCGACCGCCTCGGTCCAGCGATACGGCTCCTCAAACATCGCGGCCCGCCACGTGTTCGGCGTACAGCCTGTGGAGTTGATCGGCCGGCACCGGCGCAATGCCGTCGCGCGTGATCAGTTTCACTACGGGATAGAGGCCGTCAGAACCCTTGACCCCGCCCGTGGCGGAATCGAACTCCGCGGCGCTGTCCAGCAATCGGAGCGCCAGCACGGTCGCGTCGTCCGCGCCCAGGTCAGCGACGCGCTGCGGTCCCCACCGGTGCAGGTAATACACGATGCCCCGGATCGTGGGCGACCCGGACCCCGACACCGCGTACTCCACGCCCTCGAACTCCGCGCCCAGAATGTCGTAGAAGAAGATCTTGGCCGCGTTGGTGTCGAGGTCATACCCGGCAAAAATCGGCGCCACCGCGCCGATCCCCTGCACCGCCATGGGCACGTTCTCGCGCAGGAGTTTGGACAACGCGCGCAACTTACCCTCCAGGCTCAAATCCTGGAGCTGGCTGCGGCGATAGTACTTGAACGAGTGATCGAGCACCCGCGCCATCTCAAACGCGGTGGCCGGCACCCCCGCGATGGCCAACACGCTGTGCCGGTCCAGATCCAGCACCTTCTCGGTCCGATCGTGCATCACCACGTTGCCCGCGGTCGCCCGGCGATCCCCGGCCACGATCACTCCGTCGAGGTATTTCATCGCAATCACGGTGGTTCCGTGCGTGATCGCCGTGGGATCGACCGCGGCCCCGCCCGTCACCTGCGGCGTCCACGCATAGCCGGTCGACTTCAGCACTTCTAGAAAGTCTCCTCGCACCGATTACCTCTCTCGTAGGGGCGAACGGCGTTCGCCCGATGTTTGTTCGGACCAAAGGCGGGCGAACGCCGTTCGCCCCTACAAAACCGCGCTATTCGCCGGTTCGCTGCCGATACCGCTCCGCCTGCTTCGGATCGACTTGCCGCATTCTTTTCAGCAGATTGTCCCGTCCCGGCGACCCCACGTCCGGACGCTTCGGCCCCTGTTCCTCTTCGCGCGGCTTGGGCGCCGGGTCCAGCGGCCGTTCGCGTCGTTCCGCATCCATGATCTTCATGCGTGACCTCGTTGTGCCAAGGGTTGTTGAACCGCGCGGATGGCGTCCGAGAGGCTTGGCGCCTCGCGGAGCACGGCGCGCACGTGCGCCACGTCATCGGGGTCCACCAGGCTATTCAGATCCAGCACCGCGCCGTTGGTCGCGGTGATGCGTTCCCACTGTATTGATTCGACCTCATTCCCGAACCGCGCCACGCACAGGCCGCGAATCGCGGCGCGGGTATCGCTCGGCGCTTCGCGGACTGCGCGATCAACCGCCTCGGACGACGCGACGCGCGTTGTCGTGCCTTCCGCTTCCAATCCCCGCAACAACCCGCGCTCCGGGTCCAGATGATGGTACGCCAGATCAAGGCTGGTCAGCCACGGATCATCCCACGCGACATAGGCGTCCTCGGCGAATGTCTCCAGCAACCACCGCTTGGTGATCCAATCAATTCGCCCTCGCAAGGACGACCGATCGCCGCTCAGCGCCATAAGGGTTGACTCCCACTCCCCGAGTAGCCAGTCGGTCTCCGGATCAACTCCGGCAAGATGGCGTTGCGCGGCCTCCAGATAGACCTGTTGGAGCTCCAAACCGTTCATCCGCCGCCCGTCGCGCAATTCGACCGTCGCCTTCAACTCGGGATCCGACGACATGGTCCTGACCGCGAATACCGGCTTCGCGACCGCCACGTCGGGCGCCGCGTTGCGCGCGATCAATTCCAGTACCGCGCGCGTGGTTCCCACCTTCAGGGTCGTGGCGTATTCGCACATGTTCGCGTCGCCCAGGATCAGGTGCAGCCGCCGGAATCGCGCGGGGTCGGCGTGCGGTTCGTCGCGCGTGTTCACGATGGGCCGGTTGTGCATGGTGTTCACGCTCAACTCTGTCTCCACAAAGTCCGCGCGCTGCGAAAGCTGGAAGCCATTCCGTCGATGCGTGTTCCCGGATTCCACGCCAACCTTGCCCGCGCCCGCGAACACCTGACGCGAAATCAAGAACGGGATGAGGCCGGCCGCGATCCGTTCGAACGGCACGCGACGCGGCATCAGATAGTTGTCGTGGCAGCCGTAGCTGTGGCCGTGAAAGTCCGTGTTGTTCTTGTAGACCGACACGTCACCGGGCTGCCCCTCGGCTGCGAGTCGCTGGTTGCGGCGGCGCACCGCCTCCCACACAATGGCCTCCCCGGCCCGGTCGTGCGCCACCAGATCGCGCAGCGACCGGCACTCCGGAGTCGAATACTCGGGGTGGGTGTGATCGTTGTAAAACCGCGCGCCGTTCGCCAGGACCAGGTCGCTCTTCATGTCCGCGAAGGAAAACTTCCGCGACGCCTCGCGCGCCACGAACTCATCTTCCTCCTCGTCCTGCTCCAACCGATCCACGCTGAACCCGCGCGCGTCCCGGTGCGGATTCTCCCCCCGGTAACTCCACTGCCTCCGAAACGGCTGGTCGAGATACGCCCGCACCAACTCCATGGATTCGGTCACGTGGTCGATCTCAGACAAGCCGTCTCGCGTGACGCCGTACTCGGTTTCGATGCCGATCAGGCCAACAGCGGGATAGTCGGAATGGTTGGACAAGGGTTCTAGTCCGCTACACCACGACGTGAACTGGACGTTCGCTGCCTTCGCGACCCGTGCGGAACGACGCAACGCCGACAACTTGCTGGGGATCATGGTCCAGCAACTTCAACCACTCGTCGGCCGTGTCGTCCGGAGGCAAAATCTGCCCCTGCGAAAATTCCGCGTCAATCGCCGTGTTGATATCCTCGACGCCAACTCCCGCCGTCTGATCCCCGCCAACGGCGCGTTCGATCGCGCGTTCCTTGGCGCGCTGGACGATCGCGGCGAGAATCGCGCCGCTGACCACGTCGCCGCGATACAGGGTCTCGCGCAGGCCGCTGCGCAGACGGATCGCGAGGATCCTATTCGCGTCGGTACGTCCGAACAAATTGTCGGTCGCCGCGGTTGCGAGCCCGGCGCGGGCCGCGGCCTCATCGCGATGCTCCTTCACGAACGCGGGGTCAACCGGCACGGCCCCCAGATGCAGCTTCAGAATGTCGGCGGCATCTTCGCGTCCCGGCCGCGTCACTTTGATCTTGCGGTCGATGCGGCCCGGCCGCAGGACCGCCGGGTCGATCAAATCCGGCCGGTTCGACGCCAGGATGATCACCACCTCGCGCAAGGACGACACGCCGTCCATCTCCGCGCAAAACATGGGGACCAATGTGTTGGCGATGTTCAGCGCGCGCACGGACCGCCGCGTGCCCAAAATGGACTCGGCCTCGTCGATGAAGATCACCGGCAACAGGCCGGCCTTGCGTCGGGTGCGCGCCTGCGCGAACAAATCGCGAACCAGGCGCTCGGACTCGCCCAGCCACATGTTGAGGATCTCGGGACCTTTCACGTGCAGGAACGCGCCGCGCACCTTCTGATCCTCCCCTTGCGCGCTGGCGGCCAATGACGCGGCCAGGCTCGCGGCCGTGGCCTTGCCGATCATGGTCTTGCCGCAGCCCGGCGGGCCATACAGGAGAAATCCTTTGGGCGGCGAGAATTGAAACCGCGCGAACGTGTCCGCGTGCAGGAGCGGCGCTTCGATGGATTTGCGGATCGCGGCAATGGCCTCGCGCTGCCCGCCGATCTGCTCCCAGGTCACGTCCGGCGTCTCGTCCAGCACGCGGTCGCGACTGCCCTTGGTCTCCAACCGCTCGATCGCCACGCGGTGGCTCGAATCCACGCGCACCTCGTCGCCCGCGTGGATCTCGACGCCCGCGAGGTCCGCGCTCCGGATCACAAACGACGATTGACCGCCCGCCTCCTGCCCGATGCGGATGCGGCCGTCCGCAAGCGCGTCCACCACTCGCAGCGCTGGACCGCCCGATTCGTACCCCAGCACCTTGATGACCGCGAACGCTTCATTCACCAGCACCTGGACGCCGATCTTGAGTTCGCCGTATTCGAGTCGAGGATCAACGCCCGCCCAGTACTCCGCGCCGCCCACCACCACGCGGACCACGTCGGTCCCGGGAACGCCGACCACGATGCCGATGCGGTTGGCCGGCGCCGTGAGCTTTTCGACCACGCCTTTGAGTTTCTGAGACTCGGTCTCCGCGTCGCGCCGCGCGCGTTCGCCCTGAAGGACCAAGTGGCGGATGCGATACAGCCACTTCTGTTTGGGATCATTCTCCGGCAGCGACGCGAGACACCGGTCGATCAGTCCCAACAAGGACTCGTCGGACGCGGAAGGTCGTTGGGAATGGGACTCGGGGGGAATGGGACGTCGATCGCTCATCAGCACGCTCTCGGTTCACGTAGGCACGACGCGAAACCCATCATACCAACGCGATGCGCGCTTATTCAACGCGTGCGGCGATTCAATCAACGTAGGGGCACGGCATGCCGTGCCCCTACAATGTGCCGCTTGCGGCCACAACGGATTCCTGATACAACGAGCCCCGTGCGTTGGAGAACTCCCGCGTGAGCCCCGTCGAATTCCCGCTCCCCTTTTTGCCCCGCAAAACGGCCGGCGTGATGGTCCCGCTCTCCGCGCTGCGATCCGATCGCAACTGGGGCGTCGGCGATTTCGGCGACCTGCCCGCGTTCATGGCCTGGATGAAACAGTGCGGGTTCGAAGTCATCCAACTCCTCCCTCTGAACGAGATGGGTCCCGGCGAGACGTGTCCGTATCAAGCCTTGAGCGGCCTGGCCTCGGACCCGATCTACCTGGCGCTCGACCAATGGGAAGACGTGGCGGAGTCACCCACCGCCCAGGGCCTGTTGGCCGCCGAGCACGCAGGCCGCGACCTGGCCGCGTGGCGGCGAGAAGATCGCGTGCAGTTCCGGGCGGTGCGCGAATTCAAGGACCGCGTGTTGCGCGCCGCGTTCGCGGACTTTCTCACCAAACACGGCGGGCCCTACAGCGATCGCGGACAGGCGTTCCGGGATTTTCGCGAAGCCAACTCCAAGTGGCTGACTCCGTTCGCCAGATTCCGCGTGCTCAAGACCTTACACCAGCACCGCGACTGGTCCGATTGGCCCGACCGACAGAAACAGGCCGCCTCCGACGCGCTCGCCCGCGTGGACGTCGAGCATTTCAAGGACTTGCTGTACATCCAGTACCAACAGTGGGCGTTGTGGGAGCAGTGGCAAACCACCCGTCGCGAGGCCGCGCGCCTGGGCATCAAAATCGCTGGCGACCTGCCGTTCCTGGTCAGCCGCGACAGCGCGGACGTGTGGTCGCGGCAAGGCGACTTTGATTTGACGCACAGCATCGGCGCGCCGGTGGAACCCGCCTATCCCGAACAGGACTGGGGGTTGCCGCTGTTTCGCTGGTCCGTGGTCGAGGCCGCCAAGTTCCCGTGGTGGCGGCAGCGCATGCGGATCGCGCGCGAGTGGTTCGACATCGTGCGCATCGACCACGTGGTGGGCCTGTTTCGCGTCTGGATGATGGCCACAGGCGAAACCTCACGGTTCGAACCGACCGAGGAACCGGAACAGATACGACGCGGCGAAGTCTTTCTCACCATGATCGCGGAAGAGCGAGGGAATTCCTTGCCGATCGCCGAGGACCTGGGCGTGATCCCGCCGTTCGTTCGAGCGACCCTCGCGCGCATGGGCATCGCGGGCCACAAAGTCCTGCGCTGGGAGCGCGACGACAGCGTGTACCGCGATCCGGCGGACTACCCGTTCGCGTCAATGGCCACCACCGGCACCCACGACACCACCACCTTATCCGTGTGGTGGAAAACCGCCGAGGACTGGGAGCGCGAAGCGTTCCTCGATCTGTTCGATTCCGAAGAGGCGGAACGCGCCGGCGCGCTGCAGCCCCACGCCTTCACCGACGACTGGCACCGGATGATCCTGGACCGCATCTTCGGCTCCGGCTCCGGCCTCGTACTGTTGCCGTTCCAAGACGTCTTCGGCCAAGACGACCAAATCAACGTCCCCGCCACCGTCGGCCCGCACAACTGGACCTACCGCATCCCCTGCCCAATCGCAGACCTCTCCCGTTCGCCGTACGAAGAAAAAGGAACGATGGTCAGAAGTTTATTGGAAAAACACGGGCGGGTGAACCACCCCTAATTCAAATCCCCCCCTTCCCCCCTTTGTTAAAGGGGGGAGAAAAGAAGCTACGGTCGCTGGATTCCCGCCTCCGCGGGAATGACAACAACAGACTTGAAGAACGCACCTTCTTCGATCTGAACCCGCTCCGCATCGTTCGCGGAGCGGAGCCTGTTCAGGAGCGCGTCAGATGCAAGGCGGAGCGAGCACCGCACCGCAGCGTACTGGGTCGTACGTGAGGGCGAGTGGCGCGACGAAGAAGGAGCGCCGCCGAGGCGGTGAGGCGGCCGGGAGCGAAGCCGACGCGACAACGCAGCAGATGACCGCTCATGGACAGGCTCCCCTATGCCAGGGAGCGGAAGGGCTCCACGTCGCCCGCCCCCTCTCGAAGAATCTCCACCCGCTCATCCACCAGCGAAATCACGCTCGACGGCAACACCGGCAGCGGCCCGCACTCGATGATGAAGTCCACGTCGTGCCCGAACCGGTCTTCCAGGTCGTCCGGATCCGACACCGTCTCTTCGCTGGTCCGGTTCGCGCTGGTGGAGAGCAAGGGTTCGCCGAGTTCCCTGACCAAGGCGAGCGGCACCGGATGGTTGGGAATGCGGATGCCCACGGTGCGCTGCTTGGATTGGAGAATTTTCGGCGTCTCGCGGCTGGCCGGCAACACGAACGTGTAGGGTCCGGGCAAATGCCGCTTGAGGATCTTGTACGCGAAATCGGACACGCTGGCGTATTGGCTGATGTGCGTGAGGTCGGCGCACACGAACGACATGGGTTTCTTGGGATCGCGGCCCTTGATCCGGATGATCCGGTCAATGGCGTCCCGCTGGGTGATGTCGCACCCCAGACCGTACACCGTGTCCGTAGGGTACACGATGATGCCCCCGTTCTTGAGCCCCTCGACCGCGCGGCTGATATGACGGCCCTGCGGATTGTCGGGATGCACCGAGAGGCGCGGCGCGCGATGCGGTTTCATGCGCGGCTTACTTGGAGTGCTTGGCGACAAAAGCCTTGATATCATCCAGGTGCTCCAAAATCAGCTTGGCCTTTTTGAGGCCGAACTGAAACGGAAATCGATCTTCCGGACCCTGGGTCAACACGAGCATGGGATTGCCTTTGTATTCGGATTCACCTGCCGGCATCATCGCCTCCTTTGCGAACTTGCAGCGCGCGCCGCAATCGCGGTACGCTGCGGCCAACATTGTCCTGAGTTAATGCCCTACATGACGACACGATCGCAAACCACCAAAACCGTTATCGAACAAAAACTCCTGAAAGAACTGGGCGCGGTCCACGTAGCGGTTGAAGACGAGTCCTGGAAACACGCGGGCCACGCGGGCGCGCGCATGGGCGGCGGACACTTCGCCGTGGACGTGGTCTCGGCCAAGTTCGAGGGTCTCAACGCGTTGGATCGCCGTCGCTTGGTGCATCAGATTCTTCACGAAGAAATGCAGGGCGCGATTCACGCTTTGACCGTGCGCGCATTCTCCCCAAACGAATGGCGCGGCTAACCCCACAATCGCACTAGGTCGCCGGAGGTTCGGCGGCTGGTGACGCAGGCGGTGCAGCCGGCGGTTGAGCCGGCGCGGTTGCTCCCGTTGCCGCGGCTGGAGCCGGTGCCGCTGGCTTGGGGGGCGGCGCGGGTTTCTCGGCCTTGATCCCCTCTTCCCAGTGCGGTCCCGAGTATTGCTCCGCGGGAATCGGCTGCGCCTTCCAGTTGATCTCGAAATTGCCCGCCGCCTTGTTGATGGTCGGGCCGGTTCCCGACACCGTGTTCCACGGCTCAATCACCGCCGCGATCACGAAATCCGCGCCCTGTTTGCGGGCGTATAAGGCGACCGGGTTACTCTTGGATGGTCCTTGGAAAAAATGAACCGTTCCCACAAAACGACGCGCAACTTGAATCACGACGGGCTCCTTCTCTTGCCGTTCAAACGCCACCCAACGCGGGATGGTGCCATAAGACCGCGGGGCAATGCAAGACGGAGCGCAATCTTACCGTTCGTTTCTCTTTGCGGAGCGTGTCCGGTAGAGGCGTTCCGTAAACCCGCCTTCGGTTTCAAAGGTCCTGGCTTGCGCCGCGATCTGTCGGTCCAGAAGCGCCGTGGCCACGGTAATGAGCGCCAGCGCGCCATTGGCCACGATTTCAGAATAGGTGAACGGCATGGACATAGTGGACAAGGTTATGGGTCCACTGCGTCCACCCTTCTCATGAACCTCCCGGGCCCATTGCGCCACGGCATCAGCCGTGTCCGGCCTTCGGTCAATCAGGTTCTTCCGCCGAGGATCTTTCCGTTCCCAAAGTGCCAGCCTTCGCTGGCGCAGAAAATCTTCGTAGTCCAACCGCAGCTCCTCCAGACTGGCCCGTGCCACATTGGTTAGCTTTAACTCCATCTTCTTTGACGTCCCGCTGGCCTGACTCCCCTCGGCAATGTTCTGCACCCCGGACCGCGCCGCCTGCACCATTTGATCATGCGTCCGACTACGCTTTTCGATATAACGGTCACAAAACCGCATCGTCACGTCGTACGCAAGTTGCGCCACCTGGAAGCTCTTGAGCTTTCGATACCCACCATGTTTGGGGATCAACGCCTCGGCCATGCCCCTATCCCGTTTTTTGCGGCGGCCGCGTTTTCCAGCGCTTGTGTATCCAGATCCAGTGGTCCGGACGCTCGCGCACGCGGCGTTCGATGATCGCGGTGTAGCGTTGGGTATTGTCCACGATATCCGCATCCGATTTGTCGTCGCCTTTACTCTCGAACGGCACCGGGGACTCGAACACGATGCGGTGGCGCGTGGGGTCGCTCGGATCACGCGTGATGAACACCGGGATCACGGGGCTGTCGAACCGCTTGGCCAGCACCGCCACCACGCCCAACGTAGAGGCTGATCGCCCGAAGAAGTTCACGAACACGCCTTGGCCGGGTCCCATGTTCTGATCCAGGACGTACCCCATGGCTTCATTGCGCCGCAACCGGGCGATCACTTCCCTGAGCGACTGCTCCTTGAAGATCGCGCGAATCTTGAGGCGGCGGCGTTGCTCGGCCCAAAACCGGTCGAGCGCCCCATTTTTCAAGCGACGCGTGACCAGGTTGACCTGATATCCATGCGCCGCGAAAAACGTGGACAACAATTCGAAATTGCCGTAGTGCGCGGTCAGGATGAGCAGGCCCTTGCCCTGCGCATACGCCTTGCGCACGATGTCCTCCCCGTCCACCGCGACCAATTGATCGAGCCGGCCGGTTGCCACGGTGTGGGGCAGGCGGAGGAATTCCACCACGCCTTGCGCGAACTGCCGGTACATGTCGCGGATGGTCGCCCGTTGCTTCGATCGCGGCAACTCGGGCATGGCGGTCGCGATCTGCTCCAACGCGATCTTGGTTCGCGGGTAGACCGCGTAATAGGCCACCTCGCCCAACCGTCGGCCCAGCCACAACGCCGCGCGCAAGGGCACGATCGTCACGCCGAGTTGGATGCCCCGCAGCAACGCCCACGCCACGCGTTGCGCGAAACCGGACGGCCGGATCGGCTCGGCCTCGACGGGGATCGAGGCGGCTTGCGCGGAAGTTTCGTGTTCAGTCGGCGGCGCGGTCACGATAGCGTGGCGATGCCGGCGCGGATGGCGCCTGGCATGCGCGGGCGTAGCATATCACATCGCGTTTCCCGACAGAATCAAGCGGCCGACGACCTTCTGCGGCGATAGTATGCCCGGGCGTTGACTTACGTCATGCCCCTGACTATGATACCGGCGATTGATCCACGATGGACGCGAGAACGGACCTTCGCGTCATACCGATACTCACAGGAGGACTTTCGTATGACGAATCCACTCGATTCGCTGCCGGCCACGATCGGCCTGGGGTTTGCGTTGACGTTGGTGTTGTATTTCCTCGTAAACGCGCTGGTCTGAGGGGGGACGCCGACATGCAAACGATCTCGATCATCTTTCGTTGGGGCCATTTTCTCGCGGGTATTACCTGGATCGGTCTGCTGTACTACTTCAATGCGGTGCAAGTGCCGTTTCTCAAAGCGGTCACGCCCGAGGCCAAGGCCGAGGCGTTCAAACACCTGGTGCCCCGAGCATTGTGGTGGTTCCGGTGGGCCGCGTTGGCCACCTGGATCTTCGGCGCGGGTTTGCTGGGTCCCCGTCTGGTCGGCGCCTTCACGCTGCAAGGCGCCGACGCCATCATCGGGATGGGCGCCTGGCTCGGCACGATCATGCTCTTTAACGTGTGGGGCGTGATCTGGCCGAATCAGAAGTTGGTGTTGGGCTTGAAGCCCGCCAAACCCGAAGAAAAGACCGCGGCCGCGCGCAAGGCGTTCCTCGCCTCGCGCGTGAACGTGATGCTGTCGATCCCGATGTTGTTCTTCATGGCCTCGTCCTCGCACGGGACCGGCCTGTTCATGCAGATGGGCGGGTAAAAACTCGACCCAGTCTTACCGCCGGCGCAGGGATCCTCGCGGTCCCTGCGCCGGTTTGCTTTAGAGGATCGCGGTGACGTTCTCCGGCGGCCGGCCCAGCGCGGCCTTGCCTTTGGACAGGACGATCGGCCGTTCGATCAGGATCGGGTGGTCGACCATCGCGTTGATGAGGTCTTTCCGCGTCAGGGCCGCCCGATCCAACTTGAGGGTCTTGTACTCGTCTTCCTTCTTCCGCATCAGATCACGCGGCTCCATCTTGAGCAGCGAGAGGATGCGGTCCAGTTCGGACGCGGATAACGGCGTTTTGAGGTATTCGACGATGGTCGGTTCGACGCCCTTGGCCCGAATCAGATCGAGCGTCTTGCGCGAGGTGTTGCAGCGCGGGTTGTGGTAGATCGTGACCGCGCTCATCGCTTCTTACGCGCCGCGGACTTCCGCGCCGTGGGTTTTGCCGAGGCCCGAGCCGGCTTTTTCTTCGCCGCGGGTTTGGCCTTCCCCGCAGTCGCAGGCCGCGAGGCCGCCGGTTGCTTGGGCGCAGCGGCCATTGCCGAGCCCGCGAACCCCGGCCCGCCCGAGTCCGTCACCTCGGCATGGCAACGCTTGCACCGCCAGGTTTTTGATTCCAGGTCAAATGATACCGCCGTCCACTGGCACGCTGAACAACGCATCGTTCCGTCCCGCCTCCCTATAAGAGTTGATGCCCGCTGAACTCCATCATCCGCACCCGCACCGCGCCGATCACGCGGCGCGTGCCGGGCAGATACACGCCGTTGACCACCGCGTGGACGTCCGTGATGCTGTCCACCTGTTTGATCGACCCGTCCTGCGGGTTGAAATAGTACACGGTGTAGCGCGTGGTCAACCGCCGGCCGTCGGACGTGGCGGCCGAGTCTTCCACGTTGATGGTAAAGCGTACCGGTCCCATGCTCCGGTTGATCTGACGAATCTGGTCGGCAAGCACCCGATACCGCGAGCTCATGCCGTCGCCGTGAATCAGCAACATTCGCCCCAATGGATGGCCGTCGTCCTCCCCGAGCGTGAGCGTGTGACGGCCGTCGGCCTGGTCGAACGCGCGATGCCCGCGGTGCACGGCCATCATGCCGATCTGCCCCTCGGCCCACTTCTGCGCGTCCGGGTCCGAGAGCGTCACCGAAATCGTTTCGGGCAATTCGACGCGGACGGTCCCCTCCGATCGTTTGCCCGCTTCCCACATCGACAATCGAGCCTGAAATCCCTTGAACTCCGGGGACCACCGGTAGGTGGATTCGAATGCGCGTCGCAGCATCGCGCGGGCTTCCGCCTCGTCCACCGCGGTCACCGGCTCGCCGGCGCGTTGATAGGTCTGCATCATGGCCTCCTTGTGTCTCTCGAATCAGGTCCTCGATATCCCGACCATTCAAACGGGCGCAGCGTACCGAGTTCCGCGGAAAAAGACAAGAGACCGTGCTACGCGCCCCGACCGCGCCGCACGATCCACTTCCGCGTCTCTTCCAACGCCACCATCCCGAGGGCAAACGGCATCACGTAGAGCCACACGTCGAGCGCAATCGGCGCGGTGCCGAACAACCGGTTGCCCCAAGGCGTGTAATCGATCAACAGGATCAACGCGAGTTCCGCCCCGATGCCGACCAGGATCAGCGGATTCCCGAACGGACGGAACGAGAACGATGACGCGCGGTCGTCGCGACAGAGGAACACGTTCACGACTTGCATCACGATGATCGCCGACAAACACGCGGTGGTGGCCTGTAGGTAGAGCGGTTCGACCGGCGAGAGCCGATCGCCGTATACCCACCGCGCCGACGACAACACGAAGAAAAACGCGCTCATGGCCGCCAGCGCTTCCAGTCCGCCCAACCACACGTACGCTCGCAGCAGCAAACCGCGGTCGAGCAGGCGCGCGCTGCGCGGCCGCGGCGGACGCCGCATCACCGCGTGGTTGGGCGGCTCGGCGCCGAGCGCGAGCGCGGGCACCATGTCCGTGCCCAGGTCCACGGCCAGGATTTGGATGATGGTGAGCGGCAGCGGAATCTTGAACAACGCGAACGCCAGGTACGGCACCAGTTCCGGGATGTTCGACGTCAGAATGTAGGTGAGGAACTTGCGGATGTTGTCGAACACGGCGCGGCCTTCCTCCACCGCGGCCACGATGCTCGCGAAATGATCGTCCAGCAGCACCATGTCCGCGGCCTCGCGCGCCACGTCGGTGCCGGACAGACCCATCGCGATCCCGATGTCGGCCTTTTTCAGCGCGGGCGCGTCGTTGACCCCGTCGCCCGTGACCGCCACGATCTCCTTACGCGCCTGCAGCGCGGCCACGATGCGCATTTTTTGATCCGCGGTGACGCGGGCGAACACGATCTCCGGCACGGCCACCGCGAGCTGGAGCTGCGTGTCGGAGAGCCGGCGCAGATCCTCGCCGGTGACCACCGTGGGCGAGGGCGAGCGGACCAGGTCGATTTCGCGCGCGATCGCGAGCGCGGTGTGGGGATGATCGCCGGTGATCATGACGACCTTGATGCCGGCCTCGCGGCACGTCCGGATCGCGGCCGGCACCTCGGGGCGCGGCGGATCCTCCAACCCCACCAAACCCGACAAGATGAGGTTTTGCTCCAACCTCGACCGGTCTTCCCCGTCGCACACCGCGCGGTCCGCGAACGCGAGCACGCGCAACCCGTTGTCCGCCATGCGCTCCATCGCGCGGACGATCGCGGCGCGGCGTTCGTCCGTGAGCGCCAGCACCGCGTCGTGTTCGCGGACCCGATCGCACAACGGGAGCACGGTCTCCGGCGCGCCCTTGGTATAGAGGATCGCGCCGTCGGCCAGTTTGTAGAGCACGGAGAGGCGTTTGCGATCCGCGTCGAACGGCACCTCGTCGAGCTTCGGCGCGCCGTCCAGATCCAACCCGGCCCGCCGCGCCGTCTCCACCAATGCGACCTCCATGGGGTCACCGACCAAATCCGAACGACCGTTGCGCTCCACCAGCGTGAGGTCGTGACAGGACCGCGCGATCTCCAACACCCGTCGCGCCGCGAGCGACGCGGCGGCCCGCCCCACGAGTTGCTCCGCGTTCAGCGCCTCGCCGGAGACAAACGCGTGTTTCACCGCCATGCGGTTGAGCGTCAACGTGCCGGTTTTGTCCGTGCAAATCACGGTGGCGCACCCCAACGCCTCGACCGACGCGAGCCGGCGCACCAACGCGTGACGGCGCGCCATGCGTTGCGAGGCCATGGCCAGCGACAGGGTCACCGTGGGCAACAAGCCTTCGGGCACGTTCGCCACGATGATGCCGATCGCGAAAATGAAGTTGGCCCAGAACGGCAACCCGATCGCCCGCCCGATCACGAAGAACAGCACGCCGAGCGCCACCGCCAGGATGGCGACGATCCGGCTGAGCCGGACGATTTCCCGCTGGAGCGGCGAGAGGGTCTCGCCCGCGGCTTGGGTGAGGTGCGCGATCGCGCCGAACGCGGTCCGCATCCCGGTGGCGAACACCACCGCGCGCGCCTCGCCGGAGACCATTGACGTGCCGGCCAACAGGACGTTGCGCGCGCGCAGGACGTCGTCCTCCGCGCTGGGCCGGGCGTCCCGCGCCTTGGGGAGCGATTCCCCGGTGACCGTGGCGTTGTTGACCCGCACGCCGAACGCCTCGATCAGCCGGCAGTCCGCGGGCACGTCGTCGCCTTCGCGCAGGAGGACCACGTCGCCCGGCACCAATTCCTCGGTCGGGATCTCGGTCACGACCCGGTCGCGCAGCGCGCGGACCCGGCGCGGGAGCAGGTTCTGGAGCGCGAGGATCGCGCGCTCGGCGCGGTACTCCTGCCAGAAGGAAAACACGCCGTTGATCAGGATCACGCCCACGATCGCCGCGCCGAGCACGGCCATGCCTTGACCGGGCTGGCGCCACTCCGCGATCCACGCCAGGCCCGCGGCGACCCAGAGGATGAGCGCGAAAAAGTGGGTAAGCCCCTTGGCGAAACGGACCACCAAGGGTCGTCGGGCCAAGCGCTCGACCCGGTTGGGGCCGAATTCGGCGAGCCACCGGGCGGCTTCCGTGCCGGCGAGTCCCTGGGGACCGCTGTGGAGACTGGCGAGCGCCTCGTCCGCCGGGAGATGGGGAATTTTCACCGGATGCCGACCGCGGAAGCCGCGTTCACGCGGGGCTCGCGTCGATCTCCGCGTCGCGTTCCGTCGCGGGCCGTTGGGCGCTCGCGCCGGGTTCGGTCAACAGGTCCACGGCCTGATCCGCCGCGTCCGCGTACGGCAGGAGCACCAGGTCCGCGCCGCTCCGCTCCAGGAGGTCCTTGTCGATCACGGAGTGCGCGGTGAGCGCCACCTTGCCGGCGTACCGGTGGTGGCGCAACGACTGGAGCAATTCCATGTTGACGTCGCGAGCTGGAGTGGTGCTGACCACCCACCGCGTCCGGGCGAGGGGAAGGCCGGCCGGAAATTCCGGATCCTCGGCGTCGCCGTAGTGCGTGGGAACGCCCAGACTCCGGCAACGCGCCACCGCCTCCGGGTCGAAATCAACGCCCAGCACCGCGGCGCCGCGTTGGCGAAGCCCCGCCACGATCCGGCTCCCGTACCGACCGAGACCGAACACGATGACGTCGACCTGCGGCGTTCGATTCGGCGAATCCAGGGCCGCTTCGCGGTGGGCCATCCGCCGCTCGAACACGCCGAGCCATGGCGCGAGCCGTTCGTACAGCACGTGGGAATACAGGATCATGTACGTGGACAAGGTGATGGTCGCCAACCCCACCAACGTGATCAGTCCGAGCGCTTCGGAGTCGATGTGCCCCAGGTCTCGGCCCAACGAGCCGAGGATAAACGAGAACTCGCTGATCTGGGCGACGGTCAGACCGGTCAACAGTCCGGTGCGTTTGCGGTATCCCATCACCCCCATGATGATCATCACGATCAGCGGATTCCCGATCAACACGAACAACGAGAGCGCGATGGCGGGACCGATCTGCGCATCGAGCAAACCGATGTCCTGCTGCGCGCCGAGGCTCACGAAGAAAAAGAGGAGCAGAAAATCCCGCAAACTCACCAGGCGCGAGCCGATCGCCTCGCGGTACCGGGTCGAGGCCAGCGAGACTCCCGCCACGAACGCGCCGACTTCCGCGCCGAATCCCAGACTTTCGGCGAGCGCGGCGAGCGACACGCCCCACGCGACCGAGAACAACATGAGCAGCTCGGTCGACGCGGCCAGTCGATCGAGCAACCGCGGCAGGACGTACCGCATGATCAGCGCCACGCCCGCGAGGAACGCGAGGCCCCCCGCCGCCACGGACAGCATGCCCCGGCTGAACGCGTCCCCCCGGTTCGCGGCGCCCACGCCCGAGAGCACGATCATGGTCAGGACCACCACGAGGTCCTGGGCGATGAGGATGCCCAGCGCGATTCGCCCGTGCAGGGCGTCGATCTCGCGTTTGTCGGACAGGAGCTTGACGATGATGACGGTGCTGGAGAACGTCAGGGCGACCGCCACGTACAAGGCCGGCACCGGCTCCAGACCCAGCGCCCGCGCGATGGGGTAGCCGGCGAGCGAGGTGAACACGACCTGTCCGCCCCCGACCGCCAAGGCCACCCGGCCCAAGTTGCGGATCACGTGCACGTCCAGCTTCAGCCCGACCACGAACAGCAGCAAGGTGATCCCGATTTTCGCGAGCAGGTCGATCTGATCGGCCGATTGTACCCAGTGCAACCCCGCGGGGCCGACCAGGATGCCCACGGCGACGAAGGCGACGACGAGGGGTTGCCGCAGCCATTGCGCCACGTACCCGCACGCCGCCGCCAGGATGAGGAGGGCGGCGACCTCGGCGAACACGCTGGGGAACACCGGAGGACCTACCACCGAATCAGGCGCGAGTCGATCGAACGCGGGACGGTCCTCACCGAACCACCAACACCGAGCCTCGGCTGTGGGTGACGATCCGATCCGACACCCCGCCGAGCAGCAGCCGCCTGACCCGGCTCAGCCCGCGCGATCCCACCACCACCAGGTCCGCCCGCGCGCGCGACGCCGCCGCGTCCAACCGCTCCGCCGGATGCCCCATGACCCACCGCGGCCGGCACGTGAGGCCCGCGCGCGCCAGGCCGCGACAATACCGTTCCTCCACCATCCGCTCCACCGCGCCGGCCGGATGGGGGTGAACCGGATACTCCCACACGTACAAGGCGTCGACCGTGACCGTGCCCGGCGCGAACCACTCGGCGAGACGCCGCGCGGCGCGCTCCGACGCCCGCGACCCGTCGGCCCCGAGCAGCACCCGGCGCACCGCGCGGGTGCTGCGTTTGACCACCAACACGGCGCACGGCCCGTGGCTGACCACCCGCGCCGACACGCTGCCCAGCAGGAACCGGCGAACGTTGCCCACGCCGCGGGCCCCCACCACGATCAGATCCGCGGCCTCACGCCGGGCCCGGTCCACGATCACGTCGGCGGCGCGTCCGGTCTCTACCGCCGCCTTCACGCTCCGGCACCGTTTCTTCAACCGCGCCGCGACCCGGGCGACCAACCGTTTTCCGGTTCGTTCCCGCGACGCGGTCTCCGCGCTCAAGACCGCGCGATACGCCTCCGCGGTCCGAGGCGCGATGAACGCCTCGGGCAACGCGGCGACGTCGACCGCGTGGAGCACCACCACGTCCGGGCGTTCCGCCCAGGGAACGCTCAACACCGCCTCCGTCGCCCAACGGGAATACGCGGACCCGTCCACGGCCAACACAATCTTCATCATCCCTCCCGGCGGATCTGCCCACCCGGCGCCGACGTCGCGGTCAACAGATCCGCGGCAATTGTTCCCCGCTCAACATGTCGAGCACGCGCGTGGTCCCGAACGCGTTGCGCGCCACCACCATGGGATCGCCTTCGCGAACCCGGCCGACCGCCGTTGCGCCCGAGCCCACGCGGTGGCGTCGCATGACGGCCAGCGCGCGGTCGGCCTGCTCATCGGGCACGAACGCGACGAACCGCCCTTCGTTCGCCACGTACAACGGATCGAATCCCAACAACTCGCACGCGCCCCGCACGTCCTCTCGGACCGGGACCCGGTGTTCGTCCAGGTCGATGCTCGATCCCGACGACTCCGCGATTTCGTTCAACGCGCTCGCGAGACCGCCGCGCGTGAGGTCCCGCAGGCAGCGGAGCTCGATGTCGGACGCGATCAGATCCGATACCAATGCGGCCAGCGGCGCCGAGTCGCTCTCCAAAGCCGTTTCAAACGCCAGCCCCTCGCGCGCGGCCATCACCGCGATGCCATGTCGGCCGAGGTCCCCGCTGACCAGAATCGCGTCCCCCTCGCGCACGGAGTCCGGACCGATCGGCCGGCGCGCCTCCACCAGCCCGACCCCCGCGGTATTGATGAACAGACCGTCGCCTTTTCCCCTGTCCACGACTTTGGTGTCGCCGGTGACGACGCGCACGCCCGCCTCGTCCGCGGCAACCCGCATGGATCGGACCACGCGCGACAACGTCTCCATCGGCAGGCCTTCCTCGATGATGAACGCCGCGCTCAAATACAACGGCCGCGCCCCGGCCATGGCCAGATCGTTGACCGTGCCGTTGACCGCGAGCGACCCGATGTCCCCGCCCGGGAAAAACAGGGGGTTCACGACGTACGAATCCGTGGTGAACGCCAGCCGCGCCCCGCCGATCTCGGCCACCGCCGCGTCGTGACGCGCCGCGCCGAGCGGATTCCCGAACGCGGCGACGAACACGTCCTCGATCAACCGGTGCATCAAACGCCCGCCCCCGCCGTGCGCCAGTTGCACGCGATCAACGGGATCGATCGGAACCGGACAGGACCAGGCGATTTCGGCGTTTCGCTCAACCGTCATCTTCGTCTCCCTCGGGGGCACGGCATGCCGTGTCCCTACGCGTCACATCGCTATTCCGGTCGCGCATCATCGCGTCACCCCCACCCCTCCCTCCCCCGTCAAGAGGGAGGGGGTTGATCGAGGCTGTCTCGTTTCGTTCCCTCCCCCCTTGCAGGGGTAAGGGTGGGGGGACGGTACCGGTAATACGCGGCGCACGCGCCCTCCGACGAGACCATGGGCGCGCCCAACGGATGGTCGGGCGTGCAGCGCGATCCGAAGGCGGCGCAATCCGTCGGGACCTTCGCGCCCAACAGGATCTCACCCGCCACGCACTCCGCGTGATCCGAGTCCGAACGCGACGCCACGTCCCAACGCCGCAGCGCGTCGTACCGCGCGTACTCCGGCCGCAACGCCAACCCGCTCTCCGCGATCTCGCCGATGCCGCGCCACGTCCGGCTCGACACCTCGAACACCTCCCGGAGGATCGCCAACGCCTCGCGGTTCCCGTCCCGACGCACGGCCCGCGCGTACTGGTTCTCGACCTCGGCGCGCCCGTCCTCCAATTGTTTGACGCACAGGTACATCCCGTGCAGGATGTCCAGCGGCTCGAATCCCGTGACCACGATCGGGACCTGAAACCGCGCGGCGAGCGGCTCGTATTCGGTGTAGCCCATCACCGCGCACACGTGGCCCGCGGCCAAAAAGCCGTTGACCCGGTTGCCCGGCGACGCCATGATCGCGGCCAGCGCGGGCGGCACCAGCACGTGCGCGACCAAGATCGAAAAATTCGCCACGCCCTCTTGTTGGGCGCGATACACCGCCATGGCGTTGGCGGGCGCGGTGGTTTCGAACCCCACCGCGAAAAAGACGACCTCCCGATCGGGAAGGCGCCGCGCCAGATCCAGCGCGTCGAGCGGCGAATACACGATGCGGACGTCGCCGCCCTCGGCCTTGACCGACAACAAGTCGCGCGCGGAGCCAGGCACGCGCAGCATGTCGCCGAACGAACAGACGACGGCGTCATGGCGCGACGCGAGTTCGATCGCCGCGTCGATCAACGCGATCGGCGTCACGCACACCGGACACCCGGGGCCGTGCAACAACGTGACGTCCTCCGGCAGCAGTTCGTCGAGCCCGAAGCGCACGATCGCGTGCGTTTGCCCGCCGCACACCTCCATGACGGTCCACGGTCTGGTCGTGATCCGTCGGATCGCGGCCGCCATGTCCCGGGCCGCGGCGGCGTCGCGGTATTCGTCGATGAATTTCACCCGTCGGTCTCGTTGAGTCCGTCGAGCTCCCCGATCATGTCCACGTACCGCAACGCGCGCGCCGCCTCCGCCTCGTCCACCCGCGCGATCGCAAACCCCACGTGGACGATCACGTAGTCGCCGATCGCGGCCTCCGGCACGAAGGCCAGCGACACGTCCTTGACGATTCCGCCGAACTCCACCCGCCCGGCGCGCGCCACGCCCTCGGCCTCATTGATGGTCACGATCCTCCCCGGAACCGCCAGACACACGTCAGAGCCTCGCGCCGGCCGCTATTGCCTGTCCAACCGCCAGTCCGCCGTCGTTCGGCGGGACGAGACGATGGCGATACACAAGGAACCCCGATGCGGTAAGTCGGGCCGTCGCGCGTTCGGTCAAGCATCGATTTTGGAAACACCCGCCGGTCAACGCGACGCGACGCTCGCCCGCCCGTATCGCCACCGCGACGATCGCGTCGGCGAGCGCGTCGTGGAACCGGCGCGCCATGACCGCGACGGCCTCGCCGCGCGCCGCATCGTCCAGCATCGCGCGCACCAGGGGCTCCCAATCCACCACCGCGACGCCGTCCTGATCGATCACGGCAACGGGGTACGCGTCGCGGTCCGTCGATTCCTGGGCCGCGAATTCCAGTTCCATCGCCGCCTGTCCTTCGAACGTCGCGACCTGCCGGATGCCGATCAACGACGCGACCGCGTCGAACAATCGTCCGGCGCTCGACGTCCATGGCGCGTTGACCCCTCGCGTCGCCGTTCGAGCCAGCAGCGCGCGCTGCGACGCGGGCCACGACGCGAGCGGCGGCAGAGTATCATGTTCCACCGCGTCATTGCCGAACAATTCCACGAGCACGCCCAATGCGGCGCGGCGCGGTTCGCGAACCGCGGATTCGCCGCCCGGCAACCGGAATCGCCGCAGATGCCCGATCCGGCGCCACGACGCGCCGTGCACCGCCAAAAACTCGCCGCCCCACACCGTGCCGTCCGGTCCGTACCCGGTCCCGTCCCACGCCACGCCCAACGCGGGTCCGTCGAGGCCGTGCTCCGCCAGACACGATAACACGTGCGCGTGGTGGTGCTGAACCCGCGTCGCCGGACGGTCGGACGGCGCGCCGTGCGACGCCGCGGAATCGTCCGGGTGTAAATCACCCGCGGTCACGGACGGCAAGACGCCGTGCAGGCGCGCGAGGTCCGTTGCGGTCCGGCGGTGGATCGTTCGCGCGTGCGGCGTGTTCAACGTCCCGATGTGCTGGCTCAAGACGATCCCGTCTCCCGTGCTCACGGCCACGGTATTCTTGTGCCCGCCGCCAACCGCGATCACCCCGGTCCCGCTTGATCCGGGAACCGACAACGGCGCGTATCCGCGCCCCACGCGCAACACCACGCCGTCCCCCCCGATCACCCGGACGACCGAGTCGTCCACGTGCCGCGCGATCGGGCGGTCGTGCACCAGGAACACATCCGCGATCCCGCGCAAGCGCGTCAGAGCCTCGCGTTCGTCCGTGCAGATCGGCTCATCCGAGCGATTGCCGCTCGTGGCCACCACCGGAACGCCGACTTCGCGCGCGAGGAGCAGGTGCAACGGAGACGGCGGCAGCATCACCCCCAGATTGGGATTGTTCGGCGCGACCGCGGGCGCCGCGGCGCCGGTGCGCGCGCGCAGCAACACGATCGGCCCCTCCGCGGATCGGAGCAATGCCGCCTCGATGTCCGCGACCCGACACAGCGACTCCACCACGCCCGGCGATTCACACAGCAGCGCGAACGGTTTGTCGGGCCGGCGTTTGCGGCGTCGCAGTTCGCGCACCGCGGCGTCGTTGGTCGCGTCGACCAGGAGGTGAAACCCGCCCACGCCCTTGACCGCGACGATCCGCCCGTTCCGAATCGCGCGGGCCGCGTCGATCACGGCGTCCTGTTCAACGCCGAGAACCCGACCGTCGGCGTCCCACAACGCGGCACGCGGGCCGCACGCCGGGCAGGCGACGGCCTCGGCGTGGAATCGCCGGTCCGAGGGATCCTCGTACTCCGTGTGACACGCCGCGCACATCGCGAATCCCGCCATGGTGGTGTTGGCGCGATCGTACGGCATCGCGGAAATGATCGTGTACCGCGGGCCGCACGTGGCGCACTGCGTGAACGGATACCGATAACGCCGCGCGGACGGATCGAAGATCTCTCGGCGGCACGGATCGCAGGGCGTCGCGTCCGGAGGGACCACGATGCCGGCGGCGCCGGCGGCACTCGACGGGCGAATCACAAAGGTGGAAGCGCCGATCGGTTCGACCGGCGTGACGCTGACGCGTCCGATCACCGCGCGGGCGGGGACTTCGGATCGCAGACGGTCCACGAACCGGGCAAGACGTCCGGCGTCGCCCTCGACCTCGATCCGCACGCCGTCATCGGCGTTGGTCACCCACCCGGCCAGGCCCAACTCCGCGGCCAGTCGATACACGAACGGCCGAAAGCCCACGCCCTGGACGCGGCCGCTCACCGTGACGGCGCGCCGCTCACGGTGAACGGACAACGCCGCGGCGCGTGCAATCGACACGGGCGTCATGTTTCGATCTCGATGCTCTCCAGCACCTCGGTCCCGTCGATCGCTCCGGCCTCGTCGCCGATCGCGTTGACCGTCAGTCGCGCGCCTTCCGCGATGGTTCCGCGCGCCGCCGCCGCGAAGTGCTCGCGCACGCGGTCGGCCGACACCGTCGACCAGGGTCCGACGCGAACCGTCACCCCCACCACCCGTGTCGCGCCTTCGCCGCGAGCCGTCGCGGACACGCGTCGAATCAGCGCGTCCACCCACGCGCGCTCATGCATGCGAACCGGCTCCCGGCGGGCCGCGGCGCAGCGTGTCCACCTCGCCAAGAATGCGATCAACCACCACGTCGACGGCCCGTTCAACCGGCGCGCTCATACCGCACCCATGATCGAAGCAGGACCCGACCACGCCGTACACGATCAACCGCCGCGGAAGACGCCCCCGGGATCGCGCCAATTCGATCGCGTCGGCCACTCCGAACCCGTGCGTGGAACACCGGAGCGCGTGGCGCGGCAACGGCCCGTCCGCGAGGTCGTACCGACGAATCGTTCCGGGCGCGTCGGACGAGGCCATCGCGTCGACCACCACCGCCACGTCGGCGTCCAGCCATGCCTCGCCCAGTTCCCACACCAATCCCTGACGGACCATCAGGTCGGGCCGACGGTGTCCGGCGGTCAACCGCTCCGCCACGACGAGGCCTACGGCGTCGTCGCGTCTGAACCGGTTCCCGACGCCGAAGACCGCGACGTCCATGGTCAGCGACGCTTGAGCAGCAGCCTCACGACGTCCAGGTAGCCCTCGTCGGCCGCCACCTTGAGCGCCGTGTCGCCGTACTGGTTCTCGATATTCGGGTCCGCCTTCATCGCGAGCAACGATCGGACCACCTCCACGTACCCGTTTGAGGCCGCCATGATCAGCGCGGTGTCGCCGTCGACCGTCCGGGCGTTGACGTCGGCGCCGGCCGCCAGCAGCGCATTGACCATCACGGTGTCGCCGTTCCACGCCGCGTCCATGAGCGCGGTGTCCCCGCTTTCCCGCGCCGCGTTCACGTCGGCCTTGTGTTCGATCAACAGGCTCACGATATCCACCAGCCCGTTGAACGCGGCGTTCATCAACGCCGACTCGCCGTGTTCATCCTGCGCGTTGACGTCCGCGCCCGCCGCCAACAAGACCGTCACCGTGTCCAGGTAGCCGTTGACCGCGGCCGCCATCAACGCGGTTTTGGATCCGGGGTCCTTCGCGTTCACGTTGACGCCCGCCGCCAACAAGGATCGGACCGTCTCGGTCTGGCCGCCCCACGCCGCGTCGAACAACGCCACCTCTTGGGACTGCGTGGACCGGGTGGGCTGAGGCTTTTTCGCCGCGGCCACCTCGGCGGCCATCAGCATTCCCGCGGCCACAACCAGCGTTCCCACCGCCAGACCACTCCGCTTGACCACCGTCATCTCCCGTGCCCCTCTCCTCCGTTAAGGCTTCCCGCCGCCGTGCCCCGGCGCAGGCCCCATCCCCATTCCGCCACCCTTCATCGGCGGCTCGTCCGGAAGCGTCATCCCGCGTTCCGCGGCGCGGGCCGTCATCTGCTCGTGATGTTCCTTCCGAATCTTTTCTTGCTCCTCGGCGGTTTTCGCGGCTCGCATCTTCGCCCGATATTCGGCTCGTTCCTGCTCGGTCATCAGTTGGCTGCCGTAAATCTGTTCCTGGGTTTGCGACTGCATCTGTTGCTCGGTACGCTCTTGGTCCGCTGCTTCGGCCGAGCCGGCCGAGAGAACACACACGCTGGCGACCGCAAAAACGCCAGCCACGCCCCATCGCGCCACATTGCTGAGTCGTTTCTTCATTTCACCCTCCCGCGTGAGAATTCGTGTTCGCCATGACTGCTCCCCGCTCTCCCGATCCTTCTTTACTTTTGAAGATCCCCCCGCAGATACGTCACCAGCGCGTCCGCTTCGGCCTCCGACACCAATCCCTTCGGCACGTCCACCGGGATCGGGATGTCATGTGTGCAAAGTCCCTGCGCATCGCGCGCGCTCGATCGTTGAACACGGTATGAGTGTTGCAGAGTGCAGTCGCCTTCGTCATTCCCCCAAATGGAGTAATTGCGGTCACTCTTAATGCACGGTCACCCTCAAAAAATGCGTGGCGCACGAAATACATGGATCGTAGTTGCGCACGGTTTGCTCGCAGCGCCACGTCAATTGCTCCTTGGGTAAATCCAAATATCGCGGCACCACGTCGCGCAGGTCGTCCTCGATGGTGCGTTGATTCTGCGAGGTGGGCGGCACGATCTTCGCGTCCAGAATCGCGCCCTGCTCGTCGATCCGGTAGCGATGATAGAGCAGTCCGCGCGGGGCCTCGGTGCAGCCGTACCCGGTGCCCGCGCGCGGGCGGACCGCGATCGCGGGTGCCGCGGGCGGCTCATACTGCGCGATGATCCGCAGCGCTTCGTCGCAGGCGTAGAGAATTTCCACGCTCCGCACCACGATGCTCTGAAACGGATTGCGGCACACCAAGCCCAACCCGGCCTGGCGCGCCGCGTCCTGCGCCATCGGCGACAACCGGTCGAAGTTCAGGCTGTAGCGCGCGAGCGGGCCCACCGCGTAGGCGCCGCGATTCACGATCGTTGAGTGCAACGCGGTGGAGTGCGGAACCTGGGATTCCACGAAGTGATCGTCGTACTCCCTTGGCGCGATGTCGAGGCCGTGGTTGGATACGATCCGTCCTTCATTGAACGGATACTCGTCCGGGTGCGACATGGCCACGAAGACGTAGTCGCGCTCGTAATCCGGAATCGGCAGCGTGGCGGTCCAATGAACCGTTTCCAGCGCGGCCGCGCGCGCCCATTGCAATCGTTCCGCGAGCGGGGCGAGCTCCTCGCGCGTTGGCGCCCGGTAAAACCCGCCGACCTTGGCGTTGATCGGATGCACCGAGCGCCCCCCCAACAACGCGATCACCTCGTTGCCGACTTTTTTGAGTTGCAGCCCCCGTTCCACGATCGCCGGATGATCCTTGGCCATCTCGATCCCGCTGGCGTACCCGAGAAAATCCGGCGCGTGCAGCATGTACACGTGCAGGGTGTGGCTCTCGATCCACTCCCCGCAGTACATCAAACGCCGTAGGGCACGCAGTTGGCCCTCGACGCGTACGCCGCAGGCGTCTTCCATGGCGTGGATCGCGCTCATCTGGTACGCGACCGGGCAAATGCCGCAGATGCGCGAGGTGATGTCCGGCGCCTCGTCGAACCGCCGCCCGCGCAGCAGGGCTTCGAAAAACCGCGGCGGCTCAAAGATGTCGAGCTTGACGTCGGTGACCGCGCCGTCCTTCACCGTGACCTCGAGCCCGCCTTCGCCCTCCACGCGCGCCAGCGCGCCGACTTTGATCGTCCGCTTAGCCATGTCGGGCGACCTCCTTGCGAAATACCGGCGCATTCGCGTTGAACGTGGCGAACGCGCGCGCCAGATCCTGGTCCGACATGCCGCGCCGTGACAACTCCCCGGCGAGCGACGCGGCGTTGGGCGTTTCCATCGGCCCGAAGCACCCGTAACACCCGCGCCCGTACGTCGGGCACAACGCGCCGCAGCCCGCGTGCGTGACCGGCCCCAGACAGGGCGTGCCCTGCGCCACCATCACGCACACGCGCCCCGCGCGCTTGCACTCCAGGCACACGCTCGACGCCGGCGTTTGCGGCCGCCGGCCCTGCAGGAACGCCAGAATCACTTCGCGCAGTTGCGCCGGATCGATCGGGCACCCGCGCAACTCAAAGTCCACCAACACGTGATCCGCGATGGCGGTGGACGTGGCCAACGTGCTGATGTACGCGGGCGTGGCGTACACCACGGATACGAACTCGTTCACGTCCTTGAAATTGCGTAGCGCCTGAATCCCCCCGGCGGTCGCGCACGCGCCGATGGTCACCAGCCGCTTGGACGCGGCGCGAATCTCCTTGATGCGCTCCGCGTCCGCCGGCGTGGTGATCGACCCTTCGACCAGCGACAAATCATACGGCCCCTTACCCCCCGCGCGCGAAGCCTCCCGAAACTCCGCGATCCGCACCAGATCCGCGATCGCCAGCAACTCATCCTCGCAATTAAGCAACGTGAGCTGACACCCATCACAAGACGCAAATTTCCAAACCGCGAGCTTAGGCCGACGACTCGTTCTCTTCCCCGCACCGCGCTTTACCCCCATAAGTCGAGGCGTCCGTTTGGTGCCATCGCCGGTATGAGTCCTGCCGACCCGCGGCATCGTCTTCTCTTTCTTCTGAACCCGATTCCGAAGGAATCGGAGCCTGTTCAGGAACGCGTCAGATGCAAGGCGCCGTGAGAACCGGACCGGAGCGTACTGAGTCGTACGCGAGGACCGGAAGCGGAACGGTAACGCCGCAGATGACCGTTCATGGACAGGCTCTACACACCCGGATGATTGAACCAGTGCGCGATGCGATCATATCGGAAGACCGGCCCCGTCTTGCACACAAACTCCGCCCCCATCTGGCAATGCCCACACAACCCCACCGCGCACTTCATGTTGCGCTCGATCGACACGTACACGCGCTCGCCGGATACCCCGGCCTTCAACAGGTGAGCCGCCGCCCCTCGCATCATGCCCTCGGGCCCGCACATCATCACCACGCTGTTGGCCGCATCCATGGTTAGTCCCTCGAGCAAGGCGGTCACGTATCCGGTACGATGCCGCCACCGGCGGTCCGGCCGGTCCGTGGTCAGGTGTACCTCGGTGTTGGGGTGCGCGGCCCACGCTCGGAATCGTTCGCGGTACAACAAATCCTTGGGAGCTTTGACCCCGTGCAGGATCTTGAGCGCGCCGAACCGCTCCCTGCGGCGAACGATGTAACTGATCACCGACACCACCGGCGCGCAACCGAGCCCGCCCGTGATCACGATCACGTCGCGTCCTTGCGCCTCGTCCAGCGGCCAACTGCTGCCGTACGGCCCGCGGAGTCCGACCACGTCTCCGGCGTTGAGTCGCTCCAACACGCCGGTCACGTTGCCCACGATCCGCACCGTGTGATCGAGCGTGTCCGGCTCGTCCGGATCAGAGGCGATGGAGATCGGGACTTCGCCGACGCCGAACGCATACAGCATGTTGAATTGCCCCGGACGAAACCGAAACGCCGCGCGCCTGGCCTCGTCCCGCACCCGGAGTCGAAACGTGTAAATGCCGCGGGTCTCCGTGCGCTTGTCCACGATCTCGGCTGGTACCGGGACCAGCGATTGGCTCTCGCGCGTCGGGGCAGTGACGATCACGACGAACCGCTCCGGATCGCCCGCATTTCCTCGGTGATATCGATCCCCACCGGGCACCACGCGATGCAGCGGCCGCACCCCACGCAGCCCGACGTGCCGAACTGGTCGATCCACGTCGCGAGTTTGTGCGTCATCCATTGCCGGTACCGCGCCTTGGTGGTGGATCGCAGGCTGCCGGGCCCGCGCACGTACGAAAAGTCCAAGGTGAAACACGAATCCCACGTGCGCACGTGGTCCGCTCGCGTTCCCGCCAGATCGGGCACCTCTTCAACCGTCGTGCAAAAACACGTGGGGCACACCATGGTGCAATTGCCGCAGGCCAGGCAGCGCTCGGCCACACGATCCCAACGCGGGTGGTCCAGGTTGTCGTAGAGCGTTTGTTTAATGTCGGTGGTGTCGAGCGCGCGGCCCATGGACGCGGTGGTGCGCTCGATCACCGCGTCCGCGGCCCGCGTTTCGTCGGCCGTCGCTTCAATGTGCGGCACCTCCCGCAGTACCTCGCGGCCCAGCGGGCTGCCGACCTCGACCACGAAATAATGGCGTGGTCCTTCGATGACCTCGGTCAGGGCCAGATCGAATCCCTCGGACGCGCGGGGGCCGGCCTGCATGGAGACGCAAAAACACGTGCCCGCCGCGTGGCCGCAATTGACCGCGAGCACGAACAATCGCTCCCGCTGCGCGCGATAGTAGGGATCGGGGTACTCGCCCTCCGACAACACCCGGTCCTGAATCGCGAGCGCGCGGAGTTCACACGCGCGCACCCCGATCAGCGCCAACCGCGGCGGATCAGGCTCCGGCTCGATCACCACGAATCCCTCGGCCTCGCGTCGCGCGCTCCACAACGTCAACCGCGGCGGCAGCAGGTACTTTTTCCATGAATGCGGCCCCACCGCGTACCCGAACAATGCGTGATCGTCGCGGGGTTTGAGTCGATACTCGCCGCCCTGCTGCTCGTCGGTCCATCCCATTGGCAGGTTCGTGGACGAGCCGATCCGGTCGTACACGATGGCGCTGTCCCGCACGGTCGGCCCCACCAGCGTGTACCCCCGCTCGGCCAAGCTCGCCAACAGGGCGTCGAACGCCGGGCGCTCGATGATGACGGTCATGGCTGGCGGCGCGCCGCGATCAGGTCTTGCTCGCGGTTTTGGCGATAAATGAACTGATCAACTGATTGACCTTTTTGGACCCGCACGCCGGACACGCGATGCCGCCTTGTTCATGTTCCTTGAGGGTCAACGCGAGCGTGAACGGCTTTTTGCACTGCTCACATTCGTACTCATACATAGGCATGACGAATCCTCCCGGCACAACCACCCGTCAACACGCCGTCTTCGCCCGAGTGAACGCGGGAACCGATCAGGAAGCGGTTTCCTTTATATGCCGATGTCGCGCTCCGAAGCAAGTATCGCGAACCCCGCGGGGCTGATCCATCCCGCGCCCGCTGTATTCGATCGACCCAACCGGGGAACCACCGTACCTCGTTCGGATGGGCCGCCTGACGCGAGGTCGCCCGCAGCCGCCCTGACGCGCCTGGCGGGGTTCCGGCGTGGACTGGTGCTTCGCCGGAGGAGTGCTACATTTACCGCCGGAAGCACCCCACGGATCACCGGCAATCGGAACAAGACGGAGGAGTAATCAATGACGCAGCAGCACGACGGCCCGACCCGCTTCGCACATACCGGACAATTCGCGGCGCACCACCATGACCTACAACAACAAATCGCGGAGCGCGCCTACCAGCTCTTCCAACTCCGCGGGGGCTCGCACGGAAGCGACGTGGAAGACTGGCTCGCGGCGGAACGTGAAGTGTTGGCGACGCGACGCGGGCGGCCGAGTTCGACCCCGCGCCGTCCCCAGACGAACGGACGCGCCCACCCGCGGAGCAAGCCCCGCAAGGCCGCGTAACCCGGAGGTGTTCCATGCATCCAATCAGCCGTTTTTCCAACGTGAGTGTGCCGACCATTACATTGGTCGTGTGGGCGCTCAGCGCCATCTTCCCGGCCGAGGCCCTGGCGAAATCAGCGCGTTTCGCCGGTATCGTGATGCGTATCCACGACGGCGATACGATCTCGGTCTCCCGCAGCGGCTCCGTCGAGGAGGTCCACCTCGCGGGCGTTGATTGCCCGGAACTCGGCCAAGCGTTCGGCGCCAAGGCCAAGCGGTTCACCGAGCGCGTCGCGTCGGGCCAAATGGTCTCGGTTCGCCTTGAAGGACGGGACGAGAAAGGCCGGACGCTCGGAGTCGTGACTTTGCCGGACGGCCGATCATTGAATCGCGAGCTGGTGTCCGCGGGACTCGCGTGGAAGGTCAAAACGTCCAAAAACAAAACCGTCACGCAACTGGAAAAAGACGCCCGCCGCGCCAAACGCGGCCTCTGGTCCGACGCCGCCCCCACCCCGCCGTGGGAGTACCGCAAAGCCAAGAGCGCGAAGCGGTAAGCCGATCGTCAACGGGCTCCGCCGGTTTCCCTGAGCCCGAGGGGTCGGCCCGAGGGGTCGAATCTTTAATCTTTAGCGCTTGCCATCCTTCGAACGAAAGATTCGACCTCAACCGTTTCCATTAACCACGGTCGTTACAAAACAATTATGTCGACTTTTCTGGTTCCAACGTAGAGGTGAACGAGGGCTGGGACCTTTCCAGAGACGGCCTCGTCCGTTCCAGTCCTTGAGCATGAGGAGTAGGGCACCGAGTTGTGGTGGCGTGGATTATGCATTTTTTCGCTTGGTATGGGCTAAGTCCTTCGGTAGGGCTGATCATCCCGTGATGGATGACTGGTGCCAAGGAGGTCAATCGATGGCGTTGAGACATCGTCAGTTAAAGGTCGCCTGGACGACAGGCGTCCATTCCACGCCGAGAATCGCTCCCGGCAAGAAAACATTCGGCACCGGTGCAACGCCGGTGTGCCCGAAATGTGGCGGTGAAATGGCATTGCGAACTCCATGGGGCACCTACGTCGGCGAGTCATTCTGGGGATGCACCCTCTATCCCCGGTGCAGAGGCACCCTGGGAACATCCTGAATCCCACCACACCGCACGGACTCGTAACAGGCTGACACCGCGCGACTAAAACTCGGCAAGCGTTTCAGGCCAGGGCGCGTTGTCCCCGTTCCTTGACCTTCCCCCAGACATCCGGGAGCGCGGCGCGCGCGGATCGTCGGCGCTGACACTGCCGCTCGATCAAACGCCCCAACGTGAACATCGCCCGCGTGTTCGACGCGTCGTCCGCGAGTCGGCGCAACCGCGCCTCCGCCACCACCGCGTCCTGGTGCTGGCCCAACACGTCCTGGAAGCGTTGCAGTTGGCGCAGATACCGCGCCGCGGGTGTTCCGATGACGGCTTCGGCCAGCTCAGCCGCGTAACGCGCGCGTTTGCCCATGATCCGAAGGCGATGCAGCGCGGCGTCGCTCCCGGTCAGACCCCGCCCGCGGACCGCGTCACGCAATTTGCGGAACGCGGTCCGGGCCAGATCCGGCAACACGACCGCGACGTTCGTCACCACCGGAGCGGCCGCGGCGGCGTCCAGTCGATCGAGGAGCGCCAAATACCGCTCGCCGGTCAGGACGCGCAGCAACTCCGTCCGCTTCCCCTCCCGCTCGCGCGCCAAGGCCGCGAGCCAACGGCCGCACACCCGGCGTTCCAAAGCGCGCAAGCTCGCGCACTCGGCGCGAAGGTCCGCCGACAATACGTCCATGTCGCGAACCGCGCCCAACGCGCTCCCCAACCACGCCAGTTCCTCGCGCAAACTTTCGGCCCAGTCCGTGGCCAACATGGGCCCTGCCGCGCGCAACACGGCGCGGAGCCGGCGCGTGGCCACCCGCATCTGATGCAGGTCCTCGATGTCGGTTCCGAGTCGGGTGCCCGGATCGTGACGCACCAGGCGGTCCACCTGCAGCCGCACCAGCGCCTTCAGATGTTCGACCGGCGGCGCGTCGGACGGCGCGCCTGTCATCGCACCCGACCATGCCAGGTCGAGCGCCTGCAACACCTTGGGACGCGGGTCGCCGCTCTCGGCTCCGGCCTTGCGCACGCTCTTTTCGATCCGCCGCACCGCCGCCGCCCCGTCGTCCCCGATCTGCTCGATCTCCACCTCGCTGAATCGGCGGAGCACCTTTCGTCCCTCCAACACCGCCACCGAGTCCACCACCACCTCGGCGATCGGCCGGTCGATGTCGAGCGCTCGGACGCCTACGCGCCTGGTTCGAAGCTTGGCGATGGGTTGAAGGGGGGCTCCGCGCAGATGCGCGAACAACAGGTCGGTCAGCGCGGAAGGCGGCGCATGGCGACTGCCGGAAAACTCGATTTCGCGCCGCGCGTCGTTCGCGGGCAACTTAAGCTGCCAGGCGCCTCGGACGCCCTCTTGCCGGTAGCGGAGCGTGATCCCGTGCCCAGCCAGCCGATACTCATTGGTGTCGTAATACGTGGACGTGAAGACCCGCGGGTGAAGCCGACGGCCCGGCACAGACGGCAAGACAAACCCCGGCCCGACCCGGAGCTTGATTTCCCGTTCCAAGGTCTCGCGTGGTGACGCGGATATACCCGCCGCCTCGACGGATGTCACCGGTCTCATAGCACCTCAACCCTACGCCCCCGGGCCAAACACCGTCAATACCGAAGACGAAACGCAGCAGTCGGGGTCGCAGTCGGGCTCAGGGCTAGCTCAATTTGACCCCGACCGTTTGTCAATTTGGAGGGCCGGAGGTCGCGGACCGATCCGTCGCGGTTACAACGAGGGCCGTGCGGTTACGCGGCTGTGTTCCGAATCCGGCATGCGCCGCCCAACTCTTGGCGGGAGTCGTGCCGGAGCTCATCGGAATCCGGCTGATTCCAACTCCTCGTGGCCAAATCTCGCGTTCCGCGGGTTTGGCACTCAATTTGCGATAGATCACCGCTCATATTTTGTGGCGACGGGAGCATCGAACGCGATGACTCCGTGACTGCCAGGTGCGTCATCACTACAGCAACGAAAGCGAGCACGATCTTGCGACACGATAGAACTCAGAGAAACTCCGGGATGAAGGTTGATCGGCGATCGGGTTGGATCCTTGCGACCGCGGTCGTCCTCGGCTTGGTGTGCGGCCGCGGGGTCTTTGCGGCCGACGCGATTCTGTCCTGGTCCCCGAATACGGAAAGCGACCTGGCGGGTTACCGCGTGCACTACGGCACCACATCGGGTGTGTACCCGAACGTGATCGACGTCGGCTTGGTCACCGCGTACACCGTGACCGGGCTCGGTCCCGGCACGTACTACTTCACGCTCACCGCCTACAATCTGGCCGGCGCTGAAAGCGCGTTTTCCAACCAAGGCAGCAAACTCATCGCGGACACCCAGCCGCCGGGCATCTCAGGGGTGGCGGTCGGCGGCATCACCAGCACCGCCGCCACCGTCACGTGGACGACGAGCGAACCCGCGACCTCGTGGGTCGAATACGGCACCGGGACCACGTACGGCCTGCGGACCACGGAGAATCTGACGTTGGCGGGCAGCCATCAGCACCAGTTGACCGGCCTGCAAGCCTCGACCCTGTATCACTACCGGGTAGTGAACCGCGACTCGGCCGGGAATCTCGCGGTGTCCGCCGACCGCACGTTCACCACGCTCGCCGCGGCCGACACCACGGCTCCCACCATCTCCGCGGTGGCGGCCACCACTGTGACGAGTACCGGCGCGACCGTGACGTGGACCACCAACGAGGCCGCCACCACGCAAGTCCAGTACGGCACCACGACCGCCTACGGTTTCACCACCGCCCTAAACAGCACTTTGCTGACCGCGCATAATCAGGCGCTCACCGGCCTCGCGGCCTCGACCACGTACAACTTCCGGGTCTTGAGTCGCGACGCCGACGGCAATCTGGCGACGTCCGCCAACTTCACGGTCCGCACCCTGGCCGCGGCCGACGCCACGGCCCCCAGCATCACCGCGGTGGCGGCCGGGAATGTGACGAGCACCGGCGCGACCGTGACGTGGATCACCAACGAGGCCGCCACCACGCAAGTCCAGTACGGCCTGACCACCGCCTACGGCGCCACCACCGGCCTGAACAGCACGCTGGTCATCGCCCACGCGCAGGCGCTCAGCGGCTTGGCCGCCGCCACCACGTACCACTATCGCGTGATCAGTCGCGACGCGGCCGGGAACACCGCGACCTCGGTCGATCAAACGTTCCGAACCGCCCTACCCGCCGCCCGCGTCACCTTCGCCTACCCCAGCAGGTCGGCACTGCTCGCGGATGGGTGGAGCTACATCGCCAAGACAGCCGCTGGAGCCAACCGGAATACGGAACAGAGCGGATCGCTGGCGGTCAATTACAGCCAGACCACTCACCCCGGCACCATCCGAATCCCGTTAGGTCGCGGACAAATTTGGCAGGGTAAAAACAACTCTCAAAACATGTTGCTCCGGACGCTGCCGAGCAATTGGACGAGTATCCGGCTGAAGGTCGCGGCGTTCAGCCCGGTGGCGGATTACCAACAGGTCGACCTCCTGGCCTACCAGGACGACGACAACTACGTGGCGGTGTATCGCAACCATGCGGGCAGTCCCAGGGCGGGTTTTGTCCGAGAACTCCGAGGGGCCACGACCGGGACGGATCAGCGGCCGCTGACGAATACCGGGAACCTGATCTTGCGGCTGGACCGAGCCCCGGCGACCAACACGTATCGGGCGTACTACTCGACCAACGACGGCGCCACCTGGGTCCAGCTTACCGGCGCGCCGACTCAGACGCTGACGAACCCGCGACTGGCGATCCAGATCGGGGCGAATAACGCGGGAACGTTACCGACCGCGGATGTGGCCTGGGTGGAGATTCTCCAATAGCTAGTGCGAATGCGTGGGCAGATCGTCGTGGGCGTGGTCGGCGGGGCGGTGGTGGTGTTCGCCTGAGGTGTCCCGGGGGTCCACGTGGATGGTGGCGCTCGCGAGGTAGCGCAGGTCGTGCAGCAGGTCGTGTTGGACCTGGACCGCGATGTCGTGAGCCTTGGTGATCGAGAGGTTGGGGTCCACCGCCACGTTGACCTCGGCGTGCATGCGGTGGCCCAGCCAGCGCACGCGGACCTCGGTCACGTGGTGCACGCCCTCGATGTGGCCGATGGTGTGGTGAATTTCGTCCACGACGTCCGCGTCCACGCCGTCGAGCAGTCGAACGAACACGGACTTGCCCGAGTCCCAGACGATCTTCAGGATCGCCGCGGTGATCAGCAGTCCGACTACCGGGTCGGCCCAGGGATAACCCAGCCACACCCCGGCCGCGCCCGCAAGCACGGCGAGGCTGGTCAAGCCGTCCACGCGGGCGTGATACCCCTCCGCGATCAGCGCGGCGCTGCCGATCTCCTTCCCGACCTTGATCCGAAAGAGCGCCACCGCCTCGTTGCCCGCAAAGCCGATGATCGCGGCCGCGGCCACGGCCCACAGATACGCGACGGGTTCGGGATGGAGCAGACGAAGGATCGCGGTGTACCCCGCGACCGCGGCGCTCGTGAAAATCACGACGACGATCGCGACCCCGGCCAGATCCTCGAATCGTCCGAATCCGTAGGTGAAACGTTTGGTGGGCGGTCGCGCGCCCAGCCGGAACGCGGCCCACAAGGGAAGGGCGGTGGCCGCGTCGCCGATATTGTGGATCGTGTCGGCCAGCAGCGCGGCGCTGCCCGTGATCGCCACCACCGCGGCCTGGGCCAGCGCGGTGGCGCCGAGCCCCGCCACCGACCATTTGATGGCCCGGATGCCGCGGCGGGACGTCAACAACGCGGAGTCCATGGCGCCGTGCGCGTGGCCGTGGCCCGACCCGGCGTGCGCGTGCGGGATCTGGTGCGACGCGGCGCGTCGTCCCATCACCCGGTTCCTGATCGCAATGTGACCCTCGCGCCGTCTTGGACCGCGTCGCTGGGATACACGATCACTTGCTCCCCGACCGCCAGCCCCTTCGCGATCGTCGCTTCGACGCCGTTGCGATGGCCGACCGCCACCACACGTTTCCTGGCTTTGCCGCCGTCCAGCACGAACACGGTTGACTGGTCACCTTCGCGGAACACGGCGCCGGCCGGCACCTTCACCGCCCCCGCCTCTTCGCGGACAATGATCCGCGCCTCCACCCGGTACCCGTCGCCGAGCGTCCGCCATTGCTCAGGCGGCGACACCAGGTCCACCACCACGTTGACGCGCTGCTCTTCCACGCCCAACGCGGAGATCTTGGTAAAACCCGAGGGCTCGATCAGCCGCACGCGGCCCTCGAGCGGTTCACCCGCGCCGTAGCGCTCGATGCGAACCGGCATGCCGGGCGTGATCTGCACCGCGTCGGTGGTCAACACGTCCACCACGACTTCCAGGTCCGACGGGTCCGCGATCTCCAGCAGCGGCGCCCCGAGCGCCACCACGGACTCGCTCTCCTGCAGCACGCGCAGGACCCGTCCGGCCACCGGCGATCGGATCTCCAGGCGATCCGGCGCGGAGCGCGGGTCGATCCCCTTGCGGACCTGGAGCAGCGCGGCGCGCGCCACCTCCACTTGGTGCCCCGCCACGTTGTCTTCGAACTCCGCGGCCTCCACGTCCCGTTTGCGCAGCGTGACCGTGAGTTCGTCGCGCTCGAGTTGGGCCGAGGGAACCAACTGTTCCCTGGCGAGTTCCCGGCTGCGATCGAAATCGATCCTGGCCTGCTTCAGCGCGGCCTTGGCGCGAAGCACCACGGCTTTGGTTCGTCGCGATTCGTCCTCGGCCGCGGCCAATCGTTCCTTCAATTCCTGTTCGGTCCGAACGTCCAGCAACGCCGGAGCCGCGGGCACCATCACCGCCAACAATCCGCCCGCGTCGATCGTGTCCCCTTCCTTGAGTTCGATCCGCAGCACCCGGCCCGACAAGGGCGCGGAGACCACGTAGCGCTCGCGCACGCGCGTTTTGCCGTCCTCGTCCACGGTCTGTTCGAACCGACCCTGCGTGACCGGCGCCACGTCGACCGGCGCGGGTTGGGGCAGAAAACTCACCACCACCAGCGCCAGCACGGCCAGCAGCCCGATCCCCCCCCACGATCCGCGTCACGGGTTTCGCCATCATTCCCTCGTTTTGAGCACCGCCACCAGGTCGAGATGATCCACGCGATGGCGCACCACCAACGCGCTCGCGATCCCCGCGATCACGATCGCGAGCGCCGAAAACGCGTAGGTCCGCGGCGCGATGATCAGCGGCATGGCGAACGTCTCGTCGTGCATCAGTTCGATCATCATCGCGGCCAGCCCGTACCCGAGCAACAATCCCAACGGAATGGCCGCGATGAGTTCGAGCGCCAGTTCCCCGAGCAGGAACAAGGACACCTCGCCCCGGGTAAATCCCAGGACGCGCAGGCTCGCCAACTCCCACGCGCGCTCCGCGAGCGCGATCCGAGCGCTGTTATACACCACTCCGACCGCGATTGCCGCCGCGAAGATCGTGATCACGCCGGTAAAGAAAATGATGTTCCGCGCCGAGGTCTCCTCGAACGTCTTGAGCGCGGACGCCTTTACGGTTACGGTCGCGACCCGCGGCCGCTCCTTGAGCCCGGTGTAGAGCGTGTCCGCCCGGTCCGGGGCAACCGACACGGCGAGCGAGGACACCGACGGCCCCTCGCCCATCAAACGGTTGAGCGCGTTGATGTCCATGTACGCCGACATGCCGAACACGTCGGCCACGACCCCGGCCACGACCACGTCGCGTGTGACCCGGGTGCCCTCCAGGGACTCGACCCGCACGACGTCTCCCGGCTTCAGGCCCAGACGCTCGGCCAGGCGATCGGTCAGCAGGACCCCGGCTCCGGGGAGCGGGACGTCGCGCAGGTCCCGGTCGAGCAACCGGCGCAACGCGGCGTGTTGGGACAATCCGATGATCCCGGTCCGGTACGTCCGGTGGCCCGCGCGGAGCCGCACCGGGACCTCCCGCGCCGCCTCCACCTGGACGACGCCGGGCAGCTCCGCGAGCTCGTGGCGCACGCGCGCCTCGCGGGGATCGGTCAACACCACGCTCGCGTCCTCCCGCTCCACCGCGTTGAACTGGACGTCGATCATGTAGTCGACCACGTCGCGCCAGAACGTCCCGGAAATGATGATCGCCACGGAGCAGGCGATCCCGAACGAGGTGAACGCGGCGCGAAACGGCCGACGCTCCAGGGTCCGGACGACCATCCGCGCCGCGGGCGACAGCCATCGCTCCATCCCCATCCGTTCCAGCAATGTCTTCCGGTACTGCACGGGCGAGGGCGGCCGCATGGCTTCGGCCGGGGCGAGCGCGGCGATCCCGCGCACCGTGTTCAGCGCGCCGCCCACCGCGGCCGCGAAGCTGATTGCCGCGCCGAGCGCCGGCACCCACGGCTGCACGCGGAAGATGAGTCGCGGGAAATGGAAGAAGTCCGTGTACAGCCCGGTCATCGCGCGGCCCAGCCACCAGCCGAGCGCGACGCCGAGCGCCACCCCGATCACCACGATCACGGACACGAACGCCAGGTAGTGCGCGCCGATCCTGAGATTGGAATACCCGAGCGCCTTCAGCGCGGCGATCGCCTCGCGTTGGGTGGCCACGTGCCGGCTCAGCACCACGTTGACCAGGAACGCAGCCACCGCCATGAAAATCGCGGGGAGCACCGTGCCCCACACCTGCTGCTGGCTGATCTCCTGGCTCAAGATGCGGTTGGAGATCTGGTCGGCTCGTCCGTACGCGCCGAACACGCCGTAGGGTTCGAGCAGCCGGTCGAGGCCCGCGATCACCGCGGCTTCGCTGGCGCCGGGCGACAGCCGCGCCGTCGCGTAGTTGAACGCCCCTTCCATGTCGAACGCCGAGGCCAAACGTTCGCGGTCGATCCACAACACGCCGAACGAGCGGTCGTCGGGCAACGAACTGCCGCGGGTCGCGAACACGTATTCGGGCGACAACACCACGCCCACGATTTGCAGCTCCTGGCGTTTGCCGTTCAGGATCGCGGCCAGGCGGTCGCCCGGCCCGAGCTTGCGGGCGGCGGCGAACCCCTCGGAGACCAACACCTCGCGCCGGCCGCCGGATTCCAGAAAACGACCGTGCCGCAGCGCCAGCCGGTTCATCCGCGGCTGCCCCCCGTCCGGGAGCCCGATCATCCGGCCGATCACCGGCTCGTTCACGCCGGGAAGATCCAGGGTCACGTCGAACACCACGGTGGTCTCCACCTCGGACACGCCGGGCAGTTCCGCGATTCGCGATTCGACCGGCGCGGGCGCGCGCTTGAGCGCGGCGAACACCTCGCCGAACCGCGAGGCCTGGTAATAGACGTGGCGGGACCACTGCAGCGAATCGTACGTGCTGAACGACGCGATGAACGCGCCCATCCCGCCCGCCACCACGAACGCGATGGTGAGCACCTGGCTTCTGGTGTGCCACAGATCGCGCAGCAGTTTCCGATCGAGCGCCTTCACCAGCTCAGCTCCGCGGGCGTGAGTTTGCGGGGGTTCCGCTCCGTGGCCGAGATGCGGCCGTCGGCCAGGTGCATCACCCGGTCGGCCATGCCCGCGATCGCCACGTTGTGCGTGATCACCACCGCGGTGGTTCCCAACTCACGGTTGATGCGCGCGATCGCCTCCAACACGACCTTCCCGGTCTGATAGTCCAATGCGCCGGTGGGTTCGTCGCACAACAACACTTCCGGCCGCTTGGCGATGGCCCGCGCGATGGCGACGCGCTGTTGCTCGCCGCCGGAGAGTTGTGACGGAAAATGGTTGAGCCGCTCCTCCAGGCCCACCCACCGCAGCGCTTCATCCGGCCGCATGGGGCGCTCCGCGATGTCCGTGACCAACGCGACGTTTTCCCGCACCGTGAGGCTCGAAATCAGGTTGTAGAACTGGAACACGAACCCCACGTGCTGCCGCCGATACAGGGTCAGGGCGCGTTCGTCCGCCGTGGTCAGATCGTGCTCGCGCCACCGCACCGCCCCGCTGGTGGGCGTGTCCAGACCGCCGAGGATGTTGAGCAGGGTGGACTTGCCGCTCCCGGAAGGCCCCAGGAGCACCACGAACTCGCCCTCGTGGATGTCCAGGTCCACGCCCCGCAACGCGTGCACCTCCACCTCGCCCATGCGGTAGACCTTGGTGAGGCCGCGGGCGGAAAACACGCCGACGGGGGATGGATCGATCATGTGATCGCGCGGGACGCGCCGGCGACGCGGACGCTCAGATCATGTCCTTCTCGCGCGCGGCCGCGTAGAGGCTCCGATCGGCCAGCAGCGTGGCGCCCAGCCCGAACAGAATCGCGCACAACGCGACGAGCCCCCCGACGAACGGAATCAATGTGAGCAGGGAGTACACGAGCAACCCGACCACCAATGCCCAGGTGTTGCGCACCTCGTTGCCCCGCCACGCGAGCAACACGCGGCCGAGCCACAGGATGACGAAGACGCGCACCAGGAAAATCGCCACCAGGTACAATGCGATCGCCATCAACCCGATCGGCAGACCCAGGACCGTGACGAGCAGCATGATCGCCGCGATCGGCGTGACGATCAGCGCGAGCAGACCGATCCCGAACGACGCCCCCGGTCGCGCGCTCAACGTCGCGACCGCGGATTGGGTATATCCGGGAAACAGGTAGATCAGGAACAGGCCGAGGATCAGCGTGGACGCCGCGCTCACCAGCTTCGCCACGATCACCACCCCGGCCAGCGCCGTGAGCAACGTTTCCTTGCGCGGCCGGGAGAACTCGGGAAGGGCTTTGCGGTTCACGCCGCCCGCGACCGTGGCGCCGTCATCGATCGACGCGCGTTCTTGGCTCCAATAGGTCAGGCCGCCCGAGACCGACGCCTTCGACGTGAGCCGCAGATCCCCGGTCATCACGTCCAGGTTCCCCTTGATCGGGCCGGACACGATCACGCTGCCGGCCGCGACGCGGGCGTCGGTTCCGACCGGCGCGGCCAGACGGACGCGCCCGCCCGCGGACACGAGCCCGCCCTTCACCGCGGCCGACTCGCTCAGATCCACGTCGCCGCCCGCGACCGTGAGGTTCCGGCCGATCTGTCCGTTGACCGCGATCTGCCCGCCCGCGACGCGGGCGTCCTGCGACACGATGCCCGACACGGTGATCGTGCCGCCGGCGACGAGCAGATCCCCGTTGATCCTACCGTCCACCAGCACCTGCCCGCCGGCCACGTACACGTCGCCGTTGACCGTGCCCGAGATCTCGACCCGCTCGCCGTACGCGAAATAATCCCGGTCGATCACCGCGCCCGCGGGCAGGATCGTGACCGCGTCGTGATCGGACTCCGCGCCGCGGTCATCCTTGGCGCCCGCGGACACGCCTAGCAACAGCACGAACGAGACCACCATCGGAATCAGCTTCATCATCGGCCGCTCCTTCCCGTCGTCATGGCCGTCACGTCCCTCGTTCACTTGAACTTGTCGGCCGCGCGGTGTAATCCGGATTTGAGCTCGTCCCAGGCCTTGCCGAGCCCGGTCTTCACGTCTCCCCACGCCGCGGTGCTCGCGCCCTTGAACTCGCCCATTTCGTGTTTGAGCGTCTTCTGCTTGGTTTTGAGCTCCTCCAACAATTTCTTGGCCTCGGTCTCCGCCTTGGCCGCTTTGGCCTTGAGCATGTCGAGTTCCGGCGTCCACTCTTTGAGTTCCGCTTGAACTTTGGCCCGAAAATCCTGGAACGTCTTGCGGACTTCCGGTTCCACGTTCGATTTGAGTTCTTCCACTTCGTAGCCCCACTTCAGGAGTTTGGCCTCGATCTCCTTGCGCAGTTGCTCCACCTGCTCGAAATACTCCTTCTTGGATTCCGCCACGTCCTTGTCCACCTTGGCCTTCAACTTGTCGAGTTCCGCGCCCCACGCGCGAAGCTGCGTTTCGAACGCGCCCGGTTGTTCGTCCGATGATCCCATCGTGTTCTCCTTTCGTCTCGACCACATATTGAGGTGACGACCGCGATTATGGGCTCCAGCCATGAGGCGTGCAAGTGCCGCCCCAAATCAGGACGCGTTACGCCTGATACCGCGACAATCATTATCAATGAGGGTCTGGTGAAAACCCATCCCTCAAACGCGGGATACCGGCCGCGGCGCCGGCACCCGGACTTAGCCCATTCGTTTACGGAAGCGCGTGGACGCGAACCACAGAATGACCATCCCCATCACGAGCAAGGCCGCGTATTGCGGCCACAACAGGTCAAAGCCCGCGCCCTTCAAGAAGATCCCGCGTACGATCTCCAGGTAATGCCGAAGAGGATTCGCCAGGGTGATCCACTGGAACGCCTCCGGCATGCCGCTGACCGGGAACATGAAACCCGACAACAACATGGTCGGCTGAAAAATCAGCAAGGTCGCCATGAACGCCTCTTGTTGCGTGTTGGAGACCGTTGAGACCAGGAGGCCCACGCCCAAGGCCGAGAGCAAAAAAAGCACGCTGGCGCCGAACAACAAGCAGGCGCTGCCCGCAAACGGGATCCCGAACCACAGGAGCGCCACGGTCGTCACCAGCGCCAGATCCATGATGCCGACCAGCGCGAATGGAATCGTCTTGCCCGCGATCAGCTCGCCCGGGGTGAGCGGACTCACCATGAGCTGTTCGAGCGTCCCGATCTCCCGCTCGCGGACCACGGCCAGCGACGTAAGCAGGAGGCAGACCAGGAGGATGATGGTGCCCACCACCGCGGGCACGTTGTAGTTGCGGCTGGCCAGGTCCGGGTTGAACCACGCGCGCTCCCGCAGGTCCACCGCGGGCGGCGGCGCGCCCGCGGCGCGCGCCGCCACGCTCTGCACGATACGCTCCGCGTAGCCTCGTGCGACCGTAGCGGTATTGGATTGCGTGCCGTCCAGCACGATCTGCACGGCCGCGCCCTTCCCGCCCTGGAGCGCGGCCGCGTAGCCGGCGGGAATCTCCAGCCCCGCGATCGCGTCCCCATGGTCCAACGCCGAGATCAGGTCGCTCGGACGATCGGACCGGCCGACCACGCGAAAGTACCCCGACGCCACGAACGCCTCGATCAGTTCGCGCGAGTCGCGCGTCTTGTCGTGATCCACCACAAACGTTGGCGTGTGGCGAATGTCCGTGGAGACCGCGTACCCGAAGATCACGAGCTGAATCATCGGCGTCACCACGATCATGCGCCGCACGCGCGGCTCGCGAAGAATCTGAATCAACTCCTTTCGAACGAGTTCGAAAATTCGTTCCAGACTATCGGACCACGCCATGGAACGTTCTCAAAGGGCCGACCGGCTCATTCGAGCTCTTTCCTGAACGCGCGGATCGCGAGCAACAATCCCGCGGCCGCGAACGCCACCATCAGCAGACCTTGGACCCGGAGCACCTCCACGTGTACGCCCTTGAGGAAAATGCCGCGGGTGACGACCAGGAAGTACCGCGCGGGCACGAGGTACGTGAGCGCTTGCAGGGCCTTGGGCATCACGTCGATCGCAAACATGAAGCCGGAGAGCAGGAACGCGGGCAAAAACGTCGCCAGCATGGCCATCTGGGTGGCCAGCAACTGCGAGCGCGCCGCCGCGGAAATGAAGATCCCCAGACCGAGCGCGCCGATCAGGAAGAAGAACGCGAGGACCATCAGCAAAAACGGGTCGCCGCGAAACGGCACCCCGAACAACGCGACGCCGAGCGCCGTGCTGGTCACCACGTCGATCATCCCGATGCCGAGGTAGGGGAGCAGCTTGCCCACCACCACCTCCACCCGCGTGACCGGCGTGGCCGCGAGTTGCTCCATGGTGCCGCGCTCCCATTCGCGGGCGATGGTGAGCGAGGTGAGCATGGCCGCGATGATCATCATGATCACCGCGACCAAGCCCGGCACGATCATGTTCCGGCTGGTCAGTTCCTCGTTGTACCACACCCGAGTCTCGGCCGAGACCGGCGGCCGCACCGATTGACCGTGTACCGTGACCGCGGTGGAGTACGTCTGCACCACGGCCTGCGCGTAGGCCAGGATGATCGTGGCCGTATTCGCGTCGCTCCCGTCCACCAGGACCTGCAGCGCGGCCCGGCGACCCGCGCCCAAGTGCGCGGCGAAGTCCGGGGGAATCACCACCGCGACCTGGGCCCGCCGTCCCTCCAACGCCGGGTCGATGTCCGACGATCGCGCCAATTGCTCGGTCACGGTGAAATAGCCCGATGCGCGAAACGCGTCGATCAACTCGCGGCTCCGCGCCGACCGGTCCTGATCCAGCACCGCGGTCGCGATGTGCTCCACGTCGAACGTGATCGCGTACCCGAATAACACCAGCAGCAACACCGGCAGCAAGAACGCGAGCAACAGGCTCCGTGTGTCCCGACGGAATTGGATGAGTTCTTTGCGAGAGATGGCGAGTAACCGACGAAGATTTACCAAGACCGTCTCCGATTACGGATGTCGAACACCCGTCCTTCGACAAGCTCAGGACGAACGGAGTGTGGCGCGGAAACTCGTTGCGGGTCACCGTTCACGATGGTGTTCAGTTTCCTGCTCATTCTCCGTTCGTGGTGAGCCTGTCGAACCACGCTCAACGTGTTCTTACGATATGAACGACTCCCGCACAACGAGACTGCAGTGCCTCGATCTATCCCTCGACCGCGCCGCCTTCAGCCCGCACCAACGCCACAAACACATCCTCCAACGACGGTTCGACCCGGTCCAAGCCGTATACCGTGACCCCGTGCGCACCAAGGCGATCGGCGATCACCGCGCGCGTTTGTTCCGCGTCACGCAGGACCGCGTGCACCGCGCGGCCGAACATCGCCACCTCCAATACGCCGGGCGTTCCGGCGAGCGCCTCGACCGCCCGAGGGCTGCTGTCCACATGAAGTTCGAAAATCGGATCGCGCATCGCCCGACGCAGATTCGCCGGCGTATCGAGCGCGATGAGCCGTCCGCGGTTCATCAACGCCAAGCGGTGGCAGTACTCCGCTTCCTCCATGTAGTGCGTGCTCACGAACACCGTGATCCCCTGGTCCGTGAGCTGGTTGATCAACTCCCAGAACGCGCGCCGCGACAGTGGATCCACCCCCGAGGTCGGCTCATCCAGAAACAGCATCGGGGGTTCGTGCAGGACCGCGCAACCCAAGGCCAACCGCTGTTTCCATCCCAGCGGCAATTCGCGGGTCAGCCGGCTCCGGTGATCGACCAACCCCGCCATCTCCAACACCCAGTCGCGCCGTTCCCCGCGCCGACCCGCGGGCACGCCGTTGAGCCCGGAGAAGAACGTGATGTTTTCATCGACCGTCAGATCGCCGTACAGCGAGAACGACTGCGACATGTACCCCACGCGTCGCTTGATGGCCTCGGTCTCGGTGAGCAGATCAAAACCCGACACGGTTCCGCCGCCGGACGTCGGCAGCAGGAGCCCGGCGAGCATCTTGATGGTGGTGGTTTTCCCGGCGCCGTTCGGGCCCAGAAATCCGAAGATCTCTCCGCGCCGCACCTCGAAGGACACGGCATCCACCGCGGTGAATCCTTTGAATACCTTGGTCAGTCGTGAAACCACGACCGCCGGATCCGGCGAATCCGACCGCACGCTCATCTACCGCTCCTGGCCCCGTTGCCCACGCCCGGAAGGGGTACGACATGCCGTCGCCCCTACGCGTCACACCGACCCGACACCCGCCAGTCGATCAATGAACACGTCTTCCATCGACGGCGCGATCATTCGGATCTCGTGGACCGCGAATCCGGACTCGCGCAATGCGGCCTCGACGACCGCGGCGTCGCGTGCCGCCGATGCGACCGTGACGTGCAGTCGGTCCCCGAACGCCACCGCGCGGCTGACCGCGGGCAGCGACTCCACTCGGACCTTCGCGTCGCGGACGCGATCCACCCGCACCATCAACACGCGATCCCTCAGCGCCCGCTGCAGCGCCTCCGGCGTATCCACGGCCAGCAGTTTTCCCGTTTGGATCAACGCCACCCGATCGAACCGCTCAGCCTCGTCCATGTACGCGGTGCTGACCACGGCCGTGACGCCGCGCGCGACCATGTCGTGCACGATCAACCAGAGATCCCGTCGCGAGATCGGGTCCACGCCGAACGTGGGCTCGTCCAACAACAGGATCTTGGGCTGATGGATCAGCGCGCACGACAACCCCAGTTTTTGTTTCATGCCGCCGGAGAGTTGTCCGGCCAGCCGGTGCTGGAACGGTGCGAGGTTCGAAAATTGAAACAGCCGGTCGAGCCGCGCCCGCCGTTCCTCCCGCGGCACCTGATAGAGATCGGCGTAGAAGTTCAGGTTTTCGAGCACGGTCAGGTCCGCGTACAGGCCGAATCGTTGCGACATGTACGCGAGGTCGGGTTTGACGGCCTCGGGGTCGCGGGCCACGCTGACCCCGTTGAGCACCGCGTCGCCCGCGGTGGGACGGAGCACCCCGGCCAACATGCGAAGGGTCGTGGTTTTGCCCGCGCCGTCCGGCCCGACCAAGCCGAACAATTCTCCGCGCCGGACCGCGAAGGTCACCCCGTCCACCGCGGTCACGGCCTTGAATCGCCGGGTCAGGCCCTCGACCCTGATCGCGGTCGGGGCGTCGCTCACGACGGCGGCTCACCCAAGCGGACGTCGGCCGGCATGCCGGGTTTGAGGTCGTGGGTCGGGTCATCGGTGATGCGCACCTTGACCGCGTACACCAGTTTCACGCGCTCCTCCGCGGTCTGAACCGTCTTGGGCGTAAACTCCGCCTCGCTCGCGACGAACACCACCGCGCCGCGGTAGGGTTTGTCGGGGAACGTGTCGGTGGTGATGGTCGCGGCCTGGCCGATGCGTACCGCGCCGATCCGGATCTCCGGCACGTAGATTTTGACCCACCGATCGTCCGGGTTCATCACGGTCAGGATCGGCGCACCGGCCGAGACAATCTCGCCGGGCTCGCGATGCCGCACGGTGACGATCCCGGCAAAGGGCGCGCGCACGGTCATATTGGCCAACGTGGCGTCGATGGTGGCCGCCGCGGCGTCGGCCTGGGCCAACTGCGCGCGTCGGGCCTCGATGGTTTCGGATCGCGGCCCGCTCTCCAAGATCCGCACCTGCTCCTGAGCCTGGCGCTGCTGGCTGGCGGCCACGTCCACCGCGGTGCGCGCCTTGTCCAGACTCTCCTGGCTGGCGGCCCCGCCTTCGCGCAGCCGCTCGATCCGGTCCAGATCGCGGCGCGCGTCATTGAGCCGCTCGGTCGCGGCCGCGAGCGCGGCCCGCCCTTGCTCCACCTCCTCGCGGCGAAACCCCCGCTCCAACTCCCGGAGCATGGCGCGCGCGGCCGCCACCTCGGCCGCGGCTTGACGGCGACGCGCGTCCATCTCGGTCCGGTCGAGGTGGGCCAGTTCATCGCCGGCGTTCACCGGATCGCCCTCCCGCGCCGCGATGTCGCTGACGCGTCCGGCGACTTGAAACCCCAACTGCGCGTCGGTCGCCTCCACCGTGCCCGATGCGATCAGCCCGTCGCCGGCGGGGTCGCGAGGCTGGACGCTGAACCACGCGATCGCGGCCGCGGCCACCGCCGCCGCGATCACAATGATCAAGACTCTCCGTTTTACGCTCACAAGGATTCTCCGTCCATTGTGCGGTCCCCACGGACCGGATGCGCGGGCAGCATACCGAGCACGGGCAGAGGAATCAATCCGGCGCGCGATCGTCGCCGCGCACAAGAAAGGCGCGCCGCCCTTCCGGAGGACGGCGCGCCTCATTCATCGCCGGAGCGACGTGACTTGCGTCGCTGCCGGTCGAATCAGCGGCCCAGCACGCTCGACCCGAAGTCCACCACGCGCGGCACCACCAGCCGCTCAAAATCGTCGTACGACATGCGAATGGACTCGCGGGCGTTGCCGGCCGGGAACACGATTTCCTCGTCTTCGGTCAACGACGAGTCGACCAGCACGTCCAATCCGTAGAGGTTGCCGAACGGCGGCATCATCCCGACCTCGCAGTCGGGAAACACCTTGGCGAACTCGGACTCGGTCGCCAGCCGAATCCGATGGTTCCAGCGATGGCCGAGGACCTCCTGGATGCGGAGCACGTCGACCTTCAAGCTCGCCGGCAGCACGGTCATCACGTCGTCCGGGCCGTCCTTGATCATCACCACCTTGGCCACGGTTCGTCCCGGCACGTGCAGCGCCTCCGCGGTGGCCGGAGCGCTGAGCGTGGGCGCATGCTGGATGATTTCGTATTGCACGCCGTTCTCGTCCAAATAATCCTTCAACCGCTTTGTCACGCTCATGCCACGCCTCCTTTCAGTCGGTCGATGCCAAACCTTGGCCGAACGTCTACTCCACGTTGACCTTGATTTCTCGCTTCTTGGCTTCTTCGGTCCGCGGAATTCGGATCTCCAGCAGGCCGTTCTTGAGCGACGCCTTGGCCTTGTCCGCAAGGATCCCGGTCGGGAGTTCGAGCGTTCGCACGCAACGGCCGTATCCCACCTCGGCCATGTACCGGCCTTTTTCGCGCTTTTCGGTTTCGCGTTTCTTCTCGGCTGAGATGGTCAACCGGTTATCCGCAAGCGTGACTTCCAGATCCGGCTTGTTCACGCCGGGCAGTTCCGCCTTCACGACCAAGTCGTCCTTATCGTCGTACATTTCCACGGGCATCTCGCGCATGGCCGGCAACCCCAAGAAGCGCTCGAAGTCCCGCGCCAACGGGAACGGCCGTCCCCAGAACCCCTCGACCATGCGTTCCATGTCGCGTTCAAGCTTGGTCAGGCTGGTCCATAACGACTCCTCGCGTTTTGCCGGCGTCTTTTCGATCTCCCCCACATCGAGCGTCTTCTGTTCCGCCATGACGGCCTCCTTTAGGAAGGATGAAGCGAAGGAACCCGAGCCCCGGTTCAGAGGATCCAATGAGCGCCCCCCTCATCCACCCTCCCCCCTTGCGGGGGAGGGATGGGTGGGGGGTGATTTGTTCGAGTGACGTTACGCGCCGCCGGGTGCGGCGGCGTGAATCTTGCTTCGCCAAGTGAGCAGACGGCCTTATCAGGCCGCCATCTTCATTCGGCCTCCGGACGGAGGCCGTGCACTTTGCTTTGCCAAGTGAGCAGACGGCCTTATCAGGCCGCCATCTTCATTCGGCCTCCGGACGGAGGCCGTGCACTTTCTTCAGACACTTATTCATGACGACTTGCAGCCCCGCGGCCCGGGCGCGGTCGGCCGCGGCGTTGTGGACGATCCCTTCCTGCATCCAGACCGCCTTGGCCTTGATCGCGATCGCGTCCGCCACGATCGGCGGCACGTCCGCGGCCGGCCTGAAAATATCCACGATGTCCACCGGCACCGGCACCGCCCGCAGCGACGGGTACACGGTTTTCCCCAGGATCTCGCCCTTGGCCGTGGGGTTCACCGGAATAATGTTGTAGCCGTGTTCCTGCAAATATTTCGGCACGAAGTGCGCCGGCTTCTCCGGATTCGTCGAACACCCCACCACGGCAATGGTCGTGCCGCGCCCCATCAGGCGTCTCGCCTCGACATCCGAAAGGTTCTTACTCGGGATCTCACACTCCGACTCTGCCTGCATCGAGCCCTCGTCACATTAAGAGAAGGTGTGCCCGTGCGCCGGTTAGCCGGTGCTCCGGTTAAAAACCGAGCCAGTCGATCGGTTGAGTCTCTTACGCCGGTTCGCCGATTCCCCGGTTCGCCGTTTCCGCCTATCGCGCCGGCCCGACCTGCGGCGCGGCGGCCACGAGCCCATGCCGTTGCGCGTAGATCGCGGCCTGGGTCCGGTTGCTCATGTGCAGCTTCTTCAAAATATTCTTCAAGTGAATCTTGACGGTATGCTCGGAAATATTGAGCGTATTGGCGATTTCCTTGTTGGTCGCGCCGTTGGCCAACTGGCGCAGAATATCTTCCTCGCGCGTGGTGAGGGCTTGCGTGGCCCCGGCCATTTGCGACACCCTCCCCTTGGCCATGGCCGCGAACTCGTTGAGGAACTTCGACGCCATTTGATGCGGGATCACGGCTTCGCCCTTCATCACGCGATCAATGGCGCCGACCAATTCATCGGGGTCCACGTTCTTGAGCACGTAGCCTTTGGCGCCCGCCTTGACCGCGGCGAACAGGTTCTCGTCGTCGTCCGACACGGTCAACATCAACACCCGCGCGTCGGGCATCCGTTCGTGAATGGCGCGCGTCGCGTCGATGCCGCCGCACGCCGGCATGTTGACGTCCATCAGAATGATGTCCGGGTTCAGCTTCACGGCCTGTTCAATCCCCGCTCGCCCGTCGCTGGCTTCGCCCAGGACGTCGATGCCCCGGTCTTTCAGCAAATTTACAAGCCCCTTGCGCAAGAGGGTGTGGTCGTCGACGACCAATGCGGTGACGGGACGATCAGTGGAAAAGGGCGAGCTCATGACAGACTCCTTTCCTCGGCAACGGACAGCGGAATCGACACGCTCACGGTCGTCCCCCGCCCTGGTTGTGAATCGATGGTGAGCCGGCCGCGCAACTTGGCCGCGCGTTCGTGGATGATCGACGTGCCCACGTGCAGGCCGCCCGACTCGTTCACGCGCGCCGGATCGAACCCGACGCCGTCGTCGCTCACGCGCACCACGCACCGCCCGTCGCCGCCGTCGCACGCGATCCGCACGGTCGACGCGCCGGCGTGTTTGCGGACGTTGGCGAGCGCCTCCTGGATGATCCGAAACACCTCGGCCTGCTGCCCGACCGACAGCGCGGCCCAATCCGCGTCGCCGGACAACTCGACCCGGATGCCGGTCCGTTGACTGAACCCCGCGGCCTGCTCGCGAAGCCTCGCGGCGAACGCGCCGGAATCCGCCACCGGCGCCGCGCGAAAATCCGCCAACAGATGGCGCACCTCGTTGTAGGCGTCCTGGATCACGCCGCGCACCTCGGCCAACTCGCGGCTGGCCACGTCGGTGGCGCCGCGGTCCAACAGCTCTTGCGCGCGCTTGACTTGCAGGTTCAGGTACGCCAACGACTGCGCCACCCCGTCGTGCAGCTCCCCCGCGATCACCCGGCGTTCGTCCGCCACCGCCCGCTCGCGGGACACGGCCAGCCACTCGGCGGTGTCGATGGCCGCGCCCAAGTGCAGCCCGATCGCCCGCAACAACGCCCGATCCAAGTTCGAAAACGCGCTGGGAGTTTTCGCATAGAGCGTGAGCAGCCCCAACGTCCGCCCGCCCGACCGGCACGGCACCGCGACCAACGCGTGGATACCTTCGTCCACGCACGCCGGACGCTCCAACCGAACGTCGCCGCCCAGGTCGTCCACCACCAGCGGTTCCTCGCCCAGCACCGACCGACCGCACACGCAGACGCCGTGGGGTATCCGGCACTCCAGATGGCGAAACCGGCTGGACAGCCCGCGCGCGGCGACCAAGTGGAGCGCGCCGTCGGCCATGGTGTGGATGGCGCCCGTATCCGCCTGGGTCAGCCGCAACAGCCGATCGAGCACGTCGTCCAACCCGGCGGCCAGCTCCGGCGCGCGGCACACCGACACACTCACCCCCTGCAACACCCCCAGCGCGAGCTCACCCGCGCGGGGCACCTCCAATCGCACCAGCTTCGCCCCCCCCTGGTCACCGACCGGCATTCGATCGAGCGTGACGTCCATGCCCATCGCCTCCTCTGCAACGGAACGGTTCGTCGCGGCCCCGTGATCATCCATTTGATGCGGATTCCTTGATTCGGATTCACGCCTGCATCGGCGGATGCCATCTCTCGGAACGACGTTCAGCGTCGTTATTTTGGACTAGCCCCTAAGAAATTGAAACCCCCCAAATGGGGGGCCTTGCGCGAATCCGCGAAAAATCGGGCGCCACCAGACAACCGCGCCGGCGCGACGCGGCCGCCCTTACTCCATTTGCGGTACCGAGTCGGACCCTTCCGGCCGGGGACGCGTCCGCGCTGCCCGCGGCGTTGACGCGCGAGGCTCCGGACGCGTCAGCCGTCGGCGATACCCGGCAAGGGCCTCGGTCGCGGCCGCGTCGGGCAGGCCCAGATTCGCCGCCGCGTAGTCGATCGCGAGTTTTTCCGCGATCATGGCGATCACCGCGGGTTCGGTCCAGTAGGCGCCGTGGCTGAGCGGATTCCACCGCGTCAACAGGTTGCCCGCGTCCGTGACCACGTCGGCGGTCACGGCCTCCGCGTACGCGGCGTTGATCCGTTTGAGCGGATACCCCACCACGTCGTCGTCGCTGTAAATGTTGACCCACACCCCGCGGTCCGACTCCAGGCGCAGCGGCTCGTCGAACCCGTCCAGCACCCGGCCCGATCCGAATCCGCCCGCGACGCGCCCCGGGGACGTCGCCGCGTAGAACGCAAGCGGCGATCCCAGCGTGAACAGGTTCACGACGTCCACGCCGAAATGCTCCCGAAACTTCGTGCCCGCGCGGCGGGTGTGATCGAACACGAAATCCGACGCGATCACCGTGCCCAGACTGTGCGCCACGATCGTCAGGTGTCCGCTCGCCGGGTTGACCCGGGTTCGCAACGCGTCGGTCAGCCGCCGGTGGATTTCCTGGTACACCGCGGCCCCCTGATACGCGATCACGTCCCCCATGAACCGCATGGCGAACGCGCGCATCCGCTCGGGCCGACCGTCGAACAACCGGTGCTCGAGCTCCTTGAGCACGTCCTCGGCGACCGGCGCCCACAGCCCGGGGATGACATTGAGCACGCGAGGCGTCGCGGCCGCGCGCAGATGGTATCGCGCGGCCAGTTCGTCGATGAACCGCCGGGTTTGCCCGGAGAGGATCCGTTCGAACTCGTCGGCAAACGCCGCAGGCTGTTCGCCGATTCCGTGCACGACCAAGACGTTGAGGGGATGGGCGATCATCGCCACTCGCCGGGTCCCGCGAACTTCCAGTCATCGCTTCGGCCCTCTTTTTCAGCGCCCTGTTTTCTGGCGAGCGCCTCGGCCTGCACCCGCGCCTTGCAGGTAGCGCAGATGGTCTCCTCTGACGCAGCGCCGCAGATCATGCACTTCACCGGCCGCTCGCGGCGCGGCGCGGGCGCGGCAATCGCGGCGGCGGGTGCGGCCGCGCCCGCCCGGAACGTCAACACCGGGCACGGCGCGTGCTGCACCACGCGGGCCGCGACGCTGCCGAGCAACGCGTGCGAGAGCCCGGTGCGACCGTGCGTGCCCATCACGATCAGATCCGCGCCGTACCGAGACGCCGCGGCGAGGATTTCCGCGAACGCCGATCCCAACTCGATGTGCCACTCCACCCGCGCGCCCCGCGCCGCCACCTGCGCGACCCAATCGTGGAGCATCTCGGCCACTTTTTTCGTCACGTTGGGCGCGATCCCCGGGTGGGTCCCGGTCAGCTCCACCCCGTAAGCCGGGGGCTCCACCACGTGCAGAAACACCAGCCGCGCGTCCAGCAGCTCCGCCAATCCCGCCGCGTACCGCATCGCCGCCAGCGACCCCTCGGAAAAATCCGTGGGCACCAAGATGGTCTTGACCCGGATCTCACTCATCACGCGCTCCTCACGAGGCTATGATTTCTTCGCAGGTCGAACCGTTAAAACGGGACACGGTGCCATCCGCACCACCCGCTCGGCCACGCTGCCGAGCACCACGTGCGGCAGGCCGGTGCGCCCGTGCGTGCCCAGCACGATCAGATCCGCAGACGTCTCTTTTGCGGCCTTCAGGATCTCCTCCACCGCCGTCCCCTCACGCACCGACGCCTGCGTGCCCGGTCTGCGACCGCACACGTCAGCGACCAACGCGTCCAACTGTTTGGTCGCCCCGGCCTTGAGATCCCGTATCCACTCGTCCACGTTGTGCCGCAGTTGCAGACTGTGAGACACGCCCACCTCGAAATAGACCGGCCGCTCGAACACGTGCACCACGTGGACCTCCGCGTTCAACCGATCCGCCAGATCCAGGGCATACTCCAGCGCGTCGCGGGAGCAGTTGGAGAAGTCGGTGGGGACGAGGATGCGTTTAATGGATGTCATTTGCCCTCCAGTGGAGCCCGTTCATCAACGGCCGTCTGCGGCGTTGCCGCTGCGCATCCGCTCCTCACGTACGCACTCAGTACGCTCCGGTGCGGTGCTCGCGGCGCCCGGCATCCGGCCGATCTCTGAACGGGCTGATTGAACCTCTCATCATAAGGCTATACGCGCGTCGACGCGCTGATCCCGCAGGCGTCGCCACCATTTCTCCGCCTCCACCGCCACATACACCGACGACGCCACCGCTCCGCACAGCGCGAGATCTCGCCCGCTCAGCGCGGTGGTGTGGAAGAACGTTTGCAGCACCGGGTGGTACGTGAGCGCCAATTGCGCGCCCACGGCCAAGACCACCGCGGCCAGCAATCGCGGGTTCGACCACAGGCCGATCGCCCACAATGACTCGCGCTCGGACCGAATGGCGAGCACGTGAAACATCTGGAACGCCGTGATCGTGAAGAAGGCCATGGTGCGGGCGCGCGCCGGATCGCCCTGCGCCAGGGCCCACGCGAACACGGCCGCGGTGCCGGCGCCCATCAACAGACCCACCCAGATGATGTGCGCGCCCATGCCGTCCGCGAAGATGGATTCGTTCGGTCGCCGCGGGGGGCGGCTCATCACCGCGCGTTCGGGCGGCTCGAACCCCAGCGCCAACGCCGGGAGTCCGTCCGACACCAGGTTGATCCACAAGATCTGCACGGGCAGCAGCGGAATCGGGAGGCCGACCAGCATCGCCAGCAGCACGGTCAGGATCTCCCCGCTATTGGTCGAGAGCATGTACCGCGTGAACTTGCGGATATTAGCATAGATGATGCGTCCCTCTTCAACCGCCGCGACGATGGTCGAGAAGTTATCGTCCAGCAGCACCATGTGGGAGGCTTCGCGGGCCACGTGGGTGCCGCCGCGTCCCATCGACACGCCGATGTCCGCGGTCTTGAGCGCGGGCGCGTCGTTCACCCCGTCGCCGGTCATGGCCACCACCTCGCCGCGCCGCTTGAGCGCGGTCACGATCTTGACCTTGTGCGCGGGCGAGACCCGGGCGTAGACCGCAACGCGTCCGGCCTCGCGCTCCAACGCGTCCGGATCCATGCGCTCCACGTCTTCGCCCGTCAGGACCGCGTCGCTCGGCGTCTTGATCCCCAGGTTTACGGCGATGGCTTCGGCCGTGACCCGATGGTCGCCGGTGATCATCACCGGCCGGATACCGGCCTCGCGACAGCGCGCCACCGCGGCTTTGACCTCCGACCGCGGCGGGTCCATCATCCCGAACAAGCCCAGAACACACAGGTCGGCCTCCACGCCGGCCAGGTCCTCGGCGTGCGGCAAGGCCTCCAGCGGCCGGAGGGCGCACGCGATCACCCGCACCCCGTCGGACGACAATTCGCGGTTGATGCGCGTGAGCTGCTCGCGCCGCGAGCGCGTGAGCGGTTCATCGGCGCCGTCCCACGTCACCCGGGTGGACCGCGCGAGCACCTCGTCGATCCCGCCCTTGGTCAACACCCACAGGCGGCCCGCGCGGTCCTGGTGGATGGTGCTCATCATTTTGCGGTCCGAGTCGAACGGCAACTCGGCCAGGCGCGGGTACTCGCTCTCCAAGGTCTCCTTCCACAACCCGGCCTTGGCCGCGGCCGCGAGCAGGGCGCCTTCGGTGGGATCGCCGAGCACGGTCCATTGCTCCTCGTGCAATTGCAGCCGCGCGTTGGCGCACAAGGCCGCGGAGCGCAGGAGCCGCGCGAGGGCCTCGTCGGTCCGGGGATCGATCGGGCGCCCGCCCTCGATAAACGCGCCCTCCGGCCGGTACGCCTCCCCGGTGACTTCGACCAAACGCCCGCCCTGCGCGATCAACGCCACCGACATCACGTTCTGCGTCAGGGTCCCGGTCTTGTCCGAACAGATCGTGGTCACGCAGCCCAGGGTTTCCACGGCCGGGAGCTTGCGAATCAGCGCGTGCCGCCGCGCCATGCGCAACGCGCCCAAGGCCAGCACGATCGCCACCATCGCGGGCAAACCTTCCGGGATCACGGCCACGGCCAGGCTCACCGCGGTCAACAACATGAGCGTGATGGGCTCGCCCCGCCACACGCCCACCACGAACACCAGCGAGGTCAGGATCACGGTCGCCGCCGCCAGACGTTTGCCGAGCTCGTTCAGCCGCCGTTGCAGCGGGGTGGGCGGTTCTTCCACGGTCTGGAGCAAACCCGCGATCCGCCCCAGTTCCGCGGTCATGCCGGTCTCGGTCACCACCGCGACCCCGCGGCCGGCCACCACCGTGGTGCCCATGTACGCCATGTTGACGCGGTCGCCTAGGGGCGGCGCCGCGGCCGGGAGTCGCCGCACGTGTTTGTTCGCGGGCACGGATTCGCCGGTCAACGAGGATTCGTCGACCCGGAGTTGGACGGCTTCGATCAATCGTCCATCGGCCGGCACGCGGTCCCCGGCATCGAGCATCACCAGATCGCCCGGCACCAGATGGGCCGACGGCACGCTGAGCACGCGATCGTCGCGCCGGACCGCGGCCACCGGCTGTTCAAGTTGCCGGAGCGCGGCCACCGCGCGCTCCGCGCGCACGTGTTGGCCCAGCCCGAGCGCGAGGTTGATCAACACCACCGCCGCGATCAACGCGGCGTCGCCCACGTCGCCCATGGTCCACGCGATCACGGCCGCGGCGAGCAGGACCACGATCATCACGTCCTCGAGCTGGCTCACGATCGCGGCCCACAGTTTCGTGCGGCCGCCGGCCGGCAACGCGTTGAGGCCGTGTGTGGTGAGCCGCCGCTCGGCCTCGACGCTCGACAGCCCCTTGCGCGAGGTCTTGAGCGCGCGAAGGGCCTCGTCCGCCTCCATCCGGTGCCAGCGATCGAGTCCGGCGGCGGATTCGGGATGGGGCTCGGCCGCGCGATGTCTCGTGACATGAGCTCCAGTCGGCATCGCCCTAGCCTACAGATCCGCCTCCGGAGAGTCCACTCCTCCAAACGGATGAGGCTCATCACCCGATTGCGCCGATGATCCCACCCCGTGGGGGGTTGCCGCGCGCCGCGCGGATTTGCTAGGTTGGAGCCACAGGATTGAGGTATTCACTTCACTTTCACACAGGAGGAGAGTGGAAATGAATGCATTGTCCCGATGGGATCCGTTCAGGGAACTCGACGATCTGCAAAACCGTCTGTCCACCATGTTCGGCCGCGCCCCGGTCCGCAAGGAAGGCGAGCGCGAGGAGAAAATGACCTTGGTGGACTGGGCGCCGCTGGTGGACGTGATCGAACACGAAAAAGAGTACGTGATCAAGGCCGAGTTGCCCGAGATCAAACGCGAAGACGTGAAGGTCACGGTCCAGGACGACGTGCTCACCATCTCGGGCGAACGCACCCGTGAAAAGGAAGAAAAGGGCAAGAAGTTCCACCGCATCGAACGCGCCTACGGCTCGTTTTCGCGCAGCTTCACCCTGCCCGAAGACGCCGACCCCGCGAAAGTCAACGCGGAATTCAAAAACGGCGTGTTGGTCGTGCACTTGAACAAATCCGAAAAAGCCAAGCCCAAAACCGTCGAAGTCACGGTGACGTAGAGATGGGCGTATGGCCATACGCCCCTACAAAAATCTCATCGCAGATGAGAGCCTGTTCAGAAGCGGGCCAGACGCAAGGCGCCGCGAGCACCGCACCGGAGCGTACTAAGTGCGTACGTGAGGAGCGGAAAGCCCACTGCGACGCCCTTTGGCGCTGTCAATGCTCCGTTCCGCTGGCTTGGCGAAGCAAGCGCAGCGGCAACGCCGCGGATGGTCCCTTATGAACAGGCTCACGGAGGAAACATGAAACACCCGTTGCAGATTACCGTCCGCAACATGTCGCTGTCCGACGCCGCGAAGACCACCATCCAAGACAAAGCCGCCAAACTCGAAGCCGTGGACAACCAGATCATCGGCTGCCGAGTCCTGGTCGAAGTCCCGCACAAACACCAGCACCAGGGCATTCTCTACAACGTCCGCATCGACTTGACCATCCCGGGCGCGGAACTGGTCATCAAGCGCGAAGAAAACGAAGACCTCTACGTGGCGATCCGCGACGCGTTCAACGCGGCCCGGCGTCGCCTGCGCGACCGCCGCCGGCAGCAGCAGATCGACGCGGTGGTGCCGCGCGAAGAAGCGCAGCCGCACGCGCGGGTAAGCCGCCTGTTCCCGATCGAGGGCTACGGGTTTCTGGAAACGCCCGACGGCCGCGACATCTATTTTCACCGCAACAGCGTGCTGCACGAGGCGTTCGACCATCTCGAAGTGGGCGAGACCGTCCGGTACGTGGAAGCCGAGGGCGAAAAAGGCCCGCAGGCCAGCACCGTGATCTGCGCGCCCCGTCACAACGCGACCCCCGCCCGGTCCAAACGCCACGGCGGGAGTCAGGCCGAAGGAGCCGTGTCATGACCAAGCCTCGCATCAGTCCGCAACGCCAGGAAGAACTCCGCGCGCTCCTGCACGCCGCGCGACAACAAACGGTCCGCGACATCGAAGACCAGATCGGCCGCCGCCTCTCCCCTCCGGGCGCGCGCGAACCCGATCTGGTCATGGACATGGAAGACCTGGCCACCAAGGACCTGGGCGAAGGCGTGGATTACGCCTTGCTCGAAATGCGCTACCGCACCTACAAGGACATCGCGGAAGCGTTCCGCCGCGTGGAAGAAGGCAGCTACGGCCGCTGCGAATCCTGCGACACGGTGATCCCGATCCCGCGCCTCAAAGCCGAACCCTTCGCCCGGCTCTGCGTGCCGTGCCAGGACCAAGCGGAAAAAGTGGAGAAAGTGGCGCGTGAAGAGCAGCGGTTCCAGACGTCCCACACCACGCCGCCGCGCGGCCGCAACATTCCTCTTTGAACCACCGGGCTCGTTGGGGCGACCGGCCGGTCGCCCCTACGATGCGCGCACCCACGGCATGCCGTGCCCCTACCTTAGGCCGCCCGCCCCGATCTTTCCGCCATCGCCTTCAGCGCCTCAATCAACCCCGACGCCTGCTTCACCGTCAACTCGCGAATTGTCTGCGCCCCATACATCCGCCGCGCCAGCGCGGGCAACCGCTCCGGCGGCCACTGCATCTGCTCCGCCAATCGCACCAGCAAGGCTTGCTGCGCCCGCGTGGCCGCACCGGGCTTCGGGACCACCACCGGCCGCCCTTCGACTTTCGCCGCCAACTCCTCGATCACCGCCCCGGCCTCGCTCTGCAACAACTCGCGCACCGACGCATGCCCGGTCCGCTCCTTCACCAACGCATGCAACGCCGCATCATCCAGCCCCGCGCGATGCGAGAGCGCCCAGAGCGCCTTGAGTTGCCGCGACGTAATCCCGCTCATTGCAGGCCTCGATCAGCTTTTGCAGGCTGCTCAAAAAGCTCCGGATGCAAGGCGCCGCGAGCACCGCACCGGAGCGTACTAAGTGCGTACGTGAGGAGCGGAAAGCCCACTGCGACGCCCCTTGGCGCTGTCGATGCTCTGTTCCGCTGGCTTGGCGAAGCATGCGCAGCGGCAACGCCGCAGACGGCCTTTTTCAGCAGCCTGTGAAATCCAGAGGGCTCTTCACGCCACCCGCCCCGCGCTGCAACACGTGGGTGTAGATCATGGTGGTCTTCACGTCTTCATGCCCGAGCAATTCCTGCACGGTTCTGATATCGGACCCATTGGCCAACAAGTGCGTCGCAAATGAGTGGCGGAACGTGTGACAGGTCGCGGGCTTGGTCAGCCCGGTCGCGCGCACCGCCGATTTGACGGCCCGCTGCACCACCGACGGATCCAGATGGTGGCGACGCACCACGCCAGACCGAGGATCCACCGATCGTTTCGACGCCGGAAACACATACTGCCATCCCCACTCGCGGTTCGCGTTCGGATACTTTCGTTCAAGGGCGTCAGGCAAATACACCGCGCCGAAACCGGCGGCAAGGTCCTGCTCGTGAAGCGCCTTCACCCGCGCCAAATGCGCCGTGAGCGCTTCCGCCACCGACGCCGGCAACATCGTGACCCGATCCTTATGGCCTTTGCCGTCTCGCACCGTGATCTGCCGGTACGCAAAGTCCACATCCTTCACCCGCATCTGACAACACTCCATCACGCGCAGGCCCGCCCCATAGAGGATTCTCGCCATGAGCCCTGGCACACCCTCAACCCTCGATAGCACCGCCTTGACCTCGGCAACGGTGAGGACCACCGGCACACGCGGATGACGTGTGGCCCACACCATGCGTTCGAACTGGCCGACATCGCGCCGGAGCACCTCCTTATAGAGAAACACGATCGCATTGAGCGCCTGATTCTGGGTGGCCGCCGCCACCCGACCGTTTACCGCCAAGTCGGTGAGAAACGCCTCGACCTCTGGCCGCCCCATCTCGTCCGGATGGCGCTTCTTGTGAAAGAAGATGTAACGCTTGACCCAATGAACGTAGGCTTCTTCGGTGCGGATGCTGTAGTGCCGGACCCGAATGGCCTCACGAAGACGATCCAGCAAGCGCGGTTTCTGCAGAGGTCCCGATTCAGCCGCACTTAAATACGACGTCATGGCTGCGTCCTCCAGAACCTGTTGACTTTACGCAGGAACAAGATTATACGTGAAAGGCATCCGTAATTAAAGACGGCAGTGTGCCGTCTAATATAAATGTTAGACCGCAGAGGTGTACAGCAAGTTCAGGAGGCATGGAGCATCGTGTCGGGTATCGGGGGTCAGGCCGTGGCCGGGTCGAGACATCACATCGCCCGTCTAGCCTCCGGTCGGGGCGGGTGGTCCGCACAGGCCACGCACTCCGCGGTGAGACGGCGCGCTACGCCGCAACCCATTTCAGGTCTAACAATGCACTCAACCCGACCGGGTGGAAGCTGGGCGCACTCGCTCCGCTCGGTGCGTCGGGAACCGGCGGGTTAGTTTCATCGTTAGGCCGCGTGGTCGGAGAAGAAATGAACCGCGACTGGTTCGGAGACTCCTACGACATCGTCAAGCGCTTCTTCGTCGGGGCACTTCGCTCTCTCGGCTACACGGTGCACGTTGATCCCATGCCCACCGGAGACTGGGAGTCCACCGAGTCCGCGTTCCTGGAGTTCCTTGGTGCTCGCCACATTCGAGAAGCGCAATCCGCTGATAAATCGGCGCTGTTCCTGGACCCGGATACCGGCATCGCGGCGCGCCAGTCTCGCCGGCATACATCGATTCCCAGCATCGCGAGCCACCTCGAGCGGCACGCAATCGTGTTCGTCTTCGACCAGTCCTTCTCGCGGAGTGCCGATTCGCTGCCGCAGCTTCAGGCAAAGCTTCGGGAACTCCACGAGCTCGGTGCGCAAGGGTTCTACTACAACTCCCACGCTCGCTTCCTCTTCTCGTCGCTATCCGCTGAGCGACTTCGGGCCCTTCACGAAGCGCTGCTGAAGGCGGGGCTTCCCGCTCACCGCCTCATCTCGCTCGGCACGAACTCGGCCTAACAAGCCGCTGCAGCTGACCTGGCGCCGCTTGGTCGGCACGCGGCGTTGGTCGGCCGTCGGCCGGGCGGTCCGAGGTCGTCGCGCGCCCGGCCTCCGGTCGTGGCATGATGGTTCGCGGCGCCAGGCAGCTGAGCGCCAAACCGTTAGACCGCAGAGGTGTACAGCAAGTTCAGGAGGCATGGACCATCGTGTCGGGTATCGGGGTTCAGGCTGTGGCAGGGTCGAGACATCACATCACTCGTCTGGCCTCCGGTCGAGGCGGGTGGTCCGCACAGGCCACGCACCCATCGGTGAGACGGCGCTGTATGCTGCAACCGGAGCCCGGTCTAACAATTCACTCAACCCGACCGGACTTCAGCGGGGCTCACTCGCTCTGCTCGTTGAGTCGGTGCCCGGCGGGTTAGTTCGGGCGTTAGGCAGCCACGGCTCACGGTGGAGATCCCCTTTGAGGTCGGATAACGTGCCAACAATCTGGGGATTACTGGACCTTGGGTTCGTTGGATGGTACGCGGGTGCGAG
>JBMOMD010000016.1:0-1870 GCA_049325295.1 Nitrospirota bacterium
GTACCTCCGCAGCGGCTTTGCGAAAGTCGGCAGCCAAGTGATTGTGGACGGACGCGAAGCGAAGGTGTTTTGATTTGTAGGATGGCCGCCCTCGGCTGAGTATTACCCACATCTCTTTCTCGACGCTTGGGCGCCGCGGAGCAAGAGTTGAAGTTTTTCATAGCCGCGCCAGAGCGTGATCCAGCCGGGCTCACCGTCGCCCTTGCGGAGCAGGTGGCCGCCCAGGCCGGCCAGTTGGCGCACGAAATCGCGGATCGTCAGTGGTCGCGTGGCCGGAATCTTCCGCACCGTTCGAAGCATCTCGATCCAGGCGTGTGGGGCCACCTCGGCGGCCGGGCGGGCGGGGGTCTCGCGCGCGGCCGTCCGCAGTTGCAACAGCCGCACCGCCACCACCGACAGCAAGCCCGCCACGCGCTCCAAACGCGCGGCCGTGGCGTATTGACGCTCTTCCACATGGCAGCCCGTCTTCCAGCACTTGTGAAAATCCTCGATCATCGGACGCTGTTCATAGTACTCGATCACGCGGTTGGCCGCGTCCAGCGTGTCGGCCGCTTCGGTCGTGTACAACACCCAGCGAACGGGCGTGGCCCCGGCGGGCGGCGAGAGTTCGCGCAGCTCCACCACGCGCAGCCGCAACGCAGCGCTCGGCCGATGCTCCTTCAGCCACGGCGTGAGCACGGTGGGCAGCGGCAAGAACAGTTCGCCGAACCGCAGCGCCACGCGCGCCGTGCGCCCTGGCTGCTGCGTCGTGGCCTTCACCGCGATCGGCCGTTCGCCGTGCGACGGCAACTCATCCAGGAACTGCGCCAGCGTCAGCCCGCGGCCGTCGAGCGTATGCACCTTGCGGTTCAGTCGCGCCGCGCGGATCACGAAGCCGCAGCGGTGGAACTGGGCCCGCAGGAACACTTCGTAGTCATCCGCGCCGCGGTCGCAGACGTGAATCCACCTCACGTCCGGCGGCGGCGCACCGATGCGGTCCATCAAGCGGCCCCACACGGCCGACTCGCGGTTCGGATCGCGCCGCCGCGAGTTCTTCGCGCCCTTCTTCGTGCCGGTCGGGGGGCGATAGAAAATCTCCTGGCCCGCCATGCCGTCGGTCTGTTTCGTCAGGGCGTCGATCATCAATCCCGAATGCACGAAGAATCCACGCCCGCCCCCGTTGCCGATCGGGCCCAGCCCGTCCGTATTCCGATGCGCCGTGAAGTCCAGTTCGGTGGTGTCGTTGAGAATCAATTTCACGTCCCCCGCTTGGCCGTCTTCGCGCGTTCGCCGGTGGTGCGGCGCGACGATCGCCTGAAACGAGACGTCGTCCGAGTCGAACAGCCGATACGCGGCCTTCAAGTCAGCCCACGTCTCCAGTTGATCGGGGGTACTGCCGTCGGGCCGCGCCGCCATCTGCACCGCCAGTTTCTTCAGTCGCTTGTTCCGGCGACGATCGCCCAGTTCACAGTCCCCAAATTCGTGTTCGGCCCAAGTCTGCGGATCCCAAATCATCGCGGCCACGTTTCGCTCCCTCCCCGACCGCGCGCCGCTGGAGGCGCGCGGCCCTCCGCGACCCTGTTCGTTCCTCCTTCGCTAGAACGTCGTGAAGACCACCCCCGATCTTTGTCGCCTGACGACCTACCAGATCAACTTCCGTACCAAGGCCAAAACGCCGTAAAACCCCACAGCCATCGCCAGACTCGACTCCCAAAATTACAAACCGCTTGAAAAATTGTGGGTGATACTCAGGACAGAGTCCCAACCTACGATTCGCTCCATTCGGACAACGGACGCGCCAGCGTGTCAGTCAGCGTTTCCAGACCACCGGGCGCGACGAGCGCGACTTCCGGCTGATAAAGTTGCGGCTTCGAGTAGGCTTCGCGAGTCG
>JBMOMD010000017.1:0-1860 GCA_049325295.1 Nitrospirota bacterium
GGCAAACGCTGATTGCACGGAATGACAACTGGCAGACGAGCGACCCGCTGTGTCTGAGTCCCGCTATCGCGTGTGGTACCCCGACTCAGATCACGGCCACGGGTTTAGATCCCTGCGTGCCGAACCCGGGGCAGTCCGTGGCACCGCCGGGGTGTGCGAACGAAGCCGCCATCCTGATTACACTGCCCCCAGGACCCTATTCGGTGATCACGAGTGGCGTCAGTGGGGGAACCGGAGCTGCACAGGTGGGAGTCAACGAAGTCACCCCGTAGGGCCAATGGAGGTGTGCCCGGAGAGTGAATCTTAGCCAGTTCGCGGACTTCTTGTTGGGGAGCGCCACAGCCAGCCAAATGCCTGAGCTTTATGCGCCAGCGAGTGCCAAGTTATTGGCGGATCACCACTGAGCCTTCACGAAATTGAACCGTAACACCTTGGCATCGCTCTTGCTCTTGTTCTCTGCTCGTAAGGGCAACATGGGCAAATGCAATTTGGGAACTTTGGGGTTCCAGATCGTCCTCGTGGCATCGGCTGCGTTGATGATCGCGTCGAACGTCTGGGCGGGAACGGCTGTCCTGTCGTGGAACCCCAATTCCGAACCAACCCTGGCGGGCTACCGGGTCTATTACGGCGAATCGCGACCGTATTCGCAGCGGCTCGACGTGAGCAACGTCACGCGCTACACGGTCGACGGGTTGGTGGAAGGACGAACCTACTATTTCGCTGTGACGGCGTATACGGCGCTCAACAGCGAGAGTGTGTACTCCAACGAAGTCAGCAAGACGATCCCGGACACGACCCCGCCGCAGCTCTCGTCGATTGCGGCGGTCAGCCCTTCGTCTTCCAGCGCGTCGCTTTCATGGGTCACCAACGAACCGGCCACGTCCCGGGTTGAATTCGGCCTGACCTCGGCGTACGGCGCCTCCTCCCCCCTTGATTCCACGCTGGTGACCAGCCATCGCGTCACGCTGCAGGGTTTGGCCCGAGGCACCATGTACCATTATAGAATCATTAGCCAGGACGCAGCAGGAAACGCTGCGATGAGCAGCGATGCAACGTTCACATCCGCGTTGACGGCGGACACGACTCCTCCGGTGATCTCCGCGGTAGCGGCAAGTGACGTGACTTCCACGGGAGCCACGGTCACCTGGACCACGAACGAGCCCTCGGAATCCCAGGTCGAGTACGGCACGACAACAGCCCATGGGAGCACTACGCCGCTGAACATTACGCTTGTCACCAATCACAGCATGACGTTGTCGGGTCTCTCGCCGTCGACTACGTACCATTTCCGGGTCACCAGCCCCGACGCGGCGGGAAATATCGGGACGAGCGCGGACTTCACATTCACCACCGCAGAGACGAGTCGTTTAACTAACCTCTCGACCCGAGGTCCGGTGTCAACCTCCCCCGATCTCATGTACGGGGGATTCATTATCGGTGGGGATGCTCCGAAAACGGTTCTGATTCGTGGACGAGGGCCGTCACTGAGCGGGGCGCCATTCAATGTGCCGGGAACCCTGGCGAATCCGAAGATCGACGTGTACTCAGGACAGACAGTGATCGCACGTAACGACAACTGGCAAACAACTGATCCGCTCTGTCTGAGCCCCGCCACGGCGTGCGGAAATGCATCGGAGATCATCGCGACGGGGCGCGACCCCTGCCAACCAAATCCAATGCAATCTGTGACGCCGCCAGGATGTATCAGGGAATCCGCCGTGCTGATTACACTTCCGCCAGGACCCTACTCAGTCATCATGAGTGGGGTGAACGGCGGGACCGGAGTCGGCCTCTTTGGCGTGACGGAGATGGATGCAAGTGGGGTGACGAAGCTGGTCAATGTGTCGACCCGCGGCGTGG